>JAEUJN010000041.1 GCA_016794595.1 Kineosporiaceae bacterium
CCGCGGGATCGACCAGCCCGCCGTCCACCAACACTCGATCCGAACCCGTTCCTCACTCGTGATCCGCTGTCCTGGCACGACCGGACCCTCTCAAGATCAACACCATCGTTGCAACAGGGGGTCGAGCCCACGCACTTTCGACCAGTCGAAAGTGCATGATCACGAGGGGTGGGGGGTGGGGCCACTCCCGGTCAACCGGCATAATCGGCCATGTTCTCGGCACTCGGTGCACCCCTCGACGACGACAGGCAGGGCACCTCATGACAGCTGGTGGTCAGGACAGCGCACTGGGGTCGGTCCCGGTGCGGATCGACACCTCGATCGCGCACCCGGCCCGGGTGTACGACTACTGGCTGGGCGGCAAGGACAACTACCCGGCCGATCGTGAGGCCGCCGAGGCCGTGATCAGGGCCAACCCCGGGATCGTGCCGGGGGTTCGGGCCAACCGGGCCTTCCTCGTGAGGGCGGTGCGGCACCTGGTCGGCGAGGCCGGCATCTCCCAGATCCTCGATCTCGGCACCGGGCTACCGGCCGTCGACAACGTCCACGAGGTGGCCCAGGCGATCAACCCGGACACCCGGGTGGTCTACGTCGACAACGATCCGATCGTGCTGGTGCACGCCCACGCACTGCTGGTCGGCAGCCCGGGCACGATCGCCTACCTGGACGCCGATCTGCACCAGCCGGCGGAGGTGCTGCGCCGGGCGGGGCAGACGCTGGACCTCGATCGGCCGGTGGGGCTGCTCCTGCTGATGACCCTGCAGTTCCTGGTCGAGGACGCCTACGACGTGCTGGGGGAGCTGATCGGCGCGCTGGCTCCGGGCAGCTACCTGGCGGTCTCGCACCCGCTGCGCGACGACGCGGTGGGGATCGCGAACGCGGCGACGTCGAAGTACAACGAGAAGGTCGGCACCCAGATGGTCCGCCGGACCCGGGAGGAGATCACCCGGTTCTTCGACGGGCTCGAGCTGATCGAGCCTGGCGTGGTCTCGCTCGACCAGTGGCGGCCTGCTCCCGACGCCGGCCCGAGCACGGACTACTCGCCCGCCCTGTGCGGGGTGGCGCGCAAGCCCTGAGTGCGGCACCGGGCCGCATCCCGGACGCATCCCGGGACGCCTCTGCTCATCGCGGCCGGGCCGCGGCCGGGTCGCGCAGTGGCCGGGATCGTAGAGTGCGCCCATGAGGTCGCGTCGTGTCATCCACACGGTCGAGTCGCACACCGAGGGGATGCCCACCCGGGTGGTCACCGGGGGCGTCGGCGTGCTCCCGGGGGAGACGATGTTCGACCGCCGGCGCTGGTTCATGGCCAACCTGGACGGCCTGCGGACGTTCCTGATGACCGAGCCTCGCGGCCACTCGGCGATGAGCGGCGCCATCCTGCAACCACCCACCCGTCCGGACGCCGATGTCGGCGTGCTCTACATCGAGGTCTCGGGCTGCCTGCCGATGTGCGGGCACGGAACCATGGGCGTGGCCACGGTGCTGGTCGAGACCGGCATGGTCGAGGTCGTCGAACCGGTCACCACGATCCGCCTGGACACCCCCGCGGGGCTGGTGATCGCCGACGTCCGGGTCGAGGACGGCGCCGCGCGCGCGGTCACCCTGCGCAACGTGCCGAGCTTCCTGCTCGACCGTCAGGCCACGGTCGAGGTGAAGGGTTTCGGCGAGGTCGGCTACGACATGGCCTTCGGCGGCAACTTCTACGCGATCCTGCCGCTGGCCCAGCTCGGGATCGACTTCGACCGCCGGAACAAGCAGCAGATCCTGGACGCCGGGCTGGCGCTGATGGAGGCGATCAACACCCAGCGGCGCCCGGTGCACCCGGACAACCCCGAGATCGCGGTCTGCCACCACGTGCAGTTCCTGGCCCCGGGGGCGACCGCGCAGCACTCCCGGCACGCGATGGCGATCCACCCCGGGTGGTTCGACCGCAGCCCGTGCGGCACGGGAACCAGTGCCCGAGTAGCGCAATTGGTGGCGATCGGCGAGCTGGCGATGGACACCGACTTCGTCAACGAGTCGTTCATCGGAACCCATTTCGTCGGCCGGGCGGTGGAGCGCACCACGGTGGGCCGGGCCGGTGGCGACGGTGCGGGACAGGCGCTGGAGGCCATCGTGCCCACGATCACCGGACGCGCGTGGGTGACCGGGACGGCCCAATGGCACCTGGACCCGGCCGACCCTTTCCCGGAAGGCTTCGAGTTGTGAGCAGTGTGCCTGTCGTCTCTCGTCCCTGAGCTGCCGAGGAGTCCGTGATGAGCCTGGACCGTCCCGTCGCCCCCAACCCCTACGACCTGCTGCCCGCCGCGGCGTCCTTCACCGTCACCAGCGCCGACGCCGCCGACGGAGCCCCGTTGGTGCTGCGCCACGTGCACGACTCGACCGGCGGGCAGAACGTCTCCCCACAGCTGAGCTGGTCGGGGGCCCCGGAGGGCACCAAGTCCTTCTGCGTCACGTGTTTCGACCCCGACGCGCCCACGCCGTCCGGGTTCTGGCACTGGCTGGCGGTCAACATCCCGGCCTCGGTGACCTCGCTGGACGCCGGTGCCGGGGCGGACGACGAGCAGCTGCCCGACGGTGCCTTCCACGTGCGCAACGACTTCGGCAACCAGCGCTACGACGGCTGCGCGCCGCCCCCCGGCGACATGACGCACCGCTACTACTTCGTGGTGCACGCGGTCGACGTCGACGCCCTGCCGGTGGACGGATCGGCGAGCCCGGCCGTGGTCTCCTTCAACCTCGCCTTCCACACCCTGGCGAGGGCGATCCTCGTGGGGACCTTCGCCCACTGACGCGCTTGCCGCCGCACGAGGTGGTCCGCCGCGGGGGTAGGGTTCACGGGCATCGATGATCGCTGATCCGGGGACGCTCCACCTTGGCGATCGGCGACGGCCTCCGAAGGAGAGAGTGTGTCGGAATACCCACCCTACGGCTCCGAGCAGCCGGGTCAGCAGCCCCCCAACCAGCAGCCGGGTGGGTACCCGCCGCCGCCGGCCTACGGTCAGCAGCCGCAGTACGGGCAACCGTCCTACGGTGCTCAGCCTGCGTTCGGGCAGCCCTCCTATGGTGCTGCGCCCAGCGGGCCCCGGCCGAACAACAACCTGGTGCTGGCCATCCTGTCGACGGTGCTCTGCTGTCTGCCGGCGGGCATCGTCTCGATCGTCTACGCCGCCAAGGTGAACGGGCTGTGGGACTCGGGACAGTACGCCCAGGCCCAGGCTGCCGCCGAGTCCGCCAAGAAGTGGGCGATCATCTCGGCCGGGGTCACCCTGGTCGGCGTGGTGCTCTACGTGATCTTCATCGTCATCCTCGGGGCGAGCGGTTCGCTCTCCCCGTGAGGTGATCGACCTGTCCCGGCGGGCGCTGCCACGGTGGGTGGCGCCCGCCGCGACGGGGGTGGCGGTGGCCGCGGCGGGGGCCCTGCTCACGGTGCGAGACCCCCGGGTCCCGGGGGCGTACGCGATCTGCCCCTCGCTCGCGCTCACCGGCACCTACTGTCCGGGGTGCGGGTCCCTGCGTGCGGTCAATCGGCTACTCGCCGGTGACCTCGCCGGGGCGGTCGGCTACAACGTGCTCGCAGTGGCGGTCGTCCCGGTGCTGGTCTACGCCTGGGTGGCCTGGGCGCTGCCGCCGCGCCTGACGGCGCGCTGGCCCCGGGTCGGGTCCGCGCCGTCCCGGGCGATCTACGCCTTCGCGGTGCTGGTCGGCCTCTACTGGGTCGCCCGCAACCTGCCCTGGGAGCCGTTCAGCTGGTTGGCGCCGTCCCCCTGACCAGAACCGGCCAGATCACCAGCCGGGCCTGCCGGGCCTGCCCACCTGATCAGACCGGGCCGACTGAGTCCCGGTTACTCTCACGCCGTGTCCACCTCGCCGCGTCGCGCCGCCGTCCGTGACCTGCCCGCGTGGGTGGCCCCGGCGCTGACGGCCGCCGGTGCCGCAGCGGGGTGCCTGATGCTGAGCGTGCGGGACCCGCGTGAGCCCGGCTCGTACGGAATCTGCCCCTGGCTCGCGGTCACCGGTACCTTCTGCCCGGGGTGCGGCCTGCTGCGAGCGGTGAACCGATTGCTGGACGGGGACGTGGTGAGGGCACTGGCCTACAACGCCCTGATCGTGGCGGCGGTCCCGGTGCTGGTGTACGCCTGGTTGACCTGGGCGCTGCCGAACCGGGTGACGCGATCGTGGCCGCGGCTCGAGCGCCTCCCTGCCCCGGTGGTGTGGGCGGGCTACGGACTGCTCGCCGTGTTCTGGGTGGCCAGGAACCTGCCCTGGTGGCCGTTCACGGCGCTGGTGCCGCCTCACCCCTGACCACCAGACGTCCACCGAGACGTCCACGGGCGCACCCGATCGGGGGCGCCCCGCTCGCTGCAGGATCAGGTCCCGCTGTGGGGCGGCCAGCCCTGGGACGGTCCGGGTGCGGGCGGGGGAGGCGGGTACACCGGGGGGTTGCCCCGCTCCGGCTGCGGCGGAGTCCCGTACGCCGGCGTCCCGTAGGCGGGGTTCCCCTGGGTGGGGTTCCCGTAGGAGGGAGTCCCGTACGGGGATCCGTAGGTCGGCTCCTGATAGGTCGAGGCGGGGTCGGACTGGCCCGCAGGGGCGGGCGACCCGAAGGTGGGTTGGGACGGCGGAGCTGCTTCGGTGCCGCCGTAGCCCCCGTAGGCGGGTGGGACCCCGTACCCACCGGGGCCGCCGAAGCCGCTGGGGCCGTAGGGAAGTGCGGTGCCCTTGGGTGAGGCGCCCCAGGCGTTCGGGTGCGGCTGGCTTTCCTGGACGGCGAAGATGAAGATGATCAGACCGCCGACACACGGGATGAGGTTGAGCAGGTAGAACCACCCCGATCGCCCGGTGTCGTGCAGTCGGCGCACGGAGACCGCCAGCGACGGCAGCAGCCCGGCGAGCATGACCAGACCGCCGAGGATGCTGGAGTCACTGCCGGCCAGGCTCTCGGGCAGGCTCGCGATGACCACGGCGCCCACATAGGCGAGAGCGAACCACCAGTACTCGGACCGGCGAGCACGCCCGGTGAAGTCGGCGTACTTGGCGATACAGGTCCGCACTGCCTCGGAAAAGCCCACGGCGTGATCCCCCACCCCAGGTCGACTGCTCACACTCGGTGGCGAAGCTACCACCGCCCCGTACCACCTCGGCTGCAGTCGCCATCGTGTCGGGCGGGGGCCGGACCGCTCAGAAGGAGTCCCGGAACACCTCGATGTCGGCGCCCAGGGCGTTCAGGCGCTCGGCCAGATCCTCGTAGCCGCGATTGATCACATAGACCGACCTCAGTACCGACGTGCCCTTGGCCGCCAGCATCGCCAGCAGGATCACCACTGCCGGGCGCAGAGCGGGCGGGCAGACCACCTCGGTACCCGACCAGCGGGTCGGCCCCTTCACCATCACCCGGTGCGGGTCCATCAGGGTGACCGAGGCGCCGAGCCGGTTCAGTTCGGTCAGGTAGACCGCACGGTTCTCGTACACCCAGTCGTGGATCAGGCTCTGCCCGGACGCGGATGCCGCGATCACCGCGAAGAACGGCAGGTTGTCGATGTTCAGCCCGGGGAAGGGCATCGGGTGGATCTTGTCGATCGGCGCGTGCAGCACCGACTTGCGGGTGGTCAGGTCGACCAGCCGGGTGCGGCCGTTGGCGGCCAGGTACTCCTCGGTGCGTTCGTAGTCCAGGCCCATGCCCTCGAGCACGGCGAGCTCGATCTCCATGAACTCGATCGGCACCCGGCGAATCGTGATCTCCGAGTCGGTGACGATGGCCGCGGCCAGCAGTGACATCGCCTCGATCGGGTCCTCGGACGGCGCGTAGTCGACGTCCACCTCGATCTCGCGCACGCCGCGCACCCGCAGCGTCGTCGTCCCGATGCCCTCGATGCTCACGCCCAGTTCCTGCAGGAAGAAGCACAGGTCCTGGACCATGTAGTTGGACGACGCGTTGCGGATCACCGTCTCGCCCTCGTGCAGGGCGGCGGCCATCAACGCATTCTCGGTCACGGTGTCGCCGCGCTCGGTCAGCACGATCGGACGCCGCGGGGTGACCTCGCGGTTCACCTGGCACTGATAGGTGCCCTCGGTGGCCACGACGCCGAGGCCGAAGGGACGCAGCGCGGTCAGGTGCGGCTCGATCGTGCGCAGGCCCAGCTGGCAACCGCCCGCATAGGGCAGCTCGAAGGACTCCAGCTGGTGCAGCAGGGGGCCCAGCAACATGATCACTGATCGGGTGCGGCGGGCAGCATCGGCATTGATCGAGGACAGGTCGATGTCGCCGCTGGGGGTGAGCTCGAGGTCGCCGTCGCTGTTCAACCAGCGGCTGCGGACCCCGATGCTGTCCAACACCTCGAGCAGCCGGTTGACCTCCTCGATCCGGGCCACCCGGCGCAGCGTGGTGCGGCCCCGGTTCAGCAATGCGGCGCAGAGCAGCACGACGCCGGCGTTCTTGGACGACTTGACGTCGATCGCCCCGGCCAGCTTGGTGGGGCCGTGGACCCGCAGGTGCACCGGGCCGGCTCCCACGTGGATCAGCTCGGAGTCGAGCGCCTCGCCGATGCGGGCGATCATCTCCACGGTCAGGTTCTGCTGACCCCGCTCGATCCGGTGGACGGCGCTCTGGCTGGTGCCCAGTGCCTCGGCCAGCTGCGTCTGGGTGAGCCCGCGATGGGTGCGTGCGCCGCGGATCAGAGTGCCGATCTGGGCGAGGTGAGCCTCGGACATGGGAGTCACGCTATCTCGCATGTGAGATGTCCGAGGCCGAATGGGTGGTTGACGCGCCCACGGTGGGTGAGCGAGTGACGCGGATGATCACCCTCCGCTGTCGGTTGCCCGCGCTGGATCAATCCCCTGACCTCACCATCCTCATCGGGGAAGGTGATCGTCCGTGATCGCATCGCCACGCCCGGCGACACCTTCCCCGAGGAGGTGACGCGTTGACACCATTTCGTGCCTCCTCTTTGCCGGATCGGTGGACGCACGGGGTGGTTGGCGCAACGCTTCGGGGTGAGATGAACACCGTGCCCGCCGGGATCTCCGGCCTCCCCGTCCTCGGCGAGTCGCAGCTGCGAGCCCTCGTCCCGATGACCGCCGCGATCGTCGCCCTCGAGGCGGCCCTGTACGACGGCACGGCCCCAGGGGTGACTCCCGCCCGGACGTCGGTGCTCACCCAGGCCGGTCAGATCCTGCTGATGCCGGCGGCCACCTCGCGGTTCGTGGGCATCAAGCTGGTCACCATCGCGCCGGACAATCCCGCGATCGGCCTGCCCCGCATCCAGGGGGTCTACGTCCTGATGGACGCCGTGGCGTTGAGCCCGGTGGCCCTGATCGACGGGGTGGCGCTCACCTCGTTACGGACCCCGGCCACCTCGGCGGTCGCCGTCCGCCGGTTGGCGATCAAGGGCGCCGTCCGGCTGGTGGTGATCGGGACCGGGCCGCAGGGGTACGGCCACGTGGAGGCCGTCCAGGCGGTGCGGCCGGTCTCGCACCTGACCGTGGCCGGCCGGGATCGGGCGCGGGCCGAGGCCATGGCGACCTGGGCAGCCGGGCGCGGCCTGAGCGTCGAGGTGGTGGCCGGGGCCGATCTGGCGGATGGGCTCGAGCAGCCGGTACGGGCGGCGGACGTGGTGGTGTGTGCCACCACCTCGGCCTCACCGGTGGTGCGGGGGGAGTGGATTCGGGACGGCGCGGTGGTGGTGGCCGTCGGCAGTCACGAACCGGACGCCCGAGAGGTCGACTCCGACCTCGTCCTGCGCTCGCTGGTGCTGGTCGAGACCCGCGAGACCGCCCTGCGCGAGGCAGGAGACATCCTGATCCCGATCCGGGACGGCGAGTGCGGTCCCGAGGTGATCAGCGGTGACCTGTCCCAGTTGGTCAAGGGCCACCTGAACCTGGACGAGCGCCGTCCGCGGTTGTTCAAGGGGTGTGGTGAGGCCTGGCAGGACCTCGTGGTGGCCTCGGCTGCCCAGGATCGGATGCAGGCGGCTCACACTCCGCCCTACGGCACCCGCACCGGGTGGTAGCCGTATCCTGCGAGAACGTTGCAGGGGTCGTCCGACCCGCCTGAGGCCACCCCTCGCCGGACGATCAGGGAGTCCACCATGACAACTGACGTGTCCACACGTCAGTGTGTCGCGTGCCAGGCGCCGCTCGCCGCCACGGCCTTCTTCTGCACCGCGTGTGGGGCCCCCGTCCCGCGGGAACAGCGGGCCTCGTCCAAGGCCACCGGTGCTGCCTGGTGGCGCAGCGCTGCCTCTCCCGCGCAGGCACCTTCCCCGATGCCGGTGGCCTCGCCGGACGGCGGGCCCGCCGAGGGTGCGTCCGCCGAGAACGAGCCCTCGACCGGCGCGGACCGGCTCCCGGACGCCGCCGACCGCGGCGGTGCGATCGAACCGGTCGAGCGGGTGCGGGCGGACCCCGAGCCGTCGGACGTCGAGCAGCAGGACGACGTCCAGCCCGCCGTGGCCGCCGTCCGCCCGGAACCTGACGTCAGCCCGGAACCGGACGCGAGGCCGGAACCGGACGCGAGGCCGGAACCGGACGCGAGGCCGGAACCTGACGCGGGGCCGGAACCTGACGCGGGGCCGGAACCTGACGTCATGCCGACCGCGTCCGGCTCGGACGAGCCGGACACCGGTGAGGTGCTGCGCCTGCCGGCACCGAGGGCCCGCGCCCAGGCCGGCCCGGCTGTCTCGACTCCTGCCTCGACTCCTGCTCCTGATCCCACCCCGTCCACCCCCGGGACCTCCGGCGCGTCGACCCTGCTCCCCGACCTCAGCCGGGCCGCGGCCGGTGACGACCCGTCGGTGGTCGAGCCTGCCGAGCCGGTGGTTCCCGCTGCGGTGTCGGAGACCCCGGAGACCCCGGAGACGCCGAGACGCCTGCGTGCTCGCCGCGCGCGGGGCGTTGCGCTCGTGCTGGCGCTGCTCGCGGTCGCGGTGGCAGCGGCGCTGGTGCTCTGGCCCGGGGCCTCGGTGGGCTCACCGGGCCGGACGTCGAGTGCGCGCCAGGCCGCGGTTGCCGCGTGGCAGGAGGGCAATGCGGCGTGGGCGGCCGGCGACATCGCGGCGGTCTGTGATCGCTACGACGGGGTTGGCCCCACCGGGATGTGGGCGACGCGGGCCATCTGCCTGAAGTCCGAACAACAGGGGTTCGACAGCGCGACGTCGGAGCGCAAGCAGGTGCTCCGCTCGATGACCGTCGATCCACGGTTGGTCGAGGTGGTCGACGAGGCCACCATGGTGATCTGGTTCCGGGACGTCCGGGTGGGCGGGTCGCGCCCGGAGTACTTCACGCCGGACGACGTGGCCGTCATGCGCCTGTCCGACGGCCGCTGGCAGCAGGTCGGGGCCCGCTACCGCGGGGTGGTGGTGGGCCACCTGCCTGCGGGGCTCGCCCAGGTCGCGGCGGGTGGCGCCGACCGGCCGAGCACCGGCGGGTCCTCACCGCAGGGATGACCAATCAATCGCATAGAGTGATTGCATGGTCACAGATAGCTCTACGGGGGTGGCGCTGCCCGTCGTGGCGGCCTCGCTCATGGGGGCCGGAGCCGTTCTGTCCTTCGGACTCATCAGAGGTTCCGAGCCCCCGGCCGACCCTCCGGTGGCCGCGCCGGAGGCCCCGGTCGCCCTCGCCTCGACCGCTCCGGCACCGATCACCCTGACCCGGCACCCCGCGCTCACCGCGACAGCGGGCGGCTCGGCGGGAGTTGGCCAGGCTGCGGTGGCGGCCGATCCGGTGCGCCACCGTCGGGTGGGCGACCGCGCCCGCGTGAAGGCCCCGGCGCGGACAGCACCGGCACCCGCCCCTGCCGCAGCACCCCGGGCCACGGGTTCGGCTCCCACCGAACCGCCCCCTGTGACGGTCGGGGCCTCCCGGCCGGTGGTGGCGGCGACTCCGGCCCGGACCGCTCCTGCGCCGGTCACCCTGGTGCTCCAGCGCGGCTCCAACGGCCACCTGTACCCCGTCCAGGTCATCGACCCGGCCGCCGACCCTCAGCCGATCGCCGAGGCGCCGGACACCGGGGCGGCAGCACCGGCCGCGGCCGGCGAACCGACCGCGCCCGCCCCCACGGCGACCCCCCAGACAGCCTGGCGCCGCGGCGCCGTGGGCCAGGCGACGGACACCGCGACAGCCGGTGGGTCGTCCGGCGGGGCGTCCGCCGATACGTCGGGCGGGTAGGGCGCGCGTGCGCGCACCTCGCGGGCGGCGCCGGATCGAGCCCCATTCGGCCACTTCTGCGTGATCGCCCGCGGTCGGTATCGTGGCGAGCACGCTGCGACCCGAGCGTGCAGCGCCGGCACCCTGCTCCTGCTCACCCGGCGGGTGGGTGCCGTCCCGGCCGTGCCGCCGGCGGCGATCCCGACCGCGGCCCGACGAAGGAGCGCACGATGAGTGATCTCGCGTCCCCTCGGGGACCCGCAGGCCCCAGGTCGGTCCCCCCGGGCGGGGAGGCGATCGACTTCGTCCAACTGCTCACGCCGGACGGCGCCCGCAAGCGTCCGGCCGAGTACCCACTCGACGTGGACGCCGACACCCTGCGCGGGTTCTACCGCGACCTGGTGTTGCTGCGCCGCTTCGACACCGAGGCCACCGCCCTGCAACGGCACGGAGAACTCGGCTTGTGGGCGCCCCTGCTCGGGCAGGAGGCCGCCCAGATCGGGGCCGGCCGGGCGCTGGCACCGCAGGACTTCGCCTTCCCGACCTTTCGTGAACACGGGCTGACCTGGTGTCGGGGAGTGGATCCGGCCCAGGTACTCGCCCTCTTCCGGGGCGCCAGCCTGGGTGGCTGGGACCCCGCCGTCCACAACCTGCACCTGTACTCGATCGTGATCGGCACCCAGGTGCTGCACGCGGCCGGATACGCGATGGGCATCCAGCGGGACGGTCACGTGGGTACCGGCGACCCGGCCCGGGACACCGCCGTCCTGGCCTGCTTCGGGGACGGCGCCACCTCGCAGGGTGACGTCAACGAGGCGTTCGTGTTCGCCAGCGTCTTCAACCTGCCGGTGGTCTTCTTCTGCCAGAACAACCAGTTCGCCATCTCCGAGCCGAACCAGCGCCAGTCACGGATCCCGTTGTACCGCAGGGCATCCGGCTTCGGGTTTCCCGGGGTGCGGGTGGACGGCAACGACGTGCTGGCGGTGTACGCGGTCACCCGGGATGCCCTCGACCGGGCACGCCGCGGTGAGGGCCCCACGTTCATCGAGGCCTACACCTACCGGATGGGGGCACACACCACCTCGGACGACCCGAGCCGCTACCGGCCGACCGGCGAGCTCGAGCACTGGCAGCAACTGGACCCGATCGATCGGCTCGTGGAGTACCTGCTGCTCACCCAAACCGGCGACGAGCGCTACTTCGCCGAGATCGCGGCCGAGGCCGACGCCCTCGGGGTACGGGTGCGTGAGGCCTGCCGATCGATTCCGAACCCCTTGCCGGAGAGCATGTTCGACCACGTTCACGTCGAACCCCATGCCCAGGTGGACGCCGACCGCGCGTGGTTTCGCGCCTACCAGAGCTCGTTCGAGACCGCCGGGGGTGCGGCGTGAGCGGCCCGGGCGACCACCAGGTCGCCGACTCGATCGAGCCGGCGGACGTGCAGACCCTCACCATGGCGCGCGCGCTGAACGCCGGCTTGCGCCGGGCGATGGAGTCCGACCCCACGGTGCTGGTGATGGGCGAGGACGTCGGGGCGCTGGGAGGGGTCTTCCGGGTCACCGACGGGCTGGCCAAGGACTTCGGGGACGAGCGGGTGATCGACACCCCTCTGGCCGAGTCCGGCATCGTGGGGGCGGCGATCGGACTGGCCATGCGCGGCTACCGGCCGGTGTGCGAGATCCAGTTCGACGGCTTCATCTACCCGGCGTTCGACCAACTGGTCTCGCAGCTGGCCAAGATGCACTACCGGACGGCGGGCGCCGTCCGGGTACCGGTGGTGGTCCGGGTCCCCTACGGCGGGGGGATCGGGGCCGTGGAGCACCACAGCGAGAGCCCCGAGGCCTACTTCGCCCACACGGCGGGGCTGAGGGTGGTCACCTGCGCGACCCCCCAGGATGCCCACTGGATGATCCAGCAGGCCATCGCCAGCGACGACCCGGTGATGTTCTTCGAGCCCAAACGTCGCTACTGGGACAAGGGATCGGTCGATCTGCGGGCCGCCTCGGCTCCGCTCGACCGCGCCCGCGTCGTCCGCAGCGGTGAGCGCCTGACCATCGCGGCCTACGGCCCCATGGTGCGCACCGCCCTGGACGCGGCAACCGTGGCCGAGCACGAGGGCATCTCGATCGAGGTGGTCGACCTGCGGTCGTTGTCGCCGCTCGATGTCCCGACCCTGGTCGCCTCGGTGGAGCGCACCCGCCGCCTGGTGGTGGTGCACGAGGCGCAGACCTTCCTGGGGATGGGCGCCGAGATCGCCGCCCGGATCACCGAGGCCTGCTTCTACCAGCTCGAGGCTCCCGTGCTGCGGGTGGGCGGGTTCCACACGCCCTACCCGGCCTCGCGGGTGGAGGAGGACTACCTGCCCGATGTCGACCGGGTTCTGGAGGCGGCCGACCGTGTGCTGGCGTACTGATCCGGTGAGCCGCGACCTGGCGAGTCCACGACCCAGGAGCAGGCGACAGAGAGGACGGCGTTGATGCTGAAGGAGTTTCGCCTCCCCGATGCCGGCGAGGGGCTGACCGAGGCGGACATCGTGAGCTGGCGGGTCCGCCCGGGGGACACCGTGGCGGTGAACGACGTGATCGTCGACATCGAGACCGCCAAGTCCGTGGTCGAGCTCCCCAGCCCGTATGCCGGGGTGGTGGTCGAGCTGCTCGTGGCCGAGGGGCAGACGGTGCCGGTGGGCACCCCGATGATCCGGATCCAGACCGAGGCCGCTGTCGGGGCCGATCCGGACGGCGGCGGACGCGGGAACGGTTCCCTGCCATCGGGATCCGGGGAGCCGGCCGACTCCGAGGGCGAGCGCACGCCGATGCTCGTCGGGTACGGGCCGCGCGTGGGGGCGGTGTCCCGCAGGCGCCGGGTCGAGGCCTCTGCACCTGCCGCCTCGGCTGGTGAGGTGTCCCCGCAGGAGGTGGTCGCCGGGCTGTTCCGGCCGATGGCCAAGCCTCCCGTGCGCAAGCTCGCCCGGGATCTGGGGGTGGACCTGAACACGGTTCCCCCGACCGGCAGGGGCGGGGTGGTCACCCGCCAGGACGTCGAGGCGGCGGCCGAACGGGCTGCGGCCGCCACGGTGACGGCGGACGAGCGGGTGGCGTTGCGCCGGGAGACCCGTGTGCCCGTCAAGGGCGTACGTAAGCTGACCGCCCAGGCCATGGTGGCCAGCGCGTTCAGTGCGCCGCATGTCACCGAGTGGGTGCAGGTCGACGTCACCCGCACGGTGAAACTGCTGCACCGGCTGCGGCGCAGCCCGGACTTCGCCGGCGTCCGGCTCACCCCGCTGGTGATGGTCGCGCGGGCGCTGCTGGTCGCCGTCCGGCGTCACCCGCAGGTGAACGCGAGTTGGGACGAGCAGGCGCAGGAGATCGTCACCAAGCACTACGTGAACCTGGGCATCGCGGCCGCCACGCCGCGCGGACTGCTGGTGCCGGTGATCCCGGACGCCGACTCGCTCGGGCTTCGTGAACTGGCGCAGGCGATCTCGGTGCTGGCGAAGACCGCTCGCGACGGTCGCACCCAGCCCTCGGAGATGTCCGGCGGCACGATCACCATCACGAACGTGGGGGTCTTCGGCGTGGACGGCGGCACCCCGATCCTGCCACCCGGGCAGTCGGCGATCCTCGCGGTGGGGCAGGTGGCCGAGCGGCCGTGGGTGCACAAGGGGCGGGTGCGTCCGCGTCAGGTGACCACGCTGTCGCTGAGTTTCGACCACCGCATCGTGGACGGCGAGCTCGGCAGCCGAGTGCTCGCGGATGCCGCCGCGATCCTCAACGATCCCGGAACCGCTCTGGTCTGAACGGATTCGGGGACGATGGGACCGGCCGCCGAGTGCCTGCCGACCGGCGGGACGATGAGCGGCGAACGTCCGACAGCGTGCTGCGCAGCAGGGCCCAGCCGGCCCGCAGTGCGTCGTGAGGATTCCTGAGCGCCCAGCGGATCGGCCGGACCCGCCGGAACGGGAACCACAACTGGCCCGCCATGGTGGCCGGGAGGTGTTCGTCGACGCCGTACACCTGGGGCCGGCGATCGGCCGGCATCCGGTAGGTGCCGAAGACGATGTCCCACAGCGGCAGGAACGTCGAATAGTTGGTGTGGTGGGCGTCGGTCTCGTTGGCGTGATGCCAGTGATGGAACTCGGGCGTGATGATCAGCCGGTGCAGCGGTCGCAGTCGCCACCGGACATTGGCGTGCAGGAACAGCCCGAGGACGAACTGGACGACGGCCAGAACGCCCGTGAACTCGGCGCTGAACCCGGCTGCCAGCAACAGCACGAAGGCCGGCGCGATGATGATCCCGTCCAGCGGGTGAACCCGGAAGCCGCTGATCCAGTCGAGCTGTTCGGTGGAGTGGTGCACCGCGTGGAAGCGCCACAGTGCCGGCACCTCGTGTGACCACCGGTGGCCCCAGTAGATCGCGAGGTCGAACAGGGCGATTCCCAACAGCGGGGTTGCGGCGGCCGGCAGCCACCCGACCACCGGCCGCAGCAGCAGCCCGGGGATCCACGCCAGGCTGACCACCGCGATCACGGCGCCGACCCCGACCGCGGCGATGTTGAGCAGCGGCGAGACCAGCGCGTAGCGCATGTCCAGCCCGACCAGCGGCCGCCGCACCCGCTGCCCTCGGTGACGGGGGAAGAGCTTCTCGAAGGGAACGATCAGGCAGAACAGCACCGGGATCACGAAGACGTTCCCCGGCTCGATCCACAGGGCGATCGCGACGCCCAGCAGGGCGGCCACCCGACCGCGCCAGCGGCGGGCCGGAGGTGGGGTGGCTCGGAGCCCTGGCAATGGCGCCCGAAGGGGCGCCTCTCCCGATTCGAGCAGCGTGGTCATGTCCCCTCTGTCGCGGGGAGCGCCGTCCCTGGTTCGCCACTTCTCGGCCGGCGATGGCGAACCGGGGTGAGGGCTCGATCCGACAGAATGGGTGTGGTGCAGAGGCAAGCGCCCTCGAGCGAGGACGATCGCAGCCTGCTGGCGCGTCTTGCCGGTGGTGATTGCATCGCCCTCGAGACGCTGTACCGACGGCACGCGCCGTGGCTGATGACTCGGCTCGATTCCCGCTGCGGGGACCGAGAACTGGCCGATGCCGCGTTGCAGGAGACGTTCCTGGCGGTGTGGCGCAAGCCGACTGCCTACCGGGGCGACGGCGATGTCGCGGCCTGGCTCTGGGGAATCGCCGTCCGGCGCCTGATCGACGAGCTCCGCCGTCGACGGGTTCCGCCGATCGACCCCGCCCTGATCACCGACCCACTCCTGGAACGTCAGGACGTCTTTCACCGGACGGCGCCCGCCGGCACCGAGGAGATGGCGCTGGCTGATCCTCGGTACGGCGAACTCGGGCCGGCCATCCAGAACCTGGCACCCGAACTGCGGGCGGTGCTGATCGCCACCGCCATCGATGGGCTGTCCACCAAGGAGGCGGCGCGCCTGCTGGGCGTGCCGCAGGGCACCGTGAAGACCCGGCTGATGCGGGCCCGGCATGCGATGCAGGAGGCGCTGGCGTGATGGATATCGTTCGGCTGGAAGCGAATTGGGCCGTGATCAGGGCGGAGCTGGAGGCTCCCCGGCCGCGGCTTCTGGAGCGGACCCTGCGTCGTCTGGGCATTCCGGCGGCGGCCACCCGGCTGGTGGTGGCCACGCCTGCGTTGCGGCGGGCCTGGCTGGCGGCGGTGGCCGTGGTCGTCCTGTTGGGGATCGGGGCTGCCCAGCCCGATGATCCCGGCAGCTTGTGGACCTTCCTGGTGCTCACCCCGATCCTGCCGGTGCTGGGCGTGGCACTCGCCTACGGGCCGGCCTCGGATCCGATGTACGAGGCGCAACTCGCCACCCCGATGCAGGGATTGCGCCTGCTGGCGGTGCGGGCGCTGGTGGTGCAGGTGGTGGCGGTGGCGGTGGGCGGCGCGGTCGCCCTGCTCACCCCCAGCATCCGCCCGATGGCTCTCGCCTGGCTGCTGCCCGGCCTGGCACTGACCGCCGCCATGGTCGCGGGCATGAGTGCCCTGACCCCTCGTCGCGCTGCGGCGTCGACAGCCGTCGCATGGGTGCTGGGCGTGGTGCTCACGGGTGCCGTGACCTCGGATCAGCTCGCGGCCTTCGCCCCCGGAGGCCAGCTCGTGATGCTGGTCGTGGGGCTGGTGGCGATGCTGCTCGCCTACCGCCGCCGGGACCGGTTCGATCACCTGGCGCTGACATGACCGCCGCCCAGCTGACCGCCCGGGCTGTCGGCGTCCGGGCCTCGAACCGTGTGCTGCTCGACGGCGTCGACCTGCGGGTGACCGGTGGGGTGACCGCCGTGCTCGGTCCCAACGGGTCGGGCAAGTCCACCCTGGTGCGCTGCCTCGCCACCGTTCTGGCGCCCACCACCGGCGAGGTGACCATCGACGGACTGCACCCTGGCCGCGAGGTGGAACGGATCGAGATCAGGCGACGGCTCGGCTATCTGCCTCAGGACGTCGGCGTGGCCCGCGGTGCGCGAGTCTTCGACACGGTGGAGTACCTGGCCGTTCTCAAGGGAATGACCCACGACCGCGGACGCCGCGCAGCCGTCTTCTCGGTGCTCGACCGAGTGGGCCTGCGGGCACGGGCCGGTTCGCCGATCGAGCAGCTGTCGGGCGGGGAGCGCCGGCGAATGGGTGTGGCTCAGGCGCTGCTCGGTGAACCTGGGCTGTTGCTGTTCGATGAGCCGACCGCCGGGCTGGACCCTGACGAGCGGGCCAGGTTCCTCGCCCTCGTGCACGAGCGTCGCGGGCGGAGCACGGTGGTGATGTCCACGCACCTCGCCGACGAGGCGGCGACTGCCGATCGGGTGCTGGTCCTGCTCGCCGGCCGGGTGGTCTTCGACGGCCCGCCGGCGGCGCTGGCTGCCCGGGCGGCCGGCCGCGCCTGGCTGGATCCTGGACCGCCTCCAGCCGGCGGCTGGCCGCCGGGACGGGTACGGGCGTTCCGGCAACGCGCCGATGGCGGGTATCGATGCCTCGGCACTCCTCCCGCCGGTGCCGTGCTCGATGGCCCCACGGTGGAGGACGGCTACCTCCTGCTGGCGTCGACGGACAGGTAGCGGGGATCCCCAGCTCACGCGTGTGGGGTCCTCACCGAAGGGATCGGCGGCTGCACCGGACGCGCCGGATGAGCGTGCTGGATGACGGGCATGGACCGGCCTTGACGGACGTACTTCCATTTTGGAAGCATCGGCCGCCATGAGCCTCTTCATCACCTGCCCGGTCGAGAGCGTCGAGCGCGCGACAGCCTTCTACACAGCCCTCGGCTGGAGGCTGAACCCTGACATGTCCGATCACAACGTCTCGTGCTTCGAGATCGCCCCCGACCAGTACGTCATGCTCGGCAGCCGTGAGATGTACGCCGGCGTCGGCGGCGTCGAGGAGTTGGTCGGCGGACCCGACACGCCGTCGAAGGTCACGGTCTCGTTCGACCTCGGCAGCCGCGAGGCGGTGGACGAGCTGGTGGAGCGCGCCGGCGCTGCTGGCGGGCGAATCGGCGACACCGACGACTATCCCTTCATGTACCAACGTCAATTCGACGACCTCGACGGCTACCACTACTCGCCGTTCTGGATGAGGCCGGACACCGTTCCGACCGCGTGAGCCACCTCGCGGCGGCCCTAGAGGTCGTTGGTGCCCGGTGGGCCCTGCTGATCGTGGAACAGCTCCTCGACGGCCCGCAGCGATACGGCGATCTCCAGCGCACCCTCGGATTGGGGACCAACATGCTTGCCACCCGCCTGCGCGAGCTCGAGGCGGCCGGAGTCCTGCGCCGGTTGCCCCTTCGACACAACACCCGCGCCTATGCCCTGACCGAACGCGGCCTCGCCCTGCGCGAGGCAATAGTTGCCCTCGAGCGCTGGGGCGCGGAGCAGGACTGAACAGCACACGGCCTCTGGCCGGTCAGGCAAGGAGCACCCGAGCTACTCATCGGGTCACGGGGACCGACGAACTCGCTGCCGCGTCGGGAGGTCGTATCGGGCGATCACCTGCTCGAACGTCACCGAGCCGATATCCCGTCGCGGCCAGTGGCCCAGAGCACCTTGCAGGCCGGCGGGGTAGTGGCCATGGCCCAGCCATCTGACCTGGATCAGCGCAGTACTTCACGTCTCGGGCCGACCCCGCTCGGGGCGGCGTACCGAGGCGAGCAGCACAGCGACCAGAAGCGCCGCCTGCGACAGCGACGCGAGCACGAAACCAGCTTCCGGGCGCATGACATCCGCGCCGCCCGTGAGCTGCCCGGTGACCAGGTCCTTCCCGTCCCACAGGCGCTGCTCCGACCAGATCGCCTGACCCGCCAGAACCGGACAGATCACCAGGCCGAGCACTGCAACCGCTGCCGCCACGATCCGACCGCCCCGCCACCGCAGCGCGAGGACGCCGACGGTGACCACCCATATGAGCACCAGCACCGCCGCGGTCTCCGGAGCGGAGTCGGTCCCGGCCAGCAGATATGTGGTGCCAGGGTCGGACGCGGTCGTCGGCGCCCCGCCTCCCGATGCTGTCCACCTGCTCCAGGGCAGCACCATCGCAGCGCCCAGGAAGACCACTCCCGCCGCCCCGACCATGACCGCCGGCCGCCAGGTCCGAGCCCTCCGATTGATCGACATGCTGATGCGACGCTTCGGCGCGGCCCCGGGTTGCGTGCCGGGCACCACCGAAGGTGCCTGCGGCCTCGTCGTCGTGATGGGTGGGATCCAGGAGAGTCCGGTCGACAGCACGGCGCAGGACGTTGCCTGGCGGGGGTGTCGTCCAGACGTCCGGTTCGTCGCTCCCATTGCAGACGGCGCGACACGCGGCAGAAGCGGATGGCCGCGCTGTTCGCGGCGGTTGCGGACATCCGATGGTGCCGCTCGGTTCGTCGATCATGTTGCGCGCGGCAGCACCGCACAGCGGACGCGACGGTCGTCGAGCGCGCCGGCTCGCTCCTGGCGGCGAAGGACCGAGACGACCTCCAGGTCGATCAGTCCCGGTGCTGCAGGGACTCTCCCCAGAGCCGTGCACGCGCGGTGTCGCCGTCCTGGTTGTCGTCGGCGAGGGCAACGACCAGGACGCTCGCGTCAACGACGATCACGATCGGAACGGAGCGCCGCGACGGCGGCCTGCAGCGGCACGCGGCCACCCGAGCGCCCTCCGGCCCGCTCCAGCACCTCGTCCAGCGTCGGCGCGCTGGCGGCGTGGCGGCGCTCAGCCCGGGTCCACCTGGAGTCGGAGGGTCGCGGCGTCTGCGGGTGCGTGCCGGATCGAGCCGGCGAACAGCGTCAGGTCGCCGCGATGGTGATCGGTCGGATCGCCTGCTCTGCCAGTGCGCTCAGGTCGCGGGGGTCGCTGGTCAGAACGACGGGAGTCGGGTGGCGGTCAGCGAAGGCAACGACCACCGCGTCCACGGCAGAGATCTTGGATGCCTTCCGCGTCGCCGTCCGCAACCGGGCGGCTTCGCGGGCCGTGGATTCGTCGACGTCGCGGATCTGGCAGGTGCGCAACAGCCGGTTGGCGTGGAAGTCGCGACGGGCATCGCCGGTCAACGCCTCGGCCAGAACGACCGAGGGGACCTGCGCCGGCCACAGGCCGCGGTTGCGCAGCTCCGTGAGTCGGGCCCGGTGTCCGGCGAGGGCGCTGATGCCCCCGGAGTCCAGGATGAGCGTCACGCGGAACGTGCCGGCCGCGACCCGCTACCGGCCCGCTTGACCGGGCGCCGGCCGGCAACCAGTCCGTCGGCCCAGACGGCAGCCTCCTCGAGTTCGGCGTCCGGCACCGGACCGAACTCGGCGTCCAGCTCCGCCAGGTAGGCGTCCAGAGCGGCGATCTTCGCGAGTCGGTCGAGCTCCTCGACCAAGGCCGCCGCGGCGAGCCGGGACACGTTCAGCCCCGCTGTGCGGGCATGCTCCAGCAACTCGTCCGGGATCGTGATGTTCACCCTTGCCATGCGCATACTATACACACTGATGGAGCTTCGGGTGCGCATGGGGAACGCACTCGATTCGGCATGCGCGAACACTCAGCACATCGTGGGTCACCGGTCGAAGCGGCCCGTCGGTCCGTCCACTCGGGTCGCGAGCCCGTCGGGATCACGAGATCGCGAAGCAGGAAGCGGCGCTCGTCCAGCCCTGCGCCGCATCCATCCGGTCTCCTCGTGATGGCACTTGCCGGCGGTGCAGGAACGGCATGCCGGAGAGTGACACGCGTCTGTAGGCGAGCGAGTGGGGACGAATGCTGCGGTGTGGTGCCCCGAACGTGCGTTCCTCCCCACTCGATCGGGGGTGGGCGCCCATCGCGCGGCGTGCGGTTCAGCGCACGCCGCGGGTGCGGAACTGGACGCTGATCCGCGGCCCCACCGCACGTGTGGTCTTCAGGACGGCGTGCTCCCAGGTGCGTTGGCACGATCCGCCCATCACGACCAGGTCGCCGTGGCCGAGGGCGAACCGGTGCGCGGTGCGCCCTCCCTTGGGGCGCAGGGCCAGCTCGCGCGGCGAGCCCAGCGACACGATCGCGATCACCGTGTCCTCGGTGCGGCTGCGGCCGGTGTCGTCACCATGCCAGGCCACGCTGTCCCGCCCGTCGCGGTACAGGCAGAACCCAGCTGTCACCAGAGGCTCGCCGAGTGCCGGCGCGTAGCAGGCGTTGATCAGCTCCAGCGAGTGCGCGAGCAGCGGATCGGGCAGCGCCTCGCCCTCGCCGCAGAACGCCAGTAGGCGCGGCACGTCGACCGTGCGGTCGTACATCCGGCGGCGCTCGCCGACCCAGGGCACGGCGTCCAGCAGGCGGTGGAAGAGGGTGTCCGCCCCTGGCAACCAGTGCGGCTGAACGTCGACCCATGCCCCGTGCGCCAGCTCGACCCGGCGAGGCTGCGGGACGGCGGGCGCGACGAGCGCGGCGGGTCCACCCGGCGGGTGATCGAACAGGCTCCCCTGGACGGCAAGAGGCATGCCATCAGTGTGCCACGTCATCGAACACTTGTTCTACCGGAAGCGCCTTGTGGAGAGCGCTGGCCCATCGGCACCCCTGCACTACCGGGTCCAGGTCCAGCAGCTCACCAACAGCCCGTACCGGACCGTCCTCGCGCGGATGTGCGGAACACCTGTGCGAGCAGCCGGGTGGCGTGAGGCATCCGAGGGCGCGCCCACAGCCCCCGATCTACAGTGATCGAGGCGCCACCGAGTCGCGGCCTCGCGTCACCGCACCAGGGGAGATCACGGCATGGCGGACGGCGCGCGGGGGGCGGTGCTCGCCGCGCTGCTCGTGCTGGCGATCGGGGTGACGACCTGGACGGCGCAGTCGGAGCGAACGGCGCTGGAGGTCCCGGACGGCAGGGCGGCCGCCCCGATCGGGTCACCGCCACCGCTGCCCGCCGCCGGGGCCCAGCGGCCGGTGCGAGTGGTGGCGGTCGCCGACATCGCCTGTTCCGACCCCACCCCACGCCCGGACCGGTGCCGCCAGGCCGACACGGCAGCGCTGACCGCGAGCCTGGCCCCGGACGCCGTCCTGGTTGCCGGCGATCTGCAGTACGACACGGGCTCGGCGCAGGAGTTCGCGCGCTCCTACGACCCGACATGGGGAGGGCTGAAGCCGATCACCCGGCCGGTGCCGGGCAATCACGAGTACGACACCTGGGACGCCGCGGCCTACTTCGACTACTTCGGCTCCGCTTCCGGATCGCCCGAGACCGGTTGGTACAGCTTCGATCTGGGTGCCTGGCACCTGATCGCCCTGAACAGCAACTGCGAGCATGTCGGCGGCTGCCACCAAGGGCCGGCCCAACTTGCCTGGCTGCGTGAGGATCTCGCCCGTAACGCCGATCGCTGCGTGCTGGCGTACTGGCACCATCCCCGGTGGAGCAACAGCCGGCACGGTGACAGTGAGCGGTCCTCGGCGTTCGTCGAGGAGCTCGACCGTGCGGGGGCCGAGCTGGTGCTCAGCGGGCACGACCACAACTACCAGCGGTTCGAACCCCGCCGCCCGGACGGCAACCGGGATCCGGCCGGTCTGCGGCAGTTCGTCGTCGGCACCGGCGGGAAGAGCCTGTACTCCATCTCCTCCGACCGCGGCCTCGAGTCCGGCGAGGACTCCACGTACGGCGTCCTCGATCTCACCCTGCGTCCGGACGGCTACGACTGGCGCTTCCTGCCGGTCGACGGCGGGCGGCCGGGCGATCGCGGGTCGGCCACCTGCCGCTGAGGTCTCGCCGGCGGGATTCGGTGTCGTGGTGGCACACCGAAGCCCGCCGTCGACCGAGCCCGGCAGGATCAGTCGGACGCCGGCCCCTCACGCAGGGCAGCGGCTGCCGACTCCTGCTCGTGCCGGGCGGCGATGCCGGACTGGGTGCGCAGCTTCTCCTCGGGCAGGAACCACACGATCGCCAGCGCCACCGCCAGCACGACCGCACCGAGCACGAACACCCCGGAGATCGCCTCCGAGAAGCCGACCAGGAACGGGTGCGCCAGCCTCGCGTCGATCGTGGACAGGAACGAGGAGTCGTTCAGAACCCCTGCGGCCGAGGCGGTTTCCGGGTGCGCCAGGCCCTGGAGCACGACCTGGTTGGCCGGGTCACCGAGGACGGCCGGGTCCTTGAGTGCCGCCTGGAACTCCGGGGTGGTGGCCGCGGATCGGAAGGCCGATCCGATGGTCTCGGGCAGCCGGTTGAACAGCACCGACAGGAACACCGCGGTTCCCAGGGTGCCGCCCATCTGGCGGAAGAAGGTCGCCGAGGAGGTGGCCACCCCCATGTCCTGGGGCGGCACCGCGTTCTGGATGGCCAGCACCAGGGTCTGCATGTTGAACCCCAGGCCCAGGCCGAAGACGAAGGCGTAGGCGTCCACGATCACCATCGAGGTGTCGGCGTCGATCCGCGAGAGCAGCACCATGCCGATCACCAGCAGGAACAGGCCCACGATCGGGAAGACGCGGTACCGCCCGGTGCGTGAGATCGCCTGCCCCGAGCCGATGGAGCCGGCCATGATGCCGAGCACCATCGGCAGCAAGAGCAGGCCGGCTGCGGTGGGCGAGTAGCCCTTGACGATCTGCACGTAGAGCGGCAGGGCGGCCAGTCCACCGAACATGCCCATGCCGACGATGAAGTTGAGGATCGAGCCGACCCCGAACGTGCGGCCGCGGAACAGGCGCAGCGGCAGCAGCGCGTCGTCCCCGATGCGCTTCTCCGCCCACAGGAACCCGGCAATCCCGAGCACCCCGATCACGTAGGCGCTGATCGACCGGGAGCTGGTCCAGCCCCACTCGCGACCTTGCTCGGCCACGATCAGCAGCGGCACCAGGGCAAGACACAGCATGACGGCGCCCAGGTGGTCGATCCGGTGGTCGCGGCGGGTGTGCGGAAGATGCAGCGTGCGGATGACCAGCGCCAGGGAGACCATGCCGATCGGCACGTTCACCAGGAAGACCCAGCGCCAGCCGGTGACCCCGAGGATGCTGTCCTGCCCGGCGAGGAAACCGCCGACCACGGGGCCGAGAACGCTGGAGGTGCCGAAGACGGCCAGGAACATCCCCTGGTACCGAGCCCGCTCCCGCGGCGGCACCAGGTCGCCGATGATGGTCAGCGCCAACGAGAACAGTCCGCCCGCGCCCACGCCCTGCAACGCCCGGAAGGCGGCCAGCTGGTACATCGACTGGGCGAAACCGCAGAGCGCAGAACCGATCACGAACACCGTGATGGCCAGCAGGAAGAACCGGCGGCGTCCGTACAGGTCGCTCAGCTTGCCGTACAGCGGGGTGGAGATGGTGGAGGTGATCAGATAGGCGGTGGTCGCCCACGCCTGCAGGCTCAGCCCCTGGAGGTCATCGGCGATGGTCCTGATGGATGTCGCCACGATGGTCTGGTCGAGGGCGGCCAGGAACATCCCGGACATCAGTCCGGTGAGGATGATCATGATCTGGCGGTGAGTGAACGCCGGGGGCGCCTCGAGGCCGGATGCGGAGGGGGTTGCCGCGGACATCAGCTCTCCTGGTCGGTGGACGGGGTCGGTTCGGCCGGTCCGGGGGTATCCGTGCCGGTGGGGCCGGGGCGCTGCTGGTCGAGGGCGTCGTTGAGCCGGCGGATCAGCCCGAGCAGGACGTCCAGGTCGGCCTCGCTCCACCCGTCCAGCACGTCGCGGATCACCTGCTGGCGGTGCTCGGTGAGTTCGGCGCCGAGCAGCAGTCCGGCGGTGCTGGCCACGAGCTGCACGGCGCGCCCGTCGTCCGGGTCGGGGCGGCGCTCGACCAGGCCCGCCCGGGCCAGCGCGCTCACGTAGCGGCTGGTGGTCGACGGGTCGAGCAGGGCGGCGTCGGCGAGTTCGCCCTGGCGGCGTGGCCCGCAGCGCACCAGCGTCATCAGCAGCCCGACGGCGGCGAAGTCCAACCCGGGCGGCACCTTGGTCGCCATCCGGGCCCGGACGATGTGCAGCAGCTTGGCATGACGGGCGAGCTCGAAGCCGAGCTCGCCCTGGAGGTCACCGTGGGCGCACACCAGTTATGTGTAGCACACAACTATCGAGATCCACCCACCCCACCCCTCACCGCCACCCCACCCCCCGTGATCATGCACTTTCGAATAGTCGAAAGTGCATGATCACGGGGGGTGGGAGGGTCAGTGTTGCGGAGCGGCGACGGACGAGGTCACCGAGCGGATGATGTCCACCGTGGTGAGCACCATGTAGTGGGCGAACGCCAGCACCCCGAGCAGGCGCGCGCCGTCCTCGAGCATCAGGCCCCACGACCCAGCCGGCTCGAAGATCATGTCGATGAACCCCGACATGGCCAAGGCGCCGAAGGCGGCGTACAGCACCAGCCAGCGGGTCCGGGCGATCTCCCGCAGGAAGGCGATCACCCACAGGCCGCCCAGCAGGGCCTGCGCCGTCTGCGCCTGGTTGCTCGAGACTCCCAGGCGCGGGGCGACCGCCGAGTGGAACTGGATCCAGACGTCCAGTAGCAGCATCAGGGCGACCAGGGCCCCGCCCGCCAGGAACCGTGCCGCGCCGCGCCGTCCGGTGACGCCGGCGATCCAGGCGCCGAGTGCGGCGGCCGTGCCCGCTGCGGACCAGGCGACGATCGACGCCTCGTTCAGGATGCCGGAGTACCACGGCTGACCCCCGAGGTAGGAGGCGTCCAGGAACAGCTCCTTCAGCGGGGCCCACTGCTGGGTCCCGGCTGCTGCCAGCACCACCGTGCCCGCCAGCCAGGTGCCGAGCAGTGGCAGCAGCAGGCGTACCTGGCGGCGCAGGCCGAACGGCGTGCGAGGACGGCGTCCGGTGGGGCCGGGGTGATCGAGAACTGGGGTGCTCTGCTGGCTCACCGGGTGTGTCTCGGCAGATTAGGGTCACAACGTGCGCGTTCACGTCCTGCAGATCGCCTATGGCGACGACGAGCCGATGGCCGACCGCACGCGCCGGGTCGCCGACCTGGTCCGCCGCCAGGAGGGCGCCGACCTGGTGGTGCTGCCCGAGCTGTGGGCACCCGGGGGGTTCCTCTACCGCACCTGGGGTGAGCGCGCCGAGCTGCTCGACGGCCCGACCGTGCGCGCCCTGGCCGCCGCCGCCCGCGATCTCGGCGCCCATGTGCACGCCGGTTCGATCGTCGAGCGGGCACCGGACGATGCCCCTGCGCAGGCCAGGGGCGAGACCGGCCGCGGGCTGTGGAACACCTCGGTGCTGCTGGGCCCGGACGGCGAGCTGCTCGCCTCCTACCGCAAGATCCACCGGTTCGGATTCGGTCAGGGCGAGCCCGCACTGATGGAGGCCGGGACCGAGGTGATCGCGGTGGACCTGCCCCTGGGCCCGGCAGGCACGCCGGTCACGATCGGCCTGGCCACCTGCTACGACCTGCGCTTTCCCGAGCTGTTCCGGTTGTTGCTGGACGCCGGCGCGCGCGTCGTCCTGGTGCCCGCGGCCTGGCCGGCCGCCCGGGTCGAGGCCTGGCAGCTGCTCGGGCGGGCCCGGGCGATCGAGGACCAGGTGGCGCTGGTGCAGTGCAACACCGGCGGGTCGCACGGAGGCCTGGCCATGGGCGGGCGCAGCCAGATCGTGGACGCCGCCGGGCGGGTGCTGGCCCAGGCCGGCCCCGACGAGGAGGTGATCGTCGCCGAGATCGACGTCGCTGCCATCGAGACCTGGCGCGCCGACTTCCCGGTGCTCGCCGATCGCCGGCTCTGAGGTCGCCGTGCGTCCCTCGATCCCCGCGCCGGCGGTCGCCGCCGGCCTGCTGGGGCTGGCTGCGATCGTCGCCCTGCTGACCGCCTCGGACGTCGGGACGGCGATCGCGCCCCCGCTGGCCGATCCCGGCGCGCTGGTGCGGTGGTCGATCCCGGTGGTGCGGGTTCTGGTCGACCTGGCCATGGCCACGGCGATCGGCGCGGTCGCCCTGGCGTTCGTGATCGACTCGAGCGAGCCCTACCGGCCGGCGCTGATCCTGGCGGGGCGGGCCTGCGCGGTCTGGTCCGGAGCGCAGGCCGTGCTGCTGATCGCGGTGAGCGCCCGGGCTGCCGGCCTGGCGCCCACGGACGTCGGCCTGTGGCCGGTCGCCACGAACCTGATCAGCGACACCGCGGGGGGGTTCGGGGCCGCGATCACCGTGCTCGCGGCCGGTGTCGCCGCTGTGGCGCTCGCGATCGTGGGCCGGGGCGGGGCGCCGTGGTCGGCCTACCCCGCGGCCGCGCTGGTGCTGGTCGCCGCGCTGGCCTCAGCCCCGGCCGGGCACGCCTCGTCCTCGGCGGCGGGCAGTTCGGTGCTGATCGGCCGGGCCATGCACCTGCTCGGGGTCGGGGCCTGGGTCGGCGGCTTGCTCGCCCTCGTGGTGCTGTGGCCGGGGCTGTGGAGTGAACGCCGGGCCGTGGCGGCTGCCCAGGGGTACTCGGTGATGGCCGGCGCGGCGTTCTTCCTCGTCGCCGGTTCCGGGGTGGCCACCGGGCTGGCCGTGATCGGCCGGGTCGACCTGTTCGGCTCGGCCTACTCGCGGCTGCTGGTGGCCAAGACGGTGCTGCTGCTCGTGCTGGGGGCGATGGGTGCCTGGCACCGGGCCCGTCACGTGCCCCGGCTGGACCGGGCCGGCGCCCGCGGACTGCTCAGGCTGGCCCTGGCCGAGCTCGCCGTGATGGCGGTCGTGTTCGCCTTCGCTGCCGTGCTGGCTGACACGCCGACGCCACAGCCCCTGCACTGACCTCCCGACAGGTCGCCCGACGGGTCTACCGACAGGTCTGTCCGACGGGTCTGCTGACGGGCTGACAGCGACGCGGCCGGCAGCTCAGCCGGCCGCGTCACCGGTCGAGTGCCGCTGGACGAAGTGGGGCCGGAAGACGACCCGGGCGGGTGGCTCGTCGTCCGGTGGGTCCTCCCAGCGGCTCAGCAGCGCGTCGATCGCCGTCCGGGCGATGGCGTCCTCGTCCCAGCCGAAGGTGGTCAGGGCCGGATCGACCAGGTCGGCGAGGTCGTGGTCGTCGTACCCCAGCACCGACAGCTCGCCGGGGATGTCCAGGCCGATCCGGGCTGCCGCCCGGTAGGCGGCGAAGGCGATCGAGTCGCTCAGGCAGAACACGGCCGTCGGACGTCGCGCCCCGGCGAGCAGATCCTCGATCACGCCCGCGCTCCGGCCGACGACGGGGGGAACCGAGACCAGCCTCAGGTCCAGGCCCCGCTCCTCGGCGATCAGACCGGCCAGTCGCTGCGCCGGCCGGCCGGGGGTCGAGGGCAGCCCGGTGGTGAGCAGCCCGATCCGCCGGTGGCCGAGACCGGCGAGGTGGGCCAGCGCCGTCCGCACCCCGGCCACGTTGTCGAAGGCCACGCTGGGGGCCTGGGGTCGCCAGGTCAGCACGTCGCCGACGGAGACCACGACGAAGTGCTCGGGAAGCTCGGCCCACCACCGGGCCTCGGGATCGGTGACCAGCGCGACGACACCGTCGACGTGCTCTCGGGCCATGGTCTCGACCAGGGCGCGCTCGCGGTCGGGATCACCGTCGGTGTCGGCGATCGAGCTGACGTGGCCCGCGGCCCGCAGTCGACCGGCGAGGGCCACCGCCAGGCCCTGGTGCCACAGGTCGTGCAATGCCCCGCAGACCCCGACCGCCCCGCTGCGTCCGCCGGCGAGCGCCTGGGCGACCGGGTTGGCGGTGTAGCCGAGCCGGTCGGCGATGTCACGGACCAGCTGCTGGGTGTGCGGGGAGCTCTTGAGACCACGCAGGGCGTACGAGGCGGCGGCCTTCGACAGCCCCGCCTCGTCGGCGACGTCCTGCAACCTCACCCGGCCATCCGGCACGTGATCAGCATACGAACGGCCGTACGGGTCGGCACCCCGTCCCCCGGGGGGACTGGTGCGAGGTGAACCGGTTAACTACGCTGAACACCTACGCTGGTGAACCGGTTCACCGGAGGTTCGGTGCGCATCGACCTGCATCAACACCTGTTGCCCTCGGCCTTGCTCGAGGCCCTTGCCGCGCGCGAGAGCTCGCCGAGGTTCGCCGGTGGGACGCTGCACCTGCCCAGCGAGCCATCCCACCAGGTCGAGCCCACCGAGCACGATCCCGCCCAGCGGCTCGCCGAGGCGGATCGGGCCGGCATCGACCTGCTCGCCCTGTCGCTGTCGCCCTCGCTGGGCATCGACCTGCTGCCTCCCGACCAGGCCCACCCGCTGCTGGAGACCTGGACGAACTGCCTGACCGGCTGGCGGGGTGCGCACCCCGGCCGGTTCGCGATCTGGGCGGGTACGGCCCTGATCGAGCCCGACCTGCCCCGGCTGCGCCGGCACCTGTTGCTCCCCGGGGTGCTCGGACTCCAGGTGCCCGCGCCCGCGCTGGCCGACCCGGACGGCGTGGCCCGCCTGGGCGAGGTGCTCGCGCTGTGCGCCGAACTGGACCGCCCGGTGCTGGTGCACCCCGGCCCTGCGGTGGTTCCGGACGGCGCGCGCCTGCCGTCCTGGTGGGTGCCCTTGACCGCCTACCCGGCGCAGCTGGCGGCGTCCTGGTTCGCCTGGCACGCCGCGGGGGTGAGCGAGCACCCCGACCTTCGGATCGCCTTCGTCGCGCTGGCCGGCCTGGCGCCCCTGCACCACGAACGCCTGGTCGCCCGCGGTGGACGCTTCCGGGTGCACCCGAACGTCTTCTACGAGACCTCCTCCTACGGGCCCCGGGGCATCGACGCCCTGGTGCGCGTGGTCGGCGTCGACGGCATGCTCCACGGCTCGGACGAGCCGAACGCCCGCGGCAGCGACCCCGGCCTGGGAGAGGCGTTCTCCCACCTGCTCTTCTCCGCCAACCCCGCACGATTCCTCGGCCCGTCCCTGAACGAAGCGAAAGAAGCCCTGCCATGACCCTGACCGCCCCCACGCCCGGCCCTGTGCCCGCACTCGCTCCAGTCCCCACGACCGCCATGGCCCCCACGGCCGATCCGCGCACCGTCACCCAGCACGACCTGTCCCGGGTCGAGGGGCTGCCCGCCCTGCCCGAGCGCACCCTGGCCCCCGAGGAACTGCGCCGGCTGGTCGAGGCGCTCGCCGCCCGGCCCGAGCTGTGGCAGGAGTTCGCCGCGGGGGACGCCGGCCAGCGGCACTATGCCTCCCTGCACCGTGACGCCCACCTCGACGTCTGGGCGCTGTTCTGGAACGTCACCGACGACACCGGCTGGCACGATCACGACACCTCCAGCGGAGCAGTGGCCGTGGCCCGCGGTGAGCTCGAGGAGTCGCACCTGAGGATCCCCGGCCCCCACAGCCGGCGCCGGCTGGCCGAGGGGGCATCGATCCAGTTCGGGCCGGACTACATCCACCGGATCACCGGCGGGGTGGACGGCGCGGTCTCGATCCACGCGTACTCGCCGCCGCTGTGGCGCCTGGGTCAGTACTCGATCGACGAGCACGGCGTCCTGCGCCGGATCACGGTCAGCTACGCCGAGGAGTTGCGTCCCCGCTGACGGCTCCCGAGGACCTCCCAGCCGGGCCCGCTGACGGCCCGATCGCGGGCCGGTGAGCGACGTCGTCCCGGGTCTGGCCTGCGCCGGCCGGCGCAGCGCCTACTGTGGCACCGTGACCGCGTCTGCCCCTGCACGGGCGGCGTCGGCCGGGCCGACCCTCCGTCGCCGACCTGGCGCGCTCCCCGTCGTGTTGTCGATCGTCATCCTGGTGATCTCCGTCCTGGCGATGGTGGCCGGTGCCCTGCTCACCGGGGCTGCGGCACCGATCGCCCTGAGCGATCCCGGCCCGCTGGTGCGTTGGGGGGTCCCCGGCCTGAAGCTGGTCGTCGACCTCTCATCGGCGATCACGATCGGCACCCTGGCGCTGGCTGCTGTCGCCCTCCCGGTGGCGGACGGCACCCGGTCGGGCCTGAGCCGGCACGCGCGCGCGCACCGTCCGGCGATGTTGCTCGCCTCGGCCGCCGCCGGCTTGTGGGCGCTCGGCACCCTGGTGCTGGTCGTGTTCACCTACGTCGACGCGGTCCCCGACACCCGGTTGTCGGACGAGACCCTGGGCGCCCAACTGTGGGCGTTCATGACCGACGTCGAGCTCGGGCAGGGGCTGCTGTTCACCCTGATCGTGGCCAGCCTGATCTCCATCCTGGCCGCCGGTGGCCAGTCGTTACGGGCTGCCGGCCTGCTCTGCTGCCTGTCCCTGGTGGGCTTGATCCCGCCGGCACTGGCCGGGCACGCCAACACCGGTGGCAGCCACGAGACCGCGGTGACCGGGCTCGGGGTGCACCTGGTGGCCCTGTGCCTGTGGGTGGGTGGGTTGATCGCCCTGGCGGCTCTCTGGCCGAGCCTGACCCGCGAGCAGGCAGCCGCGGCGGCGCGTCGCTTCTCGCCGCTGGCGTTGTGGTCGTTCGTCTTCCTGTGGGTCTCGGGCGTGGTGAGCGCCTGGATCCGGATCGGGGAGCTCGGGGCCCTGTGGACCAGCTACGGGGTCCTGCTGCTGGCCAAGTCCGCCCTGTTGCTGGGTCTCGGTGCTGCCGGCTGGTGGCATCGCCGACGCACCCTGGCCCAGCTGGACGACGGTCGCGCCGGGTCGTTCGGCAGGCTGGTCGCCGGTGAGCTGGGACTGATGGCGGCCGCCATGGGCCTGGCTGCCGCCCTGGCCCGCAGCGCCCCCCCGGTTCCCGAGGTCCCGGCCACCCTGCCCACGATCGCCGAGTCCCTGACCGGCTACCCGATCCCCCCCGAGCCCACCCTGGCCCGGTGGCTGACCAGCTGGCAGCCGGACCTGCTCTGGATCCTGGTCGCGGTGGTGGCCGGAGGGATCTACCTGCGGGGCGTCGTGCGCATGCACCGGCGAGGTGACCACTGGCCGGTGCATCGCACCCTGCTGTGGTTCCTCGGGCTGGCCGCGCTGACCTGGCTGACCTCCGGCGGCCCGATGGTCTACGGCCGGGTGCAGTTCAGCGCCCACATGCTCGGCCACATGATGCTCAGCATGCTGGTGCCGCTCTTCCTGGTCATGGCGGCGCCGATGACCCTGGCCCTGCGCACCCTGCCGTCACGGCACGACGGCACCCGCGGCCCCCGCGAGTGGCTGCTGGCCGCCCTCGAGTCCTGGTACTCCCGCCAGATCACCCGTCCGGCGGTCTCCGGCTTCTTCTTCGCCGGGCTGCTGTTCCTGTTCTACTTCTCCGGCCTCTTCCCGCTGGCGCTGCAGACCCACGTCGGTCACGAGGCGATGCACGTCCACTTCCTGGCCGCCGGGTACCTGTTCCTGTGGGTCCTGATCGGTCCCGACCCCGGCCCGAATCGCCCCTCGCCGGCACTGCGCATGGTGTTCATGTTCGCGGTGATCGCGTTCCACACCTTCTTCGGGGTGGCGCTGATGATGTCCCGCGGGCTGCTGGCCGAGGAGTTCTTCACGGCGCTGCAGCGGCCCTGGGCCAGTGACCTGCTCGCCGACCAGCACCTGGGTGGGGGCCTGGCCTGGGGGCTGGGCGAGGTCCCGATGGTGGCCGTGGCCCTGATCCTCGCCGTGCAGTGGGCGCGGGCGGACGATCGCGAGGCCAAGCGCCGGGACCGGGCCGCCGACCGGGACGGCGATGCCGAGCTGACCGCCTACAACGCGATGTTGGCCGGCATGGCCGACCAGGACTCGCGCCGCGGCTGACCGGCCGTCACCGGTCGAATCGGGCGGGCCGGTCCGGGCCGTCCGCCTCGGCCAGCCGCTGGTGCAGCCGGGTGCGCACGTCGTCCGGGGTGAGGGCTCGCCGGTTCCGCTCGGACCGGGCGATCAGGACGCCGGTCGCCGCCACTCCGGCCACCCCGGCCAGCCCCAGCGCCCGGAGACCCCACCGGGTCAGCCGTCGCAGGCCGTCGTCCGACCGACCGCTCATCGATCCCTCCCCGTTCTCCCGGCCGCCGCGGCGGCCAGGGCAGACTGCTGCCATGGCCCGCGAGATCGGCACGTCCAGCTCCATCGCCCTCGACCACGCGGTCGAGCTCACCCGCACCGGTGATCTCTGGTTGTTCCGCGGGCCCAGTCTGGCCGACCGGGCCATCCGGACGCTCACCAACGCCCCGGTCAACCACGTCGGCATGGCGGTGGTGCTCGAGGACCTGCCGCCGCTGTTGTGGCACGCCGAACTCGGCCAGGCGCTGACCGATGTCTGGACCGGCACCAAGCACCGCGGGGTGCAGTTGCACGACCTGCGCGAGGCGGTGGTGCAGTGGGTGAACGGCTACGGGCAACGGCCGTGGCTTCGCCAGCTGGACGTCACGGTGACCCCGGCGATGGAGGACGAGCTGTTGCGGGAGATCGCCCGGGCGGACGGGCTGCCCTTCCCGCGGACGGTCGCCCTGGCGGGTCGGTGGCTGCGTGGTCGGGTGCGGCGCCACGCGCCGATCGGGGTCACCTACTGCGCCGAGGTGGTCGCCCGCGCCTATCAGGTGATGGGCCTGCTGGACGCCGAGCGCCCGGCCAACGCCTTCGACCCCGGCACGTTCTGGTCGGGGGACAAGCTGGACCTGCTGGCCGGTGCCCGGTTGGGCTCCGAGATCGAGGTCCGCACCCAAACCCCTTCGTGATCATGCACTTTCGACTACTCGAAAGTGCATGATCACGATGGGTTTGGGTCAGAAGGCGGCTTCGTCGAGGTCCATCAGGGAGTTGTCGGTGGCCTCGGCGATCGCCCGTTCGGAGGTCAACCGGGGCAGCACCGTGCGGGCGAAGAACCGTGCGGCCGCGATCTTGCCCTCGTAGAAGGACCGGTCGGCCGCGGTGGTGGCCGGGTCGGCCAGCTTGCCCGCGGCCACCTCGGCACCGCGCAACAGCAGCCAGCCGATCACCAGGTCACCGGCCCCCATCAACAGGCGGGTGGTGTTCTGGCCGACCTTGTAGACGTTGCGCACGTCGCCACCGTCGGCCTTGGGGTGGGCCGACATCAGCGCACCGACCATGACCCCGACGATGCCCTGCACGTCGTCCAGGGCCTTGCCCAGCAGTTCGCGCTCGACCGCCAGCACGTCGTCCGCGTCGGCGTCCTTGACGAACTCGGCGATCAGACCCGCCACGTGGGTGAGCGCCTGGCCCTTGTCCCGCACGATCTTGCGGAAGAAGAAGTCCATGCCCTGGATCGCCGTGGTGCCCTCGTAGAGGGTGTCGATCTTGGCGTCCCGCACGTACTGCTCGATCGGGTAGTCCTGCAGGAACCCGCTGCCGCCGAGGGTCTGCAGGCTCTCGGTGCCCAGCAGCACCCACGAGCGCTCCGACCCGCAGCCCTTGACCAACGGCAGCAGCAGGTCGTTCAGTCGCTCGGCCAGCTCGTCGGTTCCGCCCGCGGCCTCGGCGATCCGGACGGCGTCCTGCTGGGTGGCCGCGTAGATCATCAGGGCTCGCAGGCCCTCGGCGTAGGACTTCTGCAGCATCAGGGAACGGCGCACGTCCGGGTGGTGGGTGATCGTGACCCGGGGAGCGGCCTTGTCGGTCATCTGGGTCAGGTCGGCGCCCTGCACGCGCTGCTTGGCGTACTCCAACGCGTTCAGGTAGCCGGTCGACAGGGTGGCGATCGCCTTGGTGCCGACGAACATCCGCGCGGCCTCGATCACCTTGAACATCTGGGCGATGCCGTCGTGCACGTCACCGACCAGGGTGCCGACCGCGGGGATGCCGTCCACCTCGCCGAAGCGCAGCTCGCAGGTGGCGGAGACCTTCAGCCCCATCTTCGACTCGACGCCGGTGGCGAAGACGCCGTTGCGCTCGCCGAGTTCCCCGGTCTCGGGGTCGAGGTGGAACTTGGGGACGACGAACAGGGACAGGCCCTTGGTGCCCGGGCCGGCCCCCACGGGGCGGGCCAGCACCAGGTGGACGATGTTGTCGAACAGGTCGGCCTCGCCGCTGGTGATGAAGCGCTTGACCCCGCTGATGTGCCAGGTGCCGTCGGCCTGCTGGACCGCCTTGGTGCGCCCGGCCCCGACGTCCGACCCGGCGTCCGGCTCGGTCAGCACCATCGTCGCGCCCCAGCGCTTGTCCACCATGAGCTGGGCGATCTGCTTCTGCCGCTCGTTGCCGAGGGCGTACAGGATCGGGGCGAAGTGGAAGCCCATGCCGTACATGTGCACCGCGGGGTTGGCCCCCAGCACGAACTCGGCCATCGCCCACGAGATCGACGGGGGCATCGGGTGCCCACCCATCTCGACCGGCAGGTTCACCCGCCAGAACTCGCCGTCGGCGAAGGCCCGGTAGGAGGCCTTGAAATCCTCGGCCAGGGTCAGGGAGTGGTTCTGGGCGTCGAAGGTGGGGGGCGTGCGATCGGAGCTGATCAGGCTGGGCGCGAGTTTGTCGGTGGCCAGCTTGGCGACCTGGGCCAGCATGTCCCGAGCGGTTTCGAGGTCGACGCCCTCGTAGGGTCCGCTGCCGAGGACGTCGCCGCGCCCGAACAGCTCGAACAGGGTGAACTCGACGTCGCGCAGGTTGTGCTTGTAGTGGCTCATCGGATGCCGCCCCTCGGAGTCGTTGCCACGCGCGGCCTCGGGCCGCGGCACCGGGTCTCAGCCCGGTTACCCACTGGTAACTAGATGATGCCTACTGACCGGTAGCTTGGCAACAGCCCAGATCGGTGGGGCCGGCTGCGATCGGCCCGACGGAGGGCGATCCGTACAGTTGGCCGGACACGTGGCGATGTATCGCGCGGGCGCGGTGCATCGCAGGGCAACGGGCGAGGTCGGGGGCAGGGCGTGCGGACTCCAGATCGGCGCTGGGACCTGGCGCCGGAGGTGCACCGGCTGGTCGGTGACTGGGCCCGCATGCCCCAGCCGCCGGACGTGGCCGGCCTGGAGGAGGCCATCCGCGAGGCCTACCGGGCCGCCGGGCTGCGACCGGGGCCGGTCATCTGGTGTCGAACCCCGGGGGAGTACCTGGCGGTGCTCGAGTCCCCGGTCGCCCATGCCCGCCTGCTGCTCGCGCACCGGCACCCGCTGGTCCGGCTCCGCCGCTGGCGGCCGATCGGGATCGGCGCCGTGGGCCAGATCGTGGTCGCGATGGTCCTGGCCGTGGTCCTGATGGTGCTGGCCCTGAGCACCTGGATCGCCGCCACGGTGCTCAGCTACCGGCTGGTGCTGGCCGTCCTGGGAATCGGCCTCGGGCAGTCCTCGCCGGTGGAGTCGGGTGTCTTCCTGGCCTGTCTGGCGGGCTGGTTGCTGGTGCTGTGGAGGGCGCTGCCGTCGGTGATCTCGCTCGCCCGCAGGGCATGGACGGCGGTGGCCCGCCGGGCCTGGCACGCGGAGGTGCCGTGGGTGGGCGAGCTGCGCCGTCCGCCGCTGGACCTGTTGCCCTGGCGGGCGCTGCGCGAGGTCGCGGTGGCCCTGGCGCCCCCGGTCGAGCTCGGCTCCTCGTCCTCGTCCCCCGGACAGCCCTCAGGACAGCTCGCAGGACAGCTCGCAGGGCAGCTCGCAGGACAGCTCGCAGGGCAGCTCGCAGGACAGCCCCCCGATCACCCGCTGGTGGTGAGCGCCCGGTGGCAGGACGGCGTCCGGCACGTGTTCGTCGACTCTGAACGGGTCCCCGAGCTGCCGGCACCCGGCCAGGTCGGCCGGCAGGCCGAACTGTTCGCCCGCGAGTGGGTGGCGCAGCACCTCACCCTGGGAGCGCAGGCCGTCGACCGGCACGTGGTCGAACAGTCGGTGGTGCGCTGCTATGCCGAACTCGGTGCCGACGCCCCGACCTTGCGCTGGTACCCCGACCCGGCGAGGTACGCCCGCGCGCTGGACGAGGTGCGCTCCGGCCGTTCCCCCTGGTGGGTGCCGACCATGGACCAGCAGATCAGGGACGTGATCCGCCGGGGCATCACGCCCGGGGGGCGGCCCGGGCCCGCCGAGGCCCAGCTGGCACCGGTGGTGATGGCCGCCGACCCGCTCGGTCGGTTTCTCACCCGGTCGTTCTCGCCGGTGGCGACGATCGGCTGGCGGTGGCGGCACGCCGTCCGGCGGGGTGCCCTGGCCGGGCTGCCGGACGAGCCTGCCGATCGGGCCGACCGGCTGCTGACCGCACTGGAGCAGAACGCCCCGGTGCCCTGGACGGCGCGCCGAGGCCTTGCCGTGCTGCTCGAACCGCCGCCCGAGGTGCACCGGGGTGAGTTGGTCGCGGGGGACGGAGGGACGCGGCTGACGACACACTCGCTGGCCTGGCCGGACGGCTCCTGGTGGCACCTGATCGACGGGGTGCGGGTGCCGCGCCCGGCCGATTCGGGGGACTGGACCGTGGCCGAGATCCACCAGGTGGTCAATTCCGAGGCGCGCCGGGTCCTGATCGAGGTGATGGGCTGGGAGCGCTACCTCGCCGAGGCCGACCTGCCCCTGCTGGCCGAGGCACCGGACCCGGCCAACCCGCCGCACACCCTGCGGCTGTTCGCGCTGCCGGCGGCCGGGTGGCAGGACCTGAACCTGCTGGTGATGACCAACGCCAGCCCGGGCCTGGACGGCGCGGTGCGGCTGTTCGCCGAGTTCGTCCCCGCCGGCTTCGACGATCCGGTGGCGGCCGTTGCCTGGCAGTACGGGGTGCCGGTGGCCGTGTACCGCACCCTGCAACGCCGCACCTGACCCGCCCGGCCGGGAGTGACCGCAGTCGGCCGGAAGTGACCGCAGATGGCGTGCGGCTTACCCTGGCTTGAGCGGCGCCCACCCGGGCCCGGGGCATCGAAGGGGCTGATGGTCGTGGCGTTCTCGTACGCGCAGGCGCTGGAACTGGTCGGGACCGCGGTGCCGGGGCACCTGCAGGCAGATCTCGAGGTGCCCTCTCTCAGGGGCGTTCAGGCCCAGGGCGACCTGCTGGTCTTCCCGATCGCCGAGCCGGACGACGTGGCCTGGGCTCCGGTGCCGGCCACCGGCGTCCAGCTGATCCGGTCCGAGGCGACCGGCAACACGCACTGGTTGCACCAGGACCAGGGCTCGACCGGGGTGCAGTGGGCCGAGCCGGTGCGGGTGCCGGTGTTCGAGGACGAGGAGCCGGACCTGCGGCTGGCCTACGTCCGGGTGCCGGAGGGACAGGGCGGCCTGCTGATCCACACCGAGGAGCACGGGGTCAACGGGATCGGACCGGGCACCTACCAGGTGAACCGCAAGCGGGAGGCCGACCCGGAATCGGTGCAGCGGTTGCTCGCCGACTGACAGCCAGTCCGCCGGCCTCTCGCTCGACCGCCGCCCGACCCCGGGCCCGGGCCCGCCGGGTGGCCCTGCGAATGGTCAGCGCACGCTGCGCTGGCCACGCATCCTGGTCACCAGGGCCACCCCGCCGGCAGCCAGCAGGACCTGGACGAGCAGTTCCACCCAGTCGATGCCGCTGGTGTCGCGCATCGGTCCGACGATCGCGGTGCCGATCAACGCGGCGACCACCCCGACGACCATGGTCAACCAGATGGGGATGTCCTGCCGCCCGGGCAACACGAGCCTGCCCAGGGCTCCGATGATCAGGCCGATGATGACGGCACCGATGATGCCCTCGATGGTCATTGACTTCTCCTCGCCAGAGCTGACGTGCCCGGCCAGGCGGCCGGGTGTCGATGACCGCAGGATCGCACCGCCGCGGCCCGCCCGCCTGTCCAGATCGGGGGCGTTCCGGGCGGTGCCGGCAGGACGGTACGTCCGCAGCTCAGCTCAGCAGCGCTCCGTAGATCAGCTGGCGCAGCAGCGGGCGGATCGGGTAGGTGCTCGAGGGCAACAGCTGGGTCATGAACACCACCTCGAGCTGCTCGACGGGGTCGACCCAGAAGGCCGTGCTGGCGGCGCCACCCCAGTTGTACTCCCCGGGGGAGCAGATCATCCGAGTGGCCACCGGGTCGATCACGACCGCCATCCCGAGCCCGAAACCGACTCCGGTCTGCGGGATCTCGCTGAACACCGGCCGCCCGAAGGTCTGCATGTCGGCATTGCCCGGCAGGTGGTTGCGGGTCATGTAGGCGACGGTTCGCGGGCTGAGCAGCCGGACGCCGTCCAGTTCACCGCCGGCGGCGAGAAACCGGGCGAAGCGCTGGTAGTCGGCCGTCGTGCCGACCAGCCCGCCCCCGCCGGCGAGCAGCGGTGGGTCCAGGCAGACATCGCCCAGGGTGTGGTTGCGCGCCAGCCCGCCGTCCGGGGTGGCCAGGTACAGCGCGGCCAACCGGTCGACGTCGCGGCCCTGGACCCGGAACATCGTGTCGGACATGCCGAGCGGCCCGGTGACCAGCTCGGCCAGGGCGGCGTCCAGGCTCTGGCCGGTGACCACCTCGATCAGCCGGCCCAGCACATCGGTGGCCACCGAGTAGTTCCACTCGGTGCCGGGGGTGAACAGCAGGGGCAGGCTCGCCCAGAAGTCGACGGCATCGGCCAGGTCGACGTCCGGCGGGCTGCCCCACTCGTACCCGTGGGCGCGCAGCATGGCGTCCACCGGGTGCATCCGGTGGAAACCGTAGGTCAGCCCGGAGGTGTGGCTGAGCAGGTGCCAGATCCGGATCGGCTCCGGGGTCGGCACGGTCATCACCTTGACGTCCGACCCGCCGGTGTAGACCCGGCTGCCGGCGAAGGCCGGCAGGTGGCGCGCGATCGGGTCGGTGAGCTGGAAGGCCCCCTGCTCGTAGAGCATCATCACGGCGACCGCGGTCAGCGGCTTGGTCATGGAGTAGATCCGCCACAGGGTGTCCCCGGTGACCGGCAGGTTGTTCTCGACGTCCCGCAGCCCGTACCGGCTCGTGTGCACCACCCGCCCGCGCCGGGTGATTGCCAGGTCGTACCCCGGCAGCTTGCCGGCGTCCACGTAGGCGGCCAGGGCGGCGTCCACCCGGTCGAGCCGATCGGGGTCCAGGCCGAGCTCGGCCGGATCCACCTCGACCTGAAGTCCACCCATTGACGCCTCCGATCACGCGGGTCCGCGCCGGTGATCCCGGCGCGGACCCAGCCCAGCGCGATCGGGGCAGCGGGTCAAGGCCCCGCGTCAGAGGATCTCGGTCAGGCCGGTGCGGGCCTCGGCTCGCACCACGTCCAGGGCGTCCCGGGCGGTCCGGGCGTCCCGGGCCAGGGATGCCAGTCGCTGGCACTCGGGCAGGCTGTGCAGGGACAGTGCGAACCGGACGATGCCGACCTTGGACGGCGCCATCGACAGGCTCGACACCCCGAGTCCGACCAGCACCAGGGCGAGCAAGGGGTCGCCGCCGGCCTCACCGCACACCCCGATCGGCGTGCCGGTGACCGCGGCTCCCCGGCAGGCCAGGGCGATCACGTCCAGGACGGCGGGCTGCCACGGGTCGAGCAGGTCCGACAGCTCACCCTGCATGCGGTCGGCGGCCATCGTGTACTGGGCCAGGTCGTTGGTGCCCAGGCTGGCGAAGTCCACCTCGGCCAGCACGTGCTCGGCCCGCAGTGCCGCCCCGGGAACCTCGATCATCACCCCGCTCTTGGGCAGGCCGTTCTCCTTCACCCGCCGGCTGAACCAGGCGGCCTCCTCGGCCGTGGCCACCATCGGGGCCATCACGCGCACGTCCGCCCCGGTGTCCCGGGCGGCGATCGCCAGCGCCTCGAGCTGGCTGTCCAGCAGGTCCGGACGCTCGGCGGACAGCCGCAGGCCGCGCCGTCCCAGGGCCGGGTTCTCCTCCGGGCCGAGGTTGGCGAAGGCGAGCGGCTTGTCGGCGCCGGCGTCCAGGGTGCGGACGACGACCCGCCGCCGTCCGAACGGGGTCAGCACCTGGCGGTAGATCTCCGCCTGCTCGGCGACGGTGGGTGCGCGCTCGGAGGACAGGAAGACGAACTCGGTGCGGAACAGGCCGACCCCCTCGACGTCCAGGGCGGCGGCCTGGACGGCGTCCTCGACCCCGCCGATGTTGGCCAGCAGGGCGACCGGATGACCGTCGCGGGTCACCCCGGGGCCGTGGCTGCCGACCAGGGCGGCGGTCCGCCGCCGGCGCCGGACGACGAGGTCCTCGACGTACTGGGCGGTGGGGTTGAGCGTCACCTCGCCGGTGTCGCCGTCCACCGCGATCGGCGTCCCGGGGGCGATCCGGGTGGCGCCGGGCAGCTGGACGACGGCCGGGATGCCCATCTGGGCGGCCAGGATGGCGGTGTGGCTGGTGCGCCCGCCCGCCTGGGTCACGATGGCCACCACCAGGGAACGGTCGAGGGTCGCGGTCTCGGCCGGTGCCAGGTCCTCGGCCACGACCACGCTGGGCACGCTGAACGGGGGGATTCCCGGTGCGGGCACTCCCAGCAACCGGGCCAGGGCCCGCGACCCGACGTCGCGCAGGTCGGTGACCCGTTCGGCGAAGTACCCGCCGAGAGCGGTGAACTGGGCGGCGTAGTCCTCGACCGCGGCGTCGACCGCGGCGGCGGGACCCTTGCCGGCCGACAGGTGCTTGGTGGCCGCCTTGATCAGCCCCTTGTCCCGGGCGATCAGGGCGGTGGCGGTCAGGATCTGCTGCGCGGTGTCGTCGGCGGTCGCTGCCCGGGCGGTGAGGTCCTGGGCGACCCCTTCGAAGGCCGCCTTGATCCGCACCAGCGCGGCCTCGGGGTCGGCCGCGGCCGGCTCGCCGGCCGGCGGGCGGACCGGTGGCGCGACCTGCACCACCGGTCCGAACGCGGTGCCCGGGCTGACGCCGATGCCCACGCGGGCGCCGGACAGGGTCGCGGAGCTCGGTTCAGCCATGTCGGGTCACTCCGCGTCGAGGTCGCGAGACAGCAATTCCACCAACGAATCCAGCGCCGCGTCGGCGCCGTCCCCCTCGGCGGTGAGCTCCACTTCCTGGCCGTGTTCGGCGCCGAGGGCCATCACTGCCAGGATGCTGGTCGCGTCGACCGGCTCCTCGCCCTTCTTGGCGATCTCGATGTCCAGGCCGGTCTCGGCGGCCGCCTGGACGAACAGGGACGCGGGCCGCGCGTGCAGGCCGACCGATGAGGCGATGGTGACGGTTCTGCGTGCCATGACTCGAACTCCTCGTGGTCAACCCCGTCGTCGACGGGTTCGAAGTGCGGTGCCGATCCCGGGTCCGGGTCGGGTCGAGCGGATCGTGCGGCCGGCGGCTGGGCGGAGGCCGGGAGGCGGTGAGCGGCCGGTGAGCGAGGTGGCAGACCGGGTGGGCCGGAGGTGGACGCCGGCCCACCCGGTCTGGTGCCTGCCGGTCGGGAGGGGGACCGTCAGGCGGCCAGGGGGGTGGCGGTGAGGGCGGCCTTCGACTGCTCGCGGCTCTTGAGGGCGATCACGATGCCGGCCATGATCACCACGCCGATGGCCAGGGCCAGGACGAACAGGGCGAACTTGCCGACCAGGGGCAGCACCCACAGGCCACCGTGCGGTGCCCTCAACGTGGTGCCGAACAGCATGGCCAGCGCGCCGGTCGCGGCCGAGCCGACGACCGAGGAGGCGATGATCCGCACCGGGTCGGCGGCGGCGAACGGGATGGCTCCCTCGGAGATGAACGACAGGCCGAGCAGCCAGGCCGCCTTGCCGTTCTCGCGCTCGGGCTCGGTGAACAGGCCGGGCCGGACGGCGGTGGACAGCGCCATGGCCAGCGGTGCGACCATGCCCGCGGCCATCACGGCGGCCATGATCTTCAGCTGCGGGGCGTCGGTGGCCGCACCGGCCACGCCCAGGCCGGTGGTGGCGAAGGTGTAGGCCACCTTGTTGACCGGACCGCCGAGGTCGAAGCCCATCATGGCGCCGAGGATCAGGCCGAGCAGGACGGCGCTGCTGCCGGTCATGCCGTTCAGGCCCTCGGTGAGGTTGTCCATCAGCCACTTGATCGGGCGGCCCAGCAGGGTGATGAAGATGCCGGCGGTGACCAGTGTGGACAGCAGCGGGATGACGACCACCGGCATCACGCCGCGAACCCCCTTGTGGACCTTCCAGCGGGAGATCCAGCGGGCGACGAACCCGCCCAGGAAGCCGGTGGCGATGCCGCCGAGGAAGCCGGCCTGCATGGTGACCGCGATCGAGCCGCCGACGATGCCCGGGACGATGCCCGGGCGGTCGGCGATGGCGAAGGCGATGAAGCCGGACAGGATCGGGACCAGGAAGCCGAAGGCGGCCGCTCCCATCACGAACAGCAGTGCCGCCCAACTGGTCAGGCTCAGCAGGTCGAAGTTCTGGGCGATGTTGTAGGCGGCGTCCTCACCCGAGGCGGTCAGGCTGTACTTGACGATCTCGATCGCGCCGTCCTCGCCGATGGCGATCTGGGCCAGCATGAACGACAGCGCGATCAGGATGCCGCCGGCCGCGACGAACGGGATCATGTACGAGACACCGGTCATCAGCCACTGCCTGATGCGGGTGGCGGTTCCCACGCCGGACTCGACCTTGGTGGTCAAACCCGTTGCGGCAGAGGAGCCCCCGGCCACGGTCACGGCGACCGAGCCCGGGTCGCGCCGGAACTGCTCGACTGCGGCGACGGCCTGGGTGATCAGGCCCGGGCCATCGGAGATGGCCTTCTTCACCCCGACGTCGATGGTCGGCTTGCCGGCGAAGCGATCCCGGCCGACGACCTCGAGGTCGTGGGCGAAGACCACCCCGTCCGCGGCGGCGATCACCGCCGGGTCGAGCGGGTCCGACCCGGCCGACCCCTGGGTCTCGACGATCATCTCGTGGCCGGCGTCGCGCGCGGCCACCTCGAGTGCCTCGGCGGCCATGTAGGTGTGGGCGATGCCGGTGGGGCAGGACGTCACTCCGACGAACTTCATCTCAGTTCACGACCTCTCGCTCGACGATCTCCACGACGGTTGCGGCGTCGGGGGCATCCCTCAGGGACTGGCGGAACTCGGCGCGCATCAGCTTGCGGGCCAGCGCGGCGAGGATCTTCATGTGCTCCTGGCCGCCGCCGTCCGGGGCGGCGATCAGGAAGATCAGGGTGGCCGGGCCGTCCTCGGCGCCCCAGTCGACCCCGGTGGCGGGCCGACCGAAGACCAGCGACGGCTGGGTGATCGCCGCGCTGCGGGCATGGGGGATCCCGATCCCCCCGGGCAGCCCGGTGGCCATCTGCTCCTCGCGCTTGCGGACGTCGTCCAGGAAGGTCGCCAGGTCGGTGCAGCGACCGGAGGTCACCAGGGTCTGTGCCAGTTGGCGGGTCGCCTCGGTGCGATCGGCGGCGTCCAGGTCGAGCACCACCTGGTCGGTCGTGATCAGGGACATGGGGTTCCTCTCTCGGATGCGGGTGCGGGGGTGGACGGGCGGCAGTGCGGTGTGAGGGAGTGGGAGGGATCAGGGCAGGGGGCGGGCGAGGTCGGGTTCGACCAGGCTGACAACGATGTCTTGACAGTCCGCAGGGGCGGGCACCCGGCTGCCGGGCAGGCGCACGGCGGCGGCTCCCCAGGTCACGCCGGAGATCAGTGCGGTCGAGGCGTCCGCCCCGACCGAGAGCGCGTTGAGCAGGCCGGCCAGCAGGCAGTCGCCGGCGCCCACGGTCGACAGCGGGTCCCCGATGGTGGCGACGGCGTGCAGGCAGGTGTCCTCGTCGACCAGCAGGGCGCCGTCCCGGCCGAGGCTGACCACGACCCGCTCGAGCCCCTTGTCGATCAGGTCGGCGGCCGCGTCCCGGACGTCGCCCAGGGTCGGCAGCGGCCGGTCGACCAGCTCGGCGAGTTCCTCGTGATTGGGTTTGATCAGGTGCGGCCGGGCGCGCACGGCGGCGGCCAGCGGTGCCTGGGAGCTGTCGATCGCCACCCGGACGCCGTGCTCGCGCAGCCGGGTGATCAGGGTCGCGTAGAGGTCCTCGGGAGCGCCCGGGGGCAGCGAACCGCACCCCACGACCCAGGACGTGCGGGTGTCCAGGACGCCGAGCACGCCGTCGATCAACCCTTCGACATCCTGCGGGCCGAGCGTCGGTCCGGGCTCGTTGAGCTTGGTGGTGGTGCCGTCCGGTTCGACCACGGCGACGTTCATCCGCAGGGTCCCCTCCACCGGGACCGTGTGCCGCGGGACGGCGGCCGCCGTGAGCAGGGCGTCCATCAGGGCACCCTCCGGGCCTCCGCTGGGGAACACGGCGAGGGTGGCTGCGGACTGGGCGGTCAGGGCGCGGGAGACGTTGATCCCCTTGCCGCCCGGGTCGATCCGGCTGGAGGTCGCCCGGTGCACCTCGCCACGTCGCAGGTCCGGGACGGCGATCGTGCGGTCGACGCTCGGGTTGGGGGTCAGGGTCACGATGGTCATGCCCGCACCACCCTCGGCCCGCAGGAGGAGATCTCGGCGGCGCGCTCGTCGTCCAGATCGGTGTCGGTGATCACCAGGTCGAGGTCGCTCAGCTGGCCGAAGCGGTGAAAGTGGGCGTCCCCTGCCTTGGTGGAGTCGCTCACCAGCACGCTGCGCCTGGCGGAGGCGATCATGGCCCGCTTGACCGCGGCCTCGCTCTGGTCGGGAGTGGTCAGGCCGCGCGCGACCGAGAACCCGTTGGTGCCCATGAGGGCGAGGTCACCCACGATGCCGGCCAGGGCCTCGGTGGCCCAGTCGCCGACGGCGGCCCCGGTCCGCCCGCGGACCCGGCCACCGATCAGGTAGAGGGTGACCCCGGGGTGGGTGATCAGGATCGACGCCGCGGCGATGGAGTTGGTGACCACGGTAAGGTCGATGTCCGGCGGGAGCAGTTCGACGACGGCCAGGGTGGTCGTGCCGGCATCGAGCAGGAGCGTGCCGCCGGCCGGCAGCTCGTCCAGGGCGCGGGCGGCGATCCGGCGCTTCTCGGCGGTGAGCCGGGTGGTGCGTGCCGCCAGGGTCGGTTCGAGCTCGAGTCGCTCGACCGGGATCGCCCCGCCGTGCACCCGGCGCAGCGAGCCGCGCCGCTCGAGAGCGGTCAGATCCCGGCGGACGGTCTCGGGGGTCACGTCGAGCGACTCCGCCAGGGCGGTGACCTCGACCCGGCCGACCCGGCGTGCCTCGGCCAGGATCCGCTGCTGGCGCTCTTCGGCGTACATCCGATCACTCCCGAGTTGCGGTGCGGTGGGCGTGGTGTGTCCTTTTCGCACCTGTATCGGACCACACGGAGCACCGTGTTGTAAAGGGATTCGGACATCCGATTCGCTTTGCTTGTGTTGGACTGATTGGGATGCGGAGTGTCGGGGTCGGTGGTGCAGACTCGCCCCGTGTCGCGTCGCGGGTGGACCCTGTTCCTGACCATGTCGGTGATCTGGGGAATTCCCTACCTGCTGATCAAGATCGCGGTGGCCGACCTGTCGCCGGCGATGGTGGTCTTCGGCCGGACGGCGCTCGCCGCGCTGGTCCTGCTCCCGCTGGCCGCTCGCCGGGGTGAGCTCGCGGCCCTGTGGCCCGTGCGCCGGTGGGTGCTGGTGTTCTCGTTCGTGGAGATCACCGTGCCGTGGATCATGCTCGGCTACGCCGAGTTGCGGCTGACCAGCTCCCTGACCGCACTCTTGCTGGCAGCCATCCCCCTGGTGGCCGTGGTTCTCAGCCGCCTGGCCGGCATCGAGCGGCGGATCGGTCCCGGCCGCTGGGCCGGACTCGCCGTCGGGTTGACCGGGGTGGCGGCGATCGGGGGGCTCGACCTCGGCTCGGGGGACGCCCTGTCGGTGGTCGCGGTGGTGTTCGCCGTCCTGGGCTATGCCCTCGGCCCACTGGTGATCGCCAAGCGACTGACGGCGGTGACCGGCACGGCCGTCACGGCGGTGGCGATGACCCTGAACGCGGTGCTTTACCTGCCGTTCGCGGTCTGGACCAGGCCCGCGCCCGGGCACGTGGTGCCGGTGGCCGCCTGGGTCTCGATCGTGGTGCTCGGGCTGGTCTGCAGCGCCCTGGCGTTCGTGCTGTTCTTCCACCTGGTGGCCGAGGTGGGGCCGGCCCGGATGTCGGTGATCACCTACGTCAACCCGGTGGTGGCCGCTGTGGCCGGGGTGTGGCTGCTCACCGAACCGGTCACCGCCGGGCTGGTGGTGGGCTTTCCCCTGGTGCTCTGCGGGTCCTGGCTCGCCACCCGGGCCCGCTGACGCCGGGGCGGGTTCGGCTCGGGCCGGCCGGTGTGACGGGGTCGGCGACCAAGTGCCCTCGCGCCAGGGGGTCGCGGCGGGGTGGGATGGACCCGGGGTCCACCGGCTCGACCGCGGTCGAGTTCCTCCCGCCATCGACGCAGGGAGGCGCGTCATGAGAGTCCACGTCGTCTACGACTCCGCCTACGGCAACACCGAGTTGATCGCCACGGCGGTGGCACAGGTTCTGCGGTCCTCCCACGAGGTGGCCGCCTACCGGGTGGGGGAGACCCCGCCGTTCCCGCTCGACCCCGGTGACCTGCTCGTGGTGGGCTCGCCCACCCAGGGCGGGCACGCGACCCCGGCGATGGAACACTTCCTGGCCCACCTGCCCGACTCGGTGCTCGAGGGGCTGGCCGTTGCCGCCTTCGACACCCGGATGGCCGCCCGGTGGGTGCGGATCTTCGGCTACGCCGCCCCGCGGATGGAGAAGGCCCTCGTCCTGCGGGACGCGGTGCCGGTGGCCGCCGCCGAGGGATTCGTGGTCACCGGTCGCGAGGGGCCGCTGGCCGCGGGGGAGCGCCAGCGAGCTGCGGACTGGGCCTGCGGGCTCGCGCTGCCGGTCACGCACTGACCTCGGCCCACCCTGACCTCGCGGGACGAGAGGTCAGCTCTTGGCGGGCATCCACTTGCGCCACTTCTGCGGATTGGCGTCCAGCCACTTCGCGGCGGCGTCCTCGGGTGACATCTTCTTCGCGGTGATGTCGTTCGCCACCTGGTTCTGGTCCTCGTTGGTCCACGAGAAGTTCTGGATCAACGTCGCTGCCGGGCTCCCCGAGTAGGCGAACTCCCGATTGAGGATCTTGTCCAGGTCGTAGGGCTGGTAGTCGCAGGCCACCGTCTTCGGGTCGGCGTCGCAGCCGGGCGTGTACGGCGGCAGTGGGATGTGCACCAGCTTGACCTGCGACAGCAGCCACTGGGGTGAGTAGAAGTAGCCGAGCAGCGGGGTGCGCTCGCGCTCGGCGTCCCGGAACGCCTTGATCAGGGCGTCCTCGCTGCCGGCGTAGACCACGGTGAAGTTCAACCCGAGGTTCTTCAGCAACGCCTCGTCGTTGGTGACGTAGCTCGGGTCGCCGGCCAGGAACTGGCCCTTGCCGCGCGACTTCGGCGTGGTGAACAGCTTCCAGTACTGGCGCAGCTGCTTCCAGTCGGTGATGTCGGGGTACTCCTCGACCATCCACGGCGGGACGTACCAGCCGATCACCCCTCGGTTGCCGGTCAGCCCGCCCTCGACCGCCACCTGCTCGGTGTCGATGTACTTCTTCTTCAGGTCGTCGTGACCCCAGTTCTCCAGGATGGCGTCGACCGAGCCGTCGGCCAGGTGTTCCCACGAGGCGGCCTCGGCCTCCGCGCGGACGGCCACGGTGCAGCCGAGTTCCTTCTCCGCCAGGTACTTCACCACGGCGAGGTTGGCCTCGTAGCCGGCCCAGGGGTTGGCCGCGAGGGTCACCTCGCCGCAGGCTGCCGGCGTCATGCCGGGCGCCGACACCAGGGCAGGCGCGGTACCGCCGCACCCGGCCAGGGCGAGGGCGCCGGCCATGAGCACTGCCAGCAGTGCGGGCAGCGCGGGCAGCGTGGGCAGGGAACGGGGCCTCACAGCCGAACCTCCTGGTTCTGCCCCGCCAGGGCGCGGGCGAGCACGTTCTCGAGCAGGCAGACCAGCACCTGCTTGACCGACTGCCGATCCCGGGCATCGCAGTCGATCACCGGGATGTCGTCACGGACCCCGAGCGCCTCGCGGATCTCGCCGAGGTCGAACCGGGGGACGTCGTCGAACAGGTTGACCGCCACCAGGAACGGGATGTCGTGGTCCTCGAAGTAGTCGATCGCGGGGAAGCAGTCCTCGACCCGGGCGGTGTCCAGCAGGATGACCGCCCCCAGGGCCCCCTCGACCAGGTCGTCCCACAGGAAGGCGTAGCGGTCCTGGCCGGGGGTGCCGAACAGGTAGAGCCGCAGGCTCTCGTCCAGGCTGATCCGGCCGAAGTCGAGGGCCACCGTGGTGCTGACCTTGCCGGGGACGTTGCGCCGATCGTCGACCCCCTCGGAGGCGTCGGTCATGTCGGCCTCGGTGAACAGCGGCTCCACCTCGGAGATCGCGCCCACGAAGGTGGTCTTGCCGACCCCGAAACCCCCACTGATCACGATCTTCACCGAGACCAGGTCGATCAGCTGGTCAGAGTTCACGGACACGATCCCGGATCCTTTCGATCAGGCTCACCGACAGGGTGCCGGGCTCGACGGCGGTGACGACCCCGTCCTCGACCAGGTCGGCGACCAGGATGCGCGCCACCCCGATCGGTACCCCGACGGCCGCCGAGATCTCGGCGACCGAGGTGGGGCGCTGGCAGAGGGTTGCGATCCGGCGCGCCTCGAACCGGATCCCCTGCGGGATCAGGGTGCGGGCTTGGATCAGGGTCTCGATCCTGAGGCCCTCGCGCGCCGGGCGAGTGCGTCCGCCGGTCAGCAGGAAGGGCCTGATCACCGGCGTCGTCTCGGGATCGTCGGGCTCCAGCGGGTGCCGGTCGGCGATCATCGCGGCAGGCGTCGGCGCGACTCGGAGACCAGTGCCGGGGTGAGCAGGGGGCCGAAACGCTCTGCCAGAGTGGCGGTTTCGTAGCCGATCAGGCCGAGATCGCCATCGCCGTCGGCGACCACGCCGATGCAGCTGCCCCCGGGGATGCTGGTGACCAGAAGGAAGCCGCGCACCATCTCGATCATGATCAGTTTCAGGCCGGCGAACTCGTAGCGCCGGGCCGCACTGCGTCCCAGGCTGACCAGGCTGGACACGATCGCCGCGAGGTGGTCGGCGTCCGTGCGGCTCAGGCCGTCCGAGCCGGCGATCAGCAGGCCGTCGGAGGAGACCGCCACGGCCTCGCGGACGCCGTCCGTCGTCCGGACGAAGTTGCCCAGCATCCAGTTGAAGTCCTGCCCGGTCGCCTGCCCGGTCGTCGATGGACGGATGCTCATGACTCGACCTCCGGCTGGTGCTCTTCCTGGCCCCGGCGCACGCCGGCGCGCAGGGCGGTGAGCCGGGCACTGACCCCGGATGGGTTGTGGTGGGCCTGGTCCTGGGCCCGCTCGGCGGCGGCCAGATCGAGCACCCGGACCGAGGGGTCGGCAACCGGCTGGCTCGCCGCTGGTGCCGCGGGCGTCGGCGTCGCCGTACGGGGCCTGCGCTTGGGCAGGCCGTTGCGGGTCCGCTGGGGATCGCGGGCCGGCTGACCGGACGGCGTGACCTGCCACGCGGTGCGCAGCACGTCGTCCGGGCCGAACCGGATCGTGGCCGCGGGGGGCACCCGCTGCCACTGCGGCGAGGTCGGCGGGGGAGTGAGTGGGCGCTCGAACAGCGACGCCTCGGTGGGGGCTGTGGGGGCCGAGGTGCCGGCCGCCGCTGGTGCCGCCGGTGCCTCGGGCGCTGCGGGTGCGACGGGTGCGACGGGTGCGGCCGGTGGCTCGGGCAGCGGAGGCGGGGCGAGGACCGGCTCGACCTCGACGTCCTGGACGTCGACCGTCACCACCACGGGCGCCTCGACCTCGTCGGCCGGGGACGCGGCCGGGTCCTCGTCGCGCACCCTGCCCTGCACCGCGGATGCCGGGGCGGCCGCAGGCAGCGACGGCTGCACGGACAAGGCGTTGCGCGGCAACGTGACCCGCGCGGTGACCCCGACCACCGGTGATGGCAGCAGCTGCACCTCGGCGCCCAGCTGGCGGGCCAGCTCACCGACCACGAAGTGGCCGAGGAAGCGGGTGGGAGCGGACAGGAAGTCGCCTTCGCCCCGCAGCCGGGAGTTGGCCTGCTGCAGCTCCTCGGACGTCATGCCGACGCCCTGGTCGGTGACCGCGATCAGATAGCCCTCGGGCAGTTGACGTCCCTGGACCTCGACCTCGCACTCCGGGGGGGAGAAGGCCAGCCCGTTCTCGATCAGCTCCGACAACAGGTGGGCCACCGCGCCGACCTGCCCCCCGGTGACGAACGCGTCGTCCACCCGGCGCAGGGTCACCCGGCGGTACTCCTCCACCTCCGAGACCGCGGCCCGGATCACGTCGGCCATCGGCACCGGGGTCGCCCAGGCTCGCGAGTTCGCCGCCCCGACCAGGACCAGCAGGCTGTCGGCGTTGCGGCGCATGCGGGTTGCCAGGTGGTCGAGCTCGAAAAGGTTCGACAGCGCCTGCGGGTCGATCTCCTCGCTCTCCAGCTGGGTGATGAAGCCGAGCTGGCGGCGGATCAGGCCCTGGTTGCGCCGGCCCAGGTTGGTCAGGGACTCGACGGTGCGCTTGCGTTGCAGGGTCTGCTCGATGGCCAGGTCGTACGCGGCGCTCTGCATCCGGTCGAGGGCGACCGCGACCGACTGGATCTCGACCGATGCGCGGGCCGGAACCTGCACGGGGGCAGGCGGTTCCGGCGCGTCGTCCCCGCGGCCGGCTTGCACGCTGCGGACGGCGGCCGGCAGCCGTTCGGCGGCCACCTGCTCGGCCTCGGTGGCCAGGGCGGCCAGCGGCCGGGTGATCGAGCGCGAGGCCAGGATCGCCAGGTAGAGCGAGGCGAGCAGGGTGAGCAGCACCCCGGCCAGCAGGACGGCGAGTCGGGTGATCGCGTCGGTGCGCAATTCGAAGGCCCGGAACTGGGTTTGGGACCCGATGTGCTGCTGCAACTGGTCCAGGTCGGCCAGCACGGTGGTCAGGCCGGACCACCAGGCCTGGGGGTTGACCACCAGCGGGCGGCCGTCCGCGCCGTCCACCGCCACCCGCTCGAAGTACTCGGTGGTGCGGGCGGCCCCGGTGCCCAGGCTGAAGTCGAGCGCCCTGATCTGGGACTCGGTGGCGGAGGCCCGGAACCGGGCGGCGGCTGACTCACGGCCGGCGCGCATGGTGGCGAACTGCACGAACTCGCCCTCGGCGAACCCTCCGGCCGAGAACACGCCGTTGAGGAACGCCCGCTCCTGGGCGATCGCCTCGGACATGTCCTGCACCGCGGTCAGCGAGGCGACGCCCGCCCGGAGCCGGTCGTCGTCGGCGTCCTGCAGGCCGAGGTCGGTGCCGCGCAGGCGCGCGATCAGCGAGGTGAAGTAGGTGAACGTGGTGGCGCGCGCGGCGGCGGTGCTGTCGGTGGCCTCGCGCACGGCGGTCAGGCCGTCGAGCTGGGCCAGGGCGGTGCGGACGGCGGTGTCCCGCGTCCCCTGCCCGCCGACCAGGGCCACCAGCGAGGCGCGTTCCCGGTCGACCGCTGCCCGGGCAGGGGCCAGTTCGGGGGTGAAGCTGCGGTTGCCGCCCAGGACGGCGCTGGTGATCCCGCGCTCGGTCTGCAGGGTCTGCACCAGGTCCTGGGTGGCCAGGGTGAGTTCGACCGCACGGGTGGTGGACTCGGCGGTCCGGAAGGCGCGGATCTGCTCGGTCGCCACCACCGCGAGCAGGATCAGGACGACGGCTGCGGGCAGGGCGAGGATGCGGGCGAGGCGGCTGCCGATACTGCCGCCGCTCAGCGGGCCGCTGTGCCGTCCGCGGCTCACGAGGGCAGGCCCTCGACGCATCGGACCTGATCGTGGGGCATCGGACGGATATGACCCATGTCGGCAATCCTGACGGCGAAAAGGGCGAACGGGAAGAAGTGGTGCCATTCCTTCGTGTCGGTTTGCAGCGGTCGAAAAGTAGCAGAACGAGGGTGCCTCGAACCAAGTTGATCTATACGCCACGCTGATGGTTGATTACTTTCTGCTGATCAGTCAGCGGGCCGGCCGTGCTCGAGGGGCCTCTCGGAGCGGTCGAGAACTGAGGTGAGGGCCGCCTCAATGGTGAGCCGGTAGCGCTCTGCCTGATCGGGGTCCTCGTCGCCGTAGGACGGGTAGACGGTGGTCCTGCCGTCCGGAGCCTGGTGAGCCACCAGGTGGACGTGGTGGACTGCCGGCCAGCCCAGCCGGGAGTAGGTCTCGTGCGTCGCGCGCCGCAGTTCGGCGTCCAGGTTCGGCGGGCCCACCACGATCGTCTTGCCCGCGTACCCGTTCTCGCGTAGGTGCTCCAGCTCGCTGCGGAAGTTGTCGCCCAGTCGCTGCCCGGGGGTGGGCATGACGATGATCGCCGCAGCGGCCGCCACCAACTGTTCGAACTGGGCCCGCCAGTCCTCGTGATCGGTTCTGTGGTAACGGATCCCGTCGGGAACGTGGCTGAGGTCGTGATCGGCGAATCCCACCGCACTCAACCCCGCACCGGCGACGATCTCGCCGACGACCTGTTCCAGGGTCACGGCCCGGGGGAAGGTGTCCCGGCTGTCGAGGGCCGGGGGCAACAACAGGTTCCCGTCGTGACCGAAGGTCCTCAGCACGAGCACGAACGGGCGGTCGCGCGGGATGTCGCCGGTGCCGGGGGCAGACCAGCTGAGGTAGTTGCGCGCCGCGGCCAGCGGGACGGCGCCGGCCCACACGATGACGCGAGCTCCGATCACGATCGGGTAGGCGGCCAGCGCGACGAGAGCGGGGACCTCGACCGTGGTGTCCCACCTCCTCCAGAAGGGCAGGCTCGAGCGGGCGTCGAACTGGGCCCGGGCATGGCGGATCCGGGCCCCGGTCACAGGCATACCGGCACCGTGACGGTGCGCACCCTCACCGGCCGGCACTGGGGGTGCTCGGCGAGAACCCTGCTCAGGCCGGTTTCGTAGACCTGGCTGCTCAGCTGCCGGGCAGCCAGCGGGTCGATCACCACGTCGAGCTGGGGGTTGTCCAGGTCGCGGACGAGGTTGGCCAGGTCGTCCTGGCTCAGCTGGCCGCCCAGTGGCCGGGTACTGACCTCGGCGCCCACCTCGATGGTGGTGCGCAAGGTCATGGGCACGGACGCCGTCCGGGCCACGAGGTCCACCCGCAGGCAGGTCTGGGTGGTCGGGTCCGTCGCGGTGCACACGATCTGCAGCTGCGATCGCGCGATCGGGCCCGGTGCGGCGCTGGTGGGTGGCGGGAACCACAACGTCGGCGGTGGCAGGGGAGGTTCAGGCTCCGAGCCACACCCGGCCAGGGCGGCACAGAGCACCAGTGCCGCCGCCGTGGCTGTCCGTGTCATGTCGTCCCCCTCGGTGAGATGGACCGCGCCGAGTATGCGCGCCCCCGGTCTGGTGAGCAGTCGGCGGGCGTGTGGATACCGCGTTATACCGCTCGATCCTCGCGGTGGGCGTGTACCGCGTCTGTCAGCCTCCTGACACTGACCACCGATGGCGACCCTGTGCGGTGGTCGGGCCCTGCGGCAGGGTGACCGTGGGGGGAAGATCCCATCGTCGGCAGGCCGGCCACCGAGCGCGCCCCGGCGTCAGCTCCTCGGGGCGTGCACGATCTGGCCTCGACCGGATCGCTTCGCGTCGTAGAGGCAGCGGTCCCCGGCGTCGAGGAGGTGGTCGACATCTCGCGCCGCACCACTGATCACCCCGATGCTGAGCCCGACTGTGAGCCCTGGGGCAACCTCGTGCCATGGGTGAGTGGCAACGTGGTCGAGCAGGTCTCGCGCGCGGTCCTCGGCGTCCGGCAGGCCATGGCTGATCATGAGCAGGAACTCGTCGCCACCGAGCCGGACGGCGAGGTCTGACGGCCTGGTGGCACGGGTCAGGATCGACCCGAGGCGGCGGAGCACCTCGTCCCCGGCGGCGTGACCGAAACGGTCGTTGATCAGCTTGAAATGATCGACATCGATCATCAGGAGCGTCAGTCCGTCCGCGGGATCGGCCGTGCGCAGGCGGGCCAGGTGTCGGTCGTGGGCATGGCGGTTCGCCAGCCCGGTGAGGTGATCCACGTAGGCGCGCTTCGACACACGCTGGTGGTCGAGCAGCGCCTTCTCGGCGGCGATCTGTCGCCTGGCGCCGGTGACCAGCACCTGACCGAGGTTCCAGCGCACCCGGGAGCTGGCGTCGGCATACCGTCGCCACGTCGCACTGGGTGGCTCGGCCGCCGTCGCGATCTCCAACAGGAGGATCTGCAGCCACGACGAATCACGGTCGAGGTGTTGCAGAGCCGACTCGGCGTGAGCCGCCGCCTGCGCCGCCCGGCCTGCGTCCAGTGCCCGGATCGCACAGCCGGCGTGGATGCACGCTCGGCGACCGTTACGCCGATCGGGCGGCATCCTGCGCAGGATCTCCTCGGAGCTCGTTGTCTCGGCATCGCGCGCGATGGCTGCCAGCAGGTAGTCCACTGCATCGAGGTCGTCGATCCACTCCGGGTGTTCGGGCGCGTAATCCTCTGCCGCCAGACGCATTCGGCCTGCGGCGACGGTTGTGGCCCGCTCGCGCATGCCGCTGGCCATGAGCGAACAGGCCAGAGGTGCCGCTGCCTCCACCTGGTTCAGCACCATGGCCTTTCGGCACATCTCCACGACCGCCAGCAGAGGCTTCGGCCAGGGCAACCGGATCAACTGCTCCAGGTATCCGCAGGCTTCGACCGCCAACTCCCACATGGCCCGTCGCGTGTAGCCCAGTGCGCACATGACGTAGGCAGCGCAGGCGTGAACGCTGGGGGCTGCATTGTCGGCCAACAGCGCCATCGCCCGCGCCAGGTCGCGCTCCCCGTCGGCCGAGCCTTCGGCCTCGCTCTCGACGTCGAGGTAGGACCGGTAGGCCCTGGCCGACAACCACAGCGCAATCAGGCTGTCGTCCTCGGCCAGCCGTGCTGCCTCACCCATCCGGACGAGGTCGGCCGTCCAATCCTCGTCGTAGGAGGCGCTTCCGGCGAACCTCGCGTAGTGGGCGATCGCGATGACGTCCCACCACTGGTTCAGGGTGGCGAGATCGAGCAGAACGTCGATGTCGTTCTCGCAACGACCCAGCTGCGCACGTTCCGCGAGTTCGTACCCGTGCACCAGCGCCAGGGCACGCTCTTCCGCCTGGGCCACACAGCACGAATCGGCGTGGATCTGACCTTGCTGAACCCCACGGATCAGTGGCTCGGTCGCGATTGACGGCGCTGCGCGCCACATGCGCGGTCACCCCCTCGAGGCACTGATGTGCATGCCCGCACCTGGAGTGTCCTCCCGTTCGGATCATCCTGCGGTAGGTCTTTCGATCCGGACGGCAAGAAATCGCGAACGGCCGGACCATGTCCCATGCGTCGTCCCCGACGATGAATCCCTCGGTGTGTCCGCGGCTCCGCCCGGCAGGCGTGGTGGATACCGCATTGCACTGCGTGTCGGTCGCCTATTTCCCCTAGCCGCGCTGCGCGCGCCTGTCATGACAGGCGTCGTAGGCGATGCCGTATCTGACGACGACGCTGGTGAGCAGAGGCAAATGGATCAGACGCTCGTCGGCTTGGCGGAGGAACGAGGTCGCACGCGCAAGGTCTGGTACGACATCGAGACGTCGCGCCTCGACCAGTGCGAGCACCGTCGCCTGCTGGACGCGGGGGAGCTGGGTCAGCGCCACGGCAGGTCTCCGATGACGGCGACCACTGGGCCGTTGCGCACGGTGTCCAGAAACCCGGAGGACGCCGCGAACTCCTCGGTGGTGAGGATCGTCGGGTTGATGGGCCGGCGCACAGCGGCCTCGACTCGGGTGCACACCTCGTGGACCGCGTCCACGTCGCCCTGATCTTCCGGTCGGACGGTCAGGCGCGCCTGCTCTCCGCATTGTTGCTCACCGGCGACGAGCTCAGCGTCACCGATCTGCCGTCCATGCGGCCGCGGCCGGCTTCGCGGGCCTCGAGCATGGAGTCGGAGCGTTGATCTGACCTTGCTGAACCCCACGGATCTCGAAGACCTGATCGACATCGTCCTGTCTGAGGGGTCTGGGACGATCCTCTGGCGGCTACAGCTTGAAGTGCGTCACCGCCGCCCGCAGGGACGACGAGACCTCCCGCAGGCGCTCGGCGGTCGTACGCCCGGCGTCGGCGCAACTACTCGCCGTGCGGGCGGACGTCGCCACGCTCTCCACGGTGTGGGCGATGGTCACCGTGCCGCCCGCGGCGTCGTTGACGTTGCGCGCGAGCTGGGCGGTGGTGGCCGTCTGCTCCTCGACCGCGGATGCGATCGTCGTCTGGTAGTCGTTGACCCTGTCGATCACCTGACTGATCTCGTGGATCGCCCGCACCGCGGCCTCGGTGTCGACCTGGATCGCCTCGACGCGCTGCACGATGTCGTCGGTGGCGCGGGCGGTCTCCTGCGCCAGGTCCTTGACCTCGCTCGCCACGACGGCGAAGCCCTTGCCCGCCTCGCCGGCACGGGCCGCCTCGATCGTGGCGTTGAGTGCCAGCAGGTTGGTCTGCTCCGCGATCGACGTGATCACCTTGACCACGGTGCCGATCTCCGCGCTGGACTCGCCGAGCCGCGCCACGGTGGACGTCGCACGCTCGACCTCACCGGAGGCCTCCGCCGCGATGCGCACTGCATCGGCGGACGACTGGGAGATCTCCCGGATGCTGGCTGCCATCTCCTCGGTCGCGGCGGCCGCGGTCTGCACGTGGTCGGAGACTTCTTCGGCGGCGCCTGCGGCGGAGACGGACCGGGCGGAGGAGTCGGCAGCGCTGCGCGCCACCTCGTCGCTGGTGCGGGTCAGCTCCGTGGCCGACTCGGCGAGGACCGCCGAGGACGACGCGACGCCGCCCAGGACCTCGCGCAACGATCGCTGGGCGGAGGTCAGGGCGGCCGCCATGCGTCCGAGCTCGTCCTGCGAGGTGACCTGGGCCTCGACCGAGAGATCGCCGTCCGCCATCGCAGTGAGCGCAGCCTGCACGGAGTGGAGCGGCCGCGTGATCACCCGGACGACGACGGCGCCGGCGAGGGCGGTGAGGATGGCGCCGAGCACGGTGACGATCCAGTTTGTGACGGCGGCGCGGCGGCGGCCCGCGGCGGCGGTGTTCTCGGCGGCGGTCAGCCGCTCGTCGGTGAGCTTGACGATCGTGTCGAGCGCGGACTGGGCGGCGTCCAGGGGTGGGCGGAGGCGGGTGTTGAAGACTTGTGCGAACATGCGTCGCTCGGCGGCCGTCATGGGATGGTCGGCCAGCGGCACGAGCTGGTCGTCCACAACCGCAAAGGCGGCGGTCACGGACGGCCGCAGCTCGTCGTCCAGCACCTGCCGTTGCCGTGCGGTGAGCGGCGCGGTGCCGAAGGCGTCAAGGCCGTCGAGCACGGCCTTCTCGTATCCGGTGAGCTTGGAGAGCGCGGTGTCGATGTCCTTCTGCTGGTCGTAGGCGGCGGCCTGGGCCAGGCGCGAGCGCACGCGGGCAAAGGACTCCCGGGTGCTGCCGAGGGCGATCGCCGGTCTGGCCTGATCGGTCAGCACCGCGGCGGCGTTGCGGTCGGCGGAAGCGAGCTGCCTCTGGCCCGCCACGCCGACGACGACCGCGGTCAGCAGGCCCAGCGCGGCGATCGCCGCGATCTTCACCCCGACCGGCCAATCGGACAGCCCCAGGCCGCCGTGGGTGGATGACGGGACAGGGGCAGCGGTCGCAACGGTCATGGCGGGTCCTCGATCGGGGCAGGGACGGTGGCAGTCGTCGTGACGTCGCCGTACCTCTTGATCGGCAGTAGGAGCGGCGGGCTGGACCTTCGGACGCGTCGAGCAGTGTGTGTCAGACAACATCCGGTAATGCTTCTGTCACTGAGTGCCAAGGAGGCGGTCGGGCTCCATCGCGGTGTCACGAGCGAGCGCCCGGAGATGGCGAGTGACCCGGACCGGGGGTCACGGTGTGACCGGAAAGAGACGGTTGACGATCTGGCCGATCGGCCACGGGCCGGACCCGCCGGACACTGTGCCGAATCCGGAACCGCTCATCGCACGCAACCGCACGCCAGGACCCGAACGATTGCACCGAGAAGTATCGATCAGGACCCTGACCAGGGATTCTGTGAGAGCGGGTGACGGGAATCGAACCCCGCACTGTCAGCTTGGGAACCAGCAAGCGGGGCGTCAAGACGTGCTCTGACCTGCACCGACACACTGTGATCTTGTTCGTTGACGCTCGCTGTCATCCGCCGAAGTCCGTCGCTACGACCGATCAGGGACCGCGGTGGCGGATCCGCACCGCGTCGAAGACCATCCCGTCTGACAGGTCGCCGCGCAGCAGGTGCGCGTCGATGGCCGCGATGGCCGCGAGGATGTCGGAGACCCGCTGTGCGTCGCGGTGGCTCATAGATCGACCGCGTCTGCGTCGACCCGTTGACGGACACCGGGTTTGAGGTCCTGAGCGGGCACCAGGTCGACCCGATGACCGTCGAGGACCGACTCCAGGTCGGCTTGCAGGCGGGCCAGCCCGAGCAGGCCCACGGAGGGCGGCAGGTCCACGAGAAGATCGATGTCGCTGTCCGGGCGTTCCTGGCCGCGGGCCACGCTCCCGAAGACCCGCAGGTTGCTGGCTCCGTGCGCGGAGGCGGCCGCGACGAGGTCTCGTCGGCGCTGGCGCACGATCCTGCCGATCGGGCCGTTCAGGGGGCGGTCCTGTTCGAGGGGCTCAGAGATGATCACCGTCAGGTCGTACCCGGCCGCTCGCACAAGCCTTGCGAGCGTCCGCAGCGCGGGCTCGCGGCGTCCCGACTCGTAGGCGCTGACCACGCTCTGGGTGACGCCGGCCCTCGTGGCCAGCTCCGTCTGCGTCAGATCTGCGCGGAGCCGCGCCTCGCGCAGAATCGCAGCTGCACTGGCAGGGTTCATGATGGCAATAGCGGATCGTCACTACTCAGCCAGGGCGAGCGTATCGAGTCAGCCAAGCCGCGAAGAGGCTAGGGACGCACCACAGAGATTGCGGTTATCGGGAGTGTGGAATCTCCCGGCCGCCTGTCGCCCGCTTCGGCCAGGGACCAGCCCGGCTGCGTCACAGCTGAACCACGGGAGAAGCGGCTTCAACCCGCGCGCTGGCCACGGGCGGCGGCAGTGAGTTGTCCGACCAAGCCGCGGTCGCCTGAGCGCCACGAACGGCGTCGAGGTGTTCGGTGGCGGAGAGCTCGGCGCTGGTGGTGGCGAGGATGCGGTCGAGAACCTCGCGTCCCGTGACTGCCTCGGCGGAGTCGGTGCGCTGGTGGGAGCTGGAGCAGGCTGCGCTCGATCATCAAGTGGCTCACCACGCCCGATGCGGCGTAGCGCAGGTGCCGCACCGCCAACGCCAACCGCCTCCCCGCCGCCCAGGCCACGAAGGCCGTCACCAGCGCCGCCAGCCCGTACGGCTCGGGCATGGTCGCGGCCACCGCCACGAGCACCTCGGCGCTGACGATCGGCGAAATCCGCCGGGTCGGCGTCCGTCGCCGCCGCTAACGGGTCCCCGGACGCATCCGCACCGGGTGCTCGACCAGGTAGCCGTCCTCGAACGCCGCGGTGCACACCGCCGACAACGCCGTCCGGGCCTGCTCGAAGTGGCGCAACCCACTGCCCCGGTCCCCGGGCGCCGACACCCCCACCGCGAGAGACCCGGCTCCACCCACGCCACCAGCACCCGCTCGGGCAGCCGCCCGGTCCGCGGCATTACCGCGCCGTTCGCCCGCGCCCAGGCCCGGGCCGGGTGCCCCGCCCGGCGCCGCGCGGCACTCCCGGTCCGGCCCTGCGCATGCGCCAGTCGCTGCAGCAGCCGCCGGTAGAGCACCGCCGTGGCCGGCGCCAGCCGCCCGGACCGCACCAGCCACCCTGCCGCGTAGTCCGCCATCAGCGGCAAGGCCGCCGAGCCCGGGGTGCGCCATGTCCCGCGTCGACTTCTGACGCGTCTTGGGACCGTGCGACCGAGCCGTCCGCACGTCCATCGACCCACCTCCCACCAGGCAAGTAGGTCGATCCAGGCCATCAGGCCGCGCCGCTCGCGAGACACCTACGGACCGCTAGGGACCGTGCGGCACGTTTCTCGGCCCCGACCGGGCCCCCAGGAGGCGACTGAAACCCAGTCCGACCTGCGCTGATGAAAGAGAGCGGGTGACGGGAATCGAACCCGCACTGTCAGCTTGGGAAGCTGATAATGGCAAGTCAAAAACGTTGATTGGCAATGGGTTTGGGCTTGACAACTCCTCTCCGTGGTCTAACCGTGGTCTAAAGCACGGATCATGGAGGACACCGGAGGGCGGCATGGCGCAGACCGCGGGGGAGCGGCGTGGCAACGGCGGCGCCAAGGGACGCAGGGCTGGTTTCGGCTCGGTGGAGAAGCTGCCGTCCGGTCGCTACCGCGTCCGATGGACTGACGCGGAGGGCGTTCGCGGAACGGCGCCCCTGACGTTCGCCACGATCGCTGACGCCCGGGCCTACCTCGCCACGATCAAGGTCGACATGTTGCGCGAGGTCTACCGGGCGCCCAAGCGGGTCACCGAGACGCTGAGGACGTACGGCGACCGCTGGATCGCCGATCGGCCGCGGCTCAAGGACTCCACGCGCCACCAGTACGAGATCGACTTCCGGCTTCACCTGATGCCGTACCTCGGGGACCGCCTGATCGACAAGATCACTCCGGAGCTGGTGCGGCAGTGGCACGGGGCGTTGAGCCGTGACCTGCGCGCCGACCTCGGCACCGGCGACGGATCGCCTCGCCGTCGTGACGGCAGTGCCACCGTTGCCCGCACGTACCGACTGCTGCGCGCCATCCTGCAGACCGCGCTGGACGACGAGCTCATAGCCCGCAGTCCGTGCCGCATCGCAGGCGCAGGTGATCCGCGCTCGCCCGAACGACCGGTGCTGACGGTGTCCGAGATCGCCGCACTCGCCGCCACGGTGCCCGCGTCCTACCGGGCCTTCGTCGTCCTGGCTGCGTACTCGGGGCTGCGCGCCGGCGAGCTGGCGGCCCTTTGTTGTCGCGACGTCGAGCTGGCCGGCACGTTCCCGCAGGTGCGGGTGGCACGTCGGTTCTACCGGGTCGCCGGGCGGCTCACGGTCGACGCACCCAAGTCTGCGGCGGGGGCGCGGGTGGTGCCTGTTCCGCGCTTCGTCGCCGAGGAGCTGGGGAATCACCTCGAGCTGCATCGTGCGGACGCCGTCGGCGACGACCTGGTCTTCGTGACCGCGGGCGGCCGCGATGTGTTGGACGGCTACAGCCAAGTGATCCGCAGGGGATTGGCCCGGATCGGCCGTTCCGACGCCTGCGCCCACGACCTGCGTCATGCCGCGTTGACCGTTGCCGCCGAGCACGGTGCGTATGAGTCCCCTGGTGTGGTGGGGTTTGGGGTGATGGACGGCGTGGCCTGCTGAGGCGGGGTGGCCATCGGCGGGATCTTCGGTGTGAACGACCAAGCACACACTGAAGAGGAGCCCACCGATGGCCTTGTCCCAGTCTGCCGTGTCCGAGCTGTTGGAGGCGTTCCGCGCCGGGGATGGCGTGGATCTGATCCGTGAGTCGGTGCGGATCGCGTTCCAGGAATTGATCGAGACCGAGGCTGCCGAGGTGATCGGCGCCGGCCGCTACCAGCGCACGAGCACACGCACGACGGAGCGCAACGGGCACCGGGACCGCACGTTGTCGACCCAGGCCGGTGATATCGGGTTGCGGATCCCGAAGCTGCGTCAGGGATCGTTCTTCCCGGTGATCCTGGAACCGCGGCGGCGGATCGATCAGGCGTTGCACGCGGTGGTGATGGAGGCCTACGTGCACGGGATCTCGACCCGTTCGGTCGATGACCTGGTCCAGGCCCTCGGGATCGATGCCGGGATCTCCAAGTCCGAGGTGTCACGGATCTGCGCCCAGCTGGACGAGGCGGTCGGGGCGTTCCGGTCCAGGACGCTGGGCCACACCGCCTTCCCCTACGTCTACCTGGACGCGACCTACCTGCACGTGCGTGAGGGCGCCCGCCCCGGCCAGCCCGGCCAGGCGGACCTGCCCGGTCAGGTGGTGTCCAAGGCGGTCGTGGTCGCGACCGGGATCACCGCCACCGGCGGCCGGGAGGTCCTCGGCCTGGCCGTCGGGGACTCCGAGGAGGAGACGTTCTGGCGGGCGTTCCTGACCGACCTGAAGGCTCGAGGCCTGTCCGGGGTCCGGCTGGTGATCTCCGACCAGCACGCCGGCCTGGTCGCTGCCCTGCGGCGCTGTTTGCAGGGGGCGGCGCATCAACGGTGCCGGGTGCACTTCGCCCGGAACCTGCTCGCGTTGATCCCGAAGTCGCACAAGGACATGGTCGCTGCGCTGTTCCGCACGATCTTCGCCCAGCCCGACCCGCACGCGGTCTCGGCGGCGTGGGAGGAAGTCCGTGATCAGCTCACCCGCTCGTTCCCGAAGGTCGGTCCGCTGATGGACGGCGCGAAGGCAGAAGTGTTGGCGTTCACCGCTTTTCCCCGCACCCACTGGGTGAAGATCTGGTCGAACAATCCCCTCGAGCGGATCAACAAGGAGATCAAACGCCGCTCCAGGGTGGTCGGGATCTTCCCCAACGAGGCCGCCGTCATCCGCCTGGTCGGCTCGGTCCTGGCCGACACCCACGACGAGTGGCAGGTCCACGACCGCCGCTACTTCTCCGAGACCTCCATGGCCCTACTGGCAGCCGACCCAGCCAGCCTGGATACTGAACCCGCCGCGATCACCAGCGGCACGTGAGCACCGAGGACCCCATCCTCAAAGCCCACCACCCAGCGGGACTCAATCGCCGGCTCGCGCGCCTGGCCCGGGCCAGTCTGCTCACCCTCGTGGGGCACGATCGGTACACGATGCACGATCTGCTCCACGCCTACGCCGCTGACCTCGTCAGATCCGACCCCGCGCAGGAACAGCTGCCGGCGACCCGGCGGCTGGTCGATCACTACCTGCACAGCGCGCATGCCGCCGCCGGCCGCCTTCACTCCTCGCAAGCCGTGCTGGATCTGCCGGTTCCCCAGGCCGAGGTGACCATCTGCGAGCCCAGCGATGAGGTTCGGGCCCGTGCCTGGCTGGATGCAGAGCGAGCAACGCTCTTGGCTGCCGCGGGTCGGGCAGCGGAGGTCGAGGGCTTGCACGGCCAGTGCTGGCAACTCGCGCGGACTGTCACCGGCTTCCTGTTCGACGCTGTCCGGACGCAGGAGGCCCTTCACCTGAACCTGCTGGCGCTGTCCGCCGCCGAGCGGGCGGGGGACAGGCTGGGGTTGGCTCACGTCCATCATGGTCTGGCCCAGGTGCTGGCGTGGGCTCAGGAGTACGCCCGAGGACGGGAACACCTGAACCGGGCGCTGCTCCTGTTCACCGAACTGGGTGATGTGCGCGGGCAGGCTCGCTGCCACGGGCTGCTCGGCTTCTACCACGACCGTGCCGAGGACCACGAGGCCGCGGTGGGGAGCGCGCAGGAGGCTCTGGCGCTTCACCGTGCGGTGGACGATCCGGCCGGTGTCGCGGGGGTGCTGAACAACCTGGGCTGGGCGTGGGCGAACCTGGGGGATCACGAGCGTGCCCTGTCGGCCTGTCTGGAAGCGCTGGAGATTCAGCGAGGGCTCGGTGTCTCGGGCGCCTTGTCGGCGACGCTGGACTCGGTGGGGTTCGTCCACCAGCAGGCTGGTAGGCCCGACCGGGCGATCACCTATCTCACCGAGGCGGTCGCGGTCGCGCAGCGGCTCGGTCAATCCCTTCTGCAGGTGGAGGCTCTGACGCATCTCGGTGAGGCGTTGTGCGAACTCGGTGACCCGTCGTCGGCACGCGAGCAGTGGACGTACGCTCTGGGCATCCTCGACGACCTGGATCATCCGGACGCGGAGGACCTCAGGTCACGGATCCACCGGCTGGACTCGGCGCCGACCTCGCCGGCTCGTCCCCTGGGCGGTCATGGCCCGGGTGAGATGTCCACGGGGTCGAGGGCGGACAGCACCCCGGCGTAGGCCTCGACGTCCGGCCGGTCATCGGACAGCAGCCGGAAGACGATCGCGCGCAGCAGCTCGGTGCGCGCGGGCTCGCGCGTCCAGCGCCCGAGGACGGCGGGGTCGGCGCCCGCCCACACGATGCTGTCCAGCACGCAGACTGCCGCCGCCCAGGTCGCCGGACGCCAGGCCGGTGCCACATCGATCACCACGGGGGCACCGGCAGCGTCCAGCAGGACGTTGCCGGCGAGGTCGGCGTGGACGAGTTGCGGGTGGCCGGTGCCGGTGGCGTCGCCGTCCAGTTCGGCGGTGATGCGGGCGGCCAGCCGGGCCAGGGACGGGGTCAGCCTCGGCATCGGCGCCTCGCCGAAAGCGACGCGTTCGGCCTCGGCCCACCGATCGTCCCGGGTGTCGAGCTGGCTCGGTCGTTGCGGGACGGCGGTGGCGAGTCGGGCGTGCAGCAGGCGCCCGGCGGCCAGGGTGACCTCGAGGTCGCGGCAGGCGACGGTGCCCGGCTCGTACCGGCTGGCCGCCCAGCCCTCGACCACCCACGAACCGTCCCGTGCGGGAACGGGGACGGCGATCCGCAGGTCCTG
>JAEUJN010000044.1 GCA_016794595.1 Kineosporiaceae bacterium
GCTCGACCCGGGCGCTGCCGTCCAGCACCACCAGGGGCAGCAGCATGTCCTCCACCGCGAGCTCGTCCAGGCAGCGGCGGCCGGCGATGAAGTGCGAGGGCGGGTCGACATGGGTTCCCCACTGGCCTACGTGGCCGTAGCGGTGGACCAGGAAGCCGTGCTGCTCGATCGTGCAGACGACCTCCCGCTGCTCGTCGGGGAAGGCGACGTAGTGCGGGATGCCTGCTGTGAACGCGTGCGTGAGGTCGATCCACCGGCCCTGGGTGAGCGTGGCCAGGGCGAGCAGCAGGGAATCGGTCATGCGGGCATTCTGGCGGCCGAGCCGTGGACAGCGGCCACCAGGGAGGGTCCGCCGACCCCCCGGGGGTCACCCCGGAGTCCTCGGCGTAATCTCCGGTGAGGTCGATCGGTCCTGCGAGGAGGGCACCCATGTCCCAGCCGGAAACCATGCGTCGGGTGGTCGTGTCACGCCAGGGCATCGAAGTGGTCCGGGCGCAGGTGCCGACCCCGCTGCCGGGGCAGGTCCAGGTGCGTTCGGTGGCCGTCGGGATCTGCGGGTCGGACACCCACGCGGCCCACGGGCGGCACCCGTTCATCCCGATGCCCTACCACCCCGGCCACGAGGTGATCGGCGTGGTGAGCGCGCTCGGTGAGGGCGTCACCACGGTGGCGGTCGGTGACCGGGTGACCGTCGAGCCGGACCTGCCCTGCTGGAGCTGCAAGATGTGCACCTCGGGTCGGCAGAACCTGTGCGAGAACCTGCAGTTCTTCGGCTGCGGGTGGGAACAGGGCGGCATGGCCGACTACTTCACCGTGCCCGCCAACCGGTTGCACGCCATCCCGGACGGTATGGACGACCGGACGGCCGCGCTGATCGAGCCGCTCTCGACGCCGGTGCACGCCGTCCGGATCGCCGGGGACGTCGCCGGCAGGGCCGTGGTGATCCTCGGGGCGGGCACCATCGGGCTGCTGGTGCTGGCGGTCGTCCGCGCCCACGGCGCCGGCCGGGTGGTGGTCACCGACGTCCTGGCGGCCAAGCGTGACCGGGCCCGGCAGCTCGGCGCCGATGCGGTGGTGGACGCCGCCGCGTCCGATGCCGCCGACCAGGTGCGGTCGGCCCTCGGTGAGAGCGCGGACGTCGTCTTCGACTGCGTGGCCGTCGAACCGACCGTGCGCCAGGCGATCATGATGGCCAGCAAGGGCGGCACGGTGGTCGTCGTCGGGGTTCCCGCTGCCGACGTCTCGGTGCCACTGGCGATCGTGCAGGACCATCAGGTCCGCATCCAGGGCAGTGCCACCTACCTGCCCGAGGACTACGCCGAGTCCATCGCGTTGCTGGCCTCCGGCGCCGTGCCCGTGGAGCAGATCGTCACCCGCATCCGCCCGGTCGAGGAGGTCGCCGCAGCCTTCGAGGACTCGGTCAGCGGCGAGCAGATCAAGGTGCTGATCGGCATGGACCCCGCCTTCGGCTGAGCGGTGCGCCTCGCCCGCCTCACGGGGGGCGCACCTCGTCTCGCCGATCCCCACCGGCGGTGGCACCATCCGCGCATGGCCGAGCACGCGCCACCCCCGGCGAGGCGGGCACTGGCCCGGGTCCTGGCCCCGGTCAGCGTCGACGGCTTCTTCGAGACCGCCTGGGAGAGAACGCCTCTGCTGATCTCCCGGGATGACCCCGGGTACTTCGCCGACCTGCCCTCGCTCGCCGGCGTCGACGAGGTGATCACCCTCGGCAGTTGCTCTGCGCCCGGCGACGGCCAGCTGGTCAAGACCCTCCTGGACGGCGCGACCTCGCGCCAGCCGTTCCCGACCACGGCGGGCGGGCGGCCCGACGTCCACACGATCTACCGCCGGTACGGTGAGGGGCACACCGTGGTCGTCAACCGGGTGCACCGCAGCTCGCCCGCCGTGGCACGGCTCGCCCACCTGCTCGAGCTCGACCTGCGCCACCCGGTGGGGGCCAACCTCTACCTGACCCCGCCCGGCGCACAGGGATTCGCGCCGCACGTGGACACCCATGACGTGTTCGTGCTGCAGCTGCACGGGACCAAGGAGTGGACGGTCGCCGACCCGGCGGAGCCGGACCGGCTGCCACTGGCCACCTCCGGCCGGGCGGCCGTGGAGCTCGTCGATCCCGTGAGGCTGACACTGTCCGCCGGCGACACCCTCTACCTACCCCGCGGGGTGCCGCACGCCGCCGCCACGGCGTCCGGCTCGTCGCTGCACCTCACGGTCGGTGTCCACGTGCTGCGCTGGATCGACCTGATGGCCGAGGCGCTGGCAGTAGCCGCGGAGGCGGACGTCGCCTTCCGGAGGTCCCTCGGCCCGGCGCAGCTGGACGTCGCCGCGACCCCCTCCGAGCGTGCCGACCAGGTCGGTACCCCGGCTGCCGACCTGGCGCAGCGGCTGGCCGAGGCCGTGCGCGACCCCCAGCTGGTCGAGCGGGTGGTCGTCCGGATGAGCCACCGACTGCTGAGCGGCGACCGGGTGTGGGGCGGGCACTTCCCCGCCCTGGACGCCGTCGCCGGGCTGAGCGACGTCTCGGTGCTCACCCGCCCCCCGGGGATGCCCTGTCAGGTCCGGACCACCGCCACCGAGGCAATCCTCGAGTTCGCCGGCAACCACGTGAGCGGTCCGCTGCTGATCGAGGCCGCGCTGCGGCAGATCGCCGAGCAGCCGGTGATCGTGGTCGGTGAGCTGCCGGGGGAGCTGTCCCCGGCAGACCGGGTGGACCTCGCGGCCCGGCTGGTCGGCGAGGGCTTGCTGGTGCCGGCCGACCCCATCGCCCGGCACGGGTCGTGATCACGCGCCCCGACCATCGCACGGCACCGACGAAGGAGGCAGTACCCATGTCCGAACCCAGGTCCGAGAACGCGAACACAGATCGCCCGGAGATGACCTCCGAGGACGAGCAGCTGCTGATGCAGTGGTGGCAATCCCAGGTGGCCCACGACGAACGGCTGCGCGATCGCAAGGTGGTGCTCAAGCTGGTCGGCCGGGCGATGATCGACCCCGAGTTCCGTCGGGCCCTGGTGGCGGACGGCGAGCGCGCGCTCGCCGACCTGGTGCCAGAGGGGGATGCGCTGCCGGCCGGCGTCCGGCTCAACTTCCTGGAGAACACGCCCGACACGGTGAACATCGTTCTGCCGCAACGGGTCGAGGACGCCAGCGAGCAGCACCGCCCGCTGCTGCGGGAGCTGTTGCGTTCACGCACCGCGGACGAGTCCACGTTCTTCCAGGACGACTTCCGCGATCACGGGAACTGGTTCGACTTCGGCCCGTTCGCCACCCCGATCGACCAGGGGGACGTGACCAAGGACGCCGCAGTGGTGCTGCCCGCCTGATCGTGCCCGCGATCAGGTCATCGGGTCGAAGGCCTGCTGCCCGTGGGAGGCCACGTGGTGGGTCCACTGTGTCCCGTTCCAGTAGCGGTACTGGAAGCGGCGGGTCGGGTCGGCGTACCAGTTGGCCGGCGGCAGGGCAGGGTCCGGGCGCGCGAGCATCGCAGCGGCCACCTCGGTGCGGGTCAGCCGCGGGCCGTCGGTCTCCTCCGCCGCGGGCTGCCGGGGCCGGATGACCTGTCCGCGTTCGGCAGGTACCTCGGTGGTGACCAGGTCGACGACCACGGTGCTGCCTGCCGGAGCCGCCTGACCAGCCGTGCCGAACTGGTCGGCCTGACCCAGGTGGACGGCGTGACCGGGCGGGCCGGAGTCGACCGGTACGGTCGCGCCCAGGGCCGGCGTGGCGCGTTCGGCGGTGTCGGCCAGTGCGGGGGAGTCGGGCTGTGGCTCGCCGGTGGCCGGCTCCACCGGCTCGGCCGGGTCCCAGGGGTTCTCCTGATTCTGTGCGGGGGGCGCCACACCGAACTGCTCCCACAGGGCGGCGACCGGGAACACCGGGATCCCTGCGATCAGTGCGCGGGTGACCTGCGGGTCCTCGACGTGGTCGGCGTCGACCGCGACCAGTGAGACGCCCGGTGCCAGCGCTGTGGTGTGCGAGCTG
>JAEUJN010000046.1 GCA_016794595.1 Kineosporiaceae bacterium
CATCGCCAAGTACGGGTTGTACTCGGCCAGTGATGCGGGCGGACCCCCGGCGGTCCGGCTCCGGGAAGGATCCGTCGGGTGAGTGCCTCCGAACGTGCTCGGGAGCTGACGGCGGCTGCCGCGCTCGCGGCGTCCGACAAGTTGGCCACGGATGTGGTGGCCCTGGACGTCAGCCAGCAGTTGGTGATCACGGATGTGTTCCTGCTGGCCTCGGCGCCCAACGACCGCCAGGTCCGCGCGATCGTCGATGCCGTCGAGGAGAAGCTGCTTGCCCTGGGCGCCAAGCCGATCCGGCGCGAGGGGGAGCGCGAGGGGCGGTGGGTGCTGCTGGACTTCGGTGAGCTGGTGGTGCACGTGCAGCATGCCGACGAGCGGCAGTACTACTCGCTCGAACGGCTGTGGCGCGATTGCCCGGTGGTCGAGTTGCCGGCGATGCCGCGCAATCCCAGCCAGTGACGTGCCGGTGGGGTCGCAGTGAGGTGCCGGTGAGTCGGCGGTGAGTGCGAAGCGGCTGATCCTGCTGCGGCACGGGCGGACGGCGTCCAACGCCGAGAACCGCTTCCAGGGCCATCTGGACGTCGCGCTGGACGAGGTGGGCCACGCCCAGGCCTCGGCCGCCGCGGTGCACCTGGCCAAGCGCCTGTCGGACGTCGCCGCGCGGGGCGAGGTGCGCGTGGTCTCCTCGGACCTGTCGCGGGCCAGTGCCACCGCGGAGCCGCTGGCCCGGGCGCTCGGGCTGGAGCCGACCCTGGACGCGGCGCTGCGCGAGCGGGACGGCGGCACCTGGCAGGGGTTGCTGCACACCGAGATCGAGAGCAGGCATGCCGAGGAGTACGCCCGCTGGATGGCGGGGGAGGACCTGGTGATCGGCGGCGGGGAGTCGCTGGGCCAGGCCTGGTTGCGGTGCGAGGGTGGGATCAGGCGGCACGCCGAGGCGATGGACGGCGGCACGCTGATCGTGGTCTCGCACGGCGCCTCCATGCGCGGCGGGATGCTGCGCCTGCTCGGGGTGATCGGGGAACCCGGATCGGCGAGCGCCTCGGCGCGTGACCTGGCGATCTACCGGGCGTTCCAGGGGTTCGGCAACGCGCACTGGGCCATCGTGGGACGGCGGCGCACGCCGTCGGGGGACCGCTGGGTGTTGCGGCGGTACAACCTGAGCGCGCCGGATGCGCCGGCATCCTGAGGTGACGTGGGGCCGGTCGTCGGCACTCGTTCGAGGGTGGGGATTCGATTTGGAGTCGGGCGGGGGAGTCGGGATAGACTCACTGCGCTTCGCGGGGCTGTAGCGCAGTTGGTAGCGCACCTCCATGGCATGGAGGGGGTCAGGGGTTCGAATCCCCTCAGCTCCACAGAGGACATGACAGAGGGCCTCCGACGAAGAACGTGTCGGAGGTCCTCTGTCATGTTCTCTGTCAAGCCCAGCGATTCGAGGAGGAGCGGAGGCAGAGCCGGAGCGACGCAGTCCCCCAGCTCCACCATGTGATGTCTCTGGGCATGCGCACAGGTCCGAACCCACGGTGGGTTCGGGTCTATTGCTTTGAGGGGCGCGGTGAATGATGCGCCACGGCTGGCGTGTACCCGCTATGTCTCGGTGAGGTCGGGTTCCGGGTCCGGGACGACGGGCAGCTCGCCCCGGCTGACGGCGACGACCAGGCTGTCGAGCAGGTGGAAGGCTTCGCGGTAGCCGGGCCAGCGCGGCGCCTCGTGGAACGCCATCGGTGGCGTCTGCTGGTGGCCTGTAGCGGTGTGCACCTGCAGCCGACGGGTGGGTCCGGCCGGGACGACGTGCTCGGGGACGCCGGGGAAACCGCCCTCGCGCAGGTTCCGGACCACTCGCTCGAGGACGCCGGGGCGCATCGTCGCGCGGTAGGCGCGTTCGACGGCGCGTCGCCGGGTGGTCAGGTGCACGTCGCCGTCCGACCGGAGGTCCAGGACGCACAGCCCGAACGGGTCCGCCGGGTCGAACTCACTCCCGGACTCGTAGACGATCCGGAGCACCTCGGCGCCGGTGGGGGCGTGCCTGCCCGACGACCCCAACAGGCGGGTGAGCCATCCCGGCCGGCCGATCATCGCTGCCACAGGCGTTCGACGTGCCTGACGACCTCGTCCAGCGAGCGGGTCTCCAACGAGGGTGACAGGCGTCTCCAGGTGTCGTCGACGTGTTCCACCCGGAAGCGGCCGGCCGGGTTCTGGTCGGGGTACCAGCCGATGTCCACACCGACCCCGTCGTTGCGCCGGTAATAGGCGATGTCCTCCAGGAACCAGAACCAGTCGTCGCCCGGGCCCAGGTCGTCCGGTTCCTGCTGGGTCAGGTTCATGAAGGAGACGGTCCATCCCGGCGGGGGGACGAGCACCCGGTGCGGCGGCTCGCCCGCCGCAGGGATGCCCAGCACCGCGCCCCACGACCCGGACAGGACGTGTCCTCCGACAAGGGGGTCGGGCCGTTCGGCGCCGAAGAGCCACGCCTCGTGCGGTGCGGCCCGCAGTACCGCCCAGTCCCGCACCTCGAGCGGGGCGATCGTCTCCGACGTCAGCAGTGGCTCCTGCCAGCGGTCGGGGTAGCGGGAGGCGAACCCGTACCGTGCACCGAGGTCGCGGGCGCAGCGGACCAGCAGGTCGGTGCGGAACCGGACGCCCGGCTGACCCGACCGGTGGTCCTCGTTCCCCGCATAGGTCACCGTCAGGACGTCGACCCCCGCCGGATGCCGTTGCTGCAGCAGGGTTCCGTCGGACAGCCCGACGACGTCCCACCACCGGGAGCCCGCGGCCTCGTGCGGGTCAGGGTCCACGAGGTCGGCCAGTGCCGCCGGGATGCTGTTGGGCTCGAGGGACCCCGCCGGCAGGACGACCACCACACCGTGCAGCATCGTCATGACGATCATCGTGGCAGACGGACGGCGGGACTCGGTCAGGTCGACAACGGCGCGACATTCAGCACCGCACGCAGGCAGACCCGGTCGCCGATCGTGAGGCCGTCGGTCTCCTCCGGGAGGACGCCGTCCAGCAGGACAGGGACGTCGAGGCCGAGGTCCAGATGGAGGACCACTTCCCGTCGGCCGTCGTGCTCGTGGCGCAGCACGCCGGCCACGGGAGCGTCGATCCGGTACAGGACGCCGTCCTCGACGACTGTTCGGCCCGCGGGGCCGGGTGCCGGACCGTCGGCGCGCACGAGGCGACCGTCGTCGAACCACCGGCTCAACCACAGCTCGGCGTCGATCAGGCGACCGGACGCCAGAACCTCCCAGTCGGTCTCGTACCACTGGCGCATCTCGGCCGTCAGGCGTCGGCCGGAGGCGAGGAAGGTCAGCTCCCCGCACTCCTCGTCGGCCCGTTCCCGCCGCCAGGATTCGACGCGCACGGTCACCGGCGCCGACGTCACCAACTCGGCGTGGAGCGCCTCCGCGGCGTACGCTGCCACGCCCCGCAGCCTGTCCCGGAGGTTGGGGCCGATCTCCTCCCAGGGCGGCAGCGAGCCCTGGCGCACCCCCGACGCCAGGTACGCGCGGACCTGCGCCGCGTGCTCGCTCTCGTCGAGATCGAGTGTGAGCCGGCGCAGCGCGGCGTAGAGGTAGCCGACCGGCCGTCCCGTGGGGTCCGCGAACCGCACGTGCGGCACCGGGCGAGGGCTGCGGAGCTGCCCGTCGAGGATCTCCTGCTGGAGGGGCGTCAGCAGGCTGCCGTCGATGACCTCCTGCACCTCGTGGGTGATTCGGCCACTGCCTTGGAGCAGCACGTAGGCGCGGCAGGCCGGACGGTGCTCGGGCAGGGGACCCACCCTCTCGCGCAGCACCCGGTCGGCCTCGGCCTCGGCTTCGGCCCGAGCCGGCGGCGCCAGGTCCGCGAGCAGCGCCGCAGCCTGCGCCTCGGCGTCCGGCCCGGGCATCGCCCGGCGGACCCGTACCGGGCCGAAGAGCCATCCGCTGCCCTGCCCGCGGCACCGCTCCTGCAGGGCCACCAGCGCCAGCGCGCGCACCTCCACCACGTAGGACCTCCCGGCGCGCTCACGAACCAACGGCGCGGCGTCCTCCAGCAACGGCAGCACGTCCTCGGTCGCCCCGCCGTACTCGGCCCATGCGGCCAGCCCTTGCGCGCGCTGCTCGGCGCAGGGCGAGGCCAGCAGGCCCGCGAAGAAGACCCGGACGTCGAAGGCCGGCAGATCAGGGGGCGGCACCGGAACTGATTGCGGGGCAGGCGGTTGCGACTCCTGTCTCGCCGGTTCTGTCGGTGACACGCTGGCGCCGGGACGCCCCTGCCCGTCACCTGCGTCGACCGCGATGTCGACCAGGTCGGCAAGCTCGGTGAAGAAGGGATCGACAAAGCCGTCGACGAACGCCTGGCCGCCCATCACCACGAAGCCGTCGCCCAGCCGTCGGGCGGGGCAGGACCCTGCGACCAGGACCGCCTCGACCTGTGCGGGCCCGACGTCCTCCAGCACCGACACCGTGCGCCCCAACCGCGTACGGACGGCGGGCAGCGTCGACCGGGCCCGCCACTCGTGCAGTTCGCGCCACAGCTGGTCGTCGGGAACGTCACGCAGCGCAGGGATCCGGCGGGACGGTTCGCCGTGCTCCCACAGCTCGGCGATCCACGCCAGATCCGCAAGGGCTGCGGCCGGATCGCGGTAGTAGAGCAGGTGGGCGTCGAACGGCAGCGGAGCGCTGACGTCCGAGTGCACCCGGACGGAGACCGGAGCGCACGTCGTGACCACGGCTTCGACGAGGCGGACCAGCAGCGCCCGGTTGTCGTCGTACTGGGCGACATCCCGGGGGTCGACCGACCCGCCCGGCGTGCGGAACGGCCACACGGGGTCCAGGACCAGCTGGGCCACCCCCTCTCCCCGCTCGTCCCCCCAGCCGCGGAACCCCGGACCCCGTGCGCCGAGCCGTAGCGGCATCGGCAGCCTCTCCGGCTCCGGCTCGCCCGGGAACCGCCAGCACATCAGCCCGGTCGACACCGCGATGCGCACCTCGGGGCCGTCGAGGCGCGGGATCAACGCTCGGAGCTCGTCGCTGCTCATCACGTCGCGTGGGTCTCGGACCGGTCGCCGACCGCGCGAGGGACCGTCCAGCGAGAGGTTCTTCCAGGTACCGGAACACTCGGGCATTCGCTCGACGGCGTCCAGGAGTGACGCCAGGACGCTCGCCGGCGAGCGATCATCACCGGTCCGGACGACGACGGTCAGAGCCACGGACATCGCTGACCCCTCTCAACGCCAGGCGTGGGGATTACTGACCGCCCCGCGTCCAACGGGGTACTCACCAACGGGTCCTACCGTGCAGGCAGGCGGACTGGCCCAGCGGATCTCCTGAGTTTCTACCGGCCAGGCGGCGGCCCTGTCGAGTGCCGCGGGGCCGGGCGGGCACATTCGAACCGACGATCGTGCCCACCACGCGAGGCACCTGCCCGGCTTCGATGAGGCTGTGAGCAGCCTGGACGCCATGGCCATGACCACCGGCGACATCGTTGCCCGTCTGCAGGACACCTACTGCCTCCTCGGTATCCGAGGATCGGGCGTCTCGGGTCACCGACGCGTTGCTGGAGCGATGCAGGCCTCAGCCGAGGGCGCCCAGGCCCTGCGAGGGCGAGCCGGGGGAGACCTTCAGGAAGGCGGACGAGGCGGGATCGCGGGAGACGAAACTGACCCCGCCCTTCTGCCACGAGTTGTTGGAGAAGGCGCCGGCTCCGGATGTGGCCTGGCGGTCCTCGCTGCTCACGGAGTTCGTCACCTTCGTGGTCGCACCCGTGACGAACCCGTGGCTGCCGTTGCGCCAGGAGGTGTTCGAGCGGAAGACGACGTCCTTGCCGGAGTTGAAGTCGAACCCGTTGACCTTGTTCCCGTAGGCGATCGATCGTTCGACGATCGTGCCCCGGGACGGCGCGATCCCGCCTGCCTTGAAGCCGTTGCCGTCCCCGTCGGCCAGTCCGTTGGCGGTGGTGACGCTGTCCTGCACGATGGTGTTCGTCGAGCGCCAGGTGTCGATGCCGTCGTCGGAGTTGTGGTCGGCGAGGGCGCGGATCACCCGGTTTCCCTCGCCGGAGGAGATGGAGATCCCGTCGGCGTTGCCCCCGTTGGCGTAGCCGACTCCGCCGCTGCGGCCGGCGTCGGAGTTGTTCCGCGCGGTGCAGTCGACGATGGTGTTGTACGAGGCCTTGGCGCCGTACGGGAGGTCGTAGCTGTGGTGCACGTGGATCCCCGACAGCCCGTTGTCGTGCGCGTTGATCCCGGCGAGGACGTTGTGACTGCCGGAGATGTAGATCCCCTGGGCCGTCATCCGGCGAATCTCGATGCGCCGCATCATGATGTGGTCCCCGTACAGCGATGGCACGGCCTGCGAGTCGGTGCCCAGATGGCTGCCATCCCAGATCGCCAGCTCGCCGGGATGACTCTCGACGATGATCGGTGCGGCCTGGGTTCCCGAGGCGTGCACGTTCATGTCGCGGTTGTAGGCGTAGACGCCCCCGCGCAGGAACAGGACGTCGCCGGCTCGCAGGCGCTGCACGGCCGTCGCCGCTGAGCACGGCGCCGTCAGTGTGCAGCTGGAGCCCTTGCCGGAGGGTGCGGCGAACAGGGTGCCCCGGGCGACGGGCGTGACGGTCACCGGACGCGGACCCACTGCCCTTGCCGGCGCCGTCGCCGGGGGATCAGCGGTCGGTGACGTGGACGCCGAGGGAACGGGCCGAGCCGACTGCGACCCGGACGGGGACGAACTGGTCGACGCCGGGCCGGTCGGTGAGGCCGAGTCGGACGGTGAGGCCGAGTCAGCTGGCGATCCCGTGCCGGACGGCGACACCGACCCAGACGACACCGCGCTCGCCGAAGCCGAACCCGAGGGCATGGCGCCGAGTGAGGCAGACCCGGTGGGCGTCGCCTGCGAACTCCCCTGCCCGGATGTGCCGGGCGTGGTGATCGAGCTGGAGGGCGCTTGATCCCGTGAGCCGGCCTGAGGGGGTGCGATCGGTCGACACGCCGCCAGGGTGGCCAGGCAGACCGTGACGAGGATGGTGGGAATCACGGATCTGCTCAGGCGGTGCACGGCGGACCTCTCGGAACGACTGGACGACGAGCTGGACGACGGTTCGGCAGATCATGTGACCGGGGTCGTTATGTCCGGATCAAGGTCATGCAATCGACAGCGGAGATTCCGGTGCCACTGCGCGAGGTACTCCGTTCAGCGGATGAACGCGCGACTGATCTCGCGGAAGGTGTCGGTCCCCGCACGCCGGAGCCACTCGAAGGCCACCATCTCGCGCGAGACGATGTCGGCGCCGTGGTGGCGCATCCGCGCGATCGCCAGCGCCTTGTCGCTGCTGCGCCGCGACCCGATCGCTTCCTCGACGACGAACACGCTGCGGCCTGCGCTGAGCAGGTCGAGCACCGTCTGCAGCACGCAGACGTGCGCCTCGGTACCGGCGACCACGACCTGGGGGCGACGGCCGCCGGCGACCTGCGTCATGCCTTCCTCTGCGACGGCGGAGAAGTGGATCTTCTCGACCATGCAGTCGTCGGGGAGCAGCGCACGCAACTCGGGCACGGTCGGCCCGAGCCCCCGCGGGTACTGCTCGGTACAGACCACCGGAACCCGCAGGCGTTGCGCGAGGTGCGTCAGCCAGATGCTGGAGGCGAGCACCTCGGATGCCCCGTCGATGGCCGGCTGCAGGCGCTGCTGCAGATCGATGAGCATCAGAACCGACTCCTCGACACGCATCACCGTCGCAGCATCGCCGGTTGGCGGAGCGATGTCAGGCCGTCCTGCTGTGAGCTGTCACGCGCCACCACCGAGCGGGCGCGGCACGATGGCGACGCAGCGGGCCGGGAAGCCGGAGCCGGTCAGCGGCTTGGGCCAACTCGCCAGCATGACCGCACCGGTGGGTGGCACCTGATCGAGGTTGGTGAGCATCTCGATCTGCCATCGGTCGGCGCCGAGGAGGTAGCGCTCGGCCTCGACGCGACCGGCCGACAGTGCCACCCCGGGGTCAGTATCGGTCTGCTCGTGACCGATCGCGCGGATCCCGCGGTGCTCGACCAGGAACTGCAGTGCCGGGACGCTCCAGCCGGGGTAGTGGGCGATGCCGTGGGCATCGCGGTTCTGCATTCGCGCGGTCGAGGGCCAGCGCTCGGACCAGCCCGAGGCGAAGGCGACGAAGGCTCCGTCCGGGATCCGTCCGTGGCGTTGCTCGTGCTGGTGAACAAAGGCGACATCGATCACGAAGTCGGCGTCCCGCGCGACCCGGGCGCGCCCGTCCAGGACGATCAGTGGCAAGAGCATGTCCTCCACCGGGAGCTCGTCCAGGCAGCGCCCGCCGGGGATGAAATGGGAGGGCGGGTCGACGTGCGTGCCCCATTGGCCCACGTGGCCGTAGCGGTGAACGAGGAAGCCGTCCCGCTCGATGGTGGTGACCACCTCTCGCTGCTCGTCGGGGAAGGCGCCGTAGTGCGGGATACCTGCTGTGAACGCGTGCGTGAGGTCGACCCAGCGCCCCTGGGTGAGCGTGGCCAGCGCGAGCAGCAGGGAATCGGTCATGCGCGCATTCTGGCGGCCGGGCCCGTGGACAGCGGCCACCAGCGATCCGCCGACCCCCCGGGGTCACCCCCGTGCTCGGCGTAGTCTCCGGTGAGGTCGATCGGTCCTGCGAGGAGGGCACCTCATGTCCCAGCCGGAATCCATGCGTCGGGTGGTCGTGTCGCGCGAGCGCATCGAGGTGGTCCGGGCCGAGGTCCCCACGCCCCTGGCGGGGCAGGTGCAGGTGCGTTCGGTCGCGGTCGGCATCTGCGGGTCGGACACTCACGCGGCCCACGGCCGGCACCCGTTCATCCCGATGCCCTACCACCCCGGCCACGAGGTGATCGGCGTGGTGAGCGCGCTCGGCGAGGGCGTCACGTCGGTGGCCGTCGGCGACCGGGTGACCGTCGAGCCGGACCTGCCCTGTTGGGGCTGCAAGATGTGCACCTCGGGCCGGCAGAACCTGTGCGAGAACCTGCAGTTCTTCGGCTGCGGGTGGGAGCAGGGCGGCATGGCCGACTACTTCACCCTGCCCGCCAACCGGTTGCACGCCATCCCGGACGGCATGGACGACCGGACCGCCGCGCTGATCGAGCCGCTCTCGACACCCGTGCACGCCGTCCGGATCGCCGGGGACGTCGCCGGCAGGGCCGTGGTGATCCTCGGGGCCGGCACCATTGGGCTGCTGGTGCTGGCGGTCGTCCGCGCCCACGGCGCCCGGCGGGTGGTGGTCACCGACGTGTTGGAAGCCAAGCGTGACCGGGCCCGACAACTCGGCGCCGATGACGTGGTGGACGCCGCCGCGTCCGATGCCGCCGACCAGGTGCGGTCGGCCCTCGGTGAGAGCGCGGACGTCGTCTTCGACTGCGTGGCCGTCGAACCGACCGTGCGCCAGGCGATCATGATGGCCAGCAAGGGCGGCACCGTGGTGATCGTCGGGGTGCCCGCCTCCGACGTCTCGGTGCCACTGGCGATCGTGCAGGACCACCAGGTGCGCATCCAGGGCAGTGCCACCTACCTGCCCGAGGACTACGCCGAGTCCATCGCGTTGCTGGCCTCCGGCGCCGTGCCCGTGGAGCAGATCGTCACCCGCATCCGCCCTGTCGAGGAGGTCGCGGCAGCCTTCGAGGACTCGGTCAGTGGCGAGCAGATCAAGGTGCTGATCGGCATGGACCCCGCCTTCGGCTGATCGCTCGCCTCGCCCGCCTCACGGGGGGCGCACCTCGTCTCGCCGATCCCCACCGGCGGTGGCACCATCCGCGCATGGCCGAGCACGCGCCACCCCCGGCGAGGCGGGCACTGGCCCGGGTCCTGGCTCCGGTCAGCGTGGCCGAGTTCTTCGAGAACGCCTGGGAGAGAACGCCTCTGCTGATCTCCCGGGACGACCCCGGGTACTTCGCCGACCTGCCCTCGCTCGCCGGCGTCGACGAGGTGATCACCCTCGGCAGTTGCACTGCACCCGGCGACGGCCAGCTTGTCAAGACCCTCCCGGACGGCGCGACCTCGCGCCAGCCGTTCCCGACCACAGCGGGCGGGCGGCCGGACATCCACACGATCTACCGCAGATACGGCGACGGGCACACCGTGGTCGTCAACCGGGTGCACCGCAGCTCGCCCGCCGTGGCCCGGCTCGCCCACCTGCTGGAGCTCGACCTGCGCCACCCGGTGGGTGCCAACCTCTACCTGACCCCGCCCGGCGCACAGGGATTCGCGCCGCACGTCGACACCCATGACGTGTTCGTCCTGCAACTGCACGGGACCAAGGAATGGACGGTCACCGACCCGGCGGACCCGGACCGGCTGCCGCTGGCGACCTCGGGCCGGACGGCCGTGGAGCTGACCGATCCCGTGCGGCTGACGCTGTCCGCCGGCGACACCCTCTACCTACCCCGCGGGGTGCCGCACGCCGCCGCCACGGCGTCCGGCTCCTCGCTGCACCTCACGGTCGGCGTCCACGTGCTGCGCTGGATCGACCTGATGGCCGAGGCGCTGGCGGTGGTCGCGGAAGCGGACGTCGCCTTCCGGCGATCCCTCGGCCCCGCGCAGCTGGACGTCGCCGCGGCCCCCTCCGAGCGTGCCGACCAGGTCGGTACCCCGGCTGCCGAACTGGCGCAGCGGCTGGCCGAGGCCGTGCACGACCCCCAGCTGATCGAGCGGGTGGTGGTCCGGATGAGCCACCGACTGCTGAGCGGCGACCGGGTGTGGGGTGGGCACTTCCCCGCCCTGGACGCCGTCGCCGGGCTGAGCGACGCCTCGGTGCTCACCCGGCCCCCGGGAGTGCCCTGTCAGGTCCGGACCACCGCCACGGAGGCGATCCTCGAGTTCGCCGGCAACCACGTGAGCGGTCCGCTGCTGATCGAGGCCGCGCTGCGGCAGATCGCCGAGCAGCCGGTGATCGTGGTCGGTGAGCTGCCGGGTGAGCTGTCCCCGGCAGACCGGGTGGACCTCGCGGCCCGGCTGGTCGGCGAGGGTCTGCTGGTGCCGGCCGACCCCATTGCCCGGCTCGGGTCGTGATCACGCACCCGGCCATCGCACGGCACCGACGAAGGAGGCAGTACCCATGTCCGAGAACGCGAGCACGGATCGCCCGGAGATGACCTCCGAGGACGAGCAGCTGCTGATGCAGTGGTGGCAATCCCAGGTGGCCCACGACGAACGGCTGCGTGATCGCAAGGTGGTGCTCAAGCTGGTCGGCCGGGCGATGATCGACCCCGAGTTCCGGCGGGCCCTGGTGGCGGACGGCGAGCGCGCGCTCGCCGATCTGGTGCCGGAAGGGGACACGCTGCCGGCCGGCGTCCGGCTGAACTTCCTGGAGAACACGCCCGACACGGTGAACATCGTTCTGCCGCAACGGGTCGAGGACGCCAGCGAGCAGCACCGCCCGCTGCTGCGGGAGCTGCTGCGCTCGCGCACGGCGGACGAGTCCACGTTCTTCCAGGACGACTTCCGCGATCACGGGAACTGGTTCGACTTCGGGCCGTTCGCCACCCCGATCGACCAGGGGGACGTGACCAAGGACGCCGCGGTGGTGCTGCCCGCCTGATCGCGCCCGCGATCAGGTCATCGGGTCGAAGGCCTGCTGCCCGTGGGAGGCCACGTGGTGGGTCCACTGTGTGCCGTTCCAGTAGCGGTACTGGAAGCGGCGGGTCGGGTCGGCGTACCAGTTGGCCGGCGGCAGCGCAGGGTCCGGGAGTGCGAGCATCGCGGCGGCCACCTCGCTGCGGGTCAGCCGCGGGCCGTCGGTCTCCTCCGCCGCGGGCTGCCGGGGCCGGATGACCTGTCCGCGTTCGGCAGGTACCTCGGTGGTGACGAGGTCGACCACCACGGTGCCGCCTGCCGGAGCCGCCTGACCGGCCGTGCCGACCTGGTCGGCGGGAGCGAGGTGGACGGCGTGACCGGGCGGGCCGGAGTCGACCTGCGCGGTCGCGCCCAGGGCGGGCGTGGCGCGTTCGGCGGTGTCGACCAGCTCGGGTGAGTCGGGCGAGTCGGGCTGTGGCTCACCGGCGGGCGGCTCCACCGCCTCGGCCTGGTCCCAGGGGTCCTCCTGGTGGTGCGCGGGGGGCGCCACGCCGAACTGCTCCCACAGGGCGGCGACCGGGAACACCGGGATCCCTGCGATCAGTGCGCGGGTGACCTGCGGGTCCTCGACGTGGTCGGCGTCGACCGCGACCAGTGAGACGCCCGGTGCCAGCGCTGTGGTGTGCGAGCTG
>JAEUJN010000004.1 GCA_016794595.1 Kineosporiaceae bacterium
CGGCTCGGACGGCTCGGACGGGCAGCGTCACCCGCAGGTCATCGTGGGCAGCGAACCGGTCCGCCTGCGGGGCGAGAACCCCTCGGCGCCAGGGGTTCTCGGACGGGTGACCTCGGGCGGATTCGGCTACACGGTGAACCGTTCGATCGCCTACGCCTACCTGCCGGTCGAGTACGCCAAGCCCGGGACGGCAGTCGAGCTCGACCTGTTCGGGACCTGGGTGCCGGGCACGGTCACCCAGGCCCCGCTGTACGACCCGGAAGGTACTCGGCTCCACTGAGCGACATTCCCCACCCGTTCCCCGCATCCGGGACGTTCGTGACGAACCACCCCCGGGTTCGACCTGCCTGGGGTCGCTCGGGGGGACGGGCCGGTGCGGCCCGCCGCGAGCGGGACACAGTCGTCCCGAGAAGTGGGGACGTCGTGACATCCGGGGACGCCGAGAGCGATCTCGACCCATCGGGGTCGGCACCCGCGGCGCTGCCCGACCCGGCATCGCCCGAGGAGTGGACCGCCCTGCTCCGCGCCCTCCAGGACCGCTCGGGTCTGTCCGTCCGTGACCTGGCCCGCCGCACCCGGGCGCCGTCCAGCACCATCGGTGGCTACCTGTCCGGTCGCCATCTGCCCACCCCGGCACACCGCGACCTGACCGATCGGCTGCTCACCGAACTCGGCGTCGAGCCGGCTCGGCGCGCCCGCCTGCTGGACGCCCTCGCTCGGTTGCGCCGGGCCACCACCCGGCCGAGCACCGGGCCGGCGCCGTATCGCGGCCTGGCCGGCTACACGATCGAGGACGCCGAGTGGTTCGTCGGCCGCGAGGAGGCCACCCACCGGCTGCTCGAGCTGGTGCGCCGCGACCCGCGGGATGTGGTCGTGGTGGTCGGGCCCTCCGGCTCGGGCAAGTCCTCGCTGCTGCACGCCGGCCTGGCCGCGGCGCTGGCCGCCGAGGGCTGGGCGGTGCACACGCTGACCCCCGGCGCCACCCCGGTCGAGGCACTGGCAGCGGTGGGGTCCAGGCTCGCCGAGGACGCCGGCCCCCCGAGTCCAGCCCCCGAGAGTGCACCGGCCCCCGACCGGGCACCCGCCACCCTGGTGGTCATCGACCAGCTCGAGGAGCTGTGGACCCAGCACACCGGGGACTCGGAGGTGCACGCCGTCCTGCGGACGGTGCACCGGCTGGCGGCCCGCCCCTGGGTCGTGGTGGCCGCCGGACTGCGCGCCGACTTCTACTCTCGCGCCCTGGCCGACGCCGACCTGGCCCGCTCCCTGCAGACCAGTCAGGTGGTGCTGGGGCCGATGGTGGCCGCCGACCTGGTGCGCGCGATCACCGAGCCGGCCACCCGGGCCGGGGTGCAGGTCGAGCCCGGCCTGGTCGAGGTGCTGCTGCGTGATCTCGCCCCCCACGGTGAGCGGGCGGACGGGGGCGCCCACGACCCGGGCGCCCTGCCCTTGCTGGGGTATGCGCTGTTGCAGACCTGGCAGCGCGGGGGCAGACACCGGTTGACCCTGGCCGACTATCGGGCCAGCGGTGGCATCGCCCAGGCCGTCGCCGCGGCGGCCGAGGCCGCCCACTCCGCCACCGACACCGACACCCCCACCGACACCGACACCCCCACCCGCACCGGCCCTCACCCCGCAGAGGTCCCGGCAGAGCTCGAGCGGACCACCCGGCGGATCTTCGGCCGCCTGGTCTCGGTCGCCGAGGACACTGCCGACACCCGGCGCCGGGTCAGCCGGGACGAGCTCGAGGACCTCGGACCGGCAGCCGCCGACATCCTGGAGCGGTTCATCCACGCCCGGCTGCTCACCGCGGACACCGACCGGGTCGAGATCACCCATGAGGCCCTCCTGGTCGCCTGGCCGCGGCTGCGGGGCTGGCTGGACGCCGACCGGGCAGCCCTGCTGGCCCAGCACCGGATCACCGAGTCCGCTCGGCACTGGCGCGAGGCGGGCTGCGACCCGGAGTTGCTGCCCCGCGGCGGCGTCCTGGTGCTCGCCCGCGAACTGCTCGCCGACGCCGACCGGTGGGCCGCCCTCACCGCCCCGGAGCGCGAGTACGTGCTGGCCGGCGAGCACGCCCACGAGGACCGGGTCCGCGAGCGGCGGCGGCGCACCCGGCGCCTGCAGGCGGTCGCCGCCGTCCTGACCGCGACCCTGATCGCGGTTGCCGGGCTGGCCGGGTACGCCCGGCACCTGCAGGGGCAGGCCCAGGACCAGCGCGACCAGGCACTGTCCCGCCAGCTCGCCGAGGCCGCCAACCGCCTGCGCTCGGTCGATCCGGGCCTGGCCGCGCAGTTCGCCCTGCTCGGGTACCGCTCGGCGGACACCACCGAGGCCCGCTCGGCCCTGCTCGACACCACCGCGAGCCCACTCGCCCGCCGGCTGACCGGCCCGGGTGGGCCCGCCGCGGCCGCGATCAGCGGGGACGGCCGGCCGCTGGCCGCCGCCGGCGACCGGGGCGGTCTGGCCCTGTGGCGCATCCCCGGCCCCGGGCAGCGCCCCGTCGCGGACCGGCCGGTGATCGCCGCCCAGGAGGAGCCGCTCTACACGGTCGCCGTGAGTCCGGACGGCTCCCTGGTGGCCGCGGCGGGCGGGTTCTCCGGCCTGGTCCACGTGTGGGAGACCACCCAGCCGGGGTCCCCGCGCGAGCTGGCGGGGATCGAGATCCCCGGTCTCGGCGTCCTGGCCCTGACCTTCAGCGCCGACGGCCGCTGGCTGGCTGCGGCGGGCTCCGGCGAGACCGGTGGCGCGGTGCACGTCTGGCGGCGCGACGGCACCGCCTTCCGCGCCGTGCACCTGCCGATGCCCGACGAGCGCGAGCCCGGGAGCACCGACCCCCCACGAGCGCGCGGGATGCAGGCGGTCGCCTTCAGCCCGGACGGCACGGTGCTCGCCGCGGGCGGCGAGGGCGGCGTGGTGTACCGCTGGTCGCTGCGCGCCCCCGAGGGCGCGGCGTCCGCCGTCGAGCCGGCGCTGACGGGACCGGACGGACCGACCGGCACCGTGACCTCGCTCGCCTTCGCCCCGAGCGGTCGTGAACTCGCGGCCGGCAGCAAGGATCAGAGCGTCTACCTGTGGTCGCTGACCGGCCCCTCGGCGGCGCCGGCCGGCCCCACCCGCACCCTGACCGGCGCGCGCAGCTGGGTGAACGCGATCACCTACAGCCCGGACGGCGCCACCCTGGTCGCGGGCGGTTCCGACTCCCGCCTGCGCTGGTACGAACTGGCCGGCGGCACCGTCTTCGCCGAGGTGGCCCAGCCCGGGCCGATCACCGCCGCAGTGCACGCCCCGGACGGCACCACCGTGATCACGGCTTGTGCCGACGGGCTGGTGCGCCAGTGGTCCCTGCCGCTGCCCCGCGGGCCGATGACCGCTCGGAGCACCTTCTCCCTGGCCTACACCGGGCCGGACCGGCTGCTGGCGGTCTCCAGCCGCGATGCCCTGCGCGCGTTCGACACCGCCACCGGCATGAGGCCCTTGGCTCCCGCCCTGCACGCCGGGGACGGCACACCCGGGAGCGTCGGGTTCGCCGGCACCGTGCTGCCCAACCCGTACAACGACGTCGTCCTGGCCACCGGGCGCACCGGCCTGAGCTGGCTGCACCGCCGCGCCGCCGCGGGCACCCTGACCCCGATCGGCCCGCTCCCGCAGCAGCAGACCACGATCATCCAGACCGGCACCTTCGCCGGGAAGGGCACCGTGGTCTACACCGCGGACGACAGCTCCACCCTTCAGGTCACCGACATCACCGACCCGACCGCACCGCGCGCCGTCGGGGAGCCCCTGGCCACCGACGGCGTCCTCTACATGACGACCACCGCGCCGAACGACGCGATCATGGCCAGCGGCACCGGCACCACCGGGCTGGTCCAGCTGTGGGACCTCTCCGACCCCCGCCACCCGCGGGTGCTCGCAGCGGCCCCCGAGCAGGGCGCCCCGCGGCTGCAGGTCTACGGGCTGGCGTTCTCGCCCGACGGCACCACCCTGGCGGTCGGGTCCGCGGACGGCACGCTGCGCCTGCTCGACGTCCGTGACCCGCGCGCGCCGCGCTGGCTCGGAGCACCGGTGACCGGAGCGGGCGGGTACGTCTACGCCGTCCACTACAGCGCCGACGGCCGCCGCGTGGCGACGGCAGCCGGGGACGGCGTGGTGCGGGTGTACGACACCAGCGGCCCCACCCTCCACCTGCTGGCGAGCCTGACCGCGATGGCGCCGGAAGCGGTCTACGCCGTGGCGCTGCACCCCTCCGGCACCCGGCTGGTGGCGGGCGGCTCGACCGAGGCGATCGTCGGCTGGGACCTCGATCCCGAGCGGGCGGCGTCCCGGGCGTGCACGTGGCTGGGCGATCCCGTCGCACCCGAGGAGTGGGCCCGCTACCTGCCGAGCGTCCCCTACAGCCGGCCGTGCCCGTGATCAGTGGCTCGCGGCGACAGGGTCAGAGCGCCCCGCCGGCCACGGCGGGCGCGCCGGGGTCGACGACGTTCTGGCCGGTGGACTCCCGGGCCAGGAAGTCCTCGATCGCGAACCAGTCCTGACCGGCCCTGGTCGCGATCGCCAGCAGGGTCGACATCGAGGCGACCTCCTCGACCTGCTCCTTGACGAACCAGAGCATGAACTGTTCGCCCAGCACGTCGTCGTCCGCGCGGGCCGCGCGGAAGAGCTGCTGGATCTGCTCGGTCACCGTGCGTTCCTGCGCCGTGGCCAGCTCGAGCAGGTCGGCCGGCTGGCCGAACTCGTTCCGGACGGCGTCAACGCCGGGGATCTGCACGGGCAGGTCGCGGTCGATCAGGTACCGCACCATCATCATCGCGTGATTGCGCTCCTCGACCGACTGGCGGTAGAAGTGCCCTGCCAGCTGCGGCAGGTCGTGGGCGTCGAACCAGACGGCGAGGGCCACGTACTGCTGGCTGGCCGTGAACTCGTGGCGGATCTGCTCGCGCAGCAGCGGGACGAAGCGGGTCATGAGCGGCCAGCGTAGGGGCGGCCGCCGACGGAACCGACCGGGCCGACCGCGGGGCCGGGTCGTTCGGGGCGAACCCGGCCCCGCGGCGGCGCGGCGGCCACCGCGACCCGCGGCCACGATCAGTTCCCTCCGGCGAGGCCTGGGCGCGGTGCCGCCCCCCGGGCCGACAGGTGTCGGACCCCCCCAGCCGGCACCTGCCGCCCCCCACTCGGACGGCGCTGTGAGCGCCAGTCTGTTCGACCTGACCACCGCGATCACGCCACCCGGCAGACTCCGTACGGGTCCGGACGCGGATGCTCCGTCGCGAGCGACCGGCCGGCGTCCGAGATCGTCCGGGACAGCCTCGACCCCGTGACCCACCTGACTTCCCCGACCGGCTGCGGGTGCCTAGATTCGCGGGTATGGCTGCCAGCGACTTCGAGAGTCTGGACCGCAACCGCGCGAATCACGCGCCGCTGACCCCTCTGGTGTTCCTCGACTGGAGCGCGGACGTCTACCCCGACCGGCTCGCGGTGGTGCACGGCGCTCGTCGCTACACGTGGGCGCAGACCCGCGAGCGGTGCCGCCGATTGGCGGCCGCGCTGATCGACCGGGGAGTCGGCCGCGGTGACGCCGTCGCCGTCCTGCTGCCCAACATCCCCGAGATGGTCGAGGCCCACTTCGGCGTCCCGCTCGCCGGTGCGGTGCTCACCCCGATCAACACCCGCCTGGACGCCGCGACCATCCGCTACATCCTCGGCCACAGCGAGGCCAAGGTGCTGATCGTCGACCGGGCCCTGGCCGGGGTGGCCGCACAGGCGCTGAGCGGACTCGACACGCCGCCGCTGGTGGTCGACGTCGACGACAGCGAGTACTCCGGCCCGGGGGTGCGGATCGGCGCGGTCGAGTACGAACACCTGCTGGCCGCCACCAGCCCGCTGTCCGGGCGCACCGAGCCGGACGAGGAATGGCAGGCGATCGCCCTCAACTACACCTCTGGGACCACCGGGCTCCCCAAAGGCGTGGTCTATCACCACCGGGGCGCCTACCTGAACGCGGTGGGCAACATCCTCACCTGGGGTATGCCGAGGCACTCGGTCTATCTGTGGACCTTGCCGATGTTCCACTGCAACGGCTGGTGTTTCCCGTGGACCATGGCGGCCAACGCAGGCACCAACGTCTGCCTGCGCGTGGTGGACGCCGCCACCGTGCTGGGCCTGATCCGCGACGAGCGGGTGACCCACTTCTGCGGGGCCCCGGTGGTGCACAGCATGCTGCTGGACGCCCCGGCCGAGCTGCGCGAGTCGATCGACCACCGGGTCCAGGCCATGATCGCCGCAGCCCCGCCACCGGCCTCGACCATCGAGGGCATGGAGCGGATGGGGGTCGAGCTGACCCATGTCTACGGGCTGACCGAGGTCTACGGACCGGCCACCGTCTGCGCCAAACAGCCCCAGTGGGGCGACCTGGACCTGCACGACCAGGCGCGGCTCAACGGCCGCCAGGGGGTGCGCTACCTGCTCCAGGACGCGATGACGGTGCTCGACCCGGCCACCGGCCAGGAGGTGCCGGCCGACGGGGAAGCCATGGGCGAGATCGTCTTCCGCGGCAACATCACCATGAAGGGCTACTTCAAGGACCCGGCCGCCACGGCGTCCGCCTTCGCCGGGGACTGGTTCCACACCGGAGACCTGGCGGTCAAGGACCCCGACGGGTACGTGAAGATCCGCGACCGGGCCAAGGACGTGATCATCTCCGGCGGGGAGAACATCTCCTCGGTCGAGGTCGAGGACGCCCTCTACGCCCACCCCGCCGTGGCCTTCGTCGGCGTGGTGGCGCGGCCGGACCCGAAGTGGGGCGAGACCCCCCAGGCGTTCGTCGAGCTCAAGGCCGGCCGGGACGACGTCACCGAGGCCGACCTGATCGAGCACTGCCGCGGCATCCTGCCGGGCTTCAAGATCCCCCGGTCGGTGGTCTTCGGGGAGATCCCGAAGACGTCCACCGGAAAGATCCAGAAGCACCTGTTGCGCGAGCGGGCCAACTCCACCGCGTCCTTCGACTGAAGGGGACCCCTCGTGACGACCACTGACACCACTGACACCGCTGACACCGCCTCCGGCGACCCGCTGGTGCTGCGCTCCACCGACGCGCGGGGCGTCGTCCGGATCACCCTGAACGCCGGTGCCCGGTACAACCCGCTCAGCCGGGCGATGATCGCCGCGTTGCGCGCGGCAATCGATGCCGTGGCCGCGGACGACGCGGCCCGGGTGGTGGTGCTCTCGGGCGCCGGGCGGGGGTTCAGCGCGGGCCACGACCTGGCCGAGATGGGCGCCCATGCCGGGCCGGACGGCGGACCGGACCAGAGGGCGTGGCAGCAGGCCCTGTTCACCGAGTGCAACGCGTTGATGGAGGCGCTGCCCGCCCTGGGCCAGCCGGTGATCGCCCAGGTGCACGGCATCGCGACCGCCGCCGGCTGCCAGCTGGCCGCGATGTGCGATCTGGTGGTCGCGGCCGAGGGGGCCCGGTTCGCGCTCCCGGGGGTGAACGTGGGCATCTTCTGCTCGACCCCCGCGGTGGCGGTCGCCCGCAAGGTGGGACGCGCCCGGGCGATGGAGCTGCTGCTCACCGGGGCACCGATCGACGCGGCCACGGCGCTCGACTGGGGGCTGGTCAACCGCGTGGTCGCCGCCGAGGAGCTCGAGGCCGCCGTTGACCAGCTGGCGGCGTCCATCGCTGCCCGTCCCGGCCCGGTGATCGTCGGCGGCAAGCGCGCCTTCTACACCCAGATCGAGCAGGGGCTCGGCGAGGCCTACGCGACGGCGGGGTGCGCGATGGTCGAGGACCTGTCCGGGATCGACGCCCCCGAGGGCATCGCCGCCTTCCTCGCCAAGCGGGTGCCGATCTGGCCCTCGGCACGCTGACCTCCCGACCGCCCCCTCCCCACCTGCCACCCAACCCGCTCATGCTCCGCTGCTGACGCCTCATGATCGGACAAATCGCCCACCCGGACTCTCCCCGCGGAGCATCGCCCGTCGGCCGCGGAGCATGAGCAGGTTGGGAGGGGTGAGCGTGGGGGTGGGGCTTATTGCGAATCACTTGCAACAAGGTTAGGTTGCTGGAGCTAGGTGACCGCGTCCATGGACCCAGGGGGCCACTGTGCACGTACCCGACGGGTTCATCGACGTCCCCACCTCACTCGGCGCCGGCGTCGTCGCTGCCGGCGCGATCGCCGTCTCGCTCAAGGGCGCCCGGCGCGAGCTGGACGACCGCACCGCCCCCCTGGCAGGGCTGGTCGCGGCGTTCATCTTCGCGGTCCAGATGCTCAACTTCCCGGTGGCCGCGGGCACCAGCGGCCATCTGCTGGGCGGGGCACTGGCCGCCGTCCTGGTCGGCCCGTACACGGGGGCGCTCTGTATCGCGGTGGTCCTGCTCGTCCAAGGGCTGTTCTTCGCGGACGGCGGGCTGACGGCTCTGGGTGTCAACGTCACCGACATGTCGGTGGTCGGCGTCGGGGTCGGTTACCTGGTGTTCCTGGGCCTGGTGCGCATCCTGCCCAAGACCCGGTCGGCGGTCGTCGTGGCCTCGGCCGTGGCAGCCTTCGTCTCGGTGCCGGCCGCCGCCGCGGCGTTCACCGGGTTCTACGCCATCGGCGCCACCTCCTCGGTGCCGGTGGGGACGGTGCTGGGAGCCATGGTGGGGGTGCACCTGCTGATCGGCCTCGGGGAGGCTGCGATCACCGCGGCCACGGTGGCCAGCGTGATCGGCGTCCGGCCCGATCTGGTCCGCGGCGCGCGGCACCTGCAGGCCCCACTGGATCTGCGGATCACCCCGACCACCCGCCCACTCACCCCGGGAGCCTTCGATGCCTGAGCGCACCTCTCGCCCGGCGTCCGGCTCCGCTCAGGAGTCGGCGGCTGTTCAGACCGCCGGGTCCCCCACCCGCCACCGACACACTCGCCTGATGGTGGCGATCGGGCTGGTGCTCAGCCTGATCCTGGCCGGAGTGGTGAGCCTGTACGCCAGCGGATCACCCGACGGCCTGGAGAAGGTCGCCGAGGACACGGGGTTCATCGACACCGCCACCGACCACGCGGCCGCAGGTTCGCCGTTGGCCGACTACCAGGCCTCCTTTCTCGACGGCGCGCTCGGACAGAGCGTGGCCGGCGTGGTGGGGGTGCTGGTCACCCTGGCCCTGTTCTACGGCCTGACCCGCCTGGTCCGTCGAGGCGACCGCACGGGCTGACGGACAGCCGCACGGGCTGGGAGGCGAGAACTCGTGGGATCCGATCACGCTCATCGGCTGTACGTGCCCGGCGCCTCGGTCGTGCACCGGCTGGGGCCGCAGTGCAAGCTGGTGGCCACCGTGGCCTTCGTCATCCTCGTCGTCCTCACCCCCGCACGTCAGATGTGGGCCTTCGCGCTCTACGCGCTGGTCCTGGCCGTGGTGGCAGCGGTCGCCCACATCCCGGCGCCGACCATCGCCCGCCGCATGCTGGTCGAGGTGCCCTTCGTCGTCTTCGCCCTGGCGATGCCCTTCCTCACCCCGGGCGACCGGGTCGAGGTGGCCGGGATCCAGCTGAGTTCGGCCGGGTTGTGGTCGGCCTGGAACGTCCTGGCCAAGGCCACGGTCGGGGTGGTGACCTCCATCCTGCTGGCGGCCACCACCGACCTGCGCATGCTGCTGCTCGGCCTGGAACGGCTTCGGCTGCCCGGCCTGCTGGTGCAGATCATGACCTTCATGGTGCGCTACTCGGATGTGATCACCGACGAGATGCGCCGGATGCGGATCGCCCGGCTGGCACGAGGTTTCGAGGCGCGCGACATCCGTTCGCTGCCCGTCCTGGCCCACTCGGCGGGGGCGCTGTTCATTCGCTCATACGAACGCGGAGAACGCGTTCACCTGGCCATGCTGTCCCGAGGCTACACCGGCAGCATGCCCAGCGTGGTCGACATCGCCGCCCCCACACGGGACTGGGCGCTGGCTCTCGCCCTGCCGGCAGTCGCCATCGTGATCCTCACGGCGGCAAGGGTTTCTGCATGACTCCCGCGACCGGAGCGCCCTCACTGCTGATCGAGCAGCTGGCCTTTGCCTACCCGGACGGGCACCAGGCCCTCTTCGGGGTCGACCTGACGGTCGAACGTGGTGAGCGAGTTGCCCTGCTGGGACCCAACGGCGCCGGTAAGACCACTCTGGTGATGCACCTCAACGGCATCCTGGTCGGGGGCCGCGGGCGGGTCTCGATCGCGGGCCTCGAGGTCTCGGCCCCGAACCTGCGCGAGATCCGGCGGCGGGTGGGCATCGTGTTCCAGGATCCGGACGACCAGCTCTTCATGCCCACGGTCCGCGACGACGTGGCCTTCGGCCCGGCCAACCTGGGGCTGCGCGGGGCCGAGCTGGACGACCGGGTGGAGCAGGCCCTGCGCACGGTGGGGTTGACCGATCTGGCCGACCGTCCACCACATCACCTGTCGTTCGGACAACGACGGCGCGCCGCGGTGGCCACCGTCCTGGCCATGCAGCCGGAGATCCTCGTGCTCGACGAGCCGAGCAGCAACCTGGACCCGGCCAGCCGTCGCGAGCTGGCCGAGGTACTGGAGTCGCTGGATGTCACCGTGCTGATGGTGACCCATGACCTGCCCTACGCCGCCCAGCTCTGCCCGCGCTCGGTGATCCTCTCCGGTGGGGTGGTCGCCGCCGACGGACCGACCGCCAAGCTGCTCGGGGACGCCGAGCTGCTGGCAGCCCACCGCCTCGAGCTGCCGCACGGGTTCGTCCTGGACTGCTGAGCGGGCACACCCGTACATCTCGGACCTCGGTCACTGTCGCACGCCCTGGTGGCAGCGCACGATGGGAGCATCCCGGGCCACGTGCGGTCCCGCACCGGAGGTTGCGATGGGCGTCATGACGGTTCGACAGGCCGCCTGGCGAGGTGGTGTCGATGCGCCACCCCGCACGCCGGTGATCGTCGACGTCCCCGAGGTCTACTGCCTGGCCATCCCCGGCGCCGGCCCCCAGGACGGGACGGTCTGGGCCAGGGCCCGGCACGACCTGCTCTCGGCGTGGCAGACCCGGATCGGAGCCGACCATCCCCAGGCCTGCGAACCCCCACCACTCGAGGTGATCTGGGACGACACCACCCGGCACACCTGGACCCTCCTGCTCCCCCTGCCCGAGCCCCCGTCGGACCTGCCACACGACGCTGCCCGCCACGTCGTCCCGGGCCTGCCCGCCGGCTGCTCGGTGATCCGGATGCACGAGGGCTGGTGTGCCCAGCTGATGTTCTACGGCGCGAGCAACCGCGAGATGTCGATCGCCCGGCTCGACCGGTTCCTGGTTCAGCAGGGGTACCGGCCGCGAGGCTGTGAGGGGCGTCCGCACCCCTGCCTGCACGAGATCTACCTCGATGCCCCGGCCAGTACCCCCGCCCCCCGGGTGATCGCCCGCCGCCCGATCCAGCCCGCCGGCTGACCCGTCCCCCCTTGGTGATCATGCACTTTCGAACAGTCGAAAGCGCATGATCACCAAGGGGGGAGGCGTGACGGCGCGGAGCAACGGGGCGTGGCAGGATCGGTGAATGCGCTGCCTGACCCGGTTGATCGTGGTGGCGGCGATCATCGCCGTCCTCGCGACGATCGCCGACGTCGCGGCCCGGCGGCTGGTCGAGGACCGGGTGGCCGAGCAGATCCGGTCCTCTCAGGGGCTGACCGGCGAACCCGAGGTCGACGTCCACGGCTGGCCGTTCGTCACCCAGCTGATCAGCGGCGACTTCCAGGAGGTCCAGGTGACCTCCGGGCGGGCCGGGACCGCCGAGGGATTGCAGGTGGACTCGGTCGATGCCCGGCTGCGCGAGGTGAGCCTGCCCCTCGGCGAACTGATCTCGGGTACGCCGGCCGTCGAGGTCGGCTCGGTGACCGTGACCGGGGTCGTGCCCTACTCGACCGTCTCCCGGGTGCTGGCCGGTCAGCTGGGCAGCGGGTTCTCCGACCTCGACGTCACCCACCGTTCCGGCGACACGGTGACCCTCAGCGGGAGTTACCGCGGGCTGCCGGTCGAGGTGCCGGTCCGGGTCCGGCTGAACGGCACCCAGGTGGTGTTCGCCGTCCCCGAGGACGCCGCCGCCTCCTCACCTGCGCTGGCCGCCGTGGCCCGCCTGGTGAGCGTGCGGGTCGCCGTCCCGGTACTGCCCTACGGCATCCGGGTGCGCTCGCTGGAGGTGACCGACGGCGGCCTGCGCCTGGGCGCCTCGGCCACCGACGTGCGCCTGCAGGGCTGATCAGCCGGCGGCCGCGACGTCCCACCAGATCGCGGCCACGGTGCGCGGTGGGGCCGGCGGCTGCCCCGCGAGCACCTCGGCCAGTTCGGCATCGCGCGCAGCGGGCAGGCACAGGCGGATCCGGGTGAACTCCACCCGCGCGGCGAGCGGGAGGTCGTCCCGGCGCTCGCCTTCCTCCTCCCAGCGGGTGATCAGGGCCGGGATGCCGGCCTCGCGCAGGACGGCGAGCGCGTCGTCCGCGGTCGGCCCGAGCGGACGGTCGAGGCCCCAGAAGTGACGCCACAGCGGCGCCATCGGCGTCAGGGGGTGCCGCTCGGACAGTTCGAGCACCACGCGGCGCCGCGCGTGGGCGGCGGCCACCCGCGCGAAGGTCGCCAGATCGGCCACGTTGTAGGCGACGTGGTGGGCCACCGCCACGTCGGCGATCAGCGCGTCGTCGGCGACCGCCGGCCAGTCACCCAGGACGGCATGGTGCCGCAGGCCACGACGCTCGGCCGCCTCGGCGAAGGCATCGAGCATCGACTCCTGGTGATCGACGCCGTAGACCCGGGTGGCGGGGGGAGCCAGGGCCAGGGCGGCCCGCCCCCCACCGCAGCCGATGTCCAGCACGGTCGCGCCGGCGTCGAGCACCTCCCGGGCGAGCCGGTGGGACGGTGCGTCCGGGATCGGGCCGTCCCCCACCCGGAACCGCTCCACCGGGTGGATCCAGGGGCTGCGCGGCGCCTGCCGCAGGATGTGGTCGGGGATGCGCCAGGCGGCCAGGTGCTCTCGCCAGCGCTGCGCTGCGCTCACGCGCACAGCCTGGCCCTTCGGGCCGGGGTCGGCACACCGGGGCCGGGCCGGTCGCGCCGACTGCGGCAGACGGACCGACCAACGGTTGCCGCTGATGTGTCAGGTCATCTACTATGGTTGAAAATTGAAGGAGATTTCGTGACCACCGTGCACCCCTACCAGGTGTTCCTCCGGGACGCCCTGCCGCTCACCGAGGCCCAGGCCACCTGGACCGAGGGCGACGGCCCCCTGCCCGCGCTGTACCTGGGTCACGGAGCCCCACCCCTGCTGGAGAGCTCGCGCTGGATGGACGAGCTGTTCACCTGGGCCCAGCGCCTGCCCAAGCCCCGCGCCGTCCTGATGGTCAGCGCGCACTGGGAGGCAGCCCCGCTCAGCATCAGCCAGCCGGCGGCCGGCACGCCACTGATCTACGACTTCTCGGGCTTCGACCCGCTGTACTACCGCCTCACCTACGCCACCCCGGACGCCGCCGACCTCGCCGACCGAGTGGTGGCCACGCTGTCCGGAACCTGGAGTGGCGGGGACGAGCGCGACCGCGGCGTACACCGGCACCCTCGCCGTGGCCTGGACCACGGCGCCTGGGTTCCCCTGATGGCGATGTACCCGGCGGCCGACGTCCCCGTACTGCAGCTCAGCCTGCCCACCGACGATTCGGCGCGACTGATCGAACTCGGCGGGCGGCTGCGCACCCTGCGCGAGGAGGGCGTGCTGATCATCGGGTCGGGCTTCATGACCCATGGACTGCCCTACCTGACCTACGAGCAGTTCACCGGCACGGGACCCGAGCCCGGGTGGTCGCGCGACTTCGACGCCTGGGCGGGGCAGGCGCTGGCCGAGGGCGACGTCGACGCGCTGGCCGACTTCCGCTCGCGGGCCCCGGGAATGCCCTACGCGCACCCCACCGTCGAGCATTTCACCCCGCTGTTCGTGACCCTGGGCGCCGCCACCCAGGTGGAGGCAGCCGTGCAGACCACGATCGAGGGGTTCTTCTTCGGCCTGTCCAAGCGGTCGTTCCAGGTCGTCTGAACAGATCGTCTGGCGACGCCGGTCGATCAGGCCGGTCGATCAGGCCAGGGAGAGGAACAGCTTCTCCAGCTCCTCACTGGTCATGCCGTCGTGCCCGTCCTCACCGGCCATGCACTGCCGCAGACTGGACGCCACGATCTTGAAGCCGGCCCGGTCGAGCGCGCGGGAGGCGGCCGCGAGCTGGGTGACGATGTCCCGGCACGATCGGTTGTGCTCGATCATGGCGATCACACCGTCGATCTGCCCTCGGGCCCGGCGGAGCCGGTGGACGACCTGACGCATGTCCTGCTCGTGGGTCGTCTGAGAGTCCGGCACCTCGGGGGTGTCCTGGGTGCCTTGCATGCCGTGCACGTCCTGCGTGTTCACCGGGGCCCCTCCCACTGCACTGACCCGGCGCCCGCCGGACGCTCCATTGTACCCAGGGGGGTATCCCACCGTCCCCTCCGAGCCGGTGCGGATTCCGCGGATCACCCGTCTCGATCGACGCGGTCCCCCGCGCGGCCGTCGCTCAGCCGTGGATCCCGCCGGAGCCGCTCCATCGCCCGGCGGCGCGTCGGCCCCAGGCTGCCCTCGGGAATGCCGGTGCGATGGGCGGCCGTGCGGTAGCGCGGGTCGTCGCGGTCCAGCAAGGCGATCAGGACGGCGCGTTGCGCCGGGGGCAGCTCGCCGATCGCGGCCAGTAGGCGCTCCACCTGATCACACCGGGCGGCCAGCTCGGCCGGCTCTGCCTGCTCGTCCACCACTGTGTCCAGCACCGACGGATGGTCCAGGGGATCGGCGAGCACGGTCAGCCGCTGAGCCCGCTGGCGATCCACTGCCTCCTGCCGGCAGGTGGCCACCAGCCATGCGGGCAGGTCCACACCGGTCCGTAGCTCGTCGATTCGCTCGAGGCAACGCAGCCAGGTGGCCTGCACCGCATCCTGGGCCTCCGTCGGCGAGAGGCCGCCCTCGGCGGCCGCCCGGAGCAGGGTGCCGGTGTGCCGGCCCACGAGGTCCTCCCACGACAGCAGGTCGAGCTCGAGTACCTGCTCGCCCTTGTCCTGGCCCTTGTCCTGGCCCTTGTCCTGCCCCACCCCGCGAGGCTGCCGGGCCGGCGGCACCGGGCACGTCAACCCCCGAGAGGATTCAGGGTCATCCCCGAAGCGGAGAGTCCGGGCCCGACCGACCCCGGACAAGATCACCTGATCGGGGACGGCGGGATGCCTGACGTCCCGCGGCCGAGCCGACAGACTGGGGGTCATGAGCACGACCCGCACGGCCCCCGCCGGTCGTGCACCGTCGAGGTTCGGCCCTCGCCGGCGCGATCACGCACTCGTGGCCGCTCTGGCCGCCGCGGAGCTGCTGATCGCCTGGGACTGGCCGCGGGCCGCGCCGTGGACGGCGTCCGACCTGATCCCACCGGTGCTCACCATCGTGGGGTTCGCTCTGCTGCCGCGCCGCCACCAGCGACCGATCGAGGTCTTCGCGGCCGTCGTCCTGCTCTCGCTGGCAGGCAGTGCGATCCCGCTGCACCACCCCTTCGCGGTGATCCTGGTGGCGCTGTACGCGGTCGCGGCCAACCGCCCCCGTCGCCCGGCGATCGTCGCGCTGGTCACGACCTGGGCACTGTTCCTCCTCTCCTACCTCCTCTACCCGATTCCCGATCACCCGGTGCGCATCCGGTTGACCAGCGCCCTGGCCAGCTGCCTGGTCGCCGGCATCCTCTGGGCGCTGGCCCTGCGCTTCGGCCAGCAGGCCCGGGCGCTGGCCGAGCACGACCGGCGGCGGACGGCGGCCATCGCCCAGGCCGTCGCCGCCGAACGGCTGCGACTGGCTCGCGAACTCCACGACATCGTGTCGCACACGGTGAGCATCATGGTCCTGCAGGCGGCGGGTGCCCGGCGCGTGCTGCACCGCGATCCGGCGCGGGCCGAGGAGGCCCTCGGGGTCGTCGAGGACCTGGGGCACGAGGCCATGGAGGAGTTGCGCCGGCTGCTCACCGTGCTGCGCACACCCGGGGAGCACGATCAGGACGGCGACCCGAGGGCACCCGGCCTGGACGAGCTCGCAGCCCTGCTGGAGCGGACCTCCGCCGCCGGCGTGCACACCGTGCTCGAGGTCACCGGGACCCCGGGCCGCCTGGCACCGAGCGTCGAACTGACCGCCTTCCGGGTTGTCCAGGAGGCGCTGACCAACACCGTCAAACACGTCGGCCCCGGGACGACGGCCCGCGTGCGGCTGGCGTGGCGGACCGACCGATCCCCGCGGCGACTGGAGGTTCAGGTGATCGACGAGGGGCCGCCGGCCGAACCCCTGGGTGGTCCGGGGGAGAGCCCGATGAAGGGCACGGACGACGGGTCGGACAGCCGATCGGACCATGGTTCGGCGACCAGGTGCGCTGCCGGGGGGCCGCTGTCGAACAGCCTGGGCCTGGTCGGGCTGTCCGAGCGGGTGACGGCGGTCGGCGGCCGGTTCGAGACCGGGCGGTCCGGTACCGGGTTCCGCGTCCTGGCGAGCCTTCCGGCGTCACCGGCGCCCGCTGCCCCGCAGATCAGCCTCACCGAGGCCGACCCGGTGGGCACCCGGCGATCGGACGGCGCCCGGTGAGCGGGATCCGGGTCCTGATCGCCGACGACAGCACGCTGGTGCGGGCCGGGCTGGCGATGATCCTGGACGCCGAGCCGGACCTCACCGTCGTGGGGGAGGCCGACGACGGTGGGTCCGCGGTCGAGCTCGCCCGCCGCCTGCACCCCGACGTGGTGCTGATGGACGTCCAGATGGCGCCGATGGACGGCGTCGAGGCCACCCGCATCCTCACCCGCGACGCCTCCGCCGAGCAGCCGGACGCGCTGGTCCAGGTGCTGATCCTGACCGCCTTCCGGGTCGACGAGCAGGTCTACCGGGCGCTGCGCGCGGGGGCCTCCGGGTTCCTGCTCAAGGACGCCGCCCCCCGCGAGCTGATCAGCGCCGTCCGGGCGATCGCGCGCGGTGACGGCTGGCTCGACCCGGCCGTGACCCGCAGCCTGATCACCGAGTTCGCCGATCGTCCCGAGCACGCCGGCAGCGGGACGACCTTCGAGTGCCTGACCCCCCGTGAGCGCGAGGTGCTCGTGCTGGTGGCCCACGGGAAGTCCAATGCCGAGATCGCCGGCTGGCTGGGCCTGGGCGAGGCGACGGTCAAGACCCACCTCGCCCGCATCCTGATGAAAGCGGGCCTGCGTGACCGCTCCCAGGCCATCGCGGCCGCCTACCAGAGTGGACTGGTCGCCCCGAACAGCCCGCCCCCGCCGCCGGCGGGTCGCCCCTGATCCCCGCCCGCGGCCGGGCGTGAGAGGCTGGACCATGCGCGTGCTGGTGATCAACGGGCCGAACCTGAACCTGCTCGGGACCCGTGAACCGTCGGTGTACGGGGCGACGACCCTGGCCGACGTCGAGAAGCAGTTGCGCGAGCTGGCCACCGAGCTCGGCCTCGAGCTCGACGTCGTCCAGAGCAATCACGAGGGCGTCCTGGTCGACGCCATCCAGCAGGCCCGCACGGACGGCGTCCGGTACGTGATCATCAATCCCGGCGCCTACACCCACACCAGCGTGGCGATCCGGGACGCCTTCGCTGCCGTGGACATTCCCTTCGTCGAGGTGCACATCTCGAATGTCCATGCGCGCGAGGAGTTCCGGCACCACTCCTACCTGTCCCCGATCGCCACCGGGGTGATCGCCGGGCTGGGCACCGAGGGCTACGCCCTCGCCCTGCGCTTCGTGCGATCCCAGCTCTGAACCGAGGGAGGCCCTCACCGTGAGCGTCCAGCGGGAGCTGCCCACCGACGAGGCCCGCGACCTGATCGCCCTCACCCGCGAGGTGGCGGACGCCGAACTGGCCCCCCGGGTGAACGCCGACGAACGCGCCGAACGCTTTCCGCGCGAGGTGTTCTCGCTGCTCGGCGGTCTCGGGCTGCTCGGCCTGCCGTTCGCCGAGGACGTCGGCGGCGGCGGGCAGCCGGCCGCCGTCTACCTCCAAGTGGTCGAGGAGCTGGCGATGCGCTGGGCGAGCGTGGCGCTCGGCGTGAGCGTCCACACCCTCAGCGCGACCGCCATCGACCGCTTCGGCACCGGCGACCAGCGCGCCAGGCTGCTGCCGGCGATGGTCGGCGGGCAGTTGCTCGGCGCGTACTGCCTCTCCGAGGCACACGCGGGCTCGGACCCCTCGGCCCTGATCGCCCGGGCCGAGGCCCGGCCGGGGTCCGGCTGGGTGGCCGACGGCAGCAAGGCCTGGGTCACCCACGGCGGCCTGGCCGACTACTACACGATGTTCCTGCGCACCTCGGACGACGCCCGGCGCGGGATCTCGTGCTTCCACGTGCCGGCCGACACCCCGGGCCTGCTGGCCGGCGCCCCCGAGGACAAGATGGGGATGAACGCCTCCCACACCGCGACCATGACCCTGGACGGCGCCCGGCTGGGTGCCGACGCCCTGGTCGGCGAGGTCGGCCAGGGTCTGCCGATCGCGCTGGCGGCGCTGGACTCCGGACGGCTCGGGGTGAGTGCGGTGGCGGTGGGCCTGGCCCAGTCGGCCCTGGATCACGCGGTGGCCTACGCGCGCGAACGGCACTCGTTCGGCAAGCCGATCATCGAGCACCAGGGCCTGGCCTTCCTGCTCGCCGACATGGCCGCCGCCGTGGAGTCGGCGCGCGCCACCTACCTGCACGCAGCCCGGTTGAGCGATGCCGGGAGGCCCTACTCGCGGCAGGCCTCGGTCGCCAAACTCCTCGCCACGGATGCTGCGATGCGGGTGACCACGGACGCCGTCCAGGTCTTCGGCGGAGCCGGGTACACCCGCGACTTCCCGGTGGAACGCCTGATGCGCGAGGCGAAGGTGATGCAGATCTTCGAGGGCAGCAACCAGATCCAGCGCCTGGTGATCGCCCGTCACCTCGCCCGGGGCTGAGACCCCGCCCGCCACGGCCACCGCCACGGCCATCGCCGGATCAGCGAGGCCAGGCCGGCACCGGCCACCGCGGTGAGCACGCCGCCGGAGATCGCCCCGGCGGCGAACACCGTGGTCGCGGTCCGGGTCACGGTGAACGAGCGCACCACCGGCGAGAGGGTCACCAGCCGAAGGTTGACCATCCGCGCCCGCGCCGTGCCCGCGGCCCCTGACAGTCGCATGGTCACCAGGTGCTCCCCGGGGGGACCGTCGGCCAGCATCAGGTACCGCCCCGAGCCGGGCACCGGGTGGGCCGCGAGTGCCAGGAAGGCCGGCACGCCGTCCAGGTCGAGTTCGATGGTCTCCGACCCGCTGGTCCCGCGCAGCTCCAGGTCGAACTCGATCAGCTGCTCGCCCGGTTGGGCACGCACCACGGTGGCGGCCACCGGCGCCTTCCCGGTGACCTCCAGCCGGGGGTCCACCGGACGGCGGCGCACCGGGACGGCGCGGCCGAGCCGGGTCAGCAGCCGCCGGGTCCCGCGGGCCAGCGGCTCGCCCAGGTGGCGGCGCAACACCAGCGGCCGTTGCGGCAGCGGGGCGTGGTACCAGGACAGCAACCGGGTCGGGTCGTCCCCGGTCAGCGGCGACCACCCGTAGCCGACCGCGGCGGCGTGCCGGCGGTGGCGCCCCGGCTCCAGCCCGGCCACCGCACGCACCGAGCGGGCATACCAGTCGACCGGGTAGAGGTGTGCGGCGTTGATGGCCACGATCGGGTCGCGCGAGAGCACCAGGGGAACCCCGAGCAGGACGTCGACCACCGCCTCCAATCCCGGCCGGCGGTGGTAGGGACGCCCGAACGCCGAGGCGTAGGAGTCGACGAACGGCGTACCGCGGGCCCGGCCCGGTCGCAGCCGCGGCAACACCAGGTCGATCAGGTCGCTGGCGCCGCCGAGACGGCTGATCGGGTCCTCGGGGGCATCCAGCAGGGTGAGGTGGGCCGGCGGGCGGGTCATGCTGACGGCCGCGTGAGTCACAACGGCGCTGCCGTGGCTGTGACCGATCAGGTGCACCCGGGGCCGGGGCCATGAACCGGGCGACCCGGTCGGCGGCCCGGTCGTCGACCCGGGCCGCGAGACGGCGAGCTGGACGGCGGCGGCCAGACGCCGGCCGTTGACCTGGGTGGCCCGCCGGGATCGGAAGGCCTGCACGATGTCGGCGTCGGTGGCCGACTCGTCGAGCCAGGAGTAACACAGGACGGCGTGGCCGGGGCCCAGCGCGGTGAGGGCCTCCAGCAGGGGCAGGTAGTCGGCGATCAGGGGCCGCCCGCGGGGATCGACCAGCCGCGGATCCCAGGCCGGCAAGGCGCTCACGCCGTCCGTGGTGGCCAGCAGGCGCTCGGTCACGCGGTACCCCGGCTGCCAGCCGTGGGCGAAGACGTGCACCACCTCGGCGTCGACCGACCCCGCCCCCACCGGGTGGAAGGCGCGCCCGTCGAAGCGGGCCAGGCGGTCCAGCAGGGGGTCGGTCACGATCACCAGCATCCACCACCACCGGCGCCCGGGCCCGGCGGGTGACGGCGCTCGCCCGCCTCGTCCTCGGCGACGGAGTGCTCATCGATGATCTCGGGCAGTCATACACCCGGCGAGTCTGTGACAAGTGGCCCCTTTTCGGCGTAGGGTCCGAGACTGGCCCAGTTCCACCGTTCATTCGTCGAGCAACGAAAGGCTCGCCATGACGGCAGACTCGGGCCGCGCCATGGCCGACCACATGGCCGCCTCCCCGGACGCCACCGCGCGCCCGTCGATGCGCCGGAGGGATCTGCGCCGCAACCGCGAACCCGGCGGACGCGGCGACGTCCTGGTCACGGCCGTCCTGGTTGCGGCCGCCGCCGGTGTGCTCGTGCTCTCGCCGAGCCGCGATCGCGTGTGGATCACTGCCGGTCTCGCGCTGCCCGCCCTGGTGGCCTGCGTGATGCTGCTGCGCACCCGGAGGGACAACGACGCCCTGCGGGCCACCGTGGCCGCCACCCGCGATCAGGCGGACCATCAGGACCGCCACGACGGGCTGACCGGACTGGCCCGGCGGCCGGTGTTCACCGAGCGGGTGCGGGAGGCGCTGGACCGCCAGGACCGCAGCGGCTCGGCGATCGCGATCCTGCTGTGCGATCTGGACGCCTTCACCACGGTCAACGAGGCGCTCGGCCATCCGGTGGGCGACCGGCTGCTCACCCAGGTCGCCCGGCGCCTGGAGTCCAGCCTGCCGCCGGACTCCACGCTGGCCCGGTTGGGGGGCGACGAGTTCGCGGTCCTGATCGAGCGGCTGCGGCCCGACCAGGCCTGCCTGGTCGCCACCGGCCTGGCCGACACCCTGAAAGGCGTGATCGGCGAGCCGTTCGCTGTCGGTGAGCGTGAGGTGAGCATGAGCATCGCGATCGGGGTCGCCGTGGTGGACGCCGAGGGCACCCGTCCCGGGCCCTCGGAGGTGCTCAGCCGGGCGGACACCGCGCTGTACACCGCCAAGCGAGCCCACCTGCGCCGTCCGGTGGTCTTCTCCGAGGGCCTGAGCCTGCCCGAGGAGCACGACTGGCTGGTCCGGCCCGCGGTGGAACAGGCGCTGCGCGAGGGCCGGATCCTGGCGCACTACCAGCCGATCGTGGAGCTGACCGGGGGACGGGTGCACGCCGTCGAGGCGCTCGCCCGCTGGGACCGGGCGCACGACCTGGTGGGCCCGGAGGCCTTCCTCCCGGTGCTCACCCGGGCCGGCATCCTGCCCGACCTGACCGAGTACATGATCCGCCACACTGCCACCCAGCTGGCCCGGTGGCACCGCGCGGGCGTGGACGGCGGGCTACGGGTCAGCGTCAACATCCCGCCGCCGCTGCTCGGCGACCCGCGCTTCGGTGACCGGGTGCTGGCGGCCCTGGACGCCGCGGAGCTGCCGCCCAGCGGCCTGGTGGTCGAGATCACCGAGGAGTGGCTGCTGGACGACGTGGACGCCGCGGCCCGGGCCGTCGCCCGGCTGCGGCGGCGAGGGGTGCAGATCTGGCTGGACGACTTCGGGGCCGGGTACTCCTCGGTCGGCCTGCTCCACCGGCTGCCGCTGGACGCGATGAAGTTCGACAAGTGCCTGATCGAGTCACTGCCCACCGACCCCTGGTTGCGCCGCCTGGTGGGCGGGCTGATCAGCCTGGGCGAGGACCTCGGCCTGGACGTGATCGCCGAGGGCATCAGCCGGCCCGAGCAGCTGGACGTGCTGCACGAACTCGGCTGCCGGCTCGGCCAGGGCTACCTGCTGGCCTCACCCGCGCCGGCGGGCCTGATCCGGCCCCGGCTCGAGCGCGGCCGGGTCGGCGAGGAGGCCTGCCTGGCGCCGGACGGTCCGATGCCGGACAACGTGGTGCGGCTGACCGATGCCCGCCGCCCCACGGTGGTCCCGCCGCGTCACGCGGTGACCCGCCTGCCCGTCCACGGATCCCGGCCGATCACGCAGTAGGGCAGTCCGGCCGGATCCGAGAGCACCTGCCAGTAGGGGCCGCGGCTGACCGGCCGGGCACCCAGTCCCCGGTGACGCTCGACCTCGGCCGCGGCGTCGTCCGCCCAGAACTCGAGGTGGGCCCGGGTCGCCGTCCCCGGATCCTCGGCGCCGAGTCGCTGCACGATCAGCCGCAACGGCACCCCGGACGACGGGCTCCCGGCAGTCGCCCCGTGGCCCCCTGGGGCTGCGGGCTCGAACGCGACCACACCGTCGACCTCCGGGAAGGCCCGAACCTGCCAACCGGTGAGCCCGGACAGGAAGTCCACCTCGGCGGCGAAGCCCGCCGCCGGCACGTCCAGGCACACCTGGCTGACCCGGCTGCTGCCCGTTCCCGGCCGGGTCACCGGCGGCGGGACCCGACCGCCGGGGTGCGGCACCAGGCAGAGGACGAAACCACCCGGAGTCCGCAGGATCACGTGCGTGGCGTACGCGGCCACCTCGATCGCCCCGGCGGCCAGCGCCCGATCGTGGGCAGCCGGCAGGTCGGCGACGTGCAGATCGAGGTGGACCCGCGCCGGGCCGTCCAGGCGCTGCACCTTCAGGCAGCTCGTGCCCTCCGGCGGCAGCAGGGTGGCGAACTGGCCCGCCTCACCCCGTGCGGACGACACCGTGCTGCCGGTCGTCGCCAGCCAGAACGCCACCGTGTCGGAGTGCACCGCGGGGGGCAGGTCGAGGAAGGCGGTGAGCCAGGTGACGTCCAGGCTCACGGGGCCGCCTCCGGGGTGATCCGCAGCAGCGCGTCGTCGCTGCCGTTGGTCGTGGTCACGTACAGCGCGCCGTCCGGACCGAGCCGGGCCGCGCGCAGCCGACCGTACTCGCCGTTGGTCTCCGGCGGGATGGCGATCGCGGCCAACGCCCCGGCGGCGTCCAGCCGGAGCAGCACCAGCTTGGCCCCCCGCAGCGCGGTCACCACCAGGGCGCCGTCCAGTTCACCCCACAGCGAGCCGGTCAGGAAGGTGGCCGCGCACAGCGCCTGGGTGGTCTGGCCGGTCTGCCAGATGGCCGGGACGGCGTCGGGGAAGCGATCGAGATCGGTCATCGGGACGTCCTCGTCGTAGCCGCCCGCTGTGCCGCCGCGGGAGGGATCCCAGCCGTAGTTTCCGCCGGCTCTCAGCACGTTGACCTCGTCGTTGACCCGGGGGCCGTGCTCGGCGGTGTAGACCTGCCCGCTGCCCGGTCGCACCGCCACTCCCTGAACGTTGCGGTGGCCGTAGGTGTACACGTAGCGCTCGGCGGGCTGGGCGGCGGCGGCAAACGGGTTGTCCGGCAACGGTTCCCCAGTGGTCAGGTTCAGCCGGAGGACCTTGCCACCCAGGCTGGTCCGGTCCTGCGGCAGCGCTCCGTCGGCGGTGTCCCCGGTGCCGACCAGCAGCGCGCCGTCCGCGGCGATGCTCGGGCGGCACCCCGAGTGCCTGCCCGATCCGGCGGTCGGCAGACCGGTCAGCAGGTCCCGGACCCGGGTCGCCGATCCGCCGTCCCCGGCCAGGCGCCAGGTGACCAGGCGGATGTCGATCGCCCGCCCGCCGGGCCCGTGGTTCTGGCAGGTGGTGAACAGCCGGCTGGACGCGAAGTCGGGGTGGACGACCAGGCCCATCAGGCCGCCCTCCCCGCGGGCGAACAGGTCGGAGAAGTCGGCCGACACCCGGGTCGCCCGAGCACCGGGCCGCAGCTGACGGACCAGGGTGAACCGGCCGGGGCGCTCGCTGATCAGCGCCGAGCCGTCGGGGAGGAAGCCGATGTCCCACCCGTGCTCGAGCCCTCGGGTGATCACCTCCACCCGCAGGGCAGGGGGAGAGAACCGCGCCGGCTCCCCGCCCACCGCCGGGACGGTGGGCACCGGGAGCGAGGCGGGGGGCGAGGTGGGCGAGGCGGTGGCGGACGGGGCGAGGGACGGTCGACCGGCCGGCGGCACCGTGCCGAGGTTGCCCTGGTCGCCCTGGTCGCCCGGGCCACCGCTGCAGCCCGCCGCCAGCGCCACGACGAGGACCGGGGTGAGCGCCCTGAGCAGGTTCACCGCCTCAGCATCACCCGCTCAGGCGTCGGGGGCGATCCCGAAGACATAGCGGGCCGCGAACGCGACCGGGTCCCACGCCGGTAGTTCGGCGGCCTCCGGGGGGATCGGCGGGTCGCCGGACGGCGAACCGGAGGCGTCCGCGTCGGGCACGTCCGACGGGCGTGGGCGGGCCCCGAGGGCTGTCACCGGCCGGGCCTGCAGGACGGCGATCGCCTCACCCGGACGGCGGTGGCGCGAGATCGCCCACTCCACGTCCACCGGGTGCCCGTGGTGTGCCGCCACCGAGCGGACGGCGGCAGCCACCGCGGCCACCTCCTCCTCGTCGAGCACCGGGCGCGTGCTCAAGCGCGAGGGCATCGGGCGGGAGGAGACCTCACCGGCGGTGTAGTCGAAGACCGAGATCACGTCCTTGCGGTTGACCTGGTAGCCGATCACCCTGCCGTCCCGGGCCACCTCCACGTGGTCCGGGGTCACCAGGCCCTGGACGACCGCTTCGCCGCAGCCGAAGTTCGCCTCGATCACCACCCGGTCGGGGGCCCCGGTCACCGGGTGCACGGAGAACGCCACGCCCGAGGCCCGCGCCGCCACCAGCTCCATCACGCCGACCGCCATCGCGTTCGGCGCGGGCGCCCTGCCCCGGGCGGTGACCCGCGGGCCGTACAGGCTCGCCCAGCACCCGCGGACGGCGTCCAGCACCCGGTCGATCCCCGAACGCCCGAGGAAGGTGTCGAACGCGCCCGCGAACGACACCACGGCGCCGTCCTCACCGACCGCCGAGCTGCGGACCGCGACCGGCAGCCCGAGATCGAGGCGCTGCTCGCACAGGTCCTCGTAGGCGGCCCCGATCGCCGCGGCCACGTCGCGCTCGACCGGTTCGGTGAGCAGCCGGTTCCGGGCCCGGGCGGGGCTCAGCTCGGCCAGGCCGAGCCGGCTCGCCTGGCGGGCGAACGCGTCCACCGTGATCGCGAACCCGGCCGGGACCCAGATCCCCGGTGTCCCGGACAGCTGGGCGAGTTCGGCGAGCCGGGCGAGCTTGGCCCCCACCCGGGGCAGGTCGCAGGCCGTGGGCGAGTCCAGCCCCACCACATGGTCGGCGGCAGCGAACTCGCCATCTGGCACGGGCTCACGCACGGGCTCGCGCACGGGCTCGGGCGCGGGCGCGGGATCGGGCACGGATTCAGGCACGCCTGAGCACCGTCACCACACCGGCCGTGCCGTCCACCTCGATCTCGTCCCCGTCCTTGATCATCACTGTGGCCACGCCCACCGCGGTCACGGTCGGGATTCCGTACTCACGTCCCACGATCGCCGCGTGGCTGAGGATCCCGCCACCGTCGCACACACAGGCCGCCACCGTGCCGAAAGCGGGCGTCCAGTTCGGTGAGGTCGACTCGCAGACCAGCACCTCCCCCGGTTGCACCCGGTGCAGGTGATCGGCGTCGGTGAGCACGCGGGCGATGCCGCGCACCCGCCCTCCCGAGGCCGCCAGGCCCACCAGCCGCCGGCCGGCGGCGTCGTCCGGGGCCTGTGCGCCCGGCGTCTGGCTGGCCCGGCCCACGGCCGTGAGGAAGTTGCGGTCGAGGCCGAAGATCTCGATCAGGATCGGGTCCTGCACCCTGTCGGGGACGGTGCCCAGCACCTTGGGCATGTCGATCCGGCGGGCCCGCCAGTGCTCGAAGTAGTCCCGGCGTGCCCGCACCAGCGACCGCAACTCGCCGTCGTGGGACCGCCCGCGCTCGGTCAGCTCGAGCAACTCGGGCCAGAACAGGAAGAGCGTGTCGTCGCGAGCGTCGGCGCCGATCCGGTCGGCGATCTCGAGCGCCACCCAGCGCAGCGGCAGGGCGGCGCGCAGGTCGATCACCGCGTTGTGTTCCTCCTGCCACCAGGTGAAGTTGGCCGCCTGCACCGAGGCCAGGCCGGCGTCGAAGACGGCGCGCCGGGACGGCGTCAACCGGGCGCGCGCGTCCTCGATGGCGGCGTCCCGCTCGGCGATCAGGGCGGCTCGGGCCGCGTCGCCGTCGTGGCCGTGCGGCTGGGTCAGGAAGGTCTTGATCATGCCCAAGGGCGGTGTGGGGTCCTCGACCCAGCTCGGCAGGGCGACGTCGCTGGTGCCCTCGCTGCGCCACCCGTGCTCGGCGAGCATGTCCCGGAACCGGCTCATCCAGGCCGCGGCCGGGCCGCCCAGCCCGTCCAGGGTGGCGACCAGCTCGGGTGCCTCGGTGGCCGCGAACACCGGGCCGAGCCCGGCTCGCCGCGCCTGACCGGTCAGGTCCCACAGCCGGCGGTCGGTGCGGCTGATCCGGGTGTCGACCCCCTGGAGGAAGACACCGAGCGCCGCCGGGTCCAGCCCCATGTCCACGCAGGCACCGCGGAAACCGAGGTAGTTCACCAGCAGCGGGTACATCAGCTCGAAATGGATCTCGAAGGCCCTGCGGTGGAATCGCCGCGCCGACCGCAGTGCCTGCCCCAGGCCCGGCAGGTCGAGCGCGCTCAGGTCGAGGGCGCGCAGCCGCTGCCAACCGGTCTCGATCTCGGCCTCTCGCTCGGCCCAGATCGCCGGGAAGTCGTGCAGCAGGTCGGGCAGCCGCCGGGCCATCCTGGCGGCCCGCTCGGCGATCTCCCCCGGGGAGGTGACCTCGATCGGCGCCGCGTAGGTGTGAGTGCCGGCCACCCGCTGGACGATCCCCCTGCCCGGTGGCAGGGGCAGGGTCTCCGCGGCCCACTGGGTGCCCCAGGCGTAGCCGTCCTCGTTCCAGATCGTGCCGAGCGGGGTCAGCCCGCGTGACCAGTGGTAGTCCAGGAACCAGAACCGTGCCTGGTCCCCGGAGGAGAAGGTGCGCACCGGCTCGACGATGTAGGGCGCGTTCTCGTAGGCCGAACGAAACCCCGGGTACCACTCGACGGCGACGAACTCGTCGATCGGGATGACGGTCGGCATCACGACCCTCCTCGGAGCGCGCCGTCGCGCAGGCGGCCCCCACCGTGACACCCGGGTCGTCGCAGCGGCAAGTCAGGGTCGCGATCCCCGAACGGACCCGGCCGATCGCGCCGATGGGCACCGCCTCAGGCAGGCCTCAGGACGGCCTGAGGATGGCCTGAGGACGGCCTCAGGCCCGGTACCGCTCGACCAGGTGGTTCAGTTCGCTGCTCATCTGGACCAGCGACTGCACCGCGCTGCGCGAGTTGTGCATCGACTCGGTGGTGGTCGCCGCACCCTCGGCCAGTTCGTCGATCCCGGAGGCGATCCGGGAGGAGTTGGCCGAGGCGACCTCCACCACGCGGGCCAGCTCGGAGGTGGTGGCGCTCTGCTGCTCCACCGCCCCGGCGATCGAGGCCTGGAAGTCGTTGATCTGCGCGATCACGGTGGCGATCTCGCCGATGGCCTGCACGGCGTCGCCGGTCTGCCCCTGGATCTGCTCGATCCGGCGCGCGATGTCGCTCGTCGCCCGGGCGGTCTCCTGGGCCAGTTCCTTCACCTCGTTGGCCACCACCGCGAACCCCGACCCCGCCTCACCGGCCCGCGCGGCCTCGATGGTGGCGTTCAGGGCCAGCAGGTTGGTCTGCCCGGCCACACTCTCGATCACGTTCACCACGTCACTGATCTGGGCCGAGGACTCGCCCAGCAGCCGGACCGTCTCGGTGGTGCGCTCGGCGAGGCGGACGGCGGCCGCGGCCACCTCGGCGGCCTGCGAGGCGTTCTGCGAGATTTCCATGATCGACTGCCCGAGCTCCCCGGCCGCGATCGAGAACCCACCGACGGACTCGTCGACCCCGCGGGCGGCGTCCACCATGGTCCCGGCGCGCGAGGCCGTGCGGTCGGCCACCTCGGCGACCACCGAGGAGGAGGACGCCAGCTGGTCGCTGGCCGCGGCGAGGGTGCCCGAGGTCTGGGCCACCTGGCGCACCAGATCGGCGATCTGGTCGACGAACCGGTTGAACAGGACGGCGATCTGGCCCATCTCGTCCTGGCTGCGCACCTCGAGCCGGGCGGTGAGGTCGCGGTCACCGTCGGCGATGTCCCGCAGGCGGTGGATCACCGAGAACATCCCCCGACGGATCGAGACCACCAGCAGCGCGCTGCTGATCCCGACGATCAGCGCGCCCAGCAGGCCGACGATGACCAACGTTGTCATCACCCGGTCGGCGGTGGAGTCCATGGCGGCCTCGGCGGATTCCACCTCGGCCAGCAGTACGTCGTTGGCCTCGCCCAACTGCCTCTCCAGCGAGTTGAACAGTGCGAGGAAGGCGGGCAACTGCGCTTCGGCCGCCGGTCGATCGGTCTGGGCGAGCGTGACGATCCGGGTGGCCGCCTCGGTGTAGGCGCGGACATCGGGCTGTGCCGCCGCGAGCCGCGTGCGAGCGGACTCGGACGCGCTCTCGAGCGCGGCGTCGAACGAGGCGTTCATGGCCGCCGCCTCCTCGGTCACCGCTGAGGCGCCCAGCTGCTCGCGCAACGCGGCGGAGTCGGCGTACAGCGCCCCGAGGACCTGCGCCTTGAGGCCTTCGTGCGCCATGTCCGCGTGCCAGGCGTCGGCCATGACCGCGGAGGTGTGGGCCATGGTCGTGGCCGAGCTCCTCTCCGAGGAGGCGCCCGCCAGAGCCAGGCCGCCCAGGCCCAGCACGGCGGCCACGGCGATCGATGCGGTGGCCACCAGGCGGGCGGTGATGGTCATCCTCACGACGGTCAACTCCCTCGAACGCGGGAGAGGACCGGTCCCTCCTCCCAGGGGATCGAGTCGGCCGCGAGGGTCGGCTCCTGTACCCCGCGAGTGATCGTTCGGACCGGTTCACCCTCTCGGGGGAACCGGCCTCCGCCGTCCCAGCACGCGATCCGGTCCCGATCACGCGATCCGGTGAGGCGGTGAGAGGGCTCAGCGCTCCAGCAGCGTGCTCATCGACACCCCGGGGACCAGCACGTCGGGGTCGGTGTGCACGGCGATCACCCGGGGACGCTCGAAGCCCGCCGAGGCCGCCAGGGCGTCGTCCAACTGGCCGGCGTCGGTGACGTCGATCCCGTCGGCACCGAGCGCCCTGGCCAGCCCGGCGACGTCCACCGGGCCGATGTCGGTGCCCGCCGTGCGGGCGAACCGGCGGGCCTGGTGCATGGCGATGGTCGCGTAGGAGCGGTTGACGAACACGATGCACAGCACGGGGACGTCGTGGCGTACCGCGGTCTCGAGCTCCATCGCACTCATCAGGAATCCGCCGTCCCCGGCGAGGGCCACCACCGCTCGCCCGGGATCGGCCAGCCCGGCCCCGATCGCCGCGGGCAGGCCGTACCCCATCGCCCCGGACACCGGGCCCAGCTGGGTGCGCGGCCGGGTGTAGCGCCAGTACCGGTGGGCGAACACCGAGAAGTTGCCGGCGTCGTTGGTCAGGATCAGCTCGGCGGGCAGGTGCCGGCGCATGGCCGCCAGCACCGCGGCCGGGTGGACGCCGCCGGGCGCGGCCCCGCGGGACGGGGGCGGGGTCGACCCGGCCAGATAGACCGCGTGCTCGGCCGACCAGTCCCGCGCCGGGGCCGGCGGCAGGGCGAGCAGGGCCCGGCAGAAGGCCCCGACGTCGGCCCGCACGCTCCAGGCCAGGTCCACCGGGGTGTGCAGGGCCCGAGGGTCCAGGTCGACGTGGATCACGGACGCCCCGGCGGCGGGCAGGGTGAACTCCTGCGAGGTGGTGTCCCCCAGGCGGGTGCCGAGGGCCAGCACGACGTCCGCCTCGCGCAGGGGGGTCAGCAGCTCCGGGGCCGTGCGCAGGGTGAGGTGGCCCAGGTGGTTCGGGTGGTCGCCGCGGAAGGTGTCCTGGCGGCGGAAGGCGGTCAGGACGCCCAGCCCGTAGTGCTCGGCCAGGCGGTGCACGGCCTCCCAGGTGGCGTCCCCGGTCTCGGCGTCCCCCCGGGCGCCGGAGCCGAGGATCGCCACCGGCCGCCGGGCACGCCGCAGCAGGTCGGCGATCTCGGCCGCGGCCCCGGGTTCCGGGGCGACCTCGGCTCGCCGCCCGGGGGTCAGCCGCGGCGCCCCGGGTGGCGCCTCACCGGCCAGGACATCGGCCGGCAGGGCGAGGACCGCCGGCCCGGGACGGGCGGCCGTGGCCACCCAGTGGGCCCGGGCGGCGGCCTCTGCGGCCCGGGCGGGTGAGTGCAGGGTCTCGCCGTGCACGCTCACCGGGGCGAAGAAGGTGGGCAGGTCGAGTTCCTGGAACGCCTTGCGTCCCAGGGAGGTCGACTCCACCTGGCCGCACAGGACCAGCATCGGGGTGGAGTCCTCGTAGGCGGTCTGCACGCCGATCATGAGATTGGCCGCCCCGACCGCGCGGGTGCCCATCGCGACCGCGGGTCGTCCGGTGAGCTTGCCCTCGGCCTCGGCCATGAACGCCGCGCCCGACTCGTGCCGGGTCGAGATCAGCTGGACCCCGGGCAGCTGGTCGACCGCGTCGAGCACCTCGAGGAAGCTCTCACCGGGGACGGTGTAGAAGCGGCGGACGCCGAGCTCGGCCAGCGTCTCGACGATGGCCCACCCCGCAGAGCGAGAAGCAGAGCGAGAAGCAGAGCGAGAAGCAGAGCGAGAAGTGGGGCGAGAGCTGCCACGTGAGGTGGTCATGGCGCGGATCGTGGCACACGGCCGGCGCCTGATCGGGGGGCGACCCGGTGTGCGCGGTGCCGGGGGAGCGGAATACCGTCCTGACCATGACCTCGCTCGCCGATCTCGTCCGCACCCAGGGGTTCGTCGTGTTCGACGGCGCCATGGGCACCATGCTCCAGGGCGCCGGCCTGGACGACGGCGGCGCACCGGAGCTGTGGAACGTCGAGAAGCCCGAGGTCATCCTCGGCATCCACGAGGCCTATCTGATGGCCGGCGCCCGGGTGATCACCACGAACACCTTCGGCGGCACCCGCCCGCGGCTCGAGATGCACGGGCTCGGTGACCGGGTGCTCGAACTCAGCGAGGCAGGCGCCCGGTTGGCCCGGCAGGCGGCCGACACCTTCGGCGCGCTGGTCGCCGGCGACCTCGGCCCGACCGGTGAGCTGCTGGAGCCCCTGGGCACCCTGACCCCGGACCAGGCGCAGGACCTGTTCGCCGAGCAGCTCGAGGGCCTCATGGCCGGCGGGATCGACCTGGTGCTGATCGAGACCATGAGCGATCTGGCCGAGATGGAGGCAGCGGTGCGGGCGGCCCGGCAGGTGGCGACCGACCTGCCCGTGGTGGCCACGCTCTCCTTCGACACCAAGGGCCGCACCATGATGGGGGTCACCCCGGCCCAGGCGGTGACCCGGCTGGCCGAGCTGGGGGTCACGGCCGTGGGCGCCAATTGTGGCCGCGGCCCGGAGGAGATGGAGACCGTGATGGCCGAGATGGTCGGCTCCCGGCCGGAGGGTCTGCTGCTGATCGCCCAGTCCAACGCGGGCCTGCCGCAACTGGTCGGCGACCGGTTCGAGTACACCGCTCCCCCGCCCGTGCTCGCGGCGCACGCCGTCCGGTTGCGGGCCCGGGGGGTGGACCTGATCGGGGCCTGCTGCGGCTCCACGCCCGACCACACGCGGGCCGTGCACGACGCGCTCGCCGGGTGAGGTCGGCAGCCGGCGTCACCCGGGTGGGCGCAGGGGGTCACCTGCGGCTGCACCAGGTGACCTTCGGTGGTCTCATGCAGCATGCCGACGCCCGGGGAGCTGATCGCCGCGGCCGCCCGAGGTGAGGATGCCGCCTGGGCGGAGCTGATCGGGCGCCACCGGCACCTGGTGCGCACGGTGTGCCGGCGGCACGGGGTCGTGGGACCGGGGGCGGAGGACGTCGCCCAGACCACGTGGCTCGCCCTGTTCGTGCACATCGACCGGATCCACACCCCCGAGGGGATCGCAGGCTGGCTGCGGACGACGGCGGCACGCGAGTGCCTGTCGCTGCACCGGCGCGCGGCCCGCGAGGTACTCACGGGCGAGGTCGAGCCACCCACCGAGGACGGTTCACCGGTCGAGGAGCACGTGGAGATCCTGCGGCTGTGCGAACTGATCCGCCGGGCCGTGGCCGGCCTGGGACACCGCGAGCGTGCCCTGATGGAACTGATGCTCCAGCCGGAGACGCCGTCCTATGCCGAGATCAGCCGGCGTCTCGGCATGCCGCTCGGGGCGATCGGGCCGGTGCGCCAGCGGGCGCTGCGCCACCTGCACCAGCAACTGGCCGTTCTCGATCCCGAGGTGGTGGCGGTCGGCGTCTGAACGCCGATCCCGGACCCGCGCCGACGACTGGCTCTCGCCGAAATTGATCCACTCATTATCTGGACTCATTCCAGAAAAGGCGGCAGACTGTCGCCGTGTCCACCGATGCACCGCTCGACGCCGAGCCCCTCCTGCGAGGAGCAGGCCTGCGCGTCACCCGCCCCCGGGTGGCGGTCCTGACCGCCGCCCACCGCCACTCCCACGCCGACACCGAGACGATCATCCGTGCCGTCCGCGAGGATCTCGGCGAGGTGTCGACCCAGGCGGTCTACGACGTCCTGCGCGTCCTGACCACCGCCGGCCTGTTGCGCAGGATCGAACCGGCCGGGTCCGTGGCCCGGTACGAGGCGCGGGTGGGTGACAACCACCACCACGTCGTCTGCCGGGGCTGCGGCGCCATCGCGGACGTCGACTGCGCCGTCGACTACCGACCCTGCCTGACCGCCTCCGACGACCACGGCTACGTCATCGACGAGGCCGAGGTCGTGTACTGGGGCCTGTGCCCCGCCTGCGCCACCCCCCCTGCCGCCTGATCGATCGAGTCCGAGACGAAGGAGCCGAAACGTGGCCGACGAGAACGCCAACCCTGTCCTGGTGGCTGCCGAGGGCCGAACCACCCGAGCCCGCACCAACCGCGACTGGTGGCCCAACCAGCTCGATGTCAGCGTCCTGCACGCCAGGCCGGCAGCCGGCGACCCGATGGGGTCGGACTTCGACTACCGCGCGGAGTTCGAGACCCTCGACCTGGCTGCGGTGAAGGCGGACATCGAGGCGGTCATGACCACCTCGCAGGACTGGTGGCCGGCCGACTGGGGCCACTACGGACCGCTGTTCATCCGGATGGCCTGGCACAGTGCCGGCACCTACCGGATCAGTGACGGCCGCGGTGGCGCGGGGGCCGGGCAGCAACGCTTCGCCCCGCTGAACAGCTGGCCGGACAATGGGAATCTCGACAAGGCCCGCCGGCTGCTCTGGCCGGTGAAGAAGAAGTACGGCCGCAAACTGTCCTGGGCAGACCTCATGGTGCTGGCCGGCAACTGTGCCCTGGAGTCCATGGGCTTTCGCACCTTCGGCTTCGGCGGTGGCCGCGAGGACGTCTGGGAGCCGGAGAGTGTCGACTGGGGCAACGAGGCAGAGTGGCTGGGCGACAACCGGTATCAGGGCGAGCGCAAGCTCGACAACCCGCTGGCCGCCGTCCAGATGGGGCTGATCTACGTCAACCCGGAGGGCCCGAACGGCCAGCCGGTGGCGCTCGCCGCCGCCAAGGACATCCGTGAGACCTTCGCCCGGATGGCGATGAACGACGAGGAGACCGTGGCCCTCATCGCCGGTGGCCACTCCTTCGGCAAGACCCACGGCGCCGCCGCCGCGACCCATGTCGGCGCCGAGCCCGAGGCCGCCCCGATCGAGGCAATGGGCTTGGGCTGGAAGAACTCCCACGGGTCCGGCAAGGGTGGGGACACCATCACCAGCGGCCTCGAGGGTGCCTGGACCCCCACCCCGACCACCTGGGACAACAGCTTCTTCGAGACCCTGTTCCGATACGACTGGGATCTGGTCAAGAGCCCGGCCGGCGCCTGGCAGTGGGTGCCGACCGACCCGGCCGCGCACGAGCTGGTGCCCGACGCCCACGACCCGAACAAGAAGAACCCCCCGGTGATGCTGACCACCGACCTCGCCTTGCGGATGGACCCGATCTACGGCCCGATCTCGCGGCGCTTCCTCGAGCACCCCGAGCAGTTCGCGGACGCGTTCGCCCGGGCCTGGTTCAAGCTCACCCACCGCGACATGGGCCCGATCACCCGGTACGCCGGCCCCGAGGTGCCCTCGGAGCAGCTGATCTGGCAGGACCCGGTGCCCGCGGTGGACCACGAGCTCGTCTCCGACGCCGACGTCGCGGCCCTGAAGCAGAAGGTCCTCGCCAGCGGACTCACTGTCGCCGAACTGGTCTCGACCGCGTGGGCATCGGCGTCCACGTTCCGCGGCACCGACAAGCGCGGTGGCGCCAACGGTGCCCGGATCCGGCTGGCCCCGCAGAACCAGTGGGCGGTCAACGACCCGGCCCAGCTGGCCAGGGTGCTGCGCACCCTGGAGGGCGTGCAGGCCGAGTTCAACGGCGCCGGCGGGGCGAAGATCTCGATGGCCGACCTGATCGTGCTCGGCGGGTGCGCGGCGGTCGAGAAGGCCGCCGCAGACGCCGGGGTCGCGGTGACGGTGCCGTTCACGCCGGGGCGCACCGACGCCACGGACGAGATGACGGACGCCGAGTCGTTCGCCGTGCTGGAGCCGACCTACGACGGCTTCCGCAACTACTTCGGCAAGGCCAACGGACGGCCCACCGAGGCACTACTGGTCGAGACCGCGCAGCGGCTGACCCTGTCCGCTCCCGAGACGACCGTCCTGGTCGGCGGCCTGCGGGCGCTCGGGGCCACCGCGGGCGGCTCGACGCACGGCGTCCTGACGGCGAGGCCGGGCGTGCTGACGAACGACTTCTTCGGCAACCTGCTCGACCTGAGCACCCAGTGGACACCGATCTCGGACGCCGCGGAGACGTTCGAGGGCAAGGACGCCGCCACCGGCGAGCCTCGCTGGACCGCCACTCGGGCCGACCTGGTCTTCGGCTCGAACTCGGTGCTGCGGGCACTCGCCGAGGTCTATGCCAGCGACGACGCCGGGGAGAAGTTCGTGCACGACTTCGTCGCCGCGTGGGACAAGGTGATGATGCTCGACCGGTTCGACGTCCACCGCTGAGTCATCCGTCCACCGCTGAGTCATCCGTCCACCGCTGAGTCACCCGGCACCAGGTGCCTGACCGCTCCCGGACCCCGAGGCACTCGCCTCGGGGCCCGGGCCCGGGTGACGAGCGCGATCACCGATCGCGGCCCAGAATCAGCCATGGACACCACCGACCGGACCGGGGCAGCAGCCCACCGCCACGACGTGGTCGTGATCGGTGCCGGGCCGGCCGGCGAGGTCGCGGCCGGCCGGCTGGCCGGGGCCGGACTGCGGGTGGTGATCGTCGAGCGTGAGCTGGTCGGCGGGGAGTGCTCGTACTGGGCCTGCATCCCCAGCAAGGCACTGGTGCGGCCCGGGGAGGTCGTGGCTGCTGCGCGCCGGGTACCGGGCGCCGCGCAGGCCGTCACCGGCTCGATCGACGCCGGTGCCGCAATGGCCCGCCGCGATGAACTGGTCGAGCACGGGGACGATGCCGGGCAGGTCTCCTGGCTGACCTCGAGCGGGGTCGACCTGATCCGCGGCCACGGCCGGCTGGACGGCGAGCGCCGGGTGCGCGTGAGCCGGCCGGACGGCGAGGTTCAGCTGCTGGAGGCGCAGCGGGCGGTGATCGTGGCCACCGGGTCGCGGGCGACGGTGCCGCCGGTTCCGGGCCTTGCCGAGGTGCGGCCGTGGGACAACCGCGCCGCGACCACCCTGCGCCAGGTGCCCGACCGGCTGCTCGTCCTCGGCGGCGGCCCGGTGGGCCTGGAGCCGGCCCAGGCGATCCGCAGGCTCGGGGCGCGTGAGGTCAGCGTGATCGAGGCGGCAGGCTCGCTGCTGGCCAGGGAGGAACCGTTCGCCGGGGAACAGGTGCGGGGTGCCCTCGAGCAGGAGGGGATCGTGGTCGCGACCGGCGTCCGGCTGACCGGTGCCCGCCGGGACCCGGACGGCGTGGTCCGGCTGACCGACGACCGGGGCCGTGAGTTCGTGGGGGACGAAGTGCTGGTGGCCGCCGGTCGCTCCCCGTCGACCGGTGATCTCGGCCTGGAGTCGGTCGGCCTGCGCGCCGGGGAGGCCATCGCCGTCGACGACCGGCTGCGCGCCGAAGGCGTTGCGGGGCAATGGCTTCACGCCGTCGGTGACTGCAACGGCATCGCCCCGCTCACCCACCTGGGCAAGTACCAGGCGCGGATCGCCGCGGACGTGATCCTGGGAAAGGACACCGCCGACCGGGCCAGCCGGGACGTCGTCCCCCGGGTGACCTTCACCGATCCCCAGGTGGCGGCTGTGGGGCTGACCGGAGCGCAGGCGGCCGAACGCGGGCTGCGGGCGCGGACGGTGACCTTCGAGACCGGTGCACTGGCGGGCGCGTCCGTGCAGGCGAACGAGTACCCGGGCACCAGCGCCCTCGTCGTCGACGAGGAGCGAGGCGTCCTGGTGGGTGCCACCTTCGTCGGCGGATCGGTCCAGGAACTGGTGCATGCGGCGACGGTGGCGATCGCCGGGCAGGTGCCGCTCGACACGCTCTGGCACGCGGTGCCCTCGTTCCCCACGGTCAGCGAGGTGTGGCTGCGCCTGCTGGAGACCTATGGCCTCTGACCCCCTCGTGATCATGCACTTTCGACTATTCGAAAGTGCATGATCACGAGGGGGTGGGGCGTGCGGCTCCCGCTCAGGCAGCCGGGTAGGCGACCACCTCGGTGGCCTTCGCGCTCAACCAGACCCGCCGGCCGACGTCCAGCCCGAGGGCGGTCAGGGCGGCGGGGGTGATGTCCACCAGGGCGTCCGGGTGACCCTCGACGCCCACCCGCACCCGATCGGCGAGCAACTCCAGCTGGGTGACCACCCCGGTCCAGACGTTGCGGGCCGAGCCGGCGTCCGGCTCGCGGGTGTACAGCGAGATCGCGGTCGGCGGCACGGCGACCGACATCCGGGTGCCCACCATCGGCAGCAGGCGCCCCCCGGCCGGGTCCTGCGGGTCGGCCCCGGCGGCGTAGAGGCTGCTGCCGTCGTCCAGGTCGATCCGGCGGGTGGTGCGGTCGGCCAGGGTGCCCCGGTAGAGGTTGAGCCCCACCAGGTGGGCCACGTAGTCGGTGGCCGGACGCCGGGCCACCTCGGCCGGCGTCCCCTGCTGCACCACCTCACCCTCCTCCAGCACGAGGATCCGGTCAGCGATGATCATCGCCTCCAGCGGGTCGTGGGTGACCAGCACGCTCGGCCCATGGAAGGCCGCCAGGTAGCGGCGAAGCTCCCCGCGGATCTCCAGGCGGGTCCGCACGTCCAGGGCTGCCAGCGGTTCGTCCAGCAGCAGCAGGGCCGGGTCGCTGGCCAGAGCCCGGGCCAGGGCGACGCGCTGGGCCTGCCCGCCGGACAGCCGGCGTGGCCGGTACCCGGCGAGGGAGGCGATCCCGAGCCGTTCCAGGACGCCGGCCGCGTGCTCGCGGGCCTGCCGGCGCGGCGCCCCGCGGGAACGGGCGGCGAAGGCCACGTTGTCCACCACGGACAGGTGCGGGAAGAGCCGGTAATCCTGGAAGACGACCCCCACCCGGCGCTCGGTGGGCGGGACGAAGATGCCGCGCCCGGGATCGTCCCAGACCGACGTGCCGACGCTGATCGTGCCCGCGTCGATGGCGAGCAACCCCGAGAAGGCACGCAGGAGAGTGGTCTTGCCGGCCCCGTTGGGGCCCAGGACGGCGAGGATCTCCCCCGGCTTCACGTCGAGTCGGGCGCGCACGGTCAGAGCGCCGCGGACGACGGACACCTGGGCCGCCAACCCCTGCTCGGACCGGCCCGTCCCGTCCGTCCTCCCGTCCGTCCTCACACATCCGCCCCGGGACGCAGCCAGCGGTCACGCAGCAGCACCAGCACCGTCACCGAGACGGTGAGCAGCACCAGGCTCAGGGCCACCGCGGCCGGGGGGTCGGTCTCGAAGGCCCGGTACACCGCCCCAGGCATGGTCTGGGTGACCCCGGGCAGGTTGCCGGCGAAGGTGATCGTCGCGCCGAACTCCCCGAGCGCGCGCGCCCAGCACAGCACGCTGCCGGCCGCGATGCTGGGCAGGACCTGCGGCAGGGTCACCCGCCGGAAGGTGGCGAACGCCCGCGACCCGAGCGTCGCCGCAGCCTCCTCGAGCCCCCGGTCGCCGCTGCGCAGGGCACCCTCGACGCTGACGATCAGGAAGGGCATGGCCACGAAGGTCTCGGCGATCACCACCGCGACGGTGGTGAACGGCAGGGTGAGACCGAACCATCGGTCCAGGTGGCTGCCCACGATCCCCACCCGGCCGTAGGCCAGCAGCAGGGCCACGCCGCCCACGACCGGTGGCAGCACCAACGGCAGGGTCACCAGTGCGCGCAGGTAGCGCGTCCCGCGGGCTCTCGACCGGGCCAGCACCCAGGCCAGCGGGACGCCGAGGATCAGCGAGATCACCGTGGCGCAGGTGGCACAGATCAGGGACAACCTCAGGGCCTCGACCGCCTGGGTCTCGGCCAGGATCCGGGACAGCTGCCCCCACGGGGCCCGGATCAGCATCCCGGCCAGGGGCACCAGGAGGAAGGCCACGGCCAGGCCCGCGGGGACGGCGATCGGCCACGGCGTCCGGGGCGAGGCGACCCGACGGCGAGGAATGCCGTCCGGGGTCGTTCCGGCCTCGGACGTCACGGTGCGGCGAATCCCGCAGCCGTCAACACCGCGGCACCCCGGGTGGACAGGACATGGTCGACGAAGGCCGCGGCCAACTCGGGGTTCCTCGAGGCGCTCAACGCGGCGATCGGGTAGCTGGTCGAGGCGTTGACCTCGGCCGGGATCTCGATCCCGGTCACCGCGCCCTGGGCCGCGAGCACATCGGTGACGTAGACGAGGGCGGCGTCGGCCTCGCCGAGGGTGACCTTGGCCAGGGTGGACTTCACGTCGGCCTCCAGCGACACCGGCGCGACCGTGAGCCCGGCGTTGGCGAAGACCTTCACCGCCGTCGCGCCGCACGGCACCTCCGGTTGGCAGAGAACGACCTTCACCCCCGGCTCGGCCAGATCCGCGAGTCGGGCGATCCTCGCCGGGTTGGCCGGTGGGACGGCGATCTGCAGCTGGTTCCTCACGAACGTGGTGGCCCGGTCCGCGGCCTTGGCCGCCACCACCTGGTCCATGGTCGTGGTCGAGGCGGAGGCGAACACGTCGGCCGGCGCGCCCTGGGTGATCTGGGTGGCCAGGGCCGAGCTGGCCGCGAAGTTGAACGTGACCGTGGTGCCCGGGTGCTCCTCCTGGAACTGCTTGCCGAGCGTGGTGAACGCATCGGTGAGCGAGGCCGCAGCGAAGACCAGGATCTCCCCCCGCAGGCTGCCGGGGGCCGACGACGAGCGCGATGCGGACGGCGAGCCACCGGCGTCCGAGGTCGGGGAGGAGCCACACGCGGCGAGCGGCAGGGCGAGCCAGGCGGCGGCCAGGGCCACCAGAGGCAGACGGCAACGGGCCACGGCACTCACTCCTCGGGGATCTCGACCACCACGTTGGTGGCCTTCACGCTGGCCACCGCCAGCACCCCGGGCTCCAGGCCCAGATCGTCGGCGGCCTCGCGACTCATCAGGGACACCACCCGGTACGGCCCGGCCTGGATCTCGACCTGGGCCATCACGGTGTCCCGGGTGACCTTGGTGACCAGCCCCCGGAAGTGGTTGCGCGCCGACTGGGCCACCGTCTTCCGGCTGGTCGCCGGTGCCTGGGCGGCCAGCTGCTCGGCGAACCGGGCCAGGACCCGGCCGTCGATCACCCGTCGCTTGGACGCGTCCACCGAGGTCTCGAGCCGCCCGGTGTCCGCCCACCGCCGGACCGTGTCGTCACTGACGCCGAGCAGCTCGGCGGCCTGCCGGATCCGGAACGCGGTCACCGGCCCACCATAACCGCATCTGCGGGGTACTAGCTCGATTCTCTCCGAGAAATCGGATCCATGGGCTTGGCCAGGTCGATCGGATGCCGGCCGGGAAAGCGGGCAGGCCAGAGATCAACCCCAGGTCAGCACCCTCACCGCGGGGTAGTGGCGGATCGCCGGGTCGACCGTGACCAGGACGGCGGCCTCCTGGATCGCCTGCGCGACCAGCAGCCGGTCGAACGGGTCTCGGTGGGCCCAGTCCAGAGACCCGGCGTTCAGGGCATGGTCGACAGTGATGGGGAGATCGCTCGCCCCGATCTCGGCGATCCTGCGCGGCCAGGAGCTCACCAGTTCGGGCGCGTGGAGCTTGCCCAGCCGCACCTTGGTGGCCACCTCCAGTGCACTGGCGGCGGAGACGAGCAGCCTGTTGTCCCGGTCTGCGAGCACCCTGCGGCAGCTGTCCGGGACCGAGGCCGGATCAGCCAGCAGCCAGAGCAGTACGTGGGTGTCGAGCAGGTGGTGGGTCACTCCCAAGCCGCCAGCTCGTCATCGGACAGTGGGGCGTCGAAGTCGTCGGGCACGTCGAAGTCCATGGTTCCGAAGGCTCTCGGGGGTGGGGACTGCAAGGGAACCAGCTGCGCGATCGGGTTCCCGGCGCGGGCGATGATGATCGTCTCTCCAGCCTCGACCGCGGCCAGCAGTCGCGAAAGCTGGGTCTTGGCGTCCTGGACGTTGACCGTCTCCATCCCCTTAGTCTGGTTGACCAGACCAACCTGGTCAATCGAAACCGAACTCCCTGTCGGCCACCTCACGAGGGTGCCGTCGTCGAGATCACGAGGTCGGAGGTCTCGCCGGAGTCGACCAACCGGACCGCACGCGCCGCGGGGCCTCCTCCTCGGGCATCGTCCACCACGACCGGACACGACCCCGGGATCACCCGCATATCAAGCAGAACCGGACTCGCATGGTCAGGTCTCGGCTGGCTTGCGCCAGACGGAGACGTGGCTGTCGCTGTCGTTGGTGAAGGGGCTGCCCTGCCAGTCCGCTGCCCGGCTCTCGAAGGTCATCCCGGCGAGCTGGGCCATCAGGTCACACTCGGCGGGCCAGATGGAGCGGAAGTTGCTGGCGCTGTAGGTCACCGTCCCGTCCGGGTGGTGCCGGTAGTGGTGCGAGGTGCCCTGCTGGGTGGTCAGGTCGTAGGTGTCGAAGCCGGTGTGCCGGCGGCCCACATGGAACGGGACGGCCTGGCCGGGCGGGAAACGGCGGATGCCGGGGACCCACAGCTCGACGACGAATCGGCCGCCGGGGGCGAGGTGATGGGCTGCGTCTCGAAAGCACGCGACCTGCTCGGCCTGGGTGCGGAGATTCCCGATGCTGTTCCAGACGACGCGGACCAGCGAAAAGCTGCCAGAGACCCTGCTGGTCGCCATGTTGCCAACCAGGACGGGGATGTCGTCCCGCTTCCTGCGGAGCTGGTCGGCCATCGGCTGGGACAGCTCGATCCCACTGGCCGGGACGCCCCGGTCGGCCAAGGGGATGGCCACCCGTCCGGTCCCGATCGCGAACTCCAGAGCCGCGCCGTCACCGGCCAGATCCGCCGAGAACCGCGCTGCGGGATCCAACACCGCTGGCGCGAACATGAACTCCGAGGCTCGGTCGTACCCGGCGGCTGTCTCGGTGTCCCACAGGTCGCTGCAGGTCACCCACGCAGCCTCACCCACAGGCCCACCGGGCCCCACGTCATGATCGTGACCGATCTGACCGTGTATCACGCACGAATCGGTCACGATCATGGCTTGGTCCAGCCCCGCGGCCGCCTGCGGTCAAGCCCGTGCAGAGACTCGAGGTTCTGCACCGTTCACAGACCTCGGCGCACCATTGCGCGCCCACAGGGTCCGAACCGGGGACGGTCGACGGCGGCCAGAGCGCTGGGATCGGCGAGACTGGCGAGGGGACTGGCGGACGCTGAGCCGGATCGAGGGCGCCCACGAGCACGCTCGGTTCTCACGAGGTTTCACAGAGGGCACAACATGACGAGATCGGCGGTCCCTGTAGGGCCCTGACCTGCGGTGATACCAGCGCGCCCGTAGGGATTCGAACCCCAAACCTTCTGATCCGTAGTCAGATGCTCTATCCGTTGAGCTACGGGCGCTGGTGATGCCGTCCCAGGGGCCGGCACCGAGCAACGATGCTAGCGGACCGGCACCGCCGGAGCCGAATCGGTTGCGGTGGTGGACAGTGGTGGTGATCGGTGGTGGTGATCGGTGGTGGTGATCAGTGATGCTCGGCGGCGTCCGAGTCGGCCTTCGTGGCGTGCACCGTGCCGTGCGGGTGCTCGCCCGGCCCGTAGAGCGAGTACACCTTCAGCTCCACGTCGCCGATGTTGGTGATGTTGTGCCACGACCCCGCCGGCACCAGGACGGCGTCGTCATCGGCCACCTCCCGGTCGAACTCGAGCCGGTCGGCCGCGGGCCCCATCCTGACCCGGCCGCGACCGGACTCCACCCGCAGGAACTGGTCGACGTCCTCGTGCACCTCGAGCCCGATCTCGCCGCCCGCCGGGATGCTCATCACGGTCAGCTGCAGGTGCCGGCCGGTCCACAGCGTCGTCCGGAAGGTCGTGTTGTCCAGGGTCGCCGACTCGATGTCCACCACATGGGGATTCGGCCCGTGATCGGTCATGGACTCACGCTACCCAGCTCGGCGAAGGCGTCCACCACTGCCGTCCCCGCCCGCAACCGGATCACCCCGTTGGCCACGTCGCGGCACGGATCGCCGCGCAGCAGCACGGCGGCGTCCGGGCCCTGGCCGTAGGTGAACACCACCCACTCCGTGGTGACCGATGCCGAACACGGCGGCGCGGACGCCGCGACGACCTGTGCCGGGGTGAGCGGCGGGATCCGCTTGGCCTCCAAGGCGTCCAGCGGCCAGCCCCCGGACGGCGTCGCGAGCACCGCGGCCAGCCGGGCGGTGCGGGCGGCGTCCAGATCGTGCGCTGAGCGCAGCGCGCCGTCCGCGTCGTAGCGGCACCACAACGCGGTCACCGGCGCCAGGGATCGGTAGCCGACCGGCAGCAGCGCCCGATCCCGATCGGGGCGGGTGGGGAAGGACAGGGCGACGGACGACGCAGCGCAGCGCGCCGCGTCCGCGGTCGAGACGCCCACCGGCCCGCCGGTTGCCGGGCCGCCGACCACCAGGGCCAGCACCACCGCCGCGCCCGTCCCCACCAGGGCGGCTGGACCACTGTTCACCTGGTCACCGGTTCGTCGTTCACCCACCTGGGCGAGCATGGCATGCGTGATGTCCGACACGCGCGCGGCGCGGGGGGTGACACCCCTTCTGAGCTGCGCTTTGTCGATCGGTGAGTAGTCTCGGTGAACCAACCCCGCAGATCGTGGGGACCTCTGTCCGGGGGGGTGCGCGACGGTCGACCCATAGGGTCGGGGCAGCTGTCCACGTGACCTGTCGGTCGGGCGGTGATCGTGGGCTGACAACGCCGCCCGGAGGGTTCCCCGAGCGCGACGTCTGGGTCCGAGCTGGAGGAGGACAGCCGGATGATCACATCCGCTATGACGACCATCCCCCGAGAGCACCGACTCCGGTGTGTTGCCCCCGGCAACGGCTCGGCGCGGCCGGCAACCGAACACGACGCCCGTCCCCGGACCCGGTAGACCAGACACACTCGAACCAGAGGAGAGTTCACACAATGGCAATCGCGCACGATGGTAGTGAGCGGACCGGCAACGCCGCGTTGCTGGCTTGGGTTGACGAGATCGCCGAGCTGTGTCAGCCGGACCGAGTCGAGTGGGCCGACGGCTCGCAGGAGCAGTACGACGCGTTGTGCCAGCTCATGGTGGACGGCGGCACCTTCACCCGCCTCAGCGCCGAGAAGCGGCCGAACAGCTACCTCGCCCGTTCCCACCCTTCCGACGTGGCGCGCGTCGAGAACCGGACCTTCATCTGCTCCGAGCGCGAGGAGGACGCCGGCCCGACGAACAACTGGGCACCACCCGCGGAGATGCGCGCGACACTGACCGAGGTGTTCCGTGGGTCCATGCGTGGTCGCACCATGTACGTCATCCCGTTCAGCATGGGTCCGATCGGCAGCCCGATCGCCCAGATCGGCGTCGAGATCACCGACTCGCCGTACGTCGTGGTCAACATGCAGATCATGACCCGGGTCGGCACCAAGGTGCTCGAGGCTTTGGGGAACGACGGCTTCTTCGTGCCCTGCGTGCACTCGGTCGGCGCCCCGCTGGAGCCCGGCGAGGCCGACGTGCCGTGGCCGTGTGAGCCCAACATCGAGAACAAGTACATCGTTCACTACCCCGAGACCTACGAGATCTGGTCCTACGGGTCCGGTTACGGCGGCAACGCCCTGCTGGGCAAGAAGTGCCTGGCGCTGCGCATCGCCTCGGTCATGGCCCACGACCAGGGCTGGCTGGCCGAGCACATGCTGATCCTCGGGCTCGAGTCGCCCAAGGGTGAGAAGACGTATGTCGCGGCGGCCTTCCCGAGCGCCTGCGGCAAGACGAACCTCGCGATGATCGTGCCACCCAAGGGCTTCGGCTCCTGGAAGGCCCTGACCGTCGGCGACGACATCGCGTGGATCAAGCCCGCTCCGGACGGCACGCTGCGCGCGATCAACCCCGAGGCCGGGTTCTTCGGTGTCGCGCCGGGCACCTCCTACGACTCCAACCCGATGGCCATGGACTCGGTCCGGGCGAACAGCATCTTCACCAACGTCGTGCTCACCGACGACGGGGATGTGTGGTGGGAGGGCATGGGCGTCGAGCCCCCGGCGCACGGCATCGACTGGCAGGGCAACGACTGGACGCCGGACTCGGGCCGCGTGGGCGCGCACCCGAACTCGCGGTTCACCGCCCCCGCCTCGCAGTGCCCGACCATCGACCCCGCGTGGGAGGACCCGGCGGGCGTGCCGATCTCGGCGTTCATCTTCGGCGGTCGGCTGTCCAAGACCTTCCCGCTGGTCTACCAGTCCTATGACTGGAACCACGGGGTGTTCATGGCGGCCACCATGGGATCGGAGGCGACGGCGGCCGCGATCGGTCAGGAGGCGATCCGCCGAGACCCGTTCGCCATGCTGCCCTTCTGTGGGTACAACATGGCCGATTACTGGGCGCACTGGCTCACCATGGGCCAGCGCACCGACCTGAAGCTGCCCAAGATCTTCCGGGTCAACTGGTTCCGCAAGGACGCCAACGGCAAGTTCGCCTGGCCCGGTTTCGGGCAGAACCTGCGCGTGCTCGAGTGGATCGTCGAGCGCGTCAAGGGGGACGTCGGCGCCGTGGAGAGCCCCTTCGGGTACATGCCGCGCTACGAGGACATGGACTTCGAGGGCCTGGAGTTCTCGACCCAGCAGTTCGGTGCGATCACCGACATCAGCCGGATCGAGGCGGCGGCCGAGGTCGAGGAGATCAAGGGCTTCTTCGCGAAGTTCGGTGACAAGCTCCCGGCGGAGCTCGAAGCCCAGCGTCAGGCCTTCGGAGAGCGCGTCGATGCCGCTCCCCCGGTCTGGAAGGTGGTTGCCTGAGGCGGACAGCTGCCGTGGGATTCCCTCGGCAGCGCACCCGATTGGATTCTCGGACGATCGGACACCAGTGATCGCGCGGAGCTGATCGGGGCCATAAGGTGTGCGGGTGGCCGGTCTCCGTGGTGGGCGACCGGCCATTCGCCTTTCTCCGAGTCCACGCACTGTCGGACAGTCGAAAGTGCATGATCACGGAGGTGCACGCGAGAGAGCCCCGGGCCGCGGCCCGGGGCTCTCTGCTGTGCGGAGGCGGCGGGATTTGAACCCGCGATGGAGTTTGATCCCCAAACCCGCTTAGCAGGCGGGCGCCATAGACCGGACTAGGCGACGCCTCCTCCGAGCACGGACCAGGGTAGCGGGCGCAACGGACGGCGAGCAAAGCGGTGGCCGGCCACCCCCACCTGACCAAGCGTCGTCGTCCGGGCCGATTCCCACTGTCCCGACGCTGATCCGATCGGGCGATTCATCACGCGGGTCACGGTCACCCAGGGTCACCGGTGGGCAGTGAGCAGAACCTTGTCGCCGGCTTGACGTCCCAGTGTGGCCGTGCGCCGGACAACCCCGCTGACCAGCACGGATACTCGTCACACAGCGCCTCGACCGAGGCCCTGGCAACACCCGCCCCCTCCCTCCGCCTGCCCTCGACAGCCTGACCGTATGGGACGATGATGCTCACTGACGCGTGCGGCTGCTCCCGCAGATCGCTGTCGCGAGCCCACTCCCTCGCGGTTCGTACCGTGCGCCCTTCCCCGGAGGTGCCCCAGTGACCCAGGTCGCGCCGCACTCCGGCCGGCATTCCTGGGACGGCACCGACACCAGCCTCCGCCGCCGGGACCTGCGCGACGGCCGGGAGGCCCCGGCGCCGCCCGCGAACCGTGCGATCACGAGTCTGCAGCGCACCAGTCCCGCCGCTCGGGGACGCCACGCCTCGAGCTACGGGCAGAACTACCCCCGGGTCGTCGGCTGGACCCTGCTGGGCACCCTGCTGCCCGGTGTGGGGCTGCTGGCTGCCGGACGGCGGGTGAGCGGCACCATCGCTGTCGCCTGTGCCTCGCTGGTGCTCTCGGCCGGGCTGACGTTCTACTTCCTGGGTGACCCGGTGGCCCTGGCGGGGTCGCTGGTCAGCCAGCCGGATCGGCTCCTGCTGGTGCTGCTCGGGCTGATCATGGTGCTCCTGCTGTGGGCAGCCGTGGTGCTGTTCACCCACTCCTCGCTGCGCCGGTTCGCCCACCTCGGCGCCGGTCAGCGCCTGGTCAGCACCCTGTTGGTGACCTCCCTGATCACCCTGGTCGCCCTGCCGACGGCCAAGGCCGGCAGCTACGCCCTCATCCTGCGCGACACCGTCACCGGGATCTTCAGTGCCAGTGGCGCCGGGGACGGCGTCCGCCCGAACAAGGCCGGGGGCGATCCCTGGGCCAGCCTGCCGCGGGTCAACGTGCTGCTGATCGGCTCGGACGCCGGGGCCGACCGGATCGGCATCCGGCCGGACACCCTGGTGCTGGCCAGCATCGACAGCCGCTCCGGGGACACCGTGCTCTTCTCCCTGCCGCGCAACCTGCAGAAGGTGCCGTTCCCGCCGGGCACCCGCCAGGCGGCCGACAACCCCTTTGGCTTCCAGTGCACGGACGCCGCGGGAGTACCGCAGTGCCTGCTGAACGCCATGTGGACCTTCGGTGAGGAGCACTGGAAGGACTACTACCCGCAGGAGGCCTCGGCCTACGACGCCGGGCTGCGCGCAACGTCCGACGCGGTCGAGCAGGTCACCGGGCTGCGCGTGCACCAGTACGCGATGCTCAACCTGCGCGGCTTCATGCAGTTCGTCGATGCCATCGGCGGCATCACGGTCAACGTGCGCCAGCGCCTGCCGATCGGCGGCAGCTCGGAGAACCATGTGGCCACCGGCGGCTGGATCGAGGCCGGGCCGAACCAGCACCTCGACGGGTACCACGCCCTCTGGTACGCCCGCTCCCGCTGGTCGACCGACGACTACGACCGCATGCGCCGGCAGCGCTGCGTGATCGGAGCCGTGATCAAGGAGGCGGACCCAGCCAAGATGGCGATGGCCTTCCCGCAGATCGCCGCGGCGGCCAAGTCCAACATCACCACCGGCATCCCCCTGGCCGATCTCGGCGCCTGGGTCACCCTGACCAAGAAGGTCAAGGACGCCAAGGTCCGCAGCCTGCCCTTCACCCAGTCGGTGATCAGCACGGAGAACCCCGATTTCGTGGCGATCCGCCAACTGGTCGCCGACGCGATCAACCCACCGGTCCAGTCCAGCCCGTCGGCGGCTCCCTCGCCGAGCGAGTCCTCCCCCGGCGGCGGTGTCCGCCCCACGCCGGGCAGCTCCCCCAGCGAGGCTCCCCCCGACTCGACCACGGCGCAGGACATCAACGCGGTCTGCTGAGTGCCGGGGTTGCCGCCCGGTCCGTCGCCGGGCCGACCTCCGGCGCGAAGGGTCTCCAGACCCCTGATCCCGGCGGGTGCCCTGCCAGCACCTCGCGACGGCCGGTTGCCGGAAAGAGTCGCGACAGTTCATCATCATCCGGACATACCCCGAGCCCTCGTCGAGAAAGTGGTGTCATGCACACCTACGCCAGCGCACTGGACCTGATCGGGGTCACGGTGCCCGACCACCTCGCCGCTGACGCCACCGTCCCGATCCTGACCGGGCCGCAGGCCCGAGGGGATCTCTTGGTGATGCCGATCGGGAACGCTCCCGAGCAGGGGTGGCAGCCGCTGCCGGAGGACGGCGTCCAGCTGATCCGCGGCGAAGCCACCGGAAACACCCACTGGTTGCACCGGGGATTCGACAGCCCGGACGTCACGTGGCAGCTCCCCGCGCCGCCCGAGGCGGGCTCCGCCGCGGACGACGACAGCCTGGTGGTCGCCCAGCTGCAGGTGCCGGCCGGGCAGTCGGCGCTGCTCATCCACACCGACGAGCACGGCGCCAACGGCATCGGCCCGGGCAGCTTCGCGATCCGGCGCAAGCGCGAGCGGCGATTCGAACTGATCCGGACCGAGACCACCGCCAACGACCCCTTGTACGTCGACTACGTCGCCGACTGACGCGGATGTCGGGTCAGCCCGTCGATCCCGACCCCGATCGTGAGGCGCTCCGCCGCACCCAGGCGCACGTCGTGGTCGAGGCCTGGGGCCTGCCCGCCGACGGCCCGCGTCGTCTGACGGACGCCGACCGGGCCGAGATCGAGCGTGGCGTCCGGCAGTACCGACAGTGCCATCGGCTGCGACCGGACGAACCCATCGTCTGGGTTGGCTCACCGGAGGAGCTCCGCGGGTTCGCCGACATCCGGCAGCGCCTACCCCGGATGAGCCGGGCGTCACGGCGACGGCGGATCCTGCGCCGCGGACGCCACTTCTCGGGTGTGATGCTGTTCTTCGCCTCCGCCCTGCTGGCCGGGCTGATCCTGATGGACGAGCACCTCGGCACGGGGTTACGCCTCCTCGTCCTCGCCCTCGCCGTCGTCGTGGGGGCGATCTGGTGGGTCGTTCTGGACGACGCGCCGGACTTCGAGACCGATGTTGTGGACCCTGCGGCGAGTCTGACGGCCTCGGCGACGGCGACGTTCGGGAACGGCGCTCCGCTGTCCTCACTCGGGCTCATCCACCCGGACCTCGGTTCCTACCTACCGACGTGGCTCGTCGACCTGAATGCAGACGTGTATGCGTCAACGCTGGTGCACCATGGGTCTCACTTCTTCAACAGCGATCATCCCGCGCGAGGGCAGTTCGACGTGGCCATCGTGGATCACCGAACCTGCGTCCACCGGGCCATGGCGATGACCGAGCTGGCCTGGTTCGTGGCCTGCGGTGACCTGGTGCCGAGCGAGGGGACCCGACGCCTGCTCGAGGCGGCACACGCACTGCGCAGGGCCTACGTCACGGTGGTGTATCGCTCCCTCACGCTCGTGCTCGAACCGCCTACCACGATGCGGTTCGAACGGAGGACGGGTTGGCGGGGACCGCTCATCCTGCACTGCGAGGATGGGCCGGCGATCGTGTGGCCCACCGGTGAGGCCCAGTACTTCTTTCACGGCACCGAGGTCTCGGGCGAGCTGGTGCGCGGTGAACTCTCGATTCCCGAGATCCATGCCCTGCGCAACAGTGAGATCCGGCGCTTCGCGATCGAACGCCTGGGCTGGCAGAACTACCTCACGCACGGTGGTTTCGCCCCGATCGCCGAGGCCCCCGACCCCGGCAACCCCTCGGCCACACTGCGGCTGTACACGATCCCGGACGTCGACGGGCACCTGCTCGTGATGCGCAACGGCAGCCCCGACCGCTCCGGCGCCCCACGCCACTACGCCGAACTGGTTCCGGCCTCGATCACCGACCCGGTGGAAGCGGCCGCCTGGCAGTACGGCGTCCCGGTCGAGGTGTATCGCGGACTTCAGCGGCGGACCTGAAGGTTCATCCGTGAATGTCACATGGATGCACCTTTGTCGCTCGGGTCAGGCGCGCAGGCTCTCCAGGTAGTCCGCGATGCGCTCGATGGCCTCGGTGAGCACCGCGACGTCCGGCAGGGTCACCAGGCGGAAGTGGTCGGGCTCGAACCAGTTGAACCCGGTGCCGTGGGTGACCAGCAGCTTCTTGGCGCGCAACAGGTCGATGACGAACGCCTCGTCGTCCTTGATGGAGTACACGTCCGGGTCGAGCCGCGGGAAGCAGTAGAGCGCCCCCTTCGGCTCGACGCACGAGACCCCGGGGATCTCGTTGAGCAACCGAGAGGCCAGCTTGGCCTGCTCGTAGAACCGGCCCCCCGGCACGATCAGCTCGTTGATCGACTGGTAGCCACCGAGCGCGGTCTGGATCGCGTGCTGCGCCGGCACGTTCGAGCACATCCGCATGTTGGACAGCAGGGTCAGTCCCTCGAGGAAGTCCTCGGCCAGGTGCTTCGGCCCCGAGATCATCACCCAGCCGGACCGGTACCCGCAGACCCGGTAGGCCTTCGACAGCCCCGAGAAGGTCAGGCACAGGACGTCGTCCCCGGCGAAGGTCGCTGCGTGGTGGTGGACCGCGTCGTCGAACAGGATCTTCTCGTAGATCTCGTCCGCCATGATCACCAGGTCGTGACGGCGCGCGATGTCGACCAGCGCCCGCACCGTGGCCTCGCTGTACACCGCTCCGGTGGGGTTGTTCGGGTTGATGATCACCAGAGCGTGGGTGTTCTCGGTGATCTTGGACTCGATGTCGGCCAGGTCCGGGTTCCAGCCGTTGGTCTCATCGCACCGGTAGTGCACCGGCGTACCGCCGGACAGCGCGACCGCGCCGGTCCACAGCGGATAGTCCGGGGCCGGCACCAGGATCTCGTTGCCGTCGTCCAGGAACGCCTGCAGCACCATCGTGATCAGCTCGCTGACCCCGTTGCCGATGAACACGTCGTCCACCGAGGTCTCGGTCAGCCCACGCGCCTGGTAGTACTGGGCGACCGCGGTGCGCGCCGAGTAGATGCCCCGCGAGTCCACGTAGCCCTGTGAGTCGGGCAGGTGGTGGATCATGTCGGCGACGATCGCCGTCGGCGCCTCGAACCCGAACGGGGCGGTGTTGCCGATGTTCAGTTTGAGGATCTTGTGACCCTCGGCCTCGAGTCGCTGCGCCTCGACCAGGATGGGCCCTCGGACGTCGTAGCGGACGTGCTGCAGCTTCTTGCTCTGGATGATCCGGCGCATGCCGGGAAGTCTGTCAGCCCCGTCCACCGAATTGTCGTGACGTGCGCCGACCGGGATGTTCAGGACGACGACAGCCAGCGGCGCAGCAGCCGCGTGGCCCAGGGGACGCCCAGCCACACCATCCAGGGGACGATCAGCACGACCGAGACCAACACACGCAGCACCAGCGGCCAGTCGGCGATCAACGGGCCCAGGGCCAGATTGACCACCAGGGACGCCGGATAGAGAGCCACCGCGATCACCGCGGCGGTCTTCCACCGCGGCGGAGGTGTGTGGGGTGCACCCAACTCCCCGAACAGGGACTCGAAACCCGCTGCGGTGTATGCCCTCGCCGGGCCGTCGAGCAGCGGGGCGGCCAGGTCCAGCCACGCGCGCCGGACGTCGCTGTGCTCCCAGGCGGACAGCGCCGCGGCATCGGCGAAGCTGAAGGCGACGATCAGTTCGTCCCGCTCGGGGGTCGGGGGAAAGATCTGCGCGCCGCGGTGGCCGGCGAAGGTCCGGGCGGCCTCGGTGACCCCAGCGGCCCAGCGGACCAGTTCCTCCTGCCTGCCCGCGGCCGGACGGCGGGAGAGGACCACGGTGACCGGGAGGTGCTGATCCGGGGATGGCTCGGGTGAGGGTCGGGATTGCTGTTCGGGCACGGTCGGACGCTACCCCCGAGGGCCCGGATGCCCGGGCATCGGCACCCCCGTGCCCCGTGGCCCCCGAGCCGCCGCGGGGCTGGGCATCTGTGACAGCATCCCTTGACGCTGTGAGGCCTCCCTCATAGCCTAACGTTCGGATCCAAATAAATCCTTGCTCCAGGAGGTCGTGATGCAGCCGACGCCCGTCCCGCTCGACCAGGTGGATCTCGCCGATCTGGATGTCTTCGAGGGCAACCGGGCCTGGGGCATGTTCGACACCTTGCGGCGCGAGGCACCGGTGCACTGGAACGAGGAGCACGACGGCGGTTCGGGCTTCTGGTCGATCACCAGGTACGACGACATCCAGGCGGTCGACAAGGACCCGGAGAGCTTCACCTCGATGAAGTTCACCAACCTCGAGGAGCCACCCGAGGAGTTCCAGGACACCCGCCGGTCGATCCTCGAGACCGACGGCCCCCGCCACCAGGCCCTGCGCAAGCTGCTGATGCGTGACTTCAGCGCCGCCCAACTGCGCCGCTACGAGGACTTCCTGCGCGGGCTGGCCAAGGCCACCGTGGACAACGCTCTGCAGCAGGAGGAGTTCGACTTCGTCGACTCCATCGCCGCGGACTACCCGATGGCAGTGCTGGTTCGCCTGCTGGACACCCCGCCCGAGAAGACCCCACAACTGATCTCGTGGGGCAACGAGATCGTCGGGTTCTCCGACCCCGAGTACGCCCGGGTCCTGGTGAACTCCGAGGAGGCCAAGGCCTACCGGCACCTGCCGTTCAGTTCGCCGGTCTCGCAGGAGATCTACGACTACGGACGCCAGTTGCGCGCCGAGCGCCTGGGCGGCACCGCGGACGACCTGGTGAGCAAGCTGGTCAACCGGATCCCCGAGGACGGGATCCCGTTGAGCGACCAGGACTTCGACAACTACTTCCTGCTGTTGGTGGTGGCCGGCAACGAGACCACGCGGCAGGCGATGAGCCACTCGATGAAGGCGCTGATCGACAACCCCGAACAGCTGACCTGGTTCCTCGAGCACCCCGAGAAGGCGCAGGTCGCCGTCGAGGAACTGATCCGGTGGGCCTCGCCCGTCTACCACTTCCGCCGCACCGCGACCCGCGACGTGGAACTGCACGGCCGGCAGATCAAGGAAGGCGACAAGGTCGTCATGTGGTTCGCCTCCGGCAACCGGGACGAGTCCAAGTTCGCCGACCCGTACACCCTCGATCTGAGCCGATTCCCCAACGACCACATCACCTTCGGCAAGGGCCCGCACACCTGCATGGGGGCCAACCTGGCCCGGCTCGAGATCAAGATCCTGTTCGAGACCCTGCTGCCCCGGCTGGAGTCCATCGAGCAGGCCGGCGAGATCACGCGGGTCAGGAGCAACTTCGTGAACGGGATCAAGAAGTTCCCGGTCCGGGTGCGGGCGAAGCAGGTCTGAGATGAGCGAGGGATCCACGATCTCCGGCACCCGGACCACGGTGCGTGAGCACGAGGGGGACCTGGTCGTCGAATCGGCCGAGGTGGTCGCCGAGGACGTCGTCGTGCTCACCCTGGTCGACCCGGACGGCGACTCCCTGCCACCGTGGACCCCGGGCGCCCATGTCGACCTGATCCTCACCGAGGATCTGATCCGGCAGTACTCACTGTGCGGCGACCCGTCCGACAGCCGGACCATCCGGGTCGCCGTCCTTCGCTCACCCGACTCACGTGGGGGCTCGGCGCTCGTCCACGACAGGCTGAGAACCGGTGCCACCGTGCGGGTCCGGGGGCCGCGCAACCACTTCCCGCTGATCGCCTCACCGCGCTACATCTTCATCGGTGGGGGCATCGGGATCACCCCGATCCTGCCGATGATCGCCGAGGCGGAGGCGAGCCGGGCCGACTGGCAGCTGTACTACGGCGGCCGCAGCCGGGCCTCCATGGCCTTTCTCGACGAGCTCACTCGCTACGGCGACAGGGTCACCCTGGTGCCGCAGGACGAACTGGGGCTGCTCGACCTGACCACGATTCTCGGTGACCCGCGCGCGGACACCCTGGTCTACTGCTGCGGCCCCGAGCCCCTGCTGGCCGCCGTCGAGGAGCGTTGCGCCACCGACTGGCCGGTGGCTGCCCTGCACCTGGAACGCTTCGCGGCCAAGGTGAGCCAGGCACCGGCCGGTGGTGAACGGTCGTTCGAACTCGTGCTGGCCGGCTCGGGCCTGACCCTGACCGTGCCGCCGGACAAGTCGGTCTTCCAGGTGATCGAGGAGGCCGGGGTCAGCGTGCTCGGCTCCTGCCACGAGGGCATCTGTGGCACCTGCGAGCAGGTCGTGCTCGACGGCGAGGTCGACCACCGCGACTCGGTGCTGAGTGAGTCCGAACGGGCGGCCAACGACGCGATGATGGTGTGCGTCTCGCGCTGTTCCTCCGACCGCCTGACCCTGGACCTGTGAGGAGGAACGGATGCCACCGTTGACGTCGCCCTCCGCGCGGGGAACGAACCCGAGTTCGGCGGCCCTGCCGATCGACTGCTGGTACGCGCTGGCCGACAGTGCCTCCGTCGGGCGCGACCTGCTCGGAGTTCGCGCCCTGGACCGTCCGGTCCTGCTCTACCGCACCACCGACGGCCGGGCCGTGGCGCTCGAGGACCGCTGCGCGCACCGTGCCTACCCGCTCAGCCTGGGCCGGCTCGACGGTGACGTGGTGCGGTGCGGGCTGTGCGGGTTCGGCCACGCCCCGGACGGCGCCTGTGTCGCCGTCCCGAGCCAGCCGCAGGTGCCCCTCGGCGCCCGGGTGGCCGCGCTCCCGGTGGCCGAACGCGACGGCCTGGTCTGGGTCTGGCTCGGTGAGCCGGGTCGATCCGTACGCCACCGCGTCCCGGAGCTTCCCTGGCTCACCGGGGACGGCTGGGGCGTGGTGGGTGGGCAGCGTGAGGTCGACGCCGGCTACCTGGTGCTGCACGAGAACTTCGCCGACGTCACCCAGGTGCCGTTCGTCGCCCCGGAGATCGCGCCGTCCGTGCTGGGGGGTCAGGCCCCCGACCTGACGGTCGAGGTCACCGAGACCACGGTCACCCTGCGCCGGACCTTCCCGCCCGCACCCTTGCCGGGCTGGCAGGCGAGCCTGGTCGGGGCCGCGGCAGGCGACGATTACGCCACGGCGCACGCGGGGTTCTTCCTGTCCCCGGCGGCGTGGGTCGACCACTGGGACGTCACCGGGCCGGACGGCAGCCGGGCGCGGCTGCGGTTCACCCAGCTCGTCACCCCGGTGGAGGCCGGGCGCAGCCGGGTGCTGTGGCGGGTCAGCCGTGACTTCGCGGTCGGGGACGCCTCCGCCGGCACACGCGTGGCCGGCCTGTTCGAGGAGTACTACGGCCGGGTCTTCACCGCCATGGAGACCGTCCAGGCGATCCTCGATCGGGACGGTCCTGGTCCGGAGGTCAACGTGTCCGCCGATGTCGCGGCGCTCAGGGTCCGAGAGATCATCGCCGCGATGCTGGCCGGCCAGCGGCCGGTGCGAGCGGCCCAGCGCGCCGCGCACCCCTGACCGTCGCGGTCCCGTCCCACCACCGTCCGCCAGCCACCGTTCGCCCCACGACCGTCCGCCAGCCACCGTCCGCCGGCCACCGTCCGTCAGTGCAACGCGAGGAGAGCTTCCGTGCCCGAACTCCAGGGGTTCGCACCACCGTTCACCGCCAGCGGCCGCAGCGCCCTGATCCCGAACCCGCCGTGGTTCTACAGCGGTGACCTGCTGACAGTGGAGTACCGCACGGACGTCGAGCGGGTCCGGGCGATCCTGCCGGACGACGTCCAGCTCGCCGAGGAGGACCCCGGGGCGGTCGCGTTCATCTGGGCCGACTGGCAGTCCTGTTCCGAGGGCGGCGCGGAGCTGCTGGACCCGGCTCGCTCGCAGTACAAGGAGGCCTTCGCGGTCGTCCGCTGCCGGTACCGGGACACGACGTACTCGCGGTGCGTGTTGATCTGGGTGACAACGGATTTCGCCATCGCGCGGGGAGTCCACCAGGGCTATCCGAAGAAGCTGGGATCGATCCACCAGACCCGGCCGATGCCGTTCGGCCGCGGTGCGCCGCGGATCGAGGCAGGGGCCCGGTTCGGTGCCACCCTGGCCGCCTACGACCACCGGTTGGCCCAGGCGGTGATCACCCTGACCGAACCCAGCGACACCAACGGATTCGTCAATGCCCTGCCGATGCTGCACCACCGCCAGGTCCGCCCGATCGAGCAGGGCGCGCAGGGGTGGGCCCTGGACGAGGTGCTCACCATGCGGGGCGTCGGGTTCGAGGCCGGCCAGGCATGGAAGGCGGAGGCCTCGCTCGAGCTGTTCGACTCCCCGTGGGACGACGTCGCGTCCACCTTGCCGGTGCGCGAGGTCATCAGCGGCTACTACGTGCAAGTGGGCACCAGCTGGGACGGCGGAACCACCCTCGCCCACCGTTGAGCCACGCCCCGCCGACCCCGGCGCCACTGGCCCAGGCGCGGGGACTCGCGGGGCCGACTCAGCCGCTCCCGATGGCGTCCCGTGGGCCGCTCGCCGGTGCCGGGCCCGGTGCCGGGCCCGGGGCCTGGCGGGCCCGAGCCCGGGCCAGAGCCTCCTCGAGCATGACCAGGACGGCGTCGCGCACCGACAGGAAGCTGCGGGCGTCGAGCTCGACGATCGGCACCTGAGGCCCGATCGCCAGGGCCCACCGGATGGTCTCCAGATCGTGCTGCGCCCGGCCGTCGAACCGGTTGACCCCGACCACGAACGGCAGACCGGCCTTCTCGAAGTAGTCCACGGCGGCGTAGCAGTCGTCCAGGCGGCGGTCGTCCACGAGCACCAGGGCACCCAAGGCGCCGTTCGCCAGGTCTTTCCACATGAACCCGAACCGGTCCTGGCCTGGGGTACCGAAGATGTAGAGCTTGATCCGCTCGTCGATGGTGATCCGGCCGAAGTCCATCGCCACCGTGGTGGTGGTCTTGGTCGGCACCAATACGTTGCTGTCGACGCCGGCGGCGACCGAGGTCATCTCGGCCTCGGTGGTCAGCGGGGCGATCTCGGAGATGGTGCCCACGGTGGTCGTCTTGCCCACGCCGAAACCACCGGCGACCAGGATCTTCACCGGAATCGGCGGGCGGGCTCGGGTGGCGGTCACCGTCTGCGGCGCCTCGCCGTCCTGCGCCACGGCCTCAGCTGCGCTGTCGTAGGCCATCGATGACTCGCATGATCGTCTCCACATCGTCGGGGGTGTCCGCGTCCGAGGCGCCGGTCGACACCAGCCCCTGTTGGGTCAGGTCTCCGATGAGCACCCGGACGACGCCCAGGTGCAGGTCGAGGGTCGCGGCCACCTCGGCGACCGCGAGCGGCTCCTCGCAGGCCAGCACGATGTCGCGGTACTCCAGCGCCAGGGTGGGCAGGGCGTCCCTTCCGGCCCGAGTGGCGACCACCTGGGCCTCGATCGCGATCGGGACGGCGGCGGTGGTTCGCCCCCGGGTGAGCAGGAAGGGTCGGACGGCGTGGGTCGAGCCGAGCGGGTCCACGGTCTCGTCATCCCGACCGTGCCCGCTCAGGAACGGGCGGACCATCCCGGTGTCCCCGCCACGTCGGGGATCCTCACTCATCCGGCCACCGAGTTCTTGAGCTCGTTGATCAGGCGCGGGTTGAGGGTGCCGTTGATCCGGTTGATGAACACGGCCATCTCGTAAGCCACCGTGGCCAGGGAGGCGTTGGTGTCGGCCACCGCACCCAGCAGGGCTCCTGCACCCATGGCCATGACCACGAGGAAGCCGCCCTCGGCATCGATGATCACCTTGTTGAGGGATCCGAGGCCGTAACTGATCCCGGCCCCCGCGGCCAGGCTCGCCATGCCCGACACGATGGCCGACAGGCGATCACTGGTGGCCCGGTCGGCGTCCGCGGCCGTGGCCATCAGCAGACCGTCCGAGGAGACGGCGATGACGTCGACGACGCCCGCCGTCTCGCGGGCGAACTTCGCGAGCAGCCAGGTGAAGTCCTGGGCGGACTCGCTCAGCGCAGTGGTCTCGGTCATGGCAGTCCTCCAGGGTCTCCGGGGGTCATCCCGGGTCCGACGCCGTCATCCGGTTCGACTTCGGCCAGTGCACGCCCAGGTACCCGCCGGGGCGGCAGGGCGCCGCCGGATGGTCGGGGGTCCGACGGCGGCGATCCCGACGGCTGTTCCGACGGCTGTTCCGACGGCGGCGGGTCCGAGAGTCCTTCGGGGCCAAGGGATTCGGCACCATCCCCGCCGGCCTCGATCCCACGTGCCACGCCCTCGCCGGTCAGGTCCTGGCCGAGCGGTCCGGTGAGCAACTGGTCCGCGAGCGCGCTGACCGCCTCACGCTGTTCCTCGCGGCGCCCCGCCGCCTCGCGCAGGGCCGCCCGAGCCGCCTCGGCGGCCCGGCGCTCCTCCGCGGGCGAGACGTGATGTGCGTGCCCGGCCAGATCCAGGGCTGCCCCCACCTCGTCGAGCGACGAGCGGACCGCGTCGGGGTCGTGCGCCCCGCCCCGCTGTGCCGGTTGTGGTGAGGCGTCCAGCCCCAGAGCCTCGAGCGCCGACCCGCGGACCCGGCGGGTGATCCCGGCACGGACCCTCGTCTCGTCGGGGTGACTGTCCGACGGTGGTGGCGCGCTGGCCCGCGCGATCGCGCGCTCCAGGTCGTCGACCTGTCGGCGGGCGGCCTCGGGATCCAGGCCCAGGCCGCGGGCCGGTGTGGGCGGGAGGGGACGGAGCTGGTCGACCTGGGGCAGCTGGGCGCCCGGGACCCGGCGACGGATGCCGCCAGGCCCCGCGGCCTCCACGACGCCGGCGGCATCCACTGCCCCTGCAGCATCGACGGTCCCCGCGGCATCCACTGCCCCGGCGGCATTGACGGCCTCCACGGCGCCCTCGCTCGTGGGAAGGGCCGGCGCGGGGAGCCTCTCGGCCGGCCAGTGGTCAGGGCGCAGGGCCGGCGGAGGCGGGGTGGCCGGTGGACTGCTCGACGCGGCCGGGCCCGAGGATCCGGGGGTGCCGGCCCGGCGAGCCGGCCGCTGGCCGCCCGAGACACGGGGATCCGCGGACCGACGACCGGATGACGACAGAGCCCCGGAGGGCACCAGTGCCGAGGGAGGCAGGGTGATGTGCACGGTGATCCCGCGGTCGGGATTCGGTTCCAGCTGCACGTCGATGCCGTGCCGACGAGCGATCCGGCCGACCACGAACAGCCCGAGCACGTGGCTCGGCGCCAGGTCCAGGCGCTCGCGGCGACGCAACCGGTCGTTCTCCTGGATCAACCGATCGGACGGCATCCCCAGCCCCAGGTCGATCACCGCCAGTCGGCAGGCTCCCTGGGCGTCCAGCTCACCGGTCACCCGCACCGCCGTACTGGGCGGGGAGAACAGCACGGCGTTCTCGATCACCTCGGCCAGCAACAGGAGCAGGTCACCCAGGACGCCCGGTGCGACCGCGATGTCGGGAACCTGGTCCAGCTGGACCCGGGCGTAGTCCTCGACCGACCCGAGCGAGCCCCGGACGGCGTCCACCAGAGTCACCGCCCGGCCGCCGCCGGCCACCTCGGAACCGCCGGCCAACACCACGAGGCTGGTGGCGTTGCGCCGAAGACGGGTGGACAGGTGGTCCAGCCGGTAGAGCGTGGCCAGGGTGTCCGCGTCCTCCTCTCGGCGCTCGAGAGTGTCGATCAGGGAGAGCTGGCGGCCGACCAGATTGGTCGTCCGACGGCCGATGCTGGAGAACATGGCAGCCACGTTGCGCCGGCTCACCACCTGCCGCTCGAGCAGGCGTGAGGCCGTGGTCTGCACCCGGTTGTACGCCTGAGCCAGCTCGCCGATCTCGTCCTGGGTGGTCACCTCGATCTCCGCCAGACGCACGGTGACGTCCTCGGTCGAGTCCTCGTCGCTGACCCGTTCCAGTTCGGCCTCGGTGAGGTCGGCCACCTCTCCGGCGGCACGGGTGAGTCGGCGCAGAGGTCCCGACACCGAACGCCCGACGATCACCGACAGGGCCAGCACGAGCGCCATCACCAGAGCCGAGGTGAGGGTGACCGCGAGCACGGTGACCTGCGCCCGTCGGGCGGCGGCCTGCGTTGCCACGACGATGGTCTGGGCGATCTCGCCCTGGGCCAGCTGGCGCAGCCCGGTCTGGGACTGGACGGCGGAGAACGCCTCCACCGTCAGGTGCCCGCCGACGTGCTCGGCGTGGTCGGCCTCCCTCTCGCCGGCCAGCTCAGCGGTGACCTCGGCGATCTGCTCCGAGGCCAGACTCTTTGTCGCTCGGTCGAACACCTCGGCGGCAGGCGCCGTGGCCACCCGGCGGAAGTCGATCGCGGCCTCGTCCGCGCGCACGCCGTAGTCAGCGGCTGCATCCAGCAGGGCCTGCCGGCGGGCATCGTCGGTGCTCGCCGTGGCCGCGAGCAGCAGCGCCCCACCCCGGCTGGCGGCCTCGTTCGAGCGCAGCAACGAATCCAGTGAGGCCAGGCCCCAGGCATCCTGAGCCGAGTCGGTGACCTGGCGCGAGAGAGCGCTCGCGGCGATCAGCCGGTCCACCAGGGACCCGAACCTGGAGATGATCGATTCCGCGGTCAGGGACCGCGTGAGCAGCCGCGGTTCGGTGGCGCGGACCAACTCGTCCACCTGTGCCGTGGCCTCCGCCAGGTCGCCGGCCTGCGCCCCCGAGGGCCGGACCTCGGAGGCGAGCTCACGAACCAGCTGCAACTGGACGATCAAGCTGTTCGGGTCCACGGAGCTCGACGCCCGGTGAGCGACGGCCAGCAGCCGGGCCTCCTGCAACTCCTCGACCAGAATGGCGAGCTGACGCCCGGTGAGCGCGGTGCGCTCGGTGGCAGCCGAGGTCGAGGCCGCGGAGAGCCGCTCGGAGATCAGCGGCACGTAGAGCAGGACCACGACCACCAGGGGAATCGCGACCAGCAGGTTGAGCTTCGCCCCGACTCGCAGGCGGTTGAGGATCACCGGTCGTCCCCGACGCCCGCACCGACCAGGTCGGCAACGGCAGGGTCCGGCCCTGCACCGGCGACGCGAGTGCCCTCTGGGCGCTGCGGCGTCCGGCGCCGGGCCCACCACCACCCTGCCCCGAGCGTCAGGACGAGCCCTAGGCCGATGGCGGTGACGGTGGCGACCAGTCGGCGCTGCCCGGCGATGGCGTCGGCGCGAGTGACCAGCAGGGCATCCAGCTCGGTCAGCGCCACCGCCTCGAACGCCAGGGCCGCCTCGCGGACCTCTGCGCGCTGGGCGCGCACCTCGGCGGCGGGGCGCTCGGTGATCGCCACGCCGACCTCGGAGGACGGCGGGGAGAATCCGGTGACCGTGTCCCGCAACCGGTCCAGATCGCTGAGCAGGCCTGGTCCCAGCGTGCGGCTCCGGGTCGCCCCGATGCTCTTGCGCAGACCGTCGTCGAGGGCCGTGACGTCCGCGCGGACCCTGGTGAAGGCGACGGCCGCGACCAACTGGTCCGACGCAGACTCCTGCTCGTCCCGGTCGCCCGAGCCCGCCTGGGCCAGCGCGGTCATCGCGCCGGCCCGGGTGGAGGCCACCAGCAACCCGGGGATGCGCAGCAGGGTCGCGTCCATGACGTAGTAGGCGTCGAGTTCGGGATCCAGGATCAGGTTGGAGGTGTCACCCACCCGACCGATGAGCGCGAGCTCGAGATCGATGACGACGGAGTAGGCGTCCATCGCCGCCCGGCCACGAGGAGTGGCGGTCGCCAGGGTGTCCAGGCGAGCTGCGAGATCGGTCCAGCGAACCGTCGTCCCGAGGACCTCGCCGAGCCGGCTGTCCACCTCCCCGACGTCCTTGATCGCGGCGCGCACGGCATCGCTGTCAACCCGGCCACCCTGGGCCGCGACCATCTGGGCGTCGGTCGTGACGGCGAGCAGCCGGGTCAGGGGCCGCAGGTAGGTCACACCGTCGCGCTCACGCGCGGTGAACGCCAGATCAGCCCCCGTGCTGTTCCACAAGGCGGTCAGCGCCATGCCGAGCGGGACGAGCAGCAGGAGGGCTGCTGCAGCGGCGAGCCAGCGGCCCAGCCTGTCATGCAGGCCGCGGGGGCCGTGCGGGCTCTCAGTAGGGGGCACGGTGCGCGCACCTTCCGCTCTCGGCCGGGGCCGGTGGACGGCGCCTTGCGGGGGCAGCGCTCGGAGCGGTCCGGCTCCTGTGCGCGCAACCCGACACGCCGGTCACATGTGCTGATGTGACGCAGTCGTGTGTACCGACAGCACGGTCACCCTGTCCCGGACTTGCCCGAGATCACGGCCAAAAGTTCGAGTTTGATCACCGAGGGTAGCTGCCCAGCCGCCAAGCGTTTCCATTTCCGCCGGCGACTCCCGTTTCAGAGGTGATACGCGTACTCGCGGAATTCCCAATCGGTGATGTAGCGCGAGAAACGCTCGACCTCGTTGCGCTTGTAGGTCAGGAAGGCCTCCACGAAGAACTCGCCGAGCACCTCGCCGAGCTCCTTGTCGGCCTCCAGTGCGTCCAGCGCCTCCGGCAGCGACTGCGGGAGCATCGGGGCCGCGCTCGGGTCGTAGCCGTACCCCTCCAGTGGCGCGGTCGGCTCGAGCTGGTCACGCACCCCCAGGTACACCGCAGCACCGACCGCCGCCATCGCGAGATACGGGTTGGCGGTCGCATCGCCCAGGCGCACCTCCATCCGGGACGCCGAGCCACGCTCCGGCGGGATGCGCACCATCGCGGAGCGATTGTCCAGACCCCAGTCGATCAGCCAGGGAGCCAGGGTGTCGGGCCCGAACCGCTTGTAGGAGTTGATGGTCGGGTTGAGGATCGCGGCCAGCGCCGGGGCGTGGGCCAGCACGCCGGCGATCGCCCAGCGGCCGGTGTCGGACAGGCCGTGCTCGCCCTCGGGATCGCCGAACACGTTGGCTCCGCTCTGATCCACCAACGAGACGTGCAGGTGGAACCCGCTACCGCCCTCGTCATTGAAGGGCTTGGCCATGAAGGTGGCCTGCAGGCCCTCGTGGCGGGCGATCTCCTGGACGGCGGACTTCATCCGGAACGCCCGGTCGGCGGCGTCGACCATCTCGGAATGGTTGAGGTTGATCTCGAACTGACCCGGGCAGAACTCGTGATTGGCCGCGGTCACCTGCAGCTCGGCGTCCCGCAGGTAGCGCAACATGGTCAGCAGGGTCCCGCGAGGGTCTCCCTTGCGTCCCACGACGTACACGTTGCCGGGCTCATCGGCATAGCGGCGCCACCCGGCCGCCGAGCCCTCGTCCTGCTCGAGTAGGTAGAACTCCAGCTCCGGGCCGATCACCGCACGGAGCCCGAGGGTTTCGAGCCGCGCAGCCACCTGGCGCGCCACCTGCCGCGGGCCCTCCGGCGCAGGGCTCCCGTCGTGCAGGTGGGTGTCGGCCACGCACCAGGCGGCACCGGGCTCCCACGGCAGGGGGGACAGCGTGGCGAGGTCGGGCACCGCCTTGATGTCGGGCAGCCCGGACTCGAGTCCACCGCTCACCGGCACCACGTCACCGACCGGCGAGGTGTGGAACACCGCACGGCAGAAGGCGATTCCGTGGCCCATCGCGCTGCCCAGCTCCTCGAGCAGCACGTCCCGTCCACGGTCCACCCCGATCAGATCGGAGTAGGACACCCGGACCACGTCGACGTTCCGCGCCCTGAGGGCATCGACGACTCCGGCGATGTCAGTGACGGGAACGTCGATGTTCATGCGGCTCTCCTCGACTGATACGGCTTCATTCGCCTACAAACGATGCGTGCACGATAAGTGCCCCGACAGCTCGGGGGGAAGCCCGGGTCCGCGCGGCCTCGCACCGACCGGTTCCTGCCACGGCGCGCGGAGCCTAGCAACCGTCCGAACAGGAGCGGAAGGCGTCACTGCCCCGTGGCGGGCCCTGACCGTAGACTCGGCGGATGGCCAGCACCGAGGGGTCCTCTCACCTGTGCGACCCGAGTCGGTGCCCCTGCGACGACGCGGAGTGCGCGCTCGGTCGCTACGCGCGCGCGACCGCCGCAGCCGCCGATCGGCAGGGATTGGACACCCGAACCCTGGCGGCCACCGAGCAAGCCGTCGCCGAACGGCTCCAGGGCCTGGCGCTCAACATGTCGGCCACTGCGGCGATCTCCAACATCTACCGTGCCGCGAACGCCGTCCGCAATCATGTCGAGCGCACCGTGCTGGCACCCCATGACCTCACCTGGACCGGATGGGTGGTGCTGTGGGTGATCTGGATCTGGGGGCGGATCGAGACCCGCCACGTCGCCGCCGAGGCCGGCATCTCCAAGGGCACGCTCACCGGCGTCCAGAAGACGCTGGCCAGTCGTGGACTGGTGAACCGCGTGGTGCACCCGGACGACGCCCGCCGTGTCCTGCTCTCGCTGACCCCGCACGGGGAATCGCTGATGGCCGAGCTGTTCCCCCGGTTCAACGCCGAGGAGGCCTTCGCCGTGGGCGCCCTGGACGATGCAGCCCAGCTGCAGCTGGCCCGCTCGCTGCGCGCCGTCGTCCACCGGCTCGAGGGCGGCTGATCACTGCCTGCCCGCACCGGCGCAGACCACGGCGCGGAACAGGGCCAGCTGATCGGGGTCGGAGTCGACGGTGTCCTCGGGGTGCCACTGCACCCCGAGGAACCAGCCGGGCGCCTGGGTGGACTCGGCCGCCTCGACCGTCCCGTCGGCCGCCCAGGCCACCGGACGCAGCCCCACCCCCAGGGCGTCGACGCGCTGGTGGTGGTAGCAGGACGCGGTCACGCCACCACCCACGATCCCGGCCAGCCGGCTGCCCTCGGCCACCGTCACCGGATGGACGACGTGGCGGTGCGGCTCGGCCATGTGCTGTTCGAGCGTGCCCCCCAACACCACGTTGACCACCTGCCAGCCTCGGCACACCGCGAGCAGGGGAACGCCCTCGGCCAACGCCCAGCGCGCCACCGCCAGATCGAAGGCGTCCTGCTCGTGGTCCACGTCGTAGACGTCCTGGCTGACCAGGGACTGGCCGTACCTGGACGGCGCGAGGTCACCGCCCCCGGGCAGCAGCACCGCGTCGGCGAAGGCCAGGCGGCGTCCGATCTCGTCGTGGGTGGGCTCGGCGCCGTCCGGCGCCCACGGGTGGACGGTCAGCGGCTCTCCCCCGGCGCGCAGCACGCCCTCGGACAGCGCCCGCGCGGTGCTGAGTGCGCGGTGGCGATGAGCGGACGCCGAGGAGGAGAATCGCGCCGGGACGGCGATCAGCGGGGTGCGTGACATCTTGACGCTCCTGTGGTGCGGCAATACGTTTGCATCCGAACGATAGCGATTGGGCGGGCCAGCCGGCGACCCCTGCGGCCGCACCGGACAGCACGATCGGAGGCCTCATGACCACGGTGAACGTCGCCGGAGTCGAAGTCGACACCCGTCACTGGATCGGCGGACGGCGAGTCGCCGGCTCGGGGACGTTCGAGGACGTCTCCCCGCTGGACGGGCAGGTGATCGCCCAGGTCAGCCGGGGCGGGCCGGCGGAGGTCGACGCCGCGGTCGCCGCGGCGAAGGCAGCCTTCCCCGCGTGGGCCGGGATGCCGGCGGCCGAGCGCGCCGCCGTCCTGCACCGGGTCGCGGACGGCGTCGAGGCGCGCCTCGAGGACCTCGCCCAGGTGGAGACCCGGGACAACGGCTCGCTCCTGCGCTCCCACCGGCGGGGAGTGATGCCGCGAGTGGCGATGAACCTCAGGTTCTTCGCCGACCACCTGCTCGCGCTGGAGCACCCCGACTTCGAGACCCGCGGGCACCGCAACCACGTCACCTGGGACCCAGCCGGGGTGACCGCGATCGTCACCCCGTGGAACGCTCCGTTGATGCTGGCCACATGGCGGATCGGCCCGGCCCTGGCCGCCGGGAACACCGTGGTCGCCAAGCCCCCGGAGTGGGCACCGCTGACCGCCTCGCTGTTCGCCGACATCACCCACGAGGCCGGCCTGCCCCCCGGGGTGTTCAACGTCGTCCAAGGCCTGGGCACCGAGGCCGGCGCACCGCTGGTGGCCCACCGCGACGTCCGCCGGATCTGCTTCACCGGATCCGTCCCCACGTCGGTGAGGATCGGTGAGGCGGCCGCCCGCAACGTCACCCCGGTGAGCTTCGAGCTGGGCGGCAAGTCACCGCTGCTCGTGTTCGAGGACGCCGACCTCGACCTGGCCGTCGACCTGGCCGTCGAGCAGTTCGACAACTCGGGTCAGGTCTGCCTGGCTGCCGTGCGGATGTTGGTACAGGACTCGATCTACGACGAGTTCCGCGCCCGGTTCCTCGACCGCGCGGCCCAGGTACGCCAGGGCGACTCGCGCGAGGAGTCCACCGACATCGGCCCGCTGGTCGGCCGCGCGCACTTCGAGCGCGTGGACGGCTTCGTGAAGCGGGCGATCGCCGAGGGCGCCCGGGTGATCCTGGGCGGGGAGCCGAACCACGACCTGAACACCGCGACGGGCGGGTTCTACTACCGGCCCACGGTGTTCGAGGGTGTGGACCACACCATGGAGATCACCTGTCAGGAGGTGTTCGGCCCGGTGCTCACCCTGCAACGGTTCGGCACCGAGGCCGAGGGCGTGGCGATGGCCAACGACACCGACTACGGTCTGGCCGCCACCATCGTCACCGGTGATCGCGAACGCGCCGAACGGGTTTCGTCGCAGGTGCGGGCGGGCACGGTCTGGGTCAACTGCTTCTTCGTGCGGGATCTGTCCGCGCCGTTCGGCGGCAGTGGCCGGTCCGGCATCGGCCGTGAGGGCGGCACCTGGTCGTTCGATTTCTACTGCGACGTGAAGAACTCGGTCTTCGCACCGAAGGGATGGAACTGACATGGGCGAGGTCGTCGGCGCGGGGATACTCGCGCACGTTCCCACCATCATGCTCCCGCCGCAGACCCGGCTGGAGCTCAACGAGGGCAAGGAGATCTCGCTGGTCCCGGCCCTGCACCAGCTCCGCCGGGACGTCTTCGAGAGCCTCGACTACGACACCGTCGTGGTACTGGACTCGCACTGGTTCACCACCGTGGAGTTCGTGGTCACCGCGCAGGACCGCCGGGCCGGACTGTTCACCGCCGAGGAACTGCCCCGGGGCATGTGCCGGATCCCCTACGACTGGCGCGGCGACCCGGAACTCGCGTTCGCCATGGGCACGGCCGGGACGGCGAACAGCACCTGGGTCACCCCGATCGACGATCCTTACCTGCCGATGTACTACGCCACCCTGAACCTGTGGAAGTTCCTCGGCGAGGGGCTGGACAAGCGCTGGATCTCGGTCAGCGTGGCCCAGACCGGTGACACCGAGGACTTCCTGCGCGCGGGCCGGGCGCTCGGCGAGGCGATCGCCCACGTCGACCGCAAGGTGCTGCTGATCGCCTCCGGCGCCCTGTCACACACGTTCTGGAAGCTGCGCCAACTGCGCGACCACGAGGCGAGCGACCCGTCGCACATCTTCACCCCGGAGGCCCACGCGGCCGACCTGGAGCGGATCGCCTGGTTCACCGCCGGCGATCACGCCCGGGTGCTGGACACGATGCCGGAATTCCTGCGCTACCGGCCCGAGGCCATGTTCGCGCACTACCTGATGCTGGCCGGGGCCTGCGGCGAGGGCGACCTGACCGCCCACGCCCGGCAGTACGGCGACTACGAGAACTCGATCGGCACCGGCCAGGTGCACCTGTGGTTCGACCGGCCGGAGGGCGGCTTCCCCAGGGCGCACCGGACGCCGACCGACCCGGAGTTCGTGCGCCAGCTGGGCGGCCCCGACCTGCCCGCCGCCGGCTGAGGCCCTGCCCGTCGGCCCGCTCGCCGACCTGTTCGTCCCCGACCGCTGATCACGTCCCCCCGTCCCAGAGGAGAACCGTGCCCGAGTACCGCCGCATCCTGCTCGACGGAACCGCCGTCCAGGTGATCCGCCACGGGGACACCCTGGTCGCCGGGGACGGCCGCGAGATCGGCGTCGAGGAGGCACTGCACCTGCCCCCGACCGAGCCGACCAAGGTGATCGCCGTCCACCTGAACTACACCAGCCGGACCGAGGAGTTCATGACCAGGCTCCCGCCCGCACCGACGTACTTCCACAAGCCGATCACCGCGCTCAACTCCCACCGGGGCGCGATCGTCCGGCCGCAGGGCTGCAGGTGGCTGAACTACGAGGGCGAGATCGTCATCGTGATCGGCCGCACCTGCCGCAACGTCTCCCCCGAGCAGGCCGGGGACTACATCGCCGGCTACACCATCGGAAACGACTACGGGCTGCACGACTTTCGCGACACCGATGCCGGGTCCATGTTGCGGGTCAAGGGATCCGACACCCTCGCCCCGGTCGGCCCGGGCCTGGTCACCGACTGGGACTTCCGCGGCAAGACGTTGCGCACGCTGGTCAACGGCCAGGTGAAGCAGGAGGCCTCGACCGACGAGATGGAATGGGACATGCACTATCTCGTCGCCGACATCGCCCGCACGATCACCCTGTCGCCCGGCGACCTGCTGTTCTCCGGGACACCGGCGAACTCCCGCCCCGTCCAGCCGGGTGACGTGGTCGAGGTCGAGGTCGAGGGTCTGGGGAGGTTGACCAACCACATCGTCGTCGGGCCCACGCCGATTCGCACCGACGTCGGCGCGCAGCCGACCGAGAGCGAGGAGGTCGTGTCCACCGCGCTCGGGGGCGACTGGGAGTTCCGCGGCATCCGCACGCCCAGCAAGCACCTGTACCCCTCCACCGTGGACGAGACCGTGGACGAGACCGGGGACGAGAAGGGCTGAGCCGGGGCCGGGTCAGGTGACCAGGTCGGCGATGGCGCCCTCGTTCTCCTCCCGGAGGCGGAGCTTGCCCACCACGGTGCCGACCACGAACATCACGAACGGCAGCAGGACCAGGATCCAGCCGGTCGGGTTCAGCCCCCAGGGCTGGGTGGTGGGGTCGACGCCCTCGGCGACCGTTCCCGCGAGCAGCGCGAAGCGCGATGCCAGCAGCCACAGGCCGACGGTCAGACCCAGGATGGACAGCAACGGCGCCATCAGCGACGCCCAGACCGATGCCTCGCCGCGATGCCTGCTGAAGAAGGCGATCACCGCGATCGAGACCAGGATCTCGACGAACACGATGGCCAGCACCGCCATGCCGGAGAACCAGTAGAAGAGGTTGAGGATCGGGTCCAGGCCCCGGATCGCGAAGATCGCGATCACCAGCAGCGAGACGGCCGAGGTGGCCACGGTCGCCGTCCAGGGGGAACCCCGGTGGTTGACCCGATCCAGCGCGCTCGGCAGCACGCCGGCGCGGCCCATGGCGTAGAAGTAGCGCGCAGCCGAGTTCTGGAAGGCCAGCAACCCGGCGAACAGCGACGAGACCACCAGCCAGGTCATCACCTCGCGCAGCCATCCCCCGACGTAGGTCTCGGCGACGGTGAACAACACGTTGGCCGGGTCGACCAGCGGGGTGCCGTCCACCGAGGACAGCTCGACCGTCCGGTCGACGACGGTCGAGGCACCCAGCCCGGCGACGACCGCGAACGCGGTGAAGCCGAAGATGACGGTGATCGCGATGACCGCCAGATAGGTCGCCCGGGGGACCGTGCGGTGGGGGTCCTTGGACTCCTCGCCGTAGATCGCGGTGGCCTCGAATCCGATGAACGAGGCGAAGGCGAAGGCCAGCGCGATGCCGGCCGTGCTGGCCAGCCCCCCGACGAAGATGTTGGACGGCGCGAACGAGGCCCCGAGGTTCATCGGCTCGGGCTTGTCGCCCGAGACCAGCACCGCGAGTGCGGTGACGACCAGCGAGAGGAGCTCGAGCCCCATCAGCACCCCGAGCACCTTGGCCCCGACGTCCACCGACAGCGCGGAGAGTCCCGTGACGATCGCCCAGGCGAGCAGGGTCCAGAGCCACCACGGCCAGTCGATGCCGGCGCTGGCCGCCATCTGCGCGGCGATCACCCCACCGAAGAAGCCGAACACCGCCAGCTGCACCGCCAGGTAGGCGACCAGGGAGACGAACGCCGAGCCGACCCCGGGGATGATGCCCAGCCCTCGGCCGACGTAGGCGAAGAAGGCACCCACGTTGGTCACCTTGTTCGCCATGGCGGCGTAGCCGACGGAGAAGAGCAGCAGGACGATGCCGACCATGACGTACGCGCCGGGGGCGGCTGCCCCGTTGCCGACGACGATCGCGACCGGGACGGCACCGGTCATGCCGACCAGCGGCGCGGCGGCAGCGACGACGAAGAACACGATGCCGAAGACCCCGAGCCGTCCGTGGTGCAGGGCGGTCTCGGGGGTCTCGGCAGGTGCGGGGCGCAGCTCGCTCACTGGGCTCTCCTCGGGGCCAGGGCCGGAATGACCATCCGTTTGGGTGCAAACGGTCAACGCAGCATGGACGACCAGGCCTCGGACGTCAAGGGTCGCCCGCCGATCGGCGGCCACCCGGCAAGTGGACCGCAGTACGATGACAGCCGCCCAGGGGGATGACCCTGACGGATCAGTGATTCGGGTCGGTGATCCAGGCGTCCTGTCGGTCTCGACCTGTCGAGGAGTGAGTGCGCTCGATGCCTGCCTCCTCCTCGGGACGCCGCGCACCGCTCGCGCTCACCGGACTCGTCGCGGCCCTGCTCACCGGAGCCTGGCTCACCTCGGTGTGGATCGAGGCAACGCGCTCGGTCGGCGACCAGGACGCCGTCACGGTCCAGGCCGGTGCGCCGACAGATCGGGTGACCTCACCGTTCCCGGCCACGTCGCCCCCCTCTCCCTCCGACTTTACGTCACCCTCGTCGCCTGCGCCGACCCCATCCGTTTCCCCGTCCGTTTCCCTGTCCGTTCCCGCGTCCGCTTCCCCTTCCGCTTCCCCGACGCGAAGCCGGGCCACCATCTATTTCTCGGCGACCGACGTCCGGCTGGGCCCCTCGGCCCGAGCCCTGCTGGACGCCGTCGCGGCAAACGCCATGCGCTCGAAGACCTCTCGGATCCAGGTACTGGGCCACTCCGATGGCCACGGCACTCTCGCCCAACGCCGGGCGGCGGCGATGAACCGGGCGCATTCGGTGGCCGACTACCTGCTCGCCCGCGGCGTCCCGCCGTCCCGGATCTCGCACGACGCCGCGGTGACGCCCACAGCACCGCCCGTGAGTCCGGAGGCGGACGTCCGCAACCGACGGGTCGAGATCGTGGTGACCGACCGAGCATGACCGTCCAGCGTGTCAGGGGATGACGACGATGCTCTTCCTCCAACTGTCGGTACTCGCGCTCGGCAGCGGCCTGCTGGGCCTGGCCTGCGGACGGTACCTGTGGCCGCGCCAGGTCGGAGCGACCGGGCCGCACCTTCGGCAGACCTCGGCCCCCACCGATCTGGAGCCCGCCCTGACCGAGCTCGAGACCCGGCTGCGCGCATCGGAATCCGAGGTCGAGGCCTTGCGGCGGGCCATGACCAGCGATCTCCCGGACCGGCACTAGTCGTTCGCGCGCGGCTGCAGTCGTTCGCACTCGAACGTTCTGTCATGATGGGCCGCCACGAGGCCCGCGCCGGAGGGATCATGACGCGCACCGCCCTGCTGATCGAGCACGACGCCTTCACCCGCCCCGCCCTGGTGGGTGAGGCGCTGGAGCGTCGGGGCTACCGCATCGTGCGGCGACTGGTCGTCCCCGAGCACCGCTTCCACTCCCCGGACGTCGAGCACGACTTCCCCGATCCGCGCGCCTGGGACCTGATCGTCCCGATGGGGGCGCCCTGGTCGGTGGACGATCACGCCACGATCGGCACCTGGATCCACCACGAGCTCGACATGCTGGCCACCGCCCACGCCGAGGGCATCCCCGTCCTGGGCATCTGCTTCGGGGGGCAGGCGCTGTCGGTCGCACTCGGCGGCGGCGTCCGGCGGGCGGGCCAGTGGGAGATCGGCTGGGGACAGATCGACACCGACGACCCGGCACTGGTCGGGGCAGGTCCCTGGTTCCAGTTCCACAAGGACGCCATGGTGCTGCCCCCCGGTGCGGTCGAGATCGCCCGCAACCGGGTGTGCCCACAGGCCTGGACGGCGGGCCGCAGCCTCGCCGTGCAGTTCCACCCCGAGCTCACTCTCGAGGTGCTCGACCTCTGGCTGGCCAACGGTGCCGCCCCGGTGCTGCGGGCGGAGGGCCTGGACGTCCAGGACGTCCGACGGGCCACGGCGGCCACTGTCGACGAGGCACGATCACGCACCGTGAGTCTGGTCGAGGCCTTCCTGGAGCGAATCGCCCGGTGATCGGGGGGATCTTCCCACCTTGGCCCGGGGACGGCCCGCGGACGAGTCACCGGCCGGCGGCAGGAGGACGCTGGCGGACGTGACGCAGAGCGATCTAGACTCGCGCCCGCACAGGTGTGCTCCGCGCCACACCTCACCACGAAAGGGGCCCCGGTGGCTCAGCAGAACGCAGCGCCGAACCGGCTCGAGGGCAAGCTCACCCTGATCGACGCAACCGCCCAGTCCATCGGCTTCATGGGGCCGGTGTTCTCCATGGCGTTCCTCGTGCCGCTCCTCGTGGGCATGAACGCCAGCGGCAAGGGAGCCGGCATGGCCGCTCCCCTGGCCGTGCTGCTGGCGGCGATCGGGGTGCTGGGCCTGGGCTGGATCGTGTCCGAGTACGCCCGGCGGATCGCCGCGGCCGGTTCGTTGTACGACTACATCAGCGACGGGTTCGGCTCGCGGGTGGGCGCGGCGTTCGGCTTCCTGTACTACGGCGGGATCCTCGGCCTGGGCGCCGGTCTGCTGGTCCTGATCGGGGGGACGGTGCACGACACCCTGGACGCCGAGTTCGGCAGCCCGATCCTGTCCGAGGGACTGTGGGATCTGCTGCTGCTGGTCGTGGTCGCAGTGGTGCTCTACCTCGGCGTCGCGCTGTCCACCCGGACCCAGCTGGTTCTCGCCATGGTCTCGATCGCCGTGGTGCTGCTCTTCGCCCTGTTCGTGATCGTCAAGGCCGGCGGCGACAACGACGTGGTGACCGCCTTCAGCCCGAGTTCGTCCACCACGGGCGGCCTGAACGGCATCTTCTTCGGCGTCCTCTACGGCGTGCTGCTGTTCACCGGCTTCGAGACCGCCGCCAACCTCGGCGAGGAGACCGCGCACCCCAAGCGCGACATCCCGCGCGCCGTGCTGATCTCGGTCCTGACCATCGCCGGGTTCTACGTGCTGGTCACCTACTCGCAGATGGCCGGGTACGGCTTCAGCATGGACACGCTGGGGGAGAACGCCGGCGCCCCGCTGTTCGGCCTCGCCGGCGCGGAGAGCGGCTTCGGGTCGACCGGGCTGCGCATCCTGATCGAGATCATGGTCATCCTGGACATGCTCGCCGTGCTGATCGGGGTCTCCGTGGCCGCCACCCGGGGCATCTTCGCCCTGGCCCGCGACCGGCGGCTGCCGCACATCCTGTCCACCGTCTCCACCCGCAGCACCCCGCTGAACGCCACGGTCCTGGTGGTCGCGCTCTACGCGGTGCTCGTCCTGGTCACCTTGTTCGTGCCGTCGTTCGTCGCCCAGGAGACCCCCGACGGGCCGCTGCCGCACTACGTCGCGGTCTTCTACTGGTTCTCCACCCTGGGCAGCGTCAGCCTGGCCACGATCTACCTGGTGATGTCCATCGGCGCCTTCCGCGGCCTGGCCGACCACCCGAGCCGCGCGACGGTCTACCTGGCCGCCACAGTGGGGACCCTGGTCACCGCCGCCGCACTGTTCGGCGCCGTCTACAAGGTGCCCGCCCCGATGATCTACGCGGCCTACACGTCACTGGCGATGCTGATCGTCGGAGCCATCCTCACGGTGGTCTTCCCCGGGGTCGAACACACCGGCGACCAGTGGGAGCCGCTCTCGGAGGCCGACCACGGCCCGCAGAAGCTCTGACCCCAACCCTTGGTGATCATGCACGGCGGTCTCAAGTGGTGGTTGCAACGAGCAGCTTGTTGAGCTGCTGCTGGGGAGTTTGCCACTGAAGGGTCTGGCGGGGGCGGTTGTTGAGTTCGGCGGCGACGGCGTCGAGGTGGTCCTGGCTGTGGACGGACAGGTCGCTGCCCTTGGGGAAGTACTGGCGGAGGAGCCGGTTGGTGTTCTCGTTGGTGCCGCGTTGCCAGGGCGAGTGGGGATCGCAGAAGTAGACCTGGATGTCGGTGGCCAGGGTGAAGGTGGCGTTGTCGGCCATCTCGTTGCCCAGGTCCCAGGTCAAGGAACCGCGCAGCTGGGAGGGCAGGGTGCCCATCGTGGTGATCAGCCGGGCGGACAGGTCCTCGGCGAGCTTGCCGTCCTGCAGGCCGACCAGGAGCACGAACCGGGTGGTGCGCTCGACCAGGGTGGCGATCGCCGAGGCGTTGCGGGCGCCCAGGATCAGGTCGCCTTCCCAGTGCCCGGGCACGACCCGGTCAGCGGCCTCGGCAGGGCGGTCGGCGATGTTCAGTTGCGCCCACGCCCGCCCCGAGCGGCACGCTCCGGCCGGGGCCCCGCGCGGGATCCGGTGCACCCGCCCCGAGCGCAACGCGACCTGGCGGGACAACTCGGCACGCAGGTTGCCCCGTGACTGCACGTACAGGGCCTGGTAGATCGTCTCGTGGCACACCCACAACTCTGGCCGATCCGCTCGCGCGGTGCGCAACCAGCCGGCGATCTGCTCCGGGGACCAGCGCAGCCTCAGCTTCGCCAGGACCAGCCTGCGTCGCTCGGCGCGCAGCGCGTCGCCCGGCACCGCCCGCAGCTTGCCCGTGCGCGGGCGCAGCGCCCGGCGGCGGGCCCGCAGATCGGCCCGGTCGGCCCGGTACCCCCACCGGTAGACCCCGCGGCGCCCACCACGGTGCTCCCCGTGGTTCTTCGGCCCGTGCCGGCTGGAATGGTTGCGCGTCACCTCCCGCCAGATCGCCGTCCGGTCCCGACCCAACGCATCGGCGATCCGCGGGATCGACCAGCCCGCCGTCCACCAACACTCGATCCGAACCCGTTCCTCACTCGTGATCCGCTGTCCTGGCACGACCGGACCCTCTCAAGATCAACACCATCGTTGCAACAGGGGGTCGAGCCCACGCACTTTCGA
>JAEUJN010000049.1 GCA_016794595.1 Kineosporiaceae bacterium
TCTCGTACACCAGGACGGCGTTCGCGAAGAGCAGTTCACGCTCGGCCTCCCCCTCGACGTGGGGCAGTCTGCCGAGCAACTCCCGATTGACGTCGGCGAGCACCTCGCTGAGCAATCGGAACGAGCGCGCGGACACATTCATGGCCTTCTCGGCTGAGACCAGCTGAATGGCGAATTCGCGGGTGTTGGCCGCCTTGAAGGCAGCTGCCGCCTGCTCGCGGTCGTGATAGTCGTAGAACTCGATCGTGGCCGCCATCCAGTCGATGAGGCCGGCGACCTTGGACTGGTAGGAGATGATGCGCTCGTACACCCCTTGGGTGAGTTCTCGAGGGAGCTTCTTCGCCTGCTTGGCGGTGAAGAACCTCGCGAGTTCGACCGAGGTGAAACCCAGGTCGGCCAGCTTGAGAACCGTTCGCGCGGCTTGCATCTCGGGGATGAACTCGCCGGCGACGGTCAGCAAAGCCTCGGTCCCCCAGGCGATGGTCTTGGCCTGCGCGTCCCTGACCTGCTGGTCGTGGTAGACGCCGGGCGGCGGGACAGGCGGCAGCGTTCCGTGAGTGTTCAATGACCCAGCTCCCTCGGTGTAAGCAGTCAGGGGTAGTCGGGCTGGCGGGGGGCTACGCAGCGGGAGTTGTTGCCGTGACGCGGGGCGGCATCCATGCGGTGCCGGTGAGGGCGTCGCGGATGGCGTCCAGTGGTCGGCGGTCGTGGTTGCGGGCGCTGACGAGGTAGGACCGGATGCGGCAGTGGCGGCGCAGGGTGGCCAGGGTTCGCCAGCAGCCGGAGACCTTCTCGGCGAGCTTGAACCCGCGGATCGCGGCTTCGGATCCGTTGTTCGTCGGTGGTACGTCGGCGCGGGTGGTGAACAGCCAGACCTGCTCGGCCTTGCGCTTCAACCGTCTTGCCAGGACCAGTCCGGGATGGTTGCCCTTGGCCCAGGGCCTGGACAGGTTCACCGAGATTCCGCAGGCGACGGCCTGGTCGAACTCCTTGCGCCGCTTGGCGATCTCCTCGGCGATTTCCTGGGTGTCGATGGCCGTTGCGGTGCGGCGGGCGGTGTTGACGGCGTGGATCGCCAGCCGCAGCGCGTCGGCGGCCTGCACGCTCCACGCCTGGACGTCGGGGTCGATGTCGGTGACGTCCTGCAAGTGGCGCAACATGTGGGAGGCGCATTGCTGCACCCCGGCCAGGTCCTCGTCGTAGGAGACGTATCCGCCGAAGTCGTCGCGGACCAGGACCCCGGTGTAGTTGTCCAGGATCCCGAACGCGGTGATCTCCTTCTTGGTGCGGGTGCCGCCGGCGCCGTACCAGACCAGGTCCGCGCTGCCGACGCCGGTCAGCACACCGCCGCCGGTGCACGAGCGCATGGTGCGCACCGTGAACACGTGCGGGTTGCTGATGTCCTCGCCGGTTCTGGCGGTCTCGGCCGCTGCCCCGGTGGCGGTGACCGGGGCGGGGGTCTCGTCGGTTCCCAGTACCGGCTGCTCGCACAGCGCCGCCTTGAGTTCTTCCTCGAACCCGGCCCTGATGAGCGCGTCGTCCAGACGGGCCAGGCACGACGAGACGAACCCGGTCGACACCGGGGCGCCGAGCAGGGCAGACATCATGTCCGCGGCCCGCTCGATCCCGATCACGTCCTGGGCGGCCAGCCAGGTCGCCGCCGCGGTGACGTGCGGGCCGTAGCAGGTCGGGCCACCACGCACCCCGGGCGGTAGCGCCGCGGTCGTGATGCACCCACAGGAGCAGACCCGCGCCATCATCAGGTACTCGGTCACCGTCATCGCCAACGTCGGCAGGTCGAACACCTGCACGCTCGAGGCGACCTTCCCGTCCGCCCCGGCCAGGGACCCGCCGCAGCCACCGCAGGCGGGCGGTTCGACCTTCTCGGTCCGGTCCGGCTTCGCCACCCGCGCCAGGCCGCCACCGCGATGCCCGGGCTGGCCGCCCGGCTTCCGCTTGCCGGTGACCCGCTTGTCCGGCACGTCCCCTGAGGGGTCAGTTGACTCCCCGGAGTCCTTGCCTGCCTTGGCTCTTGCCGTCGACGCGGGCCAGTCCTGACTCGGCGGCTGGGAGGAGTTCGAGGAATCCCGGCCCGCCTGGCGCCGCAACGCGGCCAGCTCCACCCGCAGGGCCTCGATCAGCTTCGTCTGCTCAGCCAGCAGCTTCGTCTGCTCGGTCAACTGAACGCTCAGCACCGAGACCAGCGCGACCAACTCCTCATACGAGGGCGGCACGGACGACTCGGACACGCCCCGCAGTCAAACATGATCCAAAACGAGCCGCCACGACCGACACGCCGCAGGTCACCCAAGGGCCTGACTGCTTACCCCTCGGTGCGCCGGAGATCGACGTGCAGCATGGCTTTCGGAAGGACATTTCCGAGCCTGCCCCGAGCAGATCTCGGATCACCGCGGGCGCGACAGCACTGTGCCCTCGGGACGAGCGTGCCATCCGTCACTCCTCACGCCTCGGTCAGAGGCCCGGATCGGACGGCATTGGCATTCGGCCCGCTGAGGGAGGGGGGCCAACGCGAGGCTACTCTCGGCCGCGAGAACCCTCAAAGCAAGGGTCCAAGGGCCATGGCCGGCCCCCAGTCGGGCGGTGTCGTCGGCTGACGCGAACCGCCTCCGGAGCCGATCGGATCTGCCGCCGCTACGGCGAGTTCCCCGACCCGATGGTCGAGGCGGCCAGCAACAGCGGCACCACCTGGCCCAGGACGTCGTCCACGTCGACCCCCTCCGGGTCGAGGGCCAGGTGGATCGCGGCGCCGTCTGCGGCTGCCAGCACCAGCGCGGCCATCGGTTCCGGGTCGAGCCA
>JAEUJN010000015.1 GCA_016794595.1 Kineosporiaceae bacterium
GTCGAAGGAGCCGTCACCCAGGGCTGGAACGCCGCCCTCGGCGAACTCGCCCTGGTCTACCCCGACCGAATCAACCCCTACCTGTAACAGCAAGATCAAATAGAGGCAGAGTGACTCTTACACAAGAAAGTTGACAAGCTCGCGCCGATGGCCAGTTGGTGAAGCTGTTCCACCGCGGCCGGCTGGTCAAGACCCATCCCCGGCAGGCCCCCGGTGGCCGATCCACCGACCCGGCCGACCTGCCCACCGAACGGTCCGGATACGCCATGCGGGACCTGGACCGGCTCCAGGCCACGGCCGCTCGTCACGGCAGGTGCATCGGGATCTACGCCGAACGGCTGCTGGACGACCCGCTGCCCTGGACCCGGATGCGGGCGGTCTACCGGCTGCTGGGTCTGGTCCGCCGCCACGGCCCCGGACCCGTCGAGGACGCCTGCAGCCAGGCCCTGGACCTCGACGTGGTCTCCGTCGCCAAGATCGCCGCCATGCTCGCCAAGAACCTCCAGGCCACCGGCCCGCACCCGCCCGCCGCCGCAGGCGCCACGGGCCGCTTCGCCCGCGACCCCGCCGAATTCACGGCTCGGACCCCAGAGGCACGCCGGCACCTGGCCGTCGTGCCCCACCCCACCATCACCACCATCGAGGAGGACCCCACCCCATGACCACCACCAGCACAACCAGCCCGGCCGATCCGCTCGGCGCGGACCTGACCGCGCTGCTGCGGACGTTGAAGCTGTCCGGGATGAAAGACACACTCCCCGAACGACTCTCACTCGCCAAGACCCGCGGCCTGTCCCACCACCAATTCCTCGAACAAGTCCTGTCCGACGAGGTCGCCCGCCGCGAGCACGCCTCCGCCGACCGCCGCTCCCTCCGGGCCGGGCTCATCCCCCGGATGCGGATCGAGACCTGGACCGAACCCGCCAACCTGACCTACGACCGCCAGGCCTTCGCCGACCTGCTCACCCTGCGGTTCCTGGAAGCCGGCCACAACCTGCTCGTCCTCGGCCCGGTCGGCATCGGGAAAACCCACCTCGCAACGGCTTTGGGCCACATCGCGGTCCGCCGCCGACACACCACCTGGATGGTCCGCGCCGAGAAACTGTTCACCCGCCTACGCGCCGCCCGCCTCGACCACACCCTCGAGACCGAGTTCGACCGCCTCGCCCGACTCGACCTACTGATCATCGACGACTTCGCGCTCAAGGCCCTCGACACGATCACCACCAACGACTTCTACGAACTCGCCGTCGAACGCCACGCCCGCGGCGCCACCACATTGATCACCAGCAACCGCGACCCCAGCGAATGGCTCGACCTGGCCGCAGACCAGCTCCTGGCCCAAGCCGCCGTCGACCGGCTCACCGGCCACGCCCACACCCTCATCCTCGACGGCCCCTCCTACCGGCAACGACCAGGCTCACCGACCCGACCGAGTTGACGCCCGCACCGTCCGGTCGACACCATCAGACCACCCCCGGGTGGTCCCATGCTCGTGGCAACCCAGGTGGTCCCATCCCCGTGGCAAGCGACAGGATCGACCTCGAGCTGGGCCGGGACCGCAGCTCGGTGACGGTGTCCGGGAACAGCTCCCCTCTCTGCCCGTCGTCCAGCAGCGCGGCACGCAGGGCATGAACGTCGGCGCGGACGATGCGGGACTTGCTCGCCGCGAAGCTGCCGTCTGCCAGCTGATACGGCAGCCGCAGACCGGTGATGCGTTCGTACCCGATGGTCACGGCCTGGCTCCACCAGCCGTCCAGGCCGTGAGCTGCGCGCAGGAACGCGGCGATCGCTGGGTGGCCGCGATCAGCCCCCACGGACGTCTCGATGAGCTCGCACCAGTCGTCCCAGCCCTTGCCCGTCCCCCGCCGGATCGCCTCATCGGACATCTCCGGCAGAGCGGCCCACGGACGCGGTGAGTCAACGGGCCGGGCCTGCAACAACAACACGCGGCGAGCCGCCAGGTACCGCTCCCCCGTGGTCGCCATCCGGTGGCGAATCCGTGCCTTGAAGGACTCCTGCCTGGTCATGTCAACTGCTCTCGGGTGCCTCGACGGCGTCACGTACCGGTGACCCACGTTCACCGTCGTGCGCCAGGGCACCGACAGTCAGCAGCAGACGGGACTCCCCACCGGGCACTCAGGGTCCCCTTTGCCTTCCGGAGCCGGATCGTGGGTTCCGGGTGAAGGTCGGGCGCGGCGAGGTCGCCCATCCGTCACGTTAGCCAGCTCCTCAGCCCGGGCGCAACAGCTCGAGGGTCAGTTGTCGAGGGCCAATTGTCGAGGGGTCAGTTGTCGAGGATCATGCCGGCGGCGACGGTGACGTTGGTGGTCTCGTCGATCAGGACGAAGCCGCCGGTGTGTCGGTTGCGGCGGTAGGGGTCGGCGAACAGGGGGCTGGTGGTGCGCAGGACGATCCGGCCGATCTCGTTCAGGCCCAGTGACGGGGTGGCTTCGTGGCGGTGCAGGGTGTTGATGTCCAGGGTGTACCGCAGCTGCTTGACCATGGCCCGCACGGATTTGGTGGTGTGTTTGAGGGCCAGCTTCTGACCCGGGGCCAGCGGCTTGTCGCTCATCCAGCAGACCATGGCCTCGATGTCCTGGGTCACCATGGGCGCGTTGTTCGGCCGGCAGATCATGTCGCCGCGGCTGATGTCGAGTTCATCGGTCAACCGGATGGTCACCGCCATCGGTGGGAACGCCTCGGCGACCGGGCCGTCCATGGTCTCGATGGAGGCGATCCGGGAGGAGAACCCCGAGGGCAACACGATGATCTCATCACCCGGTTTGAAGACCCCGGATGCGATCGTGCCGGCGTAGCCGCGGTAATCGTGGACGTTGGCCGACTGCGGGCGGATCACGTACTGCACCGGGAAACGGGCATCGATCAGGTTGCGGTCACTCGAGACGTGCACATTCTCCAGGTGGTGCAACAGGCTCGGCCCGTCATACCACGGGGTGTTCACCGACCGGGTGACGATGTTGTCCCCGTGCAACGCCGAGATCGGGACCACGGTCAGGTCCGGCAGGTCCAGCTTGGCCGCGAAGTCCACGAACTCCTCGTGGATGGCCTCGAAGACCTCCTGGGAGTAGTCGACCAGGTCCATCTTGTTGACCGCCAGCACCAGGTGCGGCACCCGCAACAACGTCGCGATGAACGCGTGCCGCCGCGACTGCTCGACCAGGCCCTTACGGGCATCGACCAACACGATCGCCAGGTCGGCGGTCGAGGCCCCGGTGACCATGTTGCGGGTGTACTGGATGTGCCCGGGGGTGTCGGCGATGATGAACTTGCGCCGCGGGGTGGCGAAATACCGGTAGGCCACATCGATCGTGATGCCCTGCTCCCGCTCGGCCCGCAGGCCATCGGTCAGCAACGCCAGGTTCACGTAGTCATCGCCCATCCGGGCGCTGGCCGCCTCCACCGCGTCCAACTGATCCGCGAAGATCGACTTGGAGTCGAACAACAACCGCCCGATCAGCGTCGACTTCCCGTCGTCCACGCTGCCCGCCGTGGCGAAACGCAGCATGTCCATCCCCCGCGGACGCCGCCGGCGCTCACCCTCGCGTGGGGACCAGGCCCGCCCCGCGACGTCGTCCGCTGGTGCGCTCGGAGTGGGGATGTCCATCAGAAGTAACCCTCCCGCTTGCGGTCCTCCATCGCGGCCTCACTGAACTTGTCATCGCCCCGGGTGGCACCCCGCTCGGTGATCCGGGTGGCAGCCACCTCGGCGATGATCTTCTCGACCGTGTCGGCGTCACTGCGCACCGCCGCGGTCAGACTGGCATCGCCCACCGTCCGGTACCGCACCCGCGCCGTGAACAACTCCTCACCCTCCCGCGGACGGCAGAACTCGTGATCGGCGAACAACATCCCACCCCGCTCGAACACCACCCGCTCATGAGCGAAGTAGATGCTCGGCAGATCGATGCCCTCCCGCTGGACGTACTGCCAGATGTCCAACTCGGTCCAGTTCGACAACGGGAACACCCGGATCGACTCCCCCAGATGAATCCTCCCGTTGTAGATCGACCACAACTCCGGACGCTGGTTCTTCGGATCCCACTGCCCGAACTCATCCCGGAACGAGAACACCCGCTCCTTGGCCCGAGCCTTGTCCTCATCCCGGCGCGCCCCCCCGAACGCCGCCGTGAAGGCGTGCTTGTCCAGCGTCTCCAACAACACCGGCGTCTGGATCCGGTTCCGCGTGCCGTCCGGCAGTTCGTGCACCGTGCCGGCGGCGATCGCCTCCGGCACACTGCCCACGATCAACTGCACCCCCAGCTCGGCCACCCGCCGATCCCGGAACTCCAACACCTCACCGAAGTTGTGCCCCGTGTCCACGTGCAACACCGGGAAAGGGATGCGCGCCGGCCAGAACGCCTTCTCCGCCAATCGCAACATCACGATCGAGTCCTTGCCACCGGAGAACAACAACACCGGCCGCTCCAACTCCGCCGCAACCTCACGGAAAACATGGATCGACTCCGCCTCCAGAGTCGACAACTCCGAGAGCCGGTACTCCTGCTGGCTGCTGCTCAGCTCACTCACCTCTGTGGGCGGGTGCGATGTGGGCGCACTCATGGAATGGGTGTCGGCGCGTCACGGCTCAGCCCTGAGCCAACGCGGCAGTGGCGGTCACGATCGTGCGGGCCAACTCCGGACGGCACACCACGAGATCGGGCAGGCGCGGATCCGGCTGGTTGTAGCGCAACTGCGTGCCGTCGATCCGGCTGGTGTGCAGCCCGACAGACCGGGCGACGGCAACCGGGGCGGCCGAGTCCCACTCGAACTGGCCTCCGGCGTGCACGTAGGCGTCGGTCTCACCCCTCCAGACCGAGGCGCACTTGACCCCGGCCGAACCCATCGGCACCAGGACGGCGTCCAGCCGCTCGGCGAGTTCGGCCACGAAGGCCGGGGGTCGGGTCCGGCTCACCGCCAGGCGCAGCGGCCCGTCCACCCGCTCGGGCAGCTTCGGCGGGGCGTCCGTGCAGTAACAGACCCCGTCGGCGGGCATGGCGACCGCACCGGCGACCAGATCACCGTCGGCCCACAGCGCCACGTGCACAGCCCAGTCGATCCGTCCTGGCTCGGAGAACTCGCGGGTACCGTCCAGCGGGTCGATGATCCAGACCCGGGCCGCCGTCAGCCGGGCCGCGTCGTCCGGCGCCTCCTCGGAGAGCACGGCGTCGTCCGGGCGGTCGTCGTCCAGCCGGCGGGCGAGCACGGCCTGCGCCCCGGCGTCCCCGGCGGCCTTCAGGCTGCTGCCACTGAACCCGCCGCGGCGGATCTGCACCAGCACCTCGCCCGCCTCGACCGCCAGACTGCGGGCGAGTTGGGCATCGGCGTTCACGACGGCACCCGGGCGCGGGGACCTGGCCGCTCTCGCGGAGTCCGACGTGCCGGTGGCGGCCGCCCGATTTCGAGACACGGATCATCCTCGGGGTGCGGGTCGAACAGGATTGTGCGGCGGAGCCACGATGCTCCCTCGCTGGTCGCGAGCGATGGCACGCCACTCGACGGTACCGCAGCATCCGGTACCCCCCGTGAGCGCTGCATCGCACCGCGCGCTGCAGTCGAGCCTAACCGACGACTCGGGCCCCCACACGCACCAGAGGTGTGCCGGGAATCTCCTCCAGGCACGGGCTCCAGGCGGCTCCGGCCGTACTGCGGGCCGCCAGCAGGGCGATGCCACGATCGGCCAGGCCGTCGTGCAACCGCCGCCCACCCAGGCCGGAGACGTCCGGGTCGGAACTGAGGGCCACGGCGTCCACGGACAGCTCGGCCGCCATCTCGACCAGCGCCGCCACCTCGATCTCGTCCAGGACGACCGGCACCCCCAGCGACGGGGTGTGCGGGTAACCGTCGAACGGCAGGGCCGCGCCGACGATCACCAGTCCGCTGCCGGGGGCGGCGTCCACCGTCTCGATCAGCCGCGCCGTGGGCTCGGGGTGCCCGATCACCAGCACCCGCTGCAGGCCCCGCCCCCGCCGGCGCTGGCCGTGCACCCAGCGCTCGGCCATCACCCGCACCAGGCAGGAACCCAGCACCAGCCCGGCGCCCGCCACCGGCGGCAGGGGCCGGGAGACCTGCGCGTGCGCCAGGAAGGCCAGCCCCGCGGTGGCGGTCACGAACACCATGCCGGCGACGGCCACCTCGCTGATCGCCGGCCCGGTCGGCGCGGGCTCGGGCCGGTAGCCACCCCGCCAGCCGAGCAGCATCATCCAGACTGCGGGCAGGCACATGGCCAGGAGCACTCCGGCCGGATCGTGGACGCCGGCCACGCCCGTGATGCCCACCGCGGTCACCAGCGCCGCCAGCGCGTCGCCCAGCACCAGCGCCCGGCGACGGCGGTGATCGACCGCCGACGCCGGCACCGGCTGGTCCCCGACCACGTCGGGGCGGGGCAACAGGATCAGCCGGTGCAGCGGGTGACGCGGCTGATGGTCGGCGGCGCCGCCCGGGGCAGGCCGCGTCAGGCTCAGGTCGGCTTCCGGGGCGCGATCGGGCTCACGGACGACGGTGATCTCGGGTCGGTGCCCGTGACGGTGGATCGACATGGTTCGGCCACTCCCCGTTGGCTGGTCCCTGCGTCGTGTCCGCAGGAATATCAGGCAGCTCACGGACCGGGGACGCCGCGCGGCGGCGCGTCCTACACCTCGGGACCACAAACCGGCCGAACGGCCGAGTTCGCCGTCCGCTCACCCGAGGAGGCCACCACCCGAACAGGCGAGGCCGAACGGGTGAGGCGGAACGGGTGGCGCCGAACGGGTGGCGCAGCGGAGGCACCGAGAACTCGGACGACGCGGACGGGCCCGGCCGAGCGCCTCAGCTCGACGTCGCGCGGGTGTTGACCTCGGCCTGGGCCCGCTCCCAGCCGCGCAGGGCCACCTCGCGGACGACGTCCGCGGCCTGGCCGACCATCACTGCGGCGTCCTCGCGCTCGGCGGCGGAGAAGTCCCGCAGGACGAAGTCGGCGGCCTCCATCCGGCCGGGTGGCCGTCCGATGCCCAGACGCAGCCGGCAGTAGTCACGACGGCCGAGGGACTGGGAGATCGACCGCAACCCGTTGTGCCCGGCCTCGCCGCCGTCGCGCTTGAGCCGCAACTGACCGAAGGGCAGGTCGAGTTCGTCGTGCACGACCAGCAGGCGCTCGGTCTGGACGCCGTAGAACCGTGCCAGGCCGGACACCTGCCCCCCGGACAGGTTCATGAAGCTGCTCGGGACGGCGAGCACCATCCGGGGACCGGGCAGGGGGCCCGTCGGGGTGGAGACCGGCGGCAGGCGAAGCTCGGCCACCAGCGCCCGGGTCTTGTGCTGTCGCAGCCGAACGCCGAGTTCCCCGGCCAGTGCGGTGACCGTCATCGCCCCGGCATTGTGCCGGTGGCCGGCGTAGGCGGGGCCGGGATTGCCCAGGCCGACCACCAGCCAGGTGTCGTCGGGCGACTCGGGGTCGCCCGGCGACGGGCTCACTCGGCCTCGGCGGCCTCGGCCCCAGCCTCACCCTCGGCGGCCTCGGCCCCAGCGCCCTCGTCGTCCGGCAGGGAGACCTGCAGGACCAGCGACTCGGGGTCGGTCTCCAGGGTGCTGCCCGCGGGCAGCGCGACCTCGCCGGCCAGGATGCGGGCGCCGGCCTCGAGCCCTTCGACGCTGACCTCGATCGAGGAGGGGATGCGGGTCGCCTCGACCTCGATCGACAGCGTGGTCAGCTCGCTGGTCACCAGCGTGCCGTTGGCAGCGTCGCCGACCACGTGCAGCGGGACGTCGACCGTGACCTTCTCGCCCCGTCGCACCAGCAGCAGGTCCACGTGCTCGATGAAGCCCTTGATGGCGTGCCGCTGGATGTCCTTGGGCAGGGCCAGCTGAGTGCTCTCGCCCAGGTCGAGGGTCAGCAGGGTGTTGGACTGCTTGAGGGCCATCATCGTGTCGTGGCCGGGCAGGGCCAGGTGGACCGGGTCGGTTCCGTGGCCGTAGAGCACGGCGGGAACCTTGTGCGCGCGACGCAGGCGGCGCGCAGCTCCCTTGCCGAACTCGGTGCGCTTCTCGGCGGTGAGCTTGACCTCGGACACGTTCACTCCTCATCGATGAGGCGCTACGGCCTCGGGCTTCTTCGGTGCGATCTGCGGGGACGGCGTTCAGGGCAGTACGGGTTCGGAGCAGGTTCGGTGCGGCGGTTGCGACGGGGCGGGCGCGGTCGCAGTCCGATGCCGCCGGAGGGGGCCGGACCGCCAGACGGGAGCGCAAGCGCCCTCGTCGATCACGGCACCGCGTCACGTGGAGTTCTGCGGAGACCCTCGCCGAGGCAACCGCGCCATCGTAGCCGCGAGAGGGCCCCGGGCTGAAATTCGCTGCCGGTCAGGCGTTGCCGTCGAACAGCGAGGTCACCGAGCCGTCGTCGAACACCTCGCGAATCGCGCGGGCGATCATCGGCGCGATCGACAGCACGGTCAGCTTGGGGAACATCTGCTCCTCGGCGATCGGCAGGGTGTTGGTGACGATCACCTCGCTGATGCTGCTGTTCTTCAGCCGATCGACCGCCGGCCCGGACAGGATCGGATGGGTCGCGGCCACGATCACCTGACTGGCGCCGTTCTCCCGCAGCGCCTCCGCGGCCTGGACGATCGTGCCCGCGGTGTCGATCATGTCGTCCACCAGCAGGCAGACCCGTCCGTTGACCTCACCGACCACCTCGTGCACCTTCACGGTGTTCGGCACGCTCGGGTCCCGGCGCTTGTGGATGATGGCCAGCGGTGCGGCCAGCCGGTCGGACCAGACGTCCGCCACCCGCACCCGCCCGGCGTCCGGGGAGACGATGGTCAGCTTGGACCGGTCGACCCGGCCCCGCACGTAGTCGGCGAGCAGGGGCAGCGCCCACAGGTGGTCCACCGGACCGTCGAAGAAGCCCTGGATCTGCGCCGTGTGCAGGTCGACCGAGATGATCCGGTCGGCACCGGCGGTCTTGAACAGATCGGCCATCAGCCGGGCCGAGATCGGCTCGCGACCGCGGTGCTTCTTGTCCTGACGGGCGTAGGGGAAGAACGGCGCGATCACGGTGATCCGCTTGGCCGAGGCCCGCTTCATGGCGTCGACCATGATCAGTTGCTCGACCAGCCACTTGTTGATCGGGTGGCAGTGACTCTGGATCACGAACGCGTCGCTGCCCCGCACGCTCTCCCCGAAGCGCACGTAGATCTCGCCGCTGGCGAAGTCGTAGGCGCTGGTGGGCAGCAGGTCGACGTCCAGGGCCGTGGCCACCTCCTCGGCGAGCCCGGGGTGGGCCCGCCCGCTGGCGATCACCAGACGCTTCTCGTTGGCGGCGGTCACGGTGGTGGTCATGCTCACTCGGTCCCTTCGGCGGAGGTGGGACCCGTGGTCCCGCCCACCGGTTGCGGTGCCCTGGCCGCGGCTGCCGCCGCCTCGGCGGAGGCGGTGCCAGGCCGGCGCCGTCGCACCCAGTCCGGCAGGTTGCGCTGCCGCGCCCGGCCGACTGCCATCGCCCCGGCGGGAACGTCGTCGGTGATCACCGACCCGGCGCCGGTGTAGGCGCCGTCCCCGATGGTGACCGGTGCGACGAGCATGGTGTCGCTGCCGATGCGGACGTGGTCACCGACGGTCGTGCGGTGCTTGGCCACCCCGTCGTAGTTGACGAACACGGTGGCGGCACCGATGTTCGTGCCCTCGCCGATGGCGGCGTCCCCGACGTAGGACAGGTGAGGCACCTTGGCCCCGGCACCGATGTGGGCGTTCTTGGTCTCGACGAAGGCACCGATCTTGCCCTGGGGCCCCAGGCGGGTCCCCGGACGCAGGTAGCTGAACGGCCCGACCGTGGCGCCGGCCTCGATCAGTGCCCCGCTGCCGTGGCTGCGCACCACCTGGGCCCCGGCCGCGACGGTGCAGTCGGCCAGCGTCGTGTCCGGCCCGATCAGCGCGCCGCGCGCCACCTCGGTGTGCCCGTGCAGCTGGACGCCGGGCAGCAGGGTGACGTCCGCCTCGAGGGTGACGGTGACATCGACCCAGGTGGTGTCCGGGTCGACGACGGTCACCCCGGCGCGCATCCAGGAATCCAGCAGTCTCTGGTTGAGCACCCGGCCCAGGGTGGCCAGTTGCACCCGGTCGTTGACGCCCTCGACCTGCCACCGGTCGTCCGTGCGCAGCGCCCCGACCCGGCGGCCGTCCGCGCGGGCGATGGCCAGCACGTCGGTCAGGTACATCTCACCCTGGGCGTTGTCGGTGGTCAGCCGGCCCAGGGCGTCGGTGAGCACGTCGGCCTCGAAGGCGTAGATCCCCGAGTTGATCTCACGGATGGCCCGCTGGTCGTCGTCGGCGTCCTTGTGCTCGACGATGCCGACCACGGCGCCGTCCGGGTCGCCGTTCTCGCGCACCACCCGCCCGTACCCGGTCGGGTCGGCAACCTGCGCGGTCAGCACCGTGACCGCGTTCCCTGACGCCGCGTGCTCGCTCAGCAAGCCCACCAGGGTCTCCTGGGTCAGTAACGGGACGTCGCCGTAGGTGACCACGACCGTGCCGGTCAGGGAGCCGGTCAGGGAGCCGGACTGTGAGCCGGTCAGCCGGGGGGCGAGGGCCTCGAGCCCGCAGGCGACGGCACGGCCCGTGCCCTTGATCTCGTCCTGGTCGGCGATCACGGCGTCCGGGTCGACCTCGCCCACATGGGCGGCCACCAGGTCACGCTCGTGCCGGACGACGACCACCAGGTGCCCCGGGGCCAGGCCCCGGGCGGCAGCCAGGGCGTGACCCAGCAGGGACCGACCGCCGATGCGGTGCAGGACCTTGGGGGTGGCCGAACGCATCCGGGTGCCCTCGCCGGCAGCGAGGACGACGACTGCGGACGGTGGGCCGGCGGCCGGTGGAGTGGTGGACTGACTCTCGGTCTGACGCACGGGACTGCTGCCTCCTCGGCACCCGGGGTTCGGCAGGGCGATCCTAACCGTCGGCATCGGGGCGGCGTCCCCGGTCCGGAGTGATCCGCACCGCCCGGCACACGCGCTGTGCACGCCCTGTGCTCGTGCCGTGCTCGCTCCGCCCCCCTGATTCGAACAGGGACCTCAAGGCTCCAAAGGCCTGTGTGCTGCCGTTACACCAGGGCGGATCGTTCTCGTCAGCTCACGGTACGTCACCGGCGCTGGGGCAGGTGCGACCGGGACCGCGGGGACCGGCAGCGACCAGTGTGCCCGATCCGGCGCACGGTGAGCGGGCATGATGGGGACGTGAGCCCCCCCACCGCGGACGCAGCGCGGCGCCACTCGGCGTCGGGCAGGTCCCGGATGACCGGCAGCCAGCGACGAGAGCAGTTGCTCACCGTGGGCCGGCGGCTCTTTGCCGAGAAGGGCTTCGAGGGCACCAGCGTCGAGGAGATCGCCGCCACCGCCCAGGTCTCCAAGCCGGTGGTCTACGAGCACTTCGGGGGCAAGGAGGGCCTCTACGCCCAGGTCGTCGACCGCGAGACCCGGGCGTTGCTCGCACTGATCACCCAGTCCCTGTCCGGGCGCCACCACCCGCGCGAGCTGCTGGAGAACGCTGCCCTGGCGCTGCTGGGCTACATCGAGGGCTCGACCGACGGCTTCCGCATCCTGGTACGCGACAGTCCGGCCACCCCGTCGGCGCGGACCTTCGCCAGCCTGCTCAGTGATGTCGCACAGCAGGTGGAGTACCTGCTGGTGGACGAGTTCTCCCGCCGCCGCCTGGACCCGACGGCAGCCCCGCTGTACGCCCAGATGCTGGTCGGCATGGTCTCGCTGACCGGGCAGTACTGGCTCGACCACCGCGAGGCGGCCAAGGCGGACGTCGCCGCCCACCTGGTGAACCTGGCCTGGAACGGGCTGTCGGGCCTGGAGCGGGCGCCCGTGCTCGGTGTGCGGGCCCGGTCGTCGTGAACTCCGTGCACGCCACTGGCGGCGGCCTGGAGCCGGACCGGCCCCTCGGGCGGCAGGGCACGCCCGGGGACGAGGTCGACCGGATCGTCGACGCCTGGCAGCGCGAGCGGCCCGACCTGGACCTGGCTCCGTTGCAGGTGCTCTCCCGGGTGAGCCGGCTGGCCCGCCACCTGGACCGTTTCCGCCGGGCCGCCTTCGCCGCCCACGACCTCGAGCCCTGGGAGTTCGACGTGCTGGCCGCCCTGCGCCGGGCCGGTGAGCCCCATCGGCTCTCCCCCGGTCAGCTGGCCGCCGAGACCCTGGTCGCCAGCGGCACGATGACCAACCGGATCGACCGGCTGTCGGCACGGTCCCTGGTGGTGCGTGAGCCCGACCCGGACGACGGCCGCGGCGTGCTGGTCCGCCTGACCGAGGCCGGCCGCACCGCGGTGGACGCCGCCCTGGCGGACCTGATCGAGCGCGAGCGGAGCCTGCTCTCGAGTCTGGACGAGGCCGACCGACACCATCTGGGCAGCCTGCTGCGCGCGCTGGCCCTCAGCCTGGGTCACTCCTGATCTCGAGGATCAGCCCCGCTGTGGTCAACCGGCCAGCTCGGCGGCCAGCAGCCACTCCTCTTCGAGTGCGGCGCGTTCGGCGTGCAGGGCGCGCAGCTCGGCGTCCAGGGCCATCAGCGCGGTGTGGTCTCCGGCCTGCTCGGCCATCCGCAGGTGCAGCTTGTCCTCCTGGCCGGACAGCCGGGAGAGCTGACGTTCGATCCGCGACATGTCCTTGCGCGCCTGACGCCGGTCGGCCGGGTCCGGCTGGGCGGTCCCATCGGGCGGGGAAGCCCCCGCGACCGGTGATGACCCCGAGTTCCCCGAACCGGAACGCGTTGCCGCCGAACGCAGTTCGAGGTACTCCTCGACCCCGCCGGGCAGATCACGCAACGCGCCGTCGCCGAGCAGGGCCACCTGGTGGTCGGTCACCCGCTCCAGCAGGTAGCGGTCGTGGGAGACCACCACCAGCGTCCCGGGCCAGGAGTCGAGGGTGTCCTCGATCGCGGCCAGGGTGTCGGTGTCCAGGTCGTTGGTCGGCTCGTCGAGCAGCAGCACGTTGGGCTCGCCCATCAGCAACCGCAACAACTGCACCCGGCGCCGCTCCCCGCCGGACAGTCCCGCCACCGGGGTCCAGATCCGCTCCTTGGCGAAACCCAGCCGCTCCAGCAACTGCCCGGCCGTGACGTCGCGGTCCCCGATGCGCACCGTGCCGCGCACCTTCTCGACCGCCTCGCCCACCCGCAGGTCGGCCACGTCGTCCAACTCGCGCACGTCCTGCGACAGCATCGCGGTCACCACGGCCTTGCCCCGTCTGACCCGCCCGGACGACGGCCGCACCTGGCCCAGCAGCACCCGCAGCAGCGTGGTCTTGCCCGCCCCGTTCACCCCGACCAAGCCGACCCGCTCCCCCGGCGCCAGCCGCCAGGTCACGCCGTCCAGCAGCACCCGCTCGGTCTCGCCCGACCCCACCGACACGGTGACGTCCTCGAGGTCGATGACGTCCTTGCCGAGGCGGGCCGTGGCCATGCGCGCCAGCTCGAGGCTGTCCCGCGCCGGTGGCTCGTCGGCGATCAGCGCGGTGGCGGCATCGATCCGGAACCGCGGCTTGCTGGTCCGCGCCGGCGGCCCTCGCCGCAACCAGGCCAGCTCCTTGCGCATCAGGTTCTGCCGTCGCTCCTCACCGGCCGCCGCGATCCGGCTTCGCTCGGCCCGGGCGAGCACGTAGGCCGCGTAGCCGCCCTCGAAGGAGTCCACGACGCCGTCGTGCACCTCCCACGTCCGCTCGCACACGGCGTCCAGGAACCACCGGTCGTGGGTGACCACCACCAGCGCCCCCCGCCCGGCCGGCCAGCGCGAGCGCAGGTGCGCGGCGAGCCAGGCCACGCCCTCGACGTCCAGGTGGTTGGTCGGTTCGTCCAGCAGCAGGACGTCGTGCGGCCGGGCGAGCAGCGCGGCGAGCGCCACCCGGCGCCGCTGCCCACCGGACAGCCGCGACAGCGGCGCGTCCAGCCCGCCCACCTCGGCGGCGTCCAGCCCGCCGAGCAGCCCGCCCACGACATCGCGGGCCAGGGCGTCGGCGGCCCAGACGTGGTCCGGGGCATCCCCGAGCACCAGGTGGCGCACCGTGGCCTCGCCCGCCTCGTCGCTCTGGTGCAACAACCCCAGCCGGACGCCGCGGGTGTGGGTGATCCGACCGGTGTCGGGCTCCTGCTCGCGGGCCAGGACGCGCAGCAGGGTCGACTTGCCGTCCCCGTTGCGGCCGACGACCCCGATCCGCATGCCGTCGTCCAGGCCGAGCGAGACCTGGTCGAGGATGGTGCGGGCCCCGTGGACCACGCGCGCGGACTCGACGTTCAGCAGGTGGGCCACGCGCGCTCCCCCCGGCGTGCGCCCAGGGCACGGTGGACGCGAGGCTGTGGGGGCCCGTCGGCCCCGGATCGCTCGGCACTCACCCGCGCGCGAACTCCTCGATCACCCGGGCACCGTGCACGGGCCCGGTCACGGTGATCACCTGGTCGGCCACCTCGGCCGCCTCCAGTGCGGCCCGGACGTCCAGGGCGTGCTCGGCGTCGCGCACCAGGAACGCGACGGTCGGGCCGCTGCCCGAGACCAGTCCGCCGAGTGCCTCGGACTCCCGGCCGACCTCGAGCGTGCGCTCCAGATCGGGACGCAACGAGCACGCGGCGGGCTGCAGGTCGTTGGCCAGTCGCGCGCCCACGGCCACCGCGTTGCCCGAACGCAACGCGGCCATCAGCTCCGGCCCGACCCGGGGCACGGGCAGCACCCGGCCGGCCCGCAACCGATCGGTCTCGGCGAAGACGCTCGGGGTGGCCAGCCCGCGGCCGCTGGTGGCGATCACCCACGTGTAGCTGCCCCGGCACAGCGCGGGGGTGAGCTGCTCGCCGCGACCGGTGCCGACGGCGGTCCCGCCCAGCAGCGGGAAGGGCACGTCGGAGCCCAGTTCGGCGGCGAGCGCGCGCAGCTGGTCCCGGCTCGAGCCGCTGTGCCAGAGCTGGTCCGCCGCCAGCAGCGCCGCGGCGCCGTCCGCCGATCCACCCGCCATGCCCCCGGCAACCGGGATGCGTTTGCGGATGTGGATCGCGACGCCCTCGCCGACGCCGGTGCGTTCGGCCAGCAGCCGGACGGCGCGCACGACCAGGTTGGTCTCGTCCAACGGCACGGCCCCCGTCCGGCCGTCGTCCCCGGCCGACGGGTCGCCGTCCAGGTGGGCGAAGTCGCTGTCGAGCGTGACCTGGATCGGCTCGTCGATGCTGCCGCCGGTGGCCCGCACGGTGACGTCGTCCGCCAGCGAGATCGCCTGGAACACCGTCGCCAACTCATGGAACCCGTCGGCCCGAGGCGCCCCCACCCGAAGCTCGAGGTTGATCTTCGCCGGGGCCCGGACCGTCACCGCACGCGAGGTCAGCGCACGTGAGGTCACGGGCTCACCCTAGCCGCGCGCTGCCTCGGCCACCGCCGCGAACTGCACCACCGAGAGTTGCTCGCCCCGGGCCGTGGGATCCACCCCCGCGGCGCGCAGCACCTCTTCGGCGCGGGCCGGTGATCCTGCCCAGCCGGCCAGGGCCGCCCTCAGGGTCTTGCGGCGCTGGGCGAAGGCGGCGTCCACGCAGGCGAAGACCTCGGCCCGGGATGCCGTCGTGACCGGGGCCGGACGGCAGGTGAAGGCGACCAGCCCCGAGTCCACGTTCGGCACCGGCCAGAACACGCTGCGCGGCACCGGACCGGCGCGGCGGACGTCGGCGAACCAGGCTGCCTTCACCGAGGGGGCGCCGTAGCTCTTGCTCCCCGGGGCTGACGCCAGCCGGTCGGCCACCTCGGATTGCACCATCACCAACCCGTGCCGCAGTGCCTGCAGCCGCTCGAGCGCGACGAGCAGCACCGGGACCGCCACGTTGTAGGGCAGGTTGGCCACCAGGGCGGTGGGGGGCTCCGGCAGATCGGCGGGCTCCAGCCGCAGGGCATCGGCCGCCAGCACGTGCAGGCGGGCCATGGCCTCCGGACGGCGGGCCGCGACGGTGGCGGGCAGCGCCGCGGCCAGCGCGGGATCGATCTCGACCGCGATCACTCTCGCCGCGACGTCCAGCAGGGCGAGGGTGAGCGAGCCCAGCCCCGGACCCACCTCGAGCACCACGTCGTGTGCATCGATGCCGCTGAGTCGCACGATCCGGCGCACGGTGTTCGCGTCGACCACGAAGTTCTGCCCGAGCGCCTTGGTCGGCCGGACGCCGTGCACGGCGGCGAGCTCCCGGATGTCACCGGCACCCAGCAGGGAGCCGGGCGAGGGGCCGGGGGTATCGGGCACCGGGACAGCCTGGCACAAAGGACCAGGTCAACCGGTCCTGTGCGAGGGGTTCGATCTTGCTCTCCCGTTGACCCACTCATGACGGACCCGGTTGCACGATGGTGCCGCTGCGGCGGCTCTCGGGGGGCCGCCGCCCTCGTGACGAAGGGCGCCTGGCCTTCCCATGACCCTCAGCGTGCTGATGCGCCGTTGCCTGATCGCCACCCTCACCGCCGGCGGCGTGGCGGGAGGACTGTTCGTGGTCTCCGACCGTACCGACCGCGACCAGCTGGAGACCGTTCTCGCCCACCAGCACCGCGATCCGACACCCGGTTCGGCACGGCGTCCGACGACCTCCCGCGCCGGTGAGCGCGGCGAGCGCCGGGCGACGCGAGGCCTCCCCACGGCCGCGGGATCGATCGGCGCCACGCCGACCCCGTCCACCACGCTCACTCCGGCACCCGCCGCCGGTGCTCCCGACACGGGGGCGACCACCTCCCGGGTGAGCACCACCGGCACCACCTCGACCGCCACGAGCCCATCGCGGGAGGCCACGGTTCCCGCGGCCCCGCCGTCCGGCGGCGCCTGTGCGGGCGCGCCGTCCAGCCCGGCCGTCGTCAACGTGACCACCACCGGTGCCCGCGCGGGCGACAGCGGCGACGACACGGCCGCGATCCAGGCCGCCATCGACGCCGTGCCGAACGGCGGCACGGTGCTGGTGCCGGACGGCATCTATCTGATCAACGGAGCGCGGGGCGTCCGGCCGAAGAGCTCGATGACCCTGCGGCTGGCCGCGGGCGCGGTGCTGCGCGTCATCGCGACCTCGAGCGGCAACTACAACGTGATCCGGATCCAGGGCGTCTCGAACGTCGCGGTCGTGGGCGGCACCGTCGAGGGCGACCTCGGGCGTCACCCGGGCAATAGCGGGCAGTGGGGTCACGGGATCTCGGTGAACGACTCCCGGTCGGTGACCATCGACTCGGTGACCTCGGCAGAGGCCTGGGGTGACGGCTTCTACGTCGGGGGCACGTCCTCGGCGGACATCACGCTGTGCCGGGTGCGCGCCGATCACAACCGCCGCCAGGGGATCTCGGTGACCGACGTGGACGGCATGGTGATCCGGGACTCGGTGTTCACCCGCACCGTCAGTGAGCCCGGCGGCGCCGGATCGGGGATCGACCTGGAGCCGAACGGCAATCAGCACGTGCACAACGTCCAGCTGCTGAACAACACGATCACCGACAACAGCGTTCAGGGTCTGTCCATCGGCATCAGTGACCAGTACCGCGCCAGTTCGAGCGTCCGGAACATCACGGTGCGCGGCAACACGTTCGACAACAACGGCCTGAGTGCCTCGCCGACCGTGATGCGCACGGGGATGTACATCTCCGACGTGAGCACCGTGCTGGTGGAGGGCAACACCGTCCGCCGCAGCCACGGCGCCGGCATCTACGTGACCTCCGGATCGCGGCAGGTCACGGTGCGCGGCAACACGGTCACCGGAACCACCAAGGCCGGCAAGCACGGGGAGTCCGGCGCCGGGATCGCGATGTATCAGGACGTGGGCACGGTGGTCACCGGCAACACGGTGACCGGCAACGCCGGGACGCCGATCTTCACCTACGACAGCCAGTCGACCATCAGCGGCAACACGACCTCCTGACCCGTCGCCCACCTGACCCGCTCCCCACCTGACCCGCTCCCCTCGTGATCATGCACTTTCGACTGTTCGAAAGTGCATGATCACGAGGTCAGGTGAACAGCTTGCGACCGCAGACCGGCCACTGACCGGCACCGGCCTTGTTGTAGAGGATCTTGGCCCGCTTGGTCTGCTCGGCAGGCGAGGCGTCGCGGGGGTTGCCGCTGCCCCCGACCGAGCGCCAGGTCGACAGGCTGAACTGGTAGAGCCCGTAGTAGCCGGCCGGGTTGACCGCCCGGGGGTTGCCGCCGGACTCGCACTTGGCCAGCGCGGCCCAGTTGAGCCCGTCGGCCTTGGTGCCGGTCGAGGAGGACCCCGACGAACTCGAGGAGGACTTCGTGGACGTCGAGGTCGACTTCGTGGACGTCGAGGTCGACTTGGTGGTCGTCGAGGCGTCGTTGTCGTCGGACGTCGGGGCCGAGCCGACCTGCACCTGCGCGGTCACCGGCTTGCGGCTGATCTCGGCGGAGACCCGCGTGCGGTCGATCTGCTTGCCGTCGGCGTAAGTGAACCGGTAGGTCACCCGCTGCTCACCGGGCTTGCCCTTGGTGACCACCTTGGTGGTACCGACCGCCAGGTCCCGCGAGCGGGTCTTGGTGGTGGTGAAGGCGAGCGGCTCGGTGGCCACCACCGTGCGGGTGGTCACCCGGACGATGTCGATCGCCATCCCGGGGACCACGGGCGCGGTCGCCGGCACGCTCAGCCGGTCGAGCCGACCCAGGGTGATGCCCTGCTCTGCGAGCAGGTCGGCCACCGTGCCGGCGGAGCTGGTCACGGCCCGCGTCGACCCGTCGGCGGTCACGGTGATCTGCCGATCGGCAACCTGGGGGCGGGAGGCGCTCAGCGCCATCCCGGCGGGATCGGCCAGCTCCACCTGGGCGTCCTGCCCGTTGAGGGACCTGCTCACCAGCGACCCGGCGTCCGCGATCGCGACGGTGGCCAACACGATGCCCGTCAGGACCGCACCCTGGGCGACCAGGCGTACGGGACGGCGCTCGAGGAAATCGTGCACGACACTCCAGACCTCATCAGGTCCGGGCACGGGCGATGCGGGACAGGACCAACCCCCGAGCGGGACGTCCTTGCCCCGCGGCCTCGATCGGTGCCGACCCCCTGCGCCCCCGGGTGGGACCGCGTCGTGCAGGAGCCGAGCAATTCGTTTTGGCTGCGCTGTCCCGGGATCGGCCGACCCCGGCTGTTCCGCGGAACACCGTAACGGTTCGGCAACGACGCTCCAACGGGCAGAACGGACATGTTGTGGGTATCTCTGGCGACTGCCCGTAGTCGTTGCAGGTCAGACGGCCTGCTCCAGTGTTATCTATGTCACAGAAAAGTGTTACGAAGAGGGGCATTCGAACCCAGTTCGGCGGCAAATCGTCCCCCTCGAACCGAATTACAGTCGCAGCCGACCATTTCCCGGAACGGATCACACGGCTCCGGCGAGAATTCACCAGGGACCGTACAACGCCTCGGACGTCGCATCGAGCAGCGCGCACAGGGCGGCCTCCTCGAGGCCGAGCTCAGCGGCCATGCGACGCACGGTCAGCGGCACCAGGTAGCTCGCGTTCGGCCGTCCCCGGTGCGGGTGCGGGGTGAGGTACGGGGCATCGGTCTCGACCAGCAGCCGGCCCAGCCAGTCCGCGTCCGAGGCGGCGACCCGCAACGCCGTCCGCAGGCCTTCGGCGTTGGCGAAGGTGACCGGGCCCGCGAAGGAGAGGTACCAGCCCCGTTCCAGGCAGAACCGGGCCATCGGCTCGTCACCGGAGAAGCAGTGGAACACCGTGCGCTCCGGGGCGCCCTCCTCGGCCAGCACCCGCAGGACGCCCTCATGGGCATCCCGGTCGTGGATCTGCAGCACCGTGCCGGTGCGCTTGGCCAGGTCGATGTGGAACCGGAACGACTCCTCCTGCGCCGCGCGCCCGGCGACATCGTCCGCGCCCACCCAGTGATGATCCAGCCCGGTCTCACCGATCACGCGCACCCGGGGGTCAGCAGCCAGCGCCTCGATCTCGGCCAGCGCCTCCCGGAGGCCGGATTCGCCCTCGGTGGCCGCGATCGCCGTGGCCTGGGTGGGGTGCAGCGACACCCCGGCGACCACCTCCGGATGGCGAGTGGCCGTCTGCACGCTCCAGCGCGCCGAGTCGAGGTCGCACCCGATCTGGACGATCCGGGTCACGTTGACCGAGCGGGCCCGGGCGATCGCCTCGGGCACGGCGAGCGGGTCGTCGCCGCGGCGCACGTGATCGAGGTGGGCGTGGTTGTCGACCACCGGCCCGGACAGGGGTGGTGGAGCAGGCGGCAACGTGCTGGTCACCCGTCGATCGTAGGCACCGGCCGCGAGGCCGAGGTCCGGCGATCAGGAGGGCGAGCCGCTGAGCCGGGCGAGTTCCTCCTCGATCACCGACTCGTCCAGCTTGCGGAACACCGGGCTGGGCGCCCCCACCGGCATCCCGGGGACGATCGGCGTGGACTCCCAGGCGCTCAAGGTCTCCCCGCGCCGGTAGTCCCCCATCAGCACGGGATAGTCGGCACCGTCCCAGGCGCCGTCCAGGTCATCGACCTCGCGGATCTCGGGCATCGGCGAGACCGTCCCGGTGCCACCGAAGACCTCGTGCACGGCCTGCGCGCTGAACGGCAGGAACGGCGAGAGCTGGGTGCGGCAGTCCGAGATCGCTTGCGCCGCAACGTGGAGCACGGTCTCCATCCGCTTCGGGTCCTCGTTCTTGAGCTTCCACGGCGCCTGGTCGGACAGGTACTTGTTCGCCTCGCCGACGATGCGCATCGCCTCGGTGACCGCGAACTTCTGCCGGTTGTCGGCCAGCATCGCGCCGACCGCGTCGAACCCGGATCGGGTGGTGGCCAGCAGCGCATGGTCGGCGTCGGTGAGCTCGCCCGCCGCCGGGATCGCCCCCAGGTTCTTGTGGATCATCGACGCGGTGCGGTTGACCAGGTTGCCCCAGCCGGCGACCAGTTCGTCGTTGGTCCGGCGGACGAACTCCGACCAGGTGAAGTCGGTGTCCTGGTTCTCCGGCCCGGCGACCGCGATGAAGTAGCGCAGGGCGTCCGGCTGGTACCGGGCGAGCACGTCGCGCACATAGATCACCACGCCCCGCGAGCTGGAGAACTGCTTGCCCTCCATGGTGAGGAACTCGCTGCTGACCACCTCGGTGGGCAGGTTCAGCTCCCCGAACACCCCGGGCTCGCCGCCGCGGGCGCCCCTGCCGGCGTAGCCGAGCAGCTCCGACGGCCAGATCTGGGAGTGGAAGGTGATGTTGTCCTTGCCCATGAAGTAGTAGGAGCGCGCGGCCGGGTCGTTCCACCACGCGCGCCAGGCGTCCGGGTCGCCGCCGCGCCGGGCCCACTCGACGGACGCCGACAGGTAGCCGATCACGGCGTCGAACCAGACGTAGAGGCGCTTGTTCGGGTTGTCCTGCCACCCGGGCAGCGGCACCGGGATGCCCCAGTCGATGTCGCGGGTCATCGCCCGCGGCCTGATGTCGTCCAGCAGGTTGAGACTGAACTTGAGCACGTTGGGACGCCAGGCCCCCTCCGCTGCCCGGCCCTGCAGCCAGGTTCCCAACGCCTCGGCCAGCGCCGGCAGATCGAGGAAGAGGTGCTCGGTCTCCACGAACCTCGGCGTCTCGCCGTTGATCCGGCTGCGGGGATTGCGCAGTTCGGCGGCGTCCAACTGGTTGCCGCAGTTGTCGCACTGGTCGCCGCGGGCGCCGTCGTAGCCACAGATCGGGCAGGTGCCCTCGATGTAGCGGTCGGGCAGCGTGCGCCCGGTGGACGGCGAGATCGCACCGGTCGTGGTCTGCTCGACCATGTAGCCGTTGCGGTGGCAGACCCGGAAGAGTTCCTGGGACACCGCGTAGTGGTTGCCGGTCGTGGTCCGGGTGAACAGGTCATAGGCCAACCCCAGACCGTGCAGATCCTCGACGATCATCCGGTTGTAGCGATCGGCCAGCGCCTTGGGTGACAGGCCCTCGTTCTCGGCCTGGACCAGGATCGGCGTTCCGTGCTCGTCGGTGCCCGAGACCATCAGGACGTCATGCCCCGCCATCCGCATGTACCGGCTGAACACGTCGGAGGGGACGCCGAAACCGGCGACGTGGCCGATGTGTCGGGGGCCGTTGGCGTAGGGCCAGGCCACCGCGGAGAGCACGTGGGTCATGCCGGTGAGTCTAGAGACTCCCCGCCCGGCCCCTGACCCACTCCCGGCGAGCCCCCCACCCTCGTGATCATGCAGTTTCGACTATTCAAAAGTGCATGATCACGAGGGGGGTCAGGTCGGGGGACGGGCGGCGGTGACGGCGTTGTAGAGCTCGCGCTTGCCGATCCCCACGCCCTCGGCCACGACGGCGACCGCTGCCTTGAGCCGTTCCCCGGCCGCCACGCGGGCGAGCACCCGCTCGACCAACTCCTCGACGTCCGCGGCCTCGGCCACGGCCGGCGCGTGGCCGGCCACCACGATGGTCAACTCGCCGAGCACCGGCCGGGCGGCGGCCCACTCGGCCAGCGATCCCAGCGGGCCCCGACGGACCTCCTCGTAGGTCTTGGTCAGTTCCCGGCAGGCCGCGGCGGGGCGATCCGCGCCGAAGGCCGACGCCATCGCGGCCAGCGCCGGGGCTGCGCGGTGCGGGGCCTCGAAGAAGATCATCGTGCGTGGTTCGGCGACGAGGGCCTGGAGCGCCCGCAGGCGCGCCCCCGCCTTGCGCGGCAGGAACCCCTCGAAACAGAACCGGTCGGTGGCCAGGCCCGACAACGCCAGCGCGGTGAGCACGGCCGACGGCCCCGGGACCGCGGTCACCGGCACCCCGGCGTCCGCAGCCGCCCTCACCGCGCGCAACCCCGGATCGGACACACTCGGCATCCCGGCATCGGTGACCACCACGACGGTGGCCCCGGCCCGGGCGGCCTCGACCAACTCGACCGATCGCTCGGCCTCGTTGTGCTCGTGGTAGCTGACCACCCGGCCGGACGGCGTGATCCCCAGCGCCGCGGCGAGTCGCCGCAGCCGCCGGGTGTCCTCAGCCGCGATCACGTCCGCCGTGGCGAGCAGGCTGCGCAGGCGCGGCGGGGCGTCGTCCGGGTCACCGATGGGCGTCGCGGCCAGGATCAGGCGGCCCGGCCCGGCGTCGTCCTCGTCCCCAACCATCACCCCCGGATCATCTCGCACGTAGCATCACTGCGCGTGAGCACCAGCCAGCCCTCCACCGCGGGCCCCCACCGGCTGTGGGCCTGGCTCGGCCCGGGGCTGGTGGCGGTGTTCGGCGCCTTCGTGCGGTTCTGGCATCTCGACCGCCCCCCGTGGATCGCCTTCGACGAGACCTACTACGTCAAGGAAGGCCTGAGCATGACCCGCTACGGGGTCGAGGTCTTCCTGAAACCCAGCCTGGGCAAGGACAACAGCGCCCAGATGCTGGCGGCCAACAAGCTGCTGGAGTCGGGCTCGACCGACTTCTTCGACCCCACCCGCCCCGATTTCGTGGTGCACCCACCCCTGGGCAAGTGGCTGATCGGCCTGGGCATGTGGCTCTTCGGGGACGGCACCTCCCCGTTCGGCTGGCGCTTCACGGTGGCGCTGCTGGGCAGCCTGTCGATCCTGATGCTGGGCCGGATCGCGACCCGGCTGCTCGGGTCGGCCCTGCTCGGGAGCACTGCCGCCCTCCTGCTCGCCCTGGACGGCATGCACTTCACCCTCAGCCGGATCGCCGTGCTGGACATGATGGTGATGTTCTGGGCGCTGGCCGCCTTCGGCTGCCTGCTGATCGATCGGGACCGGGCGCGGGCGCGGCTGCTCGCGCGCGCGCCCACCCGGTTCGGCCCCGGGCAGGGACTGCGTGGCTGGCGGATCGTCGCCGGGATCTGCCTGGGCTGTTGCGCCGCCACCAAGTGGTCCGGGCTCTACGTGGCCGCGATCTTCGGCCTGCTCACCGTGCTCTGGGACGTCGCGGCCCGCCGCGCCGCCGGGGGCCGCCTCTGGCTCGCGGTCGCCCTGGTCCGGGACGGCACCGTGGCCGCCGTCCAGATCCTGCCGATCATGGCACTCACCTACCTGGCGACCTGGACCGGCTGGATCCGCAGCTCCCTCGGGTACGGGCGCAACTGGGCCGAGCAGAATCCGGCCACGGGGGCGGCCGCGATGCTGCCCGACTGGGCGCGCTCGCTGATCCACTACCACGTGGACATGTACAACAGCGCGATCTCGATCACCTCACCGCACGCCTACTCCTCCAACCCGTGGTCGTGGATCGTGCAGGGCCGGCCCACCTCGATCGCCTACCTGGAGTGGACGGCGGGCAACCACCCCTGCCCGTACGACAAGTGCGTGCGGGCGGTGACGGCGCTCGGCAACCCGGTCATCTGGTGGGGTGGGACGATCGCGGTCGCAGTCCTGCTGGTGGCCTGGGCACTCGGCCGGGACTGGCGGGCCGGGGCGATCCTGGCCGGGCTGGTCGCCACCTACCTGCCCTGGTTCGCCTACCAGGGCCGCACGATCTTCACGTTCTACTCGGTCGCGTTCGCCCCGTACGTGGTGCTGGCCCTGACCTACGCGCTGGGGTTGCTGCTCGGACCGCCCCGCGCCGGACTCCTGCGCCGCCGCTGGGGGGCCGCGGCGGCGGGCGGACTGGTGCTCGCCGCCCTGGTCGCCTTCGCCTTCTTCTACCCGGTCTGGTCGGCGCAACGGATCTCGCACGCCGCCTGGGTGGCCCGGATGTGGCTGCCGAGCTGGATCTGAGGCCTGCTTAGGATGAGGCGGGTGACGCCCGCCGCGAGAGCGACCCTGCCCGGTACGCAGGTCGACGCGGCGCCGGCTCCCTCGCTCGGGCGGCGCCTGCCACCCGGCGTCCAGCGCCTGCTGACCGCCGCTCTGCACGACCGCGACCGGCTCTGGGGCTGGCTGGCCCCGCTCACGGTGGCGATCATCGGCGGCGTCCTGCGGTTCTGGCACCTGGGCCGCCCGCCCTGGCTGGTCTTCGACGAGACGTACTACGTCAAGCAGGGCGCCTCGATGATCACCTTCGGGTACGAGCGCGCCGTCCGGCAGGGCCTGGACAAGCCGGACGTGCTCTGGAACGCGGGCACCACCGACGTGTGGGGAGAGCGGGCCGACTTCGTCGTCCACCCCCCGGCGGGCAAGTGGCTGATCGGTCTCGGGCAGCTGCTGTTCGGGTCGACCGAGCCGGTCGGCTGGCGTTTCGCCTCCGCGGTGGTCGGCACGGCCTCGATCCTGATGCTCGGGCGGATCGCCCGGCGCCTGCTGGGCTCGACCCTGCTGGGCACCACGGCCGCACTGTTGCTGGCGGTCGACGGGCAGCACTTCGTGCACAGCCGCACCGGGTTGCTCGACGTGTTCGTGATGTTCTGGGCGCTGGCCGGTTTCGGGTGTCTGCTGGTCGACCGTGACCAGGCCCGGGCCCGGCTGGCCGCCGGGGAGGGGACCTGGATCCGTCCGTGGCGGCTGGCCGCGGGGGCCTGCCTGGGGATGTGCACGGCGACGAAGTGGTCGGGCCTGTTCTTCGTGGCCGCGTTCTCGATTGCCTCGCTGGCCTGGGACGTCGCGGCGCGCCGGGCGAGCGGGCGGCGCCACTGGGTGGTCACCGCCCTGTTCCGGGACGGCGTGGGCGCCTTCGTGCACCTCGTCCCCACGGTTGCCGTGGTCTACCTGCTGTCCTGGGCGGGGTGGTTCCGCAGCGCCGACGGGTACAACCGCCAGTGGGCCGCCGAGCACCCCGCCGAGGGCGCCGCCGGGCTGCTGCCGGGCGCCGTCCGCAGCCTGTGGGACTACCACCAGCAGATGTGGCGGTTCAACACCACCCTGCACACCCCGCACGCCTACCAGTCTCACCCCTGGTCGTGGATCGTGCTGGGCCGCCCGACCGCCTTCGACTACCGCAGTTACCGGATCGGCGAGCGCGGGTGCCGGTACAGCGAGTGCTCGCGGGCGGTCACCGATCTGGGCAACCCGGTGATCTGGTGGGGCGCGGCGATCGCGATCGCCGTGCTGCTGGTGGTCTGGGCGCTCGGGCGGGACTGGCGGGCCGGGGCGATCCTGGCCGGGCTGGCCGGGGGGTGGCTGCCCTGGTTCCTGTGGGACGAGCGGACGATCTACACCTTCTACGCCGTGGCCTTCGTCCCCTACGTCGTGCTGGCGCTGACCTTTTGCCTCGGTCTCGTGCTCGGGCCCCGCGACGCCTCCCCCGACCGGCGGCTGGTGGGGGCCGGGACCGCCGGCGGGGTGGTGCTGCTCGCGGTGCTGGCCTTCGCCTTCTTCTACCCGGTGCTGTCCGATCAGCTGATCTCCCACCAGGCCTGGGTCGCCCGGATGTGGCTGCCCAGCTGGATCTGAACCGGCTCGTGATCCGTTGCCGTGACGCCGTGCCGTGTTCGCGTTCGGGACCCGCACACCGCGGTGCAGGGGTTGGTCAGGTACGGAGCATGAGCAGGTTCAGGGGGCTGCTGCCTTGCGATGGAGGTATCGCTGTTCGGGGATGTTCCTCGTCAGACGGGCGGCCAGGGCGTACGCCTCGCGCGCCTCCTCCCGCCGTCCCGCGATTTCGAGAAGGTGTGCGTGCGTGGCGTGCACCCGATGGAGGGCCAGGTGGCCGGGGTCGGCCAGCAACGGCGCCAGGGCGTCCAGTCCCGCCGCCGGACCATGCGCCATACCGACCGCCGCCGCCAGGTTGAGCCTCACCGTCGGCGAGGGCGCGATCCGGTCGAGCATCCGGTACAGCATGACGATCTGCAGCCAGTCGGTCGCCTCGGGGGTGGCCGACTCGGCGTGGACGGCGGCGATCGCGGCGTGCAGCTGGAACGGACCGACCTCACCGTGAGGCAACGCCGCCTCCAGCACGGCAACCCCCTTGGCGATCAGCTCGGCATCCCACAGCGACCGGTCCTGCTCCGGCAACGGGATCAGATCGCCACGGTGGTCGATCCGAGCACGCACCCGGGCATGGCTGAGCAGCATCAACGCGAGCAGGCCGCTGGTCTCCCCGTCATCCGGCAGCGCGCGGTGCAGCCGCTGGGCCAACCACAGGGCCTCCTCGGCAAGGGCATCGTCGGTCAACGCGCCACCGTGGCTGGCCGTGTGACCTGCCGTGAAGATCAGGTGGAGCACATGCCGGACGGACGACAATCGCGACGGCAGGTCGCTGACCCTCGGCGGCACCAGCGCCGTGGACGAGTCGCGGATCGTCCCCTTGGCGCGGCTGATTCGTTGCGCCACAGTCGCCTCGCCCGTGAACAGCAAGGCGGCGATCTGCCGGGTCGACAGGCCGGCGACGGCGCGCAGGGTGAGCGCCACCCGCGAGGTGTCGCTGAGGTCGGGATGGGCACACCCCAGCAACACCTGCAGGGTGTCGTCGCCGGCGAGTGGGGTCTGATCCGCGGACGGCGCGCTCGCGCTGTCCGCGCGGCAGGCCATGGCCCACCGGTGAAGCCGCGCCGCCTCGGCGTCCGTGCTGCGACGGGCATCGATCAGACGGCGCGCGGCGACCCGGATCAGCCAGGCCCGGGGATCGTCCGGAACGCCGTCATGGGGCCACTGCACGGCCGCCGCCAGCAACGCCTCCTGGACTGCGTCCTCGCAGGCCCCGAAGTCCCCGCTGCGACGGAGCAGAGCGGCCAGGACGTGCGGCGCCTCTCGACGCCACACGCCCTCGTCGTCACCCTCAGGCCTCGCCGCCATCGGGCCACATCGCCGGCCGCAGCTCGACCGTCTCGCCGGGACCGGCGAACCGGGCGGCGACCTCCTCGGCGCGCACCTGATCACGGACGTCGATCACGAAGTAGCCGGCGAACTGTTCCTTGGTCTCGGCGTAGGGACCGTCAGAGACGATCGGTGCGCCGCCGTCCCAGCGAAACAGCCTCGCCGAGCGGGGATCGGCGAGGGCCTCGCCGCTCACCAGCTCCCCCGCCGCATGCAGCTCCGCCAGGAACGCGTCGAACTCCTTGTTCAACTGATCGCGCTCCGCGGCGGACAGGTGCTGGTACTCAGCCAGGTGGTCGGAGGTCGGATGCCCCCAGGGCTGGGGGTTCGAGTGGATCAGGATCACGTACTTCATGCAGGTCTCCTCAGCTGTCGCGCGAGCACCGTCCGGTGCCCTACCCACCGGACGTCGGAGCTGAGTCGCCGTTCTCGACACAGCCGAACGAGAATCATCGAGGTCAGCGTGATCGCTCACCCGGCGCCGCGGCCGCGGCGGCAGCTCGCAGCGCGGCCACCATACGCCGGGCGGCGGGCTGGTCGAGCTGACCGTCCCGGGTGACCAGCCAGATGTGGCGCGGTTCCGGCGGACGGCGCAGCCGGCGGACCACGACGTGCTCGCGGACCGCACCCAGGGCGAGCAGGGGCACCAGGGCCACGCCCAACCCCGCGGCGACATACCCCTGGGTGACCGCGAACTCGTCCCCCTCGGCCACGATCCGTGGGGTGAAACCGGCTCGGCGGCAGGTGGTCACGGTTGCCTCGCGCACGTAGTCGGCCTCGCCCGAGGTGACCACCCAGTCGGTGTCGGCCAGCGCCGCGACGTCGATCGCCCGGCGGTGGGCCAGCGGGTGGTCGGCCCGCAGCAGCAGGCGGTACTCGTCGTCCAGCAGGTGCAGCCGGGTCAGGTCGTCCTGGGGCTGGGCACCGGCGGCGAACGGCTCGACCACGATCACCAGCTCGACCTCGCCGGCCCGCAGCCGGCGCAGCGCGCTCTCGGCCTCCCCGACCAGGGGCATGACGTACAGGCCCGGCATCGATCGGCGCAGCTCGGCGATCGCCGGCGGCAACAGGGACTCACCGGCCGAGTGGAACGAGACCACGCGCAACCTGCCGGTGCGGCCTGCCCGCAGGTCGGCCAGTTCGTCCTCGGCGTCCTGCACCGCTCGCAGGATCCGGCCCGCGTGGTCGTTCAGCAGCAGCCCGGCCGCGGTGGGCCGGACCCCCCGTCCGGCCTTCTCGAACAGCGGTGTCCCGACCTCGTGGGCCAGCTGGTCCAGCTGCTGGCTGATCGCCGAGACGGTGTAACCGAGGGCGGCGGCGGCCGCGGTCAGCGTGCCCTGGGCGATCACCGTCCGGTGGACGACGAGCAGTCGCGTGGTCAGCACACCGACAGTGTGCGCCCGCGGGCGTGGCGGCGGTGGACCCTCACCCACTCACCTCGGGCTCGACCTCGACCTGGGGCTCGGCATCACCGGGTGCGCACGCTGCGACGGTTCAGCAACCAGCGGGTCAGCTCCTCACCCGGGATCGGCCGGGACAGCAGATACCCCTGGACGAAGTGGCAGTCGATCGTCGCCAGGTGGTCCAGGGTGCGCTGGTCCTCGACCCCCTCCGCGACGACCACCAGCCCCAGGCTGCGGGCCAGCTCGATCACCGACCCGACGATGGCCGCCGCGGCCGGGTCGACCAGCAGCGGGGTGACGAACGACTGGTCGATCTTGACCGTGGTGACCGGCAGCTGTTGCAGGTAGGCCAGGGAGGAGTACCCGGTGCCGAAGTCGTCGATGGACAGCGCGATCCCGGTGCTGGTGAGCTCCCGCAGGATGCTGATCATGCGCTCGGGATCGGTCATGATCCCCGATTCGGTGATCTCCAGGGTGAGCCACCGGGGGTCCACCTCGTGCCGGTGCAGCAACTCGACCACCTTGGTGGGCCACTCGACGTCCCGCAGCACCTGGGTCGGCAGGTTGACGCTGACTCCCAGCTCGAGCCCCTGGTCGTGCCACCGGCGGACCTGGCCCAGTGCGGCGTCGAGCACGTGCATGGTGAGCTCGTGGATCAGACCGGTCCGCTCGGCGACCGGGATGAACTCCGCGGGCGCGATCCGGCCCAGTTCGGGGTGATCCCACCGGGCGAGTGCCTCCACGCTGGTCACCTCGACGTCCGCGGTGCGGGCGATCGGCTGGTACCAGACCTGGATCTGGCGGTGGGCCGTGGCCGCGCGCAGCTCACCGGCCAGGCGCAGCCGGTACTGGCTGTTCCAGTCGGTGTCGGGGTCGTAGACCGACACCCCCCGCTGCCCCCGCTTGGCCTGGTACATCGCCACGTCGGCGCGCTGGAGCAGGCCGTCAGGATCGGTCCCGTGGTGGGGGGCCACGGCCAGCCCGACGCTCGCGCCGACCGTCACCGCCATCGAGGACAGGCTGATCGGACGGCGGATCGACTCCACGATCCGGCGGGCCAGGGCCATTCCCTGGTCCAGTCCCTGGCCCGGGTGAGCGCCGGGCAGCAGGACGGCGAACTCGTCCCCACCCAGCCGGGCGACGGTGCCCTCGCCGTCCAGGATCGTCGACAGCCGGGTGGACACCTCGCACAACAGCTGATCGCCGGTGTGGTGTCCGAGAGTGTCGTTGACGTCCTTGAACCCGTCCAGGTCGAGCACCATGATCACCGCCTCGGTGCCCTCGGCCGTGGACTGTTCGAGCGCGCACTGCATGCGCTGGTAGAACAGGGTGCGGTTGGGCAGTCCGGTCAGGGCATCGTGCAGGGCCTCGTGCTCGCGGGCCTCGACCTGGGTGTGCAGGCGCTCGATCAGCCGGCCGTTCTCCAGGGCCACGGCCGCCTGGGAGGCCAGGGTCTGGAAGAGCCGGCCGTCCTCGGGGTCGAAGGTGCTCACCTCGCCCAGCCGGTCGCACACGACCAGGACGCCGTGCACCTCGCCGCTGCGCAGGGGGGCGGCCATCAGATCGCGGGTGCCCAACGCCTCCAGCACGACGCGGTGGTCGGCGTCCATCGTGGTGCGTGGGATCAGCAACAGCGTGCCGTCACGGGCGGTGAGCCGGATCAGGTCGGGCAGAGGCCCGGGGGTCCAGGTCTCCTCGGCGTGCTCGGCGTCCGCCGACGGTGCCCGCCCCGCCCCCAGGCACAGCCACGGGGTGTCCTTGCCCGGCTCGTACAGCGCGAACAGCGCGCGATCCGCCCGCAGCAGCCGGCAGGCCTCGTCCATCACCCGGCGCATGGTCTCGTCCGGCCGCTGTGAACCGCCGGTGATCCGGGTGAACTGGTAGAGCAGCTCGAGCCCGGCGTACCGGCGGGTGAGCTGGGTGTAGCCCCGGTAGGCGGCGACCACGACGGCCGCGATCAGCAGCAGGGGGATCAGGGCCGCCGGCGAGTGGTCGAGCAGCACCGCGGCGACCACGGCCAGCGAGGTGTTGCCCACGGCGGTGACCGCGGCCGCGGTGATCAGCTGGCGCGAGCTCACCTCGCCGTGGTGCATCCGGATCACGACCCAGACCGCGAGTGCGCCGAGGACGGTGCCGGTGGACACCCCGCTGAAGGCGGCCAGCCAGGTGGGCCACTCCTCCGCCGTTCCCCCGGTGTCGAGCAGGCCGTAGACGGTCACGGCCGCCGAGATCTCGGCGAAGAAGAGGCTGAGATTGAAGACGAGCTTGGTGGGGGTCTGCCGTTCCCAGAAGATCAGGACGGCTGCCTCGCCGATCAGGCGCGCAGCGAGCAGTTCGAGCGGCGAGACGAACAGCAGGCCCAGCACGAGGGGGACCTCGCTGAGGGAGAAGCTGTGCGCCTCGCTGTTGATCTCCACGTGGACGACCAGCAGCCCCGAGACCGCGAACACCAGGGCGAGCTGCCACCAGCCGAGCCAGTCGACGGTCGACGGCGAGCGCGCGGAGGTTCCCCAGAAGGGCATCAGCACCGAGCCCAGCACCATGAGGACCAGGCAGAACGCCAGGGTTCGGCGCGCGGGCAGCGGTCTGGGCCGGACGTGGTCATCCTCCGGCAACGACGCCTGGGCAGGCGTCGCGCCGGAGGATGTGGTCACCTCGGGGTCATCGAACGATCAGCGCGGTGAGTTGACTCCTTCGACCTGTTGTCCGGTCGTCATCGGCCCGATGTGCCCGGGTATGCGCAGTTGCGCCCCGGATCGAGGACACGATCACTGCCAGGACACGCTGGACCAGCGGCTCCCGGACCAGCGACTGCCGGACCAGCGGCTGCCGCTCCACCGACTGCCGGCCCAGTCGTTGCCGGTCCAGACGGCGGCACTCCACCGGCTGCCGGCCCAGCTGTCGCCCGACCATCGGCTGCCGTTCCAGGTGCCCCCGGTCCAGGCCTCGGCCCGCGATTCCGCCTTGGCCATGGTGGCGGCCGCGAAGGGCTTGCCGAAGATGTCCTGTTCGCCGGTCAGCTCCACCCCGCCGGTGGCCAGGTGCTGGCCGCCGCGGCTGGCCTCCAGGCTGCCGCCGCCCACGCTGGGGAAGAAGTACTGCCGTGCGGAACTGGACGGCGACTGCGAGACGGCGGAGATCGCCGACGGCACACCGTGACCACCGAAAGCGCCGTTACGCGAGTTCAGCAGTTTGGCGTACTCCTCCGGGCTCATCCCGAGCCACTTGGCCTTCGCCTTGATGGTGTCGTCGATCACGATCTCGCGCAGGGGCGTGGCCGTGTCCGTGATCAGCTTCTTGATCTGGTCCGGGGTGGCCGAGGGGTGCTTCTGCAGCAGCAGCGCCGCCACCCCCGAGGTGATCGCCGCAGCCTGCGAGGTGCCCGAGCCGCGCTGGAACCGGGTGCCGATCTTGCCCTGGTTGACCTCCAGGGTGTCGATGAACGAGCCGGGCACGCGCAGCCCGATGACGCTCACCGCCGGTGCCACCACGTCGACCGGACGGGTGACCGAACCGGTCTGGGCGAACTCCGCGACCGCGTCGTCCGTGGCCGTCAGGGTGCCCTGGGAGTCCAGGCCGCCGACCGCCAGCAGGAACGGGTCGTAGGCGGGCGAGGCCAGCTTCGACCTCTCCTTGCCCTCATTGCCCGAGGACGCGACCACGACGATCCCGCGCTTCCACGCCTGCTCGGCGGCGAAGGCCAGCGGGTCGATCAGGTAGGACTGGCTGCTGTCGGTGCCGAAGCTCAGGTTGAGCACCCGGATGTTGACCCCGGGGTCGTGAGCGTGCTGCACGGTCCAGTCGATCGCGGCGATCACCTGGGAGACGTCGGCCGCGCCGTCCGAGGCGCCCACCTTGACATTCACGATCCGGGCGTCGGGCGCCACCCCGGTGTAGATCCGGGTGTCACTCAGCGGCGTGGAGGCCAGGCAGGTGTCGCACTTCTTGTCCGCCAGCAGCGGGTCCCGGCCGGCGATCAGCCCGGCCATGAACGTGCCGTGACCGAATCCGTCCTGACCCGGGACCACCGCAGTGGGCGAGTCGAAGGACAGGTCGGGGCCCACGACGACCTTGCCCGCACCATCCAGGCCGGGCACCTGGGTGACGCCGGTGTCGATCACGGCGACGTCCACTCCCGCCCCGGTCCAGCCCTTGGCCCACGCAGCCTGGGCGCCGACGATCTGGGTGACCGAGGACGACGAGCCGGCCAGGGCCGGGTCGTAGCCCAGGCTGTCGACCACGGACATCGGTTTCAGGGCCCGGTCGGGGGTGACGGACAGGACGCCGGGCGAGCCCGAGAGCTGTCGCACGGCGGCCGGAGAGCCCTCGGCGGCGAACCCGTTGACGATCGCGAGCCGGCGGGTGATGCGCAGGCCGAGCCGGGTGGCTCGCTGCTCGACAGCGGAGACCGTGTCCGGGGTCGCCATCACCACCACTGCCTCGATGGCGTCCGCGCTGCGGGCACTGCCCGGGGGCGCGTCGCCCGTCTCGACGGCGACGGCGGCACCGGGACCGGCCAGCGCGGGGATCGCGAGCAGCGCCCCGACGCCGACGGCCCAGGCGGCCCGCACGACGCGTCGCGGGATCAGAGCCACCGCACCCCCATCGCCCGCTGCACCTGGTCGCACGACAGCCGAGTGCACGAGGTCGAGGACACCTTTCCCGAGTCAGGTGATGTAGTGAGGGCGGAGGCTGTGCCCGCCCCACCGAGGGTCAGCGCGGTGAGCATGCCGAGCACGGCACCCACCCGCAGCAGCCGGCGTCCGGCGGAGGTCAGAGGGTTCACGGACTTCTCCTGTTCTCCCGGCCCGGGGCCAGGGGTGGGGGCCGGATCCGTCGTCCAGCCGTGGTCGTTCGCATCCCACGGTAGGAATCACTCTCTGCTGACACTAGATTCACAATGAGTCATCACTCGCCTGGACGCCGTCGCCACCCGACCGGCGCAGCAGTCCCCGTTCGGCGTACGCAGAGTGCCCGCGCGCCAGGCCGCGGGTCGGCTGATACTTAAAGAGCAATGAACTGTCTTTCACCAATCATCGCTGGATATCGAACGATAGTTGGCCGATGATGGACTCATCCCGGCAGAGTCGCTGCCGGAGGTCCGCGGATCTCGATCCACAGGAAGGTGACTGATCATGCTGATGGCGCTGCTGTTGATCCTGCTGGTTGCATGTGTCGTGTCGCCGTGGCTCGGTACGGACACCAGCGACAGCCGTTCCGAGAGGGCCCGCCCGGCTCAGGGCTGGTTCCCCCTGCTGCCGACCCGCTGAGCACGCGGCCGCGAACGTCGAACGGCCGGGTTCCCCCTCCGGAACCCGGCCGTTCGTCCTGTCGGCCGGGTGGGCTATAAACGCCGGGTGGCCACTACACCCGACGCGCCCGCGAGCTCCGCTCCCCTCGTCACCCCTCTGCACCGCATCGCCCTCGGCCGTGCCGGCCTCGATCGTGACGGGGTGGTGACGGGGGTCGCGTCGATCGGGGCGATCGCCGTCCTGCGCGCGCTGCGGGCCCCTGGGCTCGTCCAGGTGCTCACGGCAGTGGCGGGCCTCGGGGCGACCCTGTTCTTCCGTGACCCCCACCGCTCCCCCGCCGACGACGACCCGAGCCTGACCCCGGTGTCCGTCGACGACGTCCTGGCCGCCTCGGATGGCCGGGTGCTCGCCGTCGAGGAGGTGGTCGACCCACGCATCGGCCCGCACCGTTGGCTGCGGATCGCGACCTTCCTCAGCGTGCTCGACGTCCACGTCAACCGGGTCCCGATCGCCGGTGAGGTGGTCGCCGTCCAGGAGCACCTGGGTGGGTTCGCGATGGCCCAGAAGGAGGCCGCCGAACACAACGTGGCCCGCTACCTCACCCTGGCCACCGCCCACGGCCCGGTGGTGGTCGCCCAACGCACCGGCCTGATCGCCCGCCGGATCGTGACCAGGGTTCACCCCGGGGACCGGCTGGCGACCGGGCAGCGCTACGGGCTGATCCGCTTCGGCTCCCGCACCGATGTCCACCTCCCCACCGGGACGGCAACGCCCCTGGTCCGGCCGGGTGACCGCATCCGGGGAGGGCGTACCGTGATCGCCCGCTTCGACCCGGTCGACCCGGTCGGCTGAGCCCGTCACCCGGCACGGCCGAACCCCCACCTGCACCGCACGAGCACCGACAGTGCGCGGCCGGTCGCTCCCGGCCCCGTCGAGGATTGCTGCCGCGGCCCCACACCCCTGTGCCGCTTCGTGTGGGACCCTGGTGCCAGCCACACTCTGCCCGGGCCTGTCCCACCGCCGTGCCCGGGCCGGACGACCCGATGTCGCCAGCGAGTGCAGGCCAGAGAATCGTGCCGCCGGGGACGACTGCGGCCGCCCGGGAGGAACCGCATGAAGACGTCACGACCTCTTGCGTCCAGGCGGGCCCGCCCTCCCGGCCAGGCCGGCCCGGGAACCCTGGGTCGCACCGCCGAGACAGCCGTCGCCGGCGCCTCTCTCGTGGATCCCTCGATCACCGAACCCGCACCCGAGGACGGCGGGCTGCGCGCGGTGCCGTTGTTGCCCGGACCTCGGACCTGGGGTCGGCGCCTGCGGTTCGGACTGGTGAACGCGCTCACCCTGGCAGGGCTGGCACTCGGCTTCACCGCGCTCGGGCTCGCCCTGGACGGCCGGTCCTCGACCGCGGCGATCGTGATGATCCTGGTGGCCCTCGGTGACGGGGCCGACGGCATGCTGGCCAGGGCGTGGGGGGTGGCCACACCGTTCGGTGGCCAACTCGACTCGTTGTGCGACATGGCGACCTTCGGCGTCATCTGCCCCCTGGTCGTCGTCCAGGCCCACGGCGGGCTGGTGGCCCTGCGTGAGGGGGTGGTGCTCGGAGCTCTGGCGATGGCGGTCGCGGCCGCGATCCGCCTGGCCAAGTTCGTGATCTCGCCCCGCTCGCACAACCTGTTCAGCGGGGTGCCGACCACGGCATCCGCCCTCTTGCTGTGCGGCTGGCTGTTGTTCTTCCCCGGTGCCGGCGCGATGAGCTCGACCATCCTGATGCTCACCCTGGCCGCGCTCATGGTGAGCCCGCTGCCCTACCCCAAGCTGGCCGCCGTCCTGCACGCCCCGGGCTGGCTGATCGGGGTCGGGCTGGCGATGGCGCTGTTGGCCTTCATCGCCCCCGGGCTGATCGCCCCTGCCCTGGGCATCGGGTACCTGGGGTTCGGCCCGGTGGTCTGGCTGGACCGCCGCTACCGGTAGCCGCCCTCCGGCGTCTGCACCGTCTCGCCCCACAGCCGGGCCTGGCGGGCACCGGGCGTACTGTCGTGGCTGTGACGCCCGAGGAGTACGCCGACCTGGCACACCTGCGCCGGGCCCGTGACCTGATGGACCGGCGCTACGCCGAGCCACTCGAGGTCGCCGCCCTCGCGCGGGAGGCCCTGATGTCCCCGGCGCACTTCGCCCGCAAGTTCCGGGCCGCCTACGGCGAGACGCCGTACTCCTACCTGATGACCCGCCGGATCGAACGCGCCAAGGCGCTGTTGCGGCAGGGGCTGAGCGTGACCGAGGCCTGCATGGCGGTCGGCTGTACCTCCCTGGGGTCGTTCAGTGCCCGGTTCACCCAGATCGTGGGCCAGACCCCGTCGGCCTATCGGGCTCAGGACCATCGCCGCCTGAGAGCCGTGCCGTCGTGCGTCACCAAGGTCGCGACACGCCCGCACCGCCCGCGGGACGCCGCCTCCGCCTCGTGACCGGCAGGGGGCACGGCCCCGGGGAGCGCGCCGTCCTGGTGTCGGCGGTCGCCTCCCAGGCGACCGTCTCGATCTGCTCCTGGGGGCTCGGCGCGCTGGTGCCGGAGCTGGCCGCCGAGTTCGCGCTGACCGGGCCCGCGATCGGCCTGGTGCTGGCTGCCGGCTCGGTGAGCACGGCGCTGGCCCTGGTGCCGGCCGGGGCCCTGGTCGACCGCGTCGGGCCGCGCCGCCCGCTCCTGGTCGGCGCCGTCGGTGTCGCCGCCTGCCTGATCGCCGCGGGGTACGCGTCCGGCCTGGGGGGGCTGGTGATCGCCTTCGGCGCGTTCGGGCTGTTCCAGGCGGTGATCACCCTGGCGGGAGCGGTGTCGATCCTCCACACCTTCCCGCCGGCCCGGCGCGGGACCGCGATGGGAGTGCGCCAGATGGCCGTCTCGCTGGGCGGCCTGCTCGCCGCCGTCCTGCTGCCGGGGCTGGCCGCGCTCGGCGGGGTGCGACTCGCGCTGCTCACCAGCGCCGCCCTGGCCGGGGCCTCGGCCCTGGCCTTCGCCCTGGTCAGCCCGGCACGGGGCGTGGCGAACGGCACGGGAGCGGCCCAGCGCGGACTCGCCCTCGACCTGACCGGGTTGCTGCGACGACCGGGCATGGTCCGGCTGCTGGCGCTGGCTGCGGTCTACGTGATCAGCCTGGCCGCGGTGCTCGGGTTCGCGGTTGCCGGGCTCCGGGCGGACGGCGCCGGTCCGGTCGCCGGCTCGGCCCTGTTCGTGGTGGTCAGCCTCTCGGCGATGGCCGCCCGGTTGGTCTGGGGGCGGCTCGCCGACCGGCGAGGTCCGGACGGCGTGCCGCGCCGCTGGTCCACGCTGCGGGCGATCTGGGTGGTGCTGGTGCTCGGCGCGCTGGGCTACTGGGCGCTCAGCCCGATCGGCGCGGTGGCGCTGGTGCCTGCCATGGCCGTGCTCGCCTTCGGGGCGTTCGGGGCCAACGGGGTGCTCCAGTTGATCGCCGGCGAACTCGCCGGACCGGAACGCGCCGGCCAGGGGGTGGGGCTGGCCTCGATGGTGCTGTTCGGGGTCTCCGCGCTGGTCTCGCCGGTGCACGGCTGGGTGGCCGACACGTTCGGGTACCGCGCGCTGTGGCTGATCTGTGCAGGGTGCGGGCTGGTGTGCCTGCTGCTGACCGATGGCACGCGCCGAGTCGTGCCGAGCAGGATCGGAGAAGCACCGGCCTGACGGCGGCGCCTACGGTCGTGGCATGACAATCAGAGTGACCACCATGTTCATCCCCGTCCAGGATCCCGAGGCCGCCCTCGGCTTCTACCGGGACGCACTCGGCCTCGAGATCCGCATGGACGTCGCCTCCGAGGGCCTGCGCTGGGTGACCCTCGGGGCCCCCGGCCAGGACGTCGGGATCGTGCTGTTCCAGCCGGAGGGCGGGCGATCCCGGGCCGAGGCCGACCAGTACCTCTCGCTGATGGCGAAGGGCTCGATCCAGGCGGCGATCTTCAGTTCCGATGATCTCGACACCACCTTCGAGAAGGTCCGCGCATCGGGGGCGGAGGTGGTGGAGGAGCCGACCTCCCAGCCCTGGGGCGCCCGGGACTGCGCGTTCCGCGACCCGTCGGGCAACCTGGTCCGGATCGCCCAGGCCTGACGTCCGGCCCGAACATCCGGACGCCAGCGTCCGAACCCGAACGTCCGGACCCCGGAGGGGAGCGGCGGGGCGATCACGGCGATCATCTGGGATGCTCCCGTGGTCGCCCCGAGGCATGCCGGTCGCCCGGGGTCTCGCCCTGCCGAACGAGAGGCCCGAGAGCATGGTCAACCCCAGCGCCGAGGCACCCACCCGCTCGCCGTCCGCCGCCGACAACCACGACCTGATCCGGGTGCACGGCGCGCGGGAGAACAACCTGCGCAATGTGACCGTGCAGATCCCCAAACGGCGGTTGTCGGTGTTCACCGGGGTGTCCGGGTCGGGCAAGAGTTCGCTGGTCTTCGACACCATCGCCGCCGAGTCGCAGCGGCTGATCAACGAGACCTACAGCGCCTTCGTGCAGGGGTTCATGCCCACGCTGGCCCGGCCGGACGTCGACGTGCTCGAGGGTCTGACCACCGCGATCATCGTCGACCAGCAGCGGATGGGCTCCGACCCGCGATCGACGGTCGGCACCGCCACCGACACCGGCACCATGCTGCGCATCCTGTTCAGCCGGCTGGGCGAGCCGCACATCGGTTCGGCGCAGGCGTTCTCGTTCAACATCGCCTCGATCAGCGGCGCCGGCGCGGTCACCGTCGAACGCGCCGGCCAGACCGTCAAGGAGCGTCGCAGCTTCAGCATCACCGGCGGCATGTGCCCCCGCTGCGAGGGCCGCGGATCGGTCACCGATTTCGACCTGAGCGTGCTCTTCGATGCCTCCCGTTCGCTGAACGAGGGCGCCCTGACCGTCCCCGGCTACACCATGGACGGCTGGTACGGACGGATCTTCCGGCAGAGCGGCTTCTTCGACCCGGACAAACCGATCGGCCGGTACACCAAGAAGGAGCTGCACGACCTCCTGCACAAGGAGCCCACGAAGATCAAGGTCGAGGGGATCAATCTGACCTATGAGGGCCTGATCCCCAAGCTGAGCAAGTCGATGCTCGCCAAGGACGTCGAGGCGATGCAGCCGCACATCCGGGCCTTCGTCGAGCGGGCGGTCACCTTCACCACCTGCCCGGACTGCGAGGGCACGCGGCTGAGCGAGTTGGCCCGGTCGTCCACGATCAAGGGCATCTCCATCGCCGACGCCTGCGCGATGCAGATCAGCGACCTGGCCGTGTGGGTCCGTGACCTTCACGAGCCGTCGGTGGCGCCCCTGCTGGAGTCCCTGCGGGCCACGCTGGACTCGTTCGTCGAGATCGGTCTCGGCTACCTGTCGTTGGAGCGCCCCTCGGGCACGCTGTCCGGCGGGGAGGCCCAGCGGGTCAAGATGATCCGCCAGCTCGGTTCGTCCCTCACCGATGTCACCTACGTCTTCGACGAGCCGACGGTGGGGCTGCACCCGCACGACATCCAGCGGATGAACGACCTGCTGATCCGGTTGCGCGACAAGGGGAACACCGTGCTCGTGGTGGAGCACAAGCCGGAGGTGATCGCGATCGCCGACCACGTCGTCGATCTCGGCCCCGGCGCCGGGACGGCAGGCGGCACGGTCTGTTACGAGGGCAGCGTGCAGGGGCTGCGGGCGAGCGCGACCACCACCGGCCGGCACCTGGACGACCGCGCGAGGCTGAAGCCCTCGGTGCGCACGGCGTCCGGGGCGCTCGAGATCCGGGGGGCCTCCACCCACAACCTGCGCGGGGTGGACGTCGACATCCCGCTCGGCGTGCTGGTGGTGGTCACCGGGGTGGCCGGCTCGGGCAAGAGCTCGCTCATGACCGGATCGGTCGCCGGTCGCGAGGGCGTGATCGTGGTCGACCAGACCCCGATCCGCGGGTCGCGACGCAGCAATCCGGCCACCTACACCGGCCTGCTCGAGCCGATCCGCAAGGCCTTCGCCAAGGCCAACGGCGTCAAACCCGCTCTGTTCAGCGCCAATTCGGAGGGCGCCTGCCCCACCTGCAACGGGGCCGGGGTCATCTACACCGATCTGGCGATGATGGCCGGGGTGGCCACCGTGTGCGAGGAGTGCGAGGGCAAGCGGTTCGACGCCTCGGTGCTGGAGTACCGGCTCGGCGACCCGCAGAACGCCAAGGACATCAGCGAGGTGCTCGCGATGCCGGTGGCCGAGGCCGAGGGCTTCTTCGCCACCGGGGCGGCGAGAACCCCTGCGGCGCACGCGATCCTGAGCCGGATGGTGGATGTCGGGTTGGGCTACCTGACCATCGGTCAGCCGCTGACCACCCTGTCCGGAGGAGAGCGCCAACGGCTCAAGCTGGCCACTCACATGGGCGACAAGGGCGGCATCTACGTGCTGGACGAGCCGACCGCGGGCCTGCACCTGGCCGACGTCGAGCAGTTGCTCGGGCTGCTCGACCGGCTGGTCGAGGGGGGCAAGTCGGTGATCGTGATCGAGCACCACCAGGCGGTGATGGCCCACGCGGACTGGATCATCGACCTGGGCCCGGGCGCCGGTCACGACGGCGGCCGGATCGTGTTCGAGGGCTCCCCAGCCGAGTTGGTCGCCTCACGCTCGACCCTGACCGGCCGGCACCTGGCCGAGTACGTCGGAGCCTGATCACCCGCCGTCCGGCGCCGTCCTGAGTCGGGGGGGCTCGACCGTGGTCCGATGGCCGTCGCCCGCATCCCGGGATGCGAGGGACTGCACGGCCTCCCGGACCCAGCCGAGCAGGCCGGCCACGTCCACCCCGTGGGGCGGTGCGCTCGCGTAGGGGGCGATGCGTTCGGCACCACGGAGCAGGACGGCGCGAGCGCCCTTGACATTCCCGCGCATCGCGTGGGTCAGGCCGACGGCGAGTTGGGCCAGCCCCTGCCACAGGTCGCGCTCGCCCTCGGGGGCGTGCTTCCAGATCCCCTCCAGCACCTCGTGGGCATGAAAGGGCCGCCCGTCGTCCACCAGGCGCTGGGCCTCGGCCAGCCCCTGCTCGGGAGTCAGGGCCAGGTCGTCCGGAACGCGTTCGACGCCCGCGCTGCCCGGTGCGAGCGGCCGTCCCAGGCCGTCGCGCGGCCGCGCGTTGCGCGGCCGGCCACTGGCATCGCGATCACGCATCGACGTCCCCTTCCGCCTGCGGTGGCCAGGATGGCCTCATCCTCGCCGGTGACGGACGCTGCTGCGAACAGGCGGACGGCGCTCAGGGGGGCGGGTCAGCGAGAACCCGGCGCCGACCTGTCGGCTCGCGGGCCAGCGGGCTCACTCCTAGCCTCGGGGCAGGACCGTGCCTGAGACGGGAGCCGGGACGTGGACCTGATCCTGAGTGAGCGCGAGCAGGCGGCCTGGCGCACGCTCCTGACCGAGGAGCCACTCGCCGATCGAGTGACGCTGTCCCCCAACCTCTTGCAGCGGCTCGCCGTGTTGGTTCCCGCGGACGCGATCTCGAGTTGTGTGGCCGCGAACACCGGCACGGTCACCCACTTCGTCCAGGTACCCACCGGCTACCACGAGACCCATGCCGTCCCTGTGGATCACAACGGCCCGTTCTACGTGGGAACGATGCACTGGTCCCGTCTGCCACGGCAGGCAGCCACGTGTGGCGCCATCCTGCCGGGGCACGCCGACGGACTGTCGCTGGGGTTCCGCAGCGGGCCGGACGCCGTGGCGCAAGTAGCCTTCGACCGTCGTCGGCGTCCGTTCACCGAGCGAGACCTTGCCATGCTCGACCTGCTCGCCCCCGTTCTCCAGCGACACCTGCGCCGGCGTCCCACGCCGAGCACGATCTCGCCCCTGACCGTGCAGGAGAGCCGGGTTCTGATGCAGGTCGCCACTGGCGCCTCGAACCTCGAGATCGCCTCGCACCTGTTCATCTCGGTGGGCACGGTCCGCAAACACCTGGAGAACGCCTACCGCAAGCTGGGCGTGGCGAACCGGATGGCGGCGGTGGTGGCCTTCGAGGGCCGCCCGCTGCTGGACCCCGAACGGGGCGAACGGGTGGCGAGATACGCCTGAACGCGTATACCCCGAGCTCGCAGCGCCACCCAGCCTGGTGAGAGCAGCACCTCGCTGCACTCATCAGGAGGATTGCCATGACATCTCGTTGGTTCCGCATCGGTACCGTCGCCGCGTCCGTCACGCTCACCGGGGTGTTGGTCGCGGCCGTGGGTCAGGCCGTGGCTGCCGGTCGCCATTCCCCGCCACCCACCGAGACCTCGCTGGCCGCTTCGACCGCCGTCCAGTGGCAGCGCACGGCCAGCCGTACCGTCTTCGCCGAGGGGGCACTCGCCCCTCCGTCGGGGGCGCTGTATCTGGCCTTCACCTCCCTCGCCGTCCACGAGGCGGCGCAGGCTGCGCAACGCCACGGCCCGCACGCGGCGACCGCTGCGGTGACCACCGCGGCGCACGACGTCCTGGCGGAGTACTTCCCCGCCTCCCGCACCGGTCTCGCCCGTGAGCGTGACGCCAGTCTGGCGCGCGTGCCCCAGGGCCGGATGCGCGCCGAGGGCATCCGGCTCGGCGAGCGCGCCGCCGACGCGATGATCTCCTCGCGCTACGGCGATGGCCGCGGGGCACCGGTGGTCTACACCAGGTCCCCGGCCCCCGGCATCTGGCAGCCGCCACCCGATGGTTCGATGGCCCTGGCCTGGCTGGGCGCCGTACGACCTGTGGTCGACATCGAACCGGTCGCCGTCGACGGCCCGGATCCCCTGCGCAGCAAGCAGTATGCCGCGGACTTCCGCGAGGTCGTGCGGGTCGGGGGCAAGGACTCGACGGTCCGCACCGCCGAGCAGACGGCGATCGCCACGTTCTTCGCCGCGAACCCCGTTCCGGTCTATCGCGAGGCCGTCTGCCGCTACCTGGACGGCGAACCGCAGACCCTGCTCGCGACGACCCGGCTGTTCGCCCGGATGGACTCCGCGGTGGCAACGGCGTTCATCAGGACCTGGCGACTGAAGTTCGACATCGGGTTCTGGCGCCCCTTCCAGGCGATCCCCGCGGCCGACTCCGACGCCAACCCCGCGACGCACCCCCGGTCGGACTGGGCACCGCTGGTGACCAACCCGTCCTACCCGGACTACGTCAGCGGGCACGCTGCGGCCACCTCACCGGTCGCCCAGATCCTGCGCCGGACATTCGGGGACGCGACGCCACTGACCCTTCAGGCCGGAGGGCAGCAACGCCGCTACGCCTCGCTCAGCGATCTGGAGCACGAGGCGCTCAACGCCCGCATCTGGGGTGGCCTGCACTTCCGGGACGCGATGGAGGACGGCTATCGCCTCGGGCACCTCACCGCCGACCGGGTGATGGCGGCCATCCGTTGAGCGCGGCCGAGCGCCGGCGGGCAGGCCCGCCGGCGCCGGTGCGCCGTCTGCCGGTGCCGGTTCAGGCGCCGGGTGAGGGGTCCCTGGGCGCGGCGGCCACGGCCACCAGTCCGCCGAGCAGTCCGAGGTTCTTCAGGAACTGGATCCGGTTGATGGTGCGCATCTTCGGATCCTCTGTGCGCCAGTAGGAATGAGCGGCCAGCGTGGTCGGTACCAGGGACGCCGCCAGGCCCAGCGCCGCGGCCCGCGGCAGGACCCCGGTGGCCAGGGCGAGGCCCCCGGCGACCATGGCGGCACCGTTGAACCGGACGGCGACCTCGGGCGAGGGGATGCCGAGAGAGGCCGCGAGCGCGACCCGGCCGCCGGGCTCTGTGGCACCCGACCAGCCCATCACGACAAAGGGTGCGGCGAGGCCCACCAGGCCCGCCCGGCGCAGGAACGACATCGTGACTCCCAGCACGTGGTTCGGCCGAGATCAGTCGGCCACCGAGGCGGCGAGGGCGATGGCGGTCACGATGAGCAGCACCGCCGCGGGAAGCACCAGGTACCGCACGAGTCCGCTCACATCACCCCTCCGTCCCCCTCTGAACCCTGCTGCAGGGTTGCCCTCACCACTGTGTCACCCCCGACCACCTCCTGGAGCGGATTCGCGCGCCGGGTCAGTAGCCGATCCGCCAGTTCTCCAGCAACCCCCGCAGGTAGGCGGCCTGGGCGACGTGGGCCACGGCGTCGTCGATGATGCTGACGATCCGCACGCCCCGGGTGACCGGCGGGTCCCACCGGACGTCGACGACGTCGTCCAGGTCTGCCGGCGACAACCCCTCGACATGGTCGACCACCCGCGCGACCACGGCCTGCAGGTAATCGCCCAGGAGGGCCGGGTCGGTGACCCGAACCGTGGCCACCTCGGCCGGGGAATCCCCGAAGCCGATCTCCTCGACGGCGCGATGAACCCCGAGCCGCTGAGCCCACCCCTGTTCGAGCCAGACCTGGCGTCCGCCGGAAAGCTCCGCGAGCTGCGCATCCTGCTGGCGAGCGGCGTGCCAGATCAGCCAGGCGATCGAGGAGTGCTCGCCGTCCGGCATCTGGTTCAGGACCTCGGGGCCGATCCCGTCCAGGACCTGGCGAGCACTGTCGACCGGACGCCGCGCAGCGTCGATCAGGATGTCGCGGTGGTCCATGGGCTCTCCTCGTCGGCTCCGCGTCATCACCGGTCATGCCGCGGTGGGCTCACAGTGTCGCGCCAGCCAGGTCCGGACGGCGTGTGCGGCGTTCGCCGCGCCGTCCACGGTGGCGTACCACCCCTGCACTCGCGCCGCACCGGCGGCGAAGCCCGGCTCGGTGAGCACGCGTCGCACGGCCTCGGTGAGGCGGGGGCTGTCCGCGTGGCGGGGGGCGACCGCGAGGGCGGCGCCCTGGCGGGCGGCGAGGCCGACGTTGAGCTCCTGCTCCGCGTGCAGCGGGATGCCGACCACCGGCGTCCCGCTGGCCATGGCCGTCTGGATGCTCCCCTGGCCACCCATGGTCACGGCCACGTCCACGCGCGGCATGACGCGGTGATTGGGCAGAAGCCCGGCGACGACCACGGCCGGGTCGTCACTCGGGCCGTGATCGTGGATCGTGGCGCCGACGATCACCCGCACCCCGGATGCCCGGACCCGCCTCACCACCGCCCGCAACGTGTCGGGAGTGGTGGAGGAGAGGACGACCAGCGCCGTGGGCTCGGACCCGTCCAGGAAGGCCTCGACGGCGGCTGGGATCGGCAGGTCGAGCCGGGCGAACAGCGGGCCGGTGGCCACTAGGTGAGTACCGGCACGGAAGGCCCGGGGACGGCGAGGCTGCCAACGCTCCAGGTCGTCCGCGCTGATGCCCAGCACGTGCGCCGTGTCGGTGACCAGGGTCAGGTCCCCCAGCATCAAGGCCGCCAGCGTGGGGACCCGCTCGACCCCGAGCTCGTCGGCGACCTCGTTGAGGAACCGAGTGGCCCCCGCCATCCGCATCGGAGTGCCGTTGGCGAAGCGGCGTTTGAGCCACGCGGGAATCAGGTCGGCGGCCGGGATGGGCATGCTCGTGGGCGCGGGCGCCAGGCCGCGTTCGAAGATCGGCGGCACGTAGGAACCACCGTGCGAGGTCACCAGGGGGATCTGGGCCACCCGGGAGGAGAGGTAGGTGGTCAGGGTGAACCCGGTGATCACCGCCCGAGCACCCACCGCCCGGAAGAACTCGGCTTCGGCGGCGACGCTGCCCCGCACCTCCTCCGCCGGCTGCATCCGGACCCCCGGACGGCCGATCTGGACCAGATCACGCAGGAACGCCGCGCAGCGGAGGGCGTCGAAGCGCGGCTCGAGCAGGGTGTACTGCTCCCCGGCGTCGTCCAGCACCCGGGTGAACGGGCCGCCGTGGGTGGCGAGGCAGACCGCCTCGCCCTGCCTGCGCAACGCCTGGGCCAGGTGCAGCATGCGAGAGGTCTCGGACAGGAAGCCACAGTGTGGCACCAGGGCGATCATGAGCTGCCTCCTCGGTGGACGAGACAAGGTAATATATTGGATATGACCTCTCGCGAGCAATGGCTCGACCTCTCACTCGACGGCCTCGACGCCGCTCGGGCCGATCGGGTGCGGGCCTTCCGCGTGCTGATGGTCGTGGGAATCCGCCTGCGCGGCCTGCTCGACCGGGCTCTGGCCCCCAGCGGGCTCACCGCCCAACAGGGGGCGATGGCGTCCTGGATCGAGGCCCAGCCAGCGCCGCCCACGATCTCGGCCGTGGCCGCCGGCCTCGGGATGACGCATCAGAACGTCAAGCAGATCGCCCTTGCCCTCGAGCGCAAGGGCCTGGTGGACATCCAGGTCGATCCTGATGACCGACGCGCTCGCCGGCTGGTGCTGACCGAGGCACACGGCGAGTTCTGGGGCCGACGCAACCCGCACGACCTCGCCGCGGTCCAAGACTGGATGGCCGTCTGGACCGAGGACGAGGTGAGTGAGGCGCTGAATCTCCTCCTTCGCCTTCACCATCACCTCGCCTCGCAGGACCCCCGTGCCTCACAGGGCCTCCATGCCTGGCAGGACTGACCGCGCACCGTGCCGCCCGTCGGCCTCGAGCTCAACGACCCGGCAGCTCGAGCCGCTTCAGCAGCAGCGCGTTGAGCGCCACGATGAGTGATGAACCCGACATCGCCAGCGCGGCGATCTCCGGGCGCAGGGTCAGCCCGAAGGCGGGCTCGAGGACACCGGCGGCGATCGGCAGGGCGACGGCGTTGTACCCGATCGCCCACGCGAGGTTCTGGCGCATTGTCCTCAGGGTGCCCCGGCCGACCCGCAGCGCCGTGGGCACGTCGAGCGGGTCGGAGCGCATCAGGACGACGTCGGCGGTCTCGATGGCCACGTCGGTGCCGGCACCGATCGCGATCCCGAGGTCGGCCGCGGCCAGCGCCGGGGCATCGTTGACGCCGTCCCCGACCATGGCGACCCGGTGGCCGTCGGCCTGGAGCGCCCGGATCTGCTGTGCCTTTCCCTCCGGCAGGACCCCCGCGATCACGGTGTCGATCCCGACCTGGTCGGCGATCCGCCGGGCGGTGCCGGCGTCGTCCCCGGTCAGCATGACGACGCGAGCACCCAGCGCGTGCAGCGCCGCGATGGCACCCGGGGCACTGTCGCGAGTGGCATCGGCCAACGCGATCACCGCCACGACGGCGCCGTCGATGGCAACCAGGATCGCCGTCCGCCCCCGGCCGGCGAGCTCGGCGCGCGCCTCGGCGGCAGCGTGCGGGATGCTCACGCCGTGTCCGGTGAGCAGGCGCGTGGCGCCGACCAGCACGGTGTGACCGTCGACGGTGCCGCGAGCCCCCGCGCCGGGCACGTTCTCGAAGCCGGTCGCGGCGAGCACCGGGACCCCGGCGTCCACGGCATGGCGGACGATCGCCGACGCCAGCGGGTGTTCGGACTCGCGCTCGACCGCCGCGGCCAGCGCGAGGAGTCGATCCTGCGCCATCGACGCTCGCGCATGCCCGGCCGGGATGAGTCGGATCTCGGTGACCGCAGGCTCGCCGGTGGTCAGGGTGCCGGTCTTGTCCAGGACGACAGTGTCGATCCGAGCAGACTCCTCGAGGGCCGTGGCAGTCTTGAACAGCACGCCGCGCCGAGCGGCCAGGCCGGTGCCCACCAGGACGGCGGTGGGGGTGGCCAGGCCCAGGGCGTCGGGGCAGGTGATGACCACGACGGTGATCGCGAACAGCAAGGCCTCGGCACTCCCCCTGCCTGCGCCGATCCAGGCCAGGTAGGTCGCCGCCCCACCGAGCAGGGCCACCAGAACCAGCCAGAAGGCGGCTCGGTCGGCCAGCCGCTGACCGGGCGCCTTGGACTCCTGGGCCTGCCGGACCAACGCGACGATCTGCGCGAGAGCGGTATCCGCACCGACCTTGGTCGCGCGGACCCGCAGTGACCCGGTGGTGTTGACCGAGGCGCCGATCACCTCGCTGCCGGGCTGCTTGCCGACGGGCAGGGACTCCCCGGTGACCATCGACTCGTCGAGCTCGCTCTCGCCCTCCTCGACCATCCCGTCGACGGGCACCTTGGCCCCGGGACGCACCAGCAACAGATCACCGACCACGATGTCCGCTGTGGCGATCTCGACCTGCTCCGGACCGTCAGCCCCCTGCCTGATCACGATGGCCTTGGGCGGGGCCAGCTCGAGAAGGGTGCGCACGGCGTCGTTGGCACCACCCCGGGCGCGCATCTCGAACCAGTGCCCCAGCAGGACGAACGCCGTCAGGACCGAGGCCGCCTCGTAGAAGACCTCACCACCTCCGGTCACGGTGACCCCCAGGCTGTAGGCCCAGGCGGCCGTGATCGCGACCGCGACCAGCACCATCATGTCCAGCGTGCGGGCGCGCAGCGCCGACCATGCGCCCGCGAAGAAGATCCATCCGGAGTAGAACACCACCGGCAGGCTGAGCAGCAACGAGAACACGTCGTCCCGCAGCCCGACGGGAGCGCTCACCGTGAAGCCCAACACCTCCCGGCCGATCGGCGACCACAGCAGGATCGGGACCGAGAGGGCCGCGGCCACGAGGAACCTCCGACGCAGATCGGCGGCCATGGCATGCGTCGACATCCCCGCATGACCTGCATGACCCCTGGGTTCTGCATGACCGGCGCTGCCTGCCCCGTCCGCCCGACCGGGGGGCCCGCCGTGACCGGCATCGGGCGAGCTCGTCAACTGCTCGGTGTCCTGCATCTCGTCCTCCCGGGACCGAGGGCTCTCGCCGTGGGAGCCTCCAGGCACCCGCAACAGGGATACCCCTATGGGGTATTTCCCAACCTCGGGGTCGCGCATCCACCGCGGACTTCACGGAATCTTCACCAGCCCATCGGGAGAACCCCGACAGTGCCCGTCGAGAGTGAGGACGGCGCTGGGCGAGCCCGGCAACCCAGCCGCCGCTGTAGCGACCCGGCCCCACAGCACTGCACTGCACCGCACCGACGATCGAGGAGGTCGACCGTGAGGCGGACGGGGCTCTCCCGGCGTCAGGTTCTGCGCGGGATCGCCGGTGCCGCCGGCCTGGCCGCCGTGTCCGGTTGCACCCGCGAGGTTCCCCACGGATCGGCACACGCCGCCGCGGCGCCGTCCGCACTGGCCGGGGCCGTGCGCGCGGCGGAGGCGGCTCGACCCACCACCGGAGCAGTCCGCACCTTCTCCCTGGTGGCACAACCGGCCGAGGTCGACCTCGGCGGCAGGATCGTCTCCACCTGGACCTACGGCGGCGTCCTGCCCGGAGCGCCGTTCCGTGCCACCGCCGGTGACCGGGTGCGGATCGCCGTGCGCAACGAGTTGCCCGAGCCGACCAGCGTGCACTGGCACGGCCTGGCGATTCGCAACGACATGGACGGCGTCCCCGGCCTGACCACACCGGAGATCGGCACAGGGGCGACGTCCACGTACGACTTCGTCGTCCCCGACCCGGGCACCCATTGGTTCCACCCTCACCACGGGCTGCAGCTCGACCGGGGCCTGTCCGCGGCGTTCATCATCGATGACCCAGGCGATCCGGGTGACCACGACGTCGAGTGGGTGCTGCTCCTGGACGACTGGACGGACGGCGTCGGCCGCAGCCCCGAGCAGATCTACGCCGATCTGACCGGGGGCACACCGACGGACGGCTCGGCCATGCGGCCCGACGAGGCGGATGGGATGGGCGGGATGGCTGGGATGGGTCATGGGGGTGACGCGGGCATGCGGGGCATGGCGGACATGTCCCCGGACGGCGACGTGACCTACCCGCTGTACCTGATCAACGGGCGCGGCCCGGAGGCGCCGGAGGTGTTGCGCGCCCGGGCGGGACAACGGGTTCGGCTGCGCATCGTCAACGCCGCCGCGGACACGATCTTCACCGTCGCGCTGGGCGGACACCGGCTGACGATCACCCACACGGACGGGTTCCCCGTGGCGCCGGTCACCACCTCCGCCGTGCGGATCGGCATGGGCGAACGCTACGACGCCGTGGTGACCCTCGAGGACGGGGTGTTCCCCCTGGTGGCCGCCCCCTCGGGCAAGCAGGGGACGGCGCGAGCCCTGGTCACGACAGGCGCCGGCACGCCACCGCCCACCTCGCAGCTCCCGCCCGAGCTGTCGAGCCGGCCGCTGACCGCCGAGCTGCTCAGCGCGACCGAGGACGCCGCGCTACCCGCCGGGGACCCCGACACCGAGCTGGACCTGATCCTCGCCGGAACGATGCATCCCTATGTCTGGACGATCAACGGCACCACCTATGACCGGTCGGCGCCGCTGATGATCCGACCCGGGCAGGCCGGTCGGATCCGGATCCGCAACCACTCGATGATGTCCCACCCGGTGCACCTGCACGGCCACACCGTTCAGCTCGGGCCTGCCGGGGGTACCGGCCCCCGCAAGGACACCCTGCTGATGCCACCCATGGGTGGGGCTGACGTCGCCCTGATCGCGGACAACCCCGGCCGCTGGATGGTCCACTGCCACAACGCTTATCACGCCGAGGCGGGAATGATGACCCGCCTGGACTACCAGCTGTGACGAACCATGCATCGCGCCGCGTGCCGGCTGCGGTCAGGCCGTGACCTCCAGGGCATGGGCCAATCGCGCGACCCGGTGGTCGATGTCGGCATAGGCGGTCTCGAAGGCCTCGTCGGTGTCGGCGGCGGCAGGGTCGGGAATGGCCCAGTGCAACCAGCCACGGCCCACAGCCCCTGCCGGCCGGGTCAGGGGCCGGTCGATCGTCAGGGCGCTGAGCTCCTCGTGGGCGTTGTCGCACACGGCGACCAGCACATCCCCCGCCTGCACCGTGTCCTCGACCAGCCGCGTGCGGGGGGAGCGCAGCGCCAGCCGGTGCCGACGGGCAGCGGCCAGGGTGCGGGGGTGCACCCGCTCGGCCGGGTGAGTTCCGGCGCTGGTGGCCGGGATCGAACTGACCTGGGCCCACCGCGCGGCGGCCAGTTGGGACCGGGCCGAGTTGTGCGTGCACACGAACACCACCCGGGGTAGTCGGGCCGGCGCCGGCGGGTGGGTGCCGGCAGCAGAGGCCTCGACGAGCGTGGCGACCGACGGATCGTCCCAGCGCAGTTGCACGTAGGTGCGGCGCTTGTCGCCCTCGGAGCGCACCCGACGGATGATCCCTGCCTCCTCGAGCGTGCCGAGGTGGAAGGCCAACAGGTTGGTGGCGAGTCCGGTCGCAGAAGCGAGTTCCCCGGGCGAGGCGTCGCCGTAGGTCAGGTGATCGACCAACTGCAGTCGTACGGGTTCGCCGAGTGCCGCGAACCGGGCAGCACGCCGTCCGAGCATGTCCTCACCCGCTTCAACCGGTCGTCGCCTGTCCAGGGTCATCAGTTTACTTCACGAGGATTGACTCAATGGTGATTGAGTCAACTATGATAGCCCCATGAGCGAGGTCACGGCAGCCCCCGGTGCGGCGCACTCCCCCGACCCCCAGACCCAGCCGTCGCCCCCGCCGGATCCGTTGCCCCCGTTGGCCCGCCGGCTGCTCTCCGAGGCGGTCGGCACCGGCCTCCTGGTCGCGGTCGTGGTGGGTTCCGGGATCGCGGCGCAGCGCCTCTCCCCGAACGACGTGGGCCTGCAGTTGCTCTACAACTCCCTGGCCACGGTGATGGGGCTCACCGTGCTCATCCTGCAGTTCGGCCCGGTCTCCGGCGCCCACTTCAACCCGGTCGTGTCCTTCGCGGACTGGCTGCTCGGGCACCGCAGCGGGCACGGCCTGCCCTTGCGCGACGTGGCCTGGTACGCCCTCGCCCAGACCGTCGGCGCGATCGCCGGGGCCGGTCTGGCCAATCTCATGTACGGCCTTCCGGCCGTGGCGATCTCGACCCACCACCGGGTCAGCGGTGGGGTCCTGCTGTCCGAGGTGGTGGCCACCGCGGGCCTGATCGGGATCATCTTCGCCCTCGCCCGTTCCGGCCGGGCACCCCTGTCCGCAGCGGCGGTCGGTGCGTACATCGGGGCGGCGTACTGGTACACCGCGTCCACCTCGTTCGCCAACCCCGCCGTGACCGTCGGGCGCATGTTCTCGGACACCTTCGCCGGCATCGCCCCGGGCTCGGTGCCGGCGTTCATCGGCGTCCAGATCATCGGCTGCCTGGTCGGCGCACTGCTGGTTCGGGCGCTCTACCCGGACGTCGGCGAGGCCGCCGACGACGTCGTCGTCGCCCACCTGGACTATCAGCAACGCCCCTGAACCCTCGACCGCCCTGGCATCACCCACCTCGCGAAAGGAACCCCCGTGGCCTTCAAGTCCGACAAGCCCTCCGTGCTCTTCGTCTGCATCCACAACGCCGGCCGCTCCCAGATGGCCGCCGGCTGGCTCGCCCACCTCGCCGGTGACGCCATCGAGGTCCGCTCCGCCGGCACCGCACCCGCCGACCAGGTCAACCCGGCCGCCGTCGCGGCGATGCAGGAGGTCGGCATCGACATCACCTCGGCCACCCCGAAAGTCCTCACCGGAGAGGCTGTTCAGGTCAGTGACGTGGTGATCACCATGGGATGCGGGGACACCTGCCCCTTCTACCCCGGCACCCGTTACCTCGACTGGCCGCTGGAGGACCCCGCGGGGCAGGGCCTCGAGGCGGTCCGACCCATCCGGGACAAGATCAGGTCCAACGTCGAGCAGCTCATCGCCGAACTGCTCCCCGACCGCAGCGCCACCGCCTGAGCGGTTGCGGGACCAGGGGAGCAGCTGACATGCCGAGTGATGTCCGTGACGTGATCATCGTCGGATCGGGCCCGGCCGGGTACACCGCCGCCATCTATGCCGCCCGAGCGGACCTGAACCCGTTGGTGTTCGAGGGGTCGGTGACCGCGGGCGGTGCGCTGATGACCACCACGGAGGTGGAGAACTTCCCCGGCTTCCCGACCGGCATCCAGGGGCCCGACCTGATGGCGCAGCTGCGCGAGCAGGCGGCCCGGTTCGGTGCCGAGCTGGTCGCGAACGACGTGGTGGCCCTGCGCCTGACGGAACAGGTCAAGGAGGTCGACGTCCCGGCCGAGACCGGGGTCGGGGTGGTCACCCACCGGGCCAGGGCCGTGATCCTGGCGACCGGCTCGGCCTACCGCGAGCTCGGGCTGCCGAACGAGAAGCGGCTCTCCGGCCGGGGGGTGAGCCGGTGCGCCACCTGCGACGGGTTCTTCTTCCGCGGCCAGGACATCGCCGTGGTCGGTGGCGGGGACTCCGCGGTCGAGGAGGCCACGTTCCTGACCCGGTTCGCCGCCTCGGTGACCCTGATCCACCGCCGGGACAGCCTGCGCGCCTCGAAGATCATGCAGGCGAGGGCGTTCGACGACCCGAAGCTGCACCTGCGCTGGAACAGCGAGGTCGTCGACGTGCTCGGCCAGGACAAGGTCAGCGGCATCCTGGTCCGCGACACCCGAACCGGCGCGGAGCAGGACCTGGCCGTGACCGGCCTGTTCGTCGCGATCGGCCACGACCCCCGGGTCGACCTCGTGCGCGACCAGCTCACCCTGGACGACGCCGGCTACATCGCCGTCCAGGGCCGTTCGACGTTGACCTCGCTGCCGGGGGTGTTCGCCTGCGGCGACGTGGTCGACCACACCTACCGGCAGGCGATCACGGCTGCGGGCTCCGGGTGTGCAGCGGCCCTGGACGCCGAGCGCTTCCTCGCCGCCCAGACCGACACCCCATCGGCACCGGTCACCGCCACTGCGGCGGAGCCCACCGCCGCCCGCTGAGAGCCGGCCCGCTGTGGCGAGACACACCCCGTGCTCCCGCCCCAGCGGGACATCGGTCCCGACCAGGAGCCCGGCGGCGAAACGACACTTCAAGCGTGGTTGCATCGATCGCCGTTGAAGTGAACGCCCTGGACGGCGCGGCCGGGCCGGCAGCGCTGCTGGCGGTCGCCGCGGATCCGAACCGGCTCGCGGTGCTGCAGGTCCTGGCCGGTGGGACCACGTGTGTGTGCCGCCTGCAGGAACAGATCCCGATCGCGCCGAACCTGTTGAGCTATCACCTCAAGGTGCTCCGCGAGGCGGGATTGATCAGCGCTGCCCGACGTGGTCGGTGGATCGACTACTCCCTGAACGACTCTGCGCTCCAGCGGCTGCATGCGGCACTGCCGGCCGTCCCGGTCGACGAACCGAGCCCGCGGTGAGGGTCACCCTGGTACCGAGGGACGCCCCGCTGACCGGGCACCGGTTCGCGACGCTGGCGGTCGCCGCGGCGGTGGTGTGGGCGGCGGCCTACTGGCTCAACGGCCGGGTCTGGGACGCCGTCCTGGTCGACCTCCTGCACCTGGACCCGGCCGCGCGCTGGGTGGAGTCGGTCCGGTTCTTCTGCTTCGACACCGTCAAGATCGCGCTGCTGCTGACCGCGATCATCTTCGTGGTCACGTTCGGGCGCTCGTATCTCAGCGTGGAACGCACGCGCGCGCTGCTGGGTGGGCGCCGCGAGGGCGTCGGCAACGTGATGGCCGCCGGCCTGGGCGTGGTGACGCCGTTCTGCTCGTGCAGCGCGGTGCCCGCCTTCATCGGGTTCGTTGCGGCAGGAGTCCCGATCGGGGTCACCCTGTCGTTCCTGATCGCCTCTCCTCTGGTGAACGAGATCGCGATCGGCTTGTTGGTGAGCATGTTCGGAGTACGGATCGCCCTGCTCTATGTCGGTGCCGGTCTGGTCATCGCCGTCGTCGCCGGGTGGGTGCTGGGCCGTTCCGGGGCCCAGCGGTGGGTCGAGCCCTTCGTCTTCGAGACCCGCCTGCACGGACAGGTCATCGACCCCAGCCAGGGGTTGGACCTGCGTGACCGGGTCGGGATCGCCGCCGAGGAGGTCCGCTCCATCCTGCGCCGGATCTGGCCGTACCTGCTGGTCGGGATCGGGCTCGGGGCGCTCATCCACGGGTGGGCACCACAGGAGGTGTTCACGCGGTACGCCGGTGCCGGGAATCCGTTCGCGGTGCTGGTGGCCGTGGTGATCGGGGTCCCGCTGTACTCCAATGCCGCCGGGATCCTGCCGCTGGTCGAGGTCCTGCACGACAAGGGCCTGCCCATGGGCACACTGCTCGCCTTCATGATGAGCGTGGTCGCGCTGTCCCTGCCCGAACTGATCCTGCTGCGCAGGGTGTTGAGGCCGCCGCTGCTCGCGGCATTCGTGGCCGTTGTCGCGACCGGGATCGTGGCTGTCGGCTACCTGTTCAACGCTGTCCTCGGTTGAGAACGGCGACATCCGGAGAGGGTGAACCGCAATGATCGTCAAGGTGTTGGGTCCGGGATGCGCCAACTGCCGCAACCTGGAGAGCGCGACCAGGTCGGCCCTGGCCGACCTCGGCCTGCAGGCCACGGTCGAGAAGGTGACCGACTACGCGGCCATCGCCGGCTACGGGGTGATGCGCACGCCGGCCCTGGTGATCGACGAGACCGTCGTGGTCTCGGGTCGGGTGCCGAGCGTGGCTCAGGTCCGCGAGTTGCTCACCGCAGCCGGTGCGACCGGCGGGCAGTGATGATGGCACAGGTGAGGACAGCCGGAGATGAGGGCCACGTCGTCGCCCGCTTGTCCCGGCTCGATCGGTTCCTGCCGGTCTGGATCGGCGCCGCCATGCTGACCGGGCTCCTGCTGGGCCGCGCCGTCCCGGGCCTGAACAGCGCGTTGGAGGCCGTGAAGGTCGGCGGGGTCTCGTTGCCGATCGCACTCGGGCTGTTGGTGATGATGTACCCGGTGCTGGCCAAGGTCCGCTATGACCGGCTCGACACGGTCACTCGCGACCGCACGTTGCTGGTCCCCTCACTCGTCCTGAACTGGCTGGTCGGCCCGGCGCTGATGTTCGCCCTGGCCTGGCTGTTCCTGCCCGATCAGCCCGCCTACCGCACCGGGCTGATCATCGTCGGCCTGGCCCGGTGCATCGCCATGGTGATCATCTGGAACGACCTGGCCTGCGGCGACCGGGAGGCCGCCGCGGTGCTCGTGGCACTCAACAGCCTGTTCCAGGTGCTCGCGTTCGGCCTGCTCGGCTGGTTCTATCTCAGCGTGCTGCCCGGCTGGCTCGACCTGCCGGGCGACCGACTCGAGGTCTCGGCGTGGGACATCGCCCGCAATGTGTTGATCTTCCTCGGGATCCCCCTTGCCGCGGGATACGCCACGCGCCGACTGGGCGAGCGTGCTCGCGGCCGGGCGTGGTACGAATCCCGCTTCCTGCCCCGGATCGGCCCTGCCGCGCTGTACGGGCTGCTGTTCACGATCGTCATCCTGTTCGCCCTGCAGGGTGAGGCGATCACCGGCAAGCCGTGGGACGTCGTCCGGATCGCCCTGCCGCTGCTCGCCTATTTCGCCGTGATGTGGACCGGCTCGTTCGCGCTCGGGCGCGCCCTGCGCCTGCCCTACGACCGCACCGCCACGCTGGCGTTCACCGCTGCGGGCAACAACTTCGAACTCGCGATCGCCGTGGCGATCGGCACCTTCGGGGTCACCTCGGGCCAGGCCCTGGCCGGGGTGGTCGGGCCCCTGATCGAGGTTCCCGTCCTGGTCGCCCTGGTCTACGTCAGCCTCGCCGCGCGACGCCGGCTGTTCGGGCCCGCCGAGCCGGCCTGAGGTCAGGCCGGCTTGGTCGCGCGGACGAAGGCGCTGGCCACCGCACCGTCCATCGCGGCCAGCACGGAGGCGAGGTCTGCCGGGATGTCCTCGGGGCGAAGACCTTCCACGAGATCGAGCAGGTCCTCACGGTCGTAGGTGCGGGTGATCTCCACCGCGGCGTCGGTGAAACCGGTCGCGGTCAGCTTCTCGACATACTCGGTGTCCAGCAGGGCGCCGGCGATGCACCCGGTCCACAGTCGCATCGCCCGCCGCGCGGGCTCGGGCAGCGGGCGCGTCACCACGATGTCGGAGACGGCGAATCGCCCACCCGGGGCCAGCACCCGGAACGCCTCCCTCAGGACCGGGTCCTTGTCGGCGGCCAGGTTGATCACGCAGTTGGAGATGACGACGTCAACCGTGTTGTCCGGCAACGGGATGTCCTCGATCGTGCCCTGCAGGAACTCCGCGTTCGACACCCCGGCCTCGGCCTGGTTCCGCCGGGCGAGGTCCAGCATCTCCGGGGTCATGTCCAGGCCGTAGGCCTTACCGGTGGGACCGACACGTCGAGCGGACAGCAGCACGTCCAGCCCGCCGCCGGATCCCAGGTCCAGGACGGTCTGTCCGGCCGTGAGTTCGGCCAGCGCGGTCGGGTTGCCACACCCCAGGGACGCCGCGAGCGCCCCGGCGGAGGTCTGCTCGGCCTCGGCGTCGTACAGGTCGCGGGTGATCGGGTCAGCCGCCGAGGTGATCGAACCCTGCCCGGCCTCCTCGGACCCACCGCAACAGGTCGGACCGCAGCACGAGCCGGTCGCACCACCGGCATCGAGGGCGAGACTGGTCTGCCGCGCGGCCGCGGCGTAGCGATCGCGGACCGCCTCGCGCAGGTCCTCGGGACTCATCGCGGCGGGATCGGTTGTGGTCGACGGGGTCTGGCTCATCGGATCACTCTCATTCCACGGGTCGCCTGGGCGACAGCGGCTTCGGCACCAGCGAACTCGCCGTTGCTGTTTCGATGTTTGTCGAATCAGCTCCATCATTGCCCCATGCTTCGACAACTGTCAAGATAGACAGATGTCGAAACAGGCGTCGATCCCGGTCACCGACACCAACGCCGCGAGCTGCTGCCCGCCGCTGGCGGTTCAGGCGCTCTCCCCTGCCGACGCCGCCGACATCGCCCCCCTGTTCAAGGCGTTGTCGGATCCGGTCCGCTTGCGCCTGATGTCGATGATCGCCTCGATCGACGAGGCCTGCGTCTGCGACCTCACCGGGGCCTTCGACGTCTCGGCACCGACCATCTCCCACCACCTGAAGGTGCTCCGAGAGGCCGGATTGATCGTCGGCGACCGCCGCGCCACCTGGGTCTACTACCGCGCCGATCCCGACGCCTTGCGCCGGCTCGCCGCCCTGCTCCAGGTACATCCGGACTGAGGTGAGCAGCCTCGGTCCGAGCACCGGCACCGCTCTTCTGCCCCGGCACCCTCACCGATGCCCGCGCGAGGCCCCCGCATCGGAGGCCATGGCCGGGCGGGCCTCGGGCGAACGCCGCGGGGATGGCGGAACCGGCGAGGCTGCCACCGCGGTCGGGCTCGGGTGGCGCGGCTCACCGGTTGGGCGCGCGATGTGGAAGCCCTGGGCGATGTCACACCCCAGTTCGGCGAGCAGGCTCAGGCATCGATCGTCCTCGACGCCCTCGGCGACCGTGGCCAACCCGAGGGAGTGGATCATGGAGATCATGCCGGCGAGCAGCTGGCGATCGGCCTCGGAGGTGCACGCGCCGGTGACGAAGGAGCGGTCGATCTTGACGCCGTCCACGGGCAGGTGCCGCAGCCGGGCGAAGGAGGAGTGGCCGGTGCCGAAGTCGTCGATCCAGGTGCGCACCCCGAGCGCGTGCACCCGCTCCAGGAACTCGACGGCTGCGGAGTAGTCGACCATGACGGCACCCTCGGTGATCTCCAGCACGAGGCGGTGACCGGCGACGCCGACCTCGGCCAGAGAAGCGGTGAGCCACTCGACGAAGTCGGGCTCGTAGAGGTTGCGGGCGGACAGGTTGACCGCCATGTCCACTCCTGACCAGGACCGGTCGAGGCCGGTCACCGTGCGCAGGGCCGTGGCGATGGCCCAGCGGGTGATGTGGCGGATCTCGCCCGACACCTCGGCCAGCTCGATGAAGCGCCCCGGCGGAACCAGGCCGAGCTCGGGGTGTTGCCATCGGGCCAGTGCCTCCACGCTGGTCACGGCGCCGGTCCGGACGCTGATCAGCGGCTGGTAGTGCAGCAGCAACTCACCCCGCGGAACGGCCCGGTGCAGGTCGGTGGAGAGCCGAACGCGTTCGCGGCTGAACTGGTCACTGGAGGTGTCGTAGCACTGGGGGCTGGAGGACTGTTCCTTCGCCCGGTACATGGCGACGTCCGCGCGACGCAACAACTCCTCGACCTGTGCGGTGTCGTCCGGGCCGTCGGTGGCCCCGGCCAGAGCGATCCCGACGCTCACCCTGACCCTGAGCAGCAGCCCGTCGACCTCGATCGATTCCTGCACCGCCTCGGTGAGCAGCCGTCCGAGGTCGATCGCCCGATCGAGGGTCAGATCACACAGCAGGACGGCGAACTCGTCACCGCCGAGGCGGGCGACCAGCCCCTCCGGGCAGAGACCCCCGAGCCGCCGTCCCACGTGCAACAGCACCTGATCGCCGGTCTGGTGCCCGAGGGAGTCGTTGATGTCCTTGAAGTCGTCCAGGTCGAGCAGGAACAGCGCGCAGGACCCGGAACCCTCGCCGACGATCCGGGCCTCGAGTGCCTCCAGCAGGAAGCGCCGGTTCGGCAGGCCCGTGAGCTCGTCGTGGCGCGCCTGGTGCGCGAGCCTCTCGGCCAGCGCTGCGGCGGCGTGCTCGGCCTCCACCTCCGGCGTGCGGTCCACCAGCACCCCCGCGACGAAGGCCTCTCGACCTCGACGGTCGTGAATCGGGGTGGCCCGGCTCTCCATCCACCTCCACCCGCCGTCCGCGTGCCTCACCCGGAAGGTGACCGGCCGGTCCGAGGCACCGGTGAGGTGGTCGCGCCCGGCCTGGACGTCGGCGGGGTGCACGATCTGTTCCCAGAAGCCGGGCACGGCGAAGGCCGACGCGGGGTGGCCCAGGACGCGTTCGGCGGCCGGGGACACGGCCACCGTCCCCGAGCCCGGGACGCGCTCCCAGAGGATGGCATCGAGCCGCTCGTGGACCAGCCGTTCATGCTCCGCAGCCCGCCGGGCGCCGATGTTGAGGCGCACCGTGCGCAGCATGAAGATGCCACCCAGGACGCAGAACGCCGCGACCACGCCCCCGGTCGGCACGCCGTCCGACTTCGTCAGCCAGACCAGGCCCACTGCCGAGAGAGCCTCCAGATAGGTGAGGATCGCCGGAACCGGCCGGAAGGTCGCCGCCCAGCCCAGGACTGCCACCACCACCAGGAGCACCACGAGCGAGGGCAGGCCGGCAGCGGTCAGGGTCAGCAGGACGACGCCGTCCAGGAGGGCGGCCCGTCCGGCAGACCGGGGCCGACGTCGGGTCCACAGGTGGATGGCGGCCTGGGACCCGAGCAGCCCGAGCAGCAGCACCTCGTGGCGTGTGTGGCCACCACCGTGGCCCACCTCGTACAGAGTCGCGATCAGGACGACGAGGTGCCGGAACCACCACATGATCCGGCACAGCTCCAACTGCCGACTCTCGTCCGCCGCCGACGCGCTGAGCCCGTCACGTCGCACGAGCCGCAGCGCCTCTCGCGCAGCGCCCAGTGACGACGACAGGCCCATCATGCGGTTCCCGTCGGCCGGACCGCGGGCAGGCTGATCAGCCGAACGGGCGTCGGCTCGTCGATCTGCCTCGCCGGGGCGGGTCGCGGCGTCCGCAGGGCGGCACCGGAGGCGGTGCGTCGGGAGAATGGCCGACGTGGACCAGGCGAGCGAACCCAACGGCGTCCCCGCACCCGGTCGGGGCTCGGTGCGCGAGGTCGCGGTGATCTTCCTGCGGCTGGGCACGGTGGCCTTCGGGGGCCCGGCCGCGCACACCGCGATGATGCGCGAGGAACTGGTCCGGCGCCGAGGGTGGGTCACCGACGAGCGCTTCGTCGACCTGATGGGCGCCACCAATCTGATCCCTGGCCCGAACTCCACCGAACTGGCGATCCATCTGGGGCACGAGCGGGCGCGCTGGCGGGGCCTGATCACCGCGGGAGTCTGCTTCATCGTGCCCGCCGCCCTGATGGTCACGGTGCTGGCGTGGGCCTACGTGACCTACGGGGACACCCCTGCGGTGGAGGGGATCCTGTACGGGATCGTGCCGGCGGTGATCGGGATCATCATCTGGGCGCTGGCCGCCCTGCTGCGGACCGTGGTGAAGAACCTCTGGCTGGGCGTCCTCGCGGCGGCCGCACTGGCCGCTTACCTGGCCGGGGTCAACGAGTTGCCGGTGCTGGCCTTCGGTGCCGTGGCCGCGGCGGCGGTGCGGGCCGCGCGGTCGGTGCGGCGTCCGGGCGGTCATCACCTCACGGGCCTCCCACTGCTGACCGGGACCGGAGGCCTGCCGGTGTTCACCGACCCGACCCTCGGGCAGCTGACCCAGCTCTTCCTCGGCATGCTGAAGATCGGGTCGGTGCTCTACGGCAGTGGCTACGTGCTGCTGGCCTTCCTGCAGGGCGAGTTCGTCGACCGGCTGGCCTGGATCACCCGGGAACAGCTCGTGGACGCGATCTCGATCGGCCAGGTGACCCCGGGCCCGGTGTTCACCACCGCCACCTTCATCGGCTATCTGGTGGCCGGCCCGGTCGGGGCCTTCCTGGCCACGGTGGCGATCTTCCTGCCCTCGTTCGTGTTCGTCGGGCTGCTCACCCGGCTCACCGACAGCTTGCGTTCGCGGGCCTGGACCTCCGCACTCCTGGACGGGCTCAACGCGACCTCGCTGGCCCTGATGGCCGGGGTGACCCTCAAGCTCAGCCGACCCGCCCTGGTGGATCCACTGACGATCGCGATCACCGCCGTGACGCTGATCCTGCTGTGGCGCACCAGGCTGAACTCCGCCTGGTACATCGCGGGCGGAGCCCTGATCGGCCTGGCGCACCTGGCCTGGACGTAGCCGGGACGCAGAACCTCCGGATCGCCCGGAAGGGGCCTGACCACCTGCTGGTTCATTCGTGCGGCGGTGCCGGCCGGGTGACGGGGACGACGTCGACCAGATTGCCCAGGCCGGCATGGTCGTCGGGGTTGCTGGTGAAGAGAGGTTTGCTAGGGCCGGACGATCCACACGGTGGTCTCACCGGGCAGCTGGTCGCCGTCCAGGGACCGGCTGGCCAGGATGACCCGGCCGGACGGCAGCGGCTTGGGCCGGGCCGAGAAGTTGACCACGACCAGCCAGCCGTTGCGCCGGGCGAAGCACAGCAGCTCGGGGTCGCCGGTGTCGATCCAGTCCAGGCTCAGGTCATCGCCGTGCAGAGCCCGGCGCAGGACGAGCGCCCGGCGGTACAGGTTCAGGGTGCTGTCCGGCTCGGCGGCCTGGGCCTCGGCGCTGTGCGCGGCGAACCAGGCAGGCTGGGGAAGCCAGGCCCCACCGGGACCGAAGCCGAACGACGGGCCACCACGGGTCCACGGCAGGGGAACGCGGCACCCGTCGCGGCCCTTCAGCGCGTGGCCCGACCTCTCCCAGACGGGGTCGCGCAGATCGTCCTCGTGCAGGTCGGCGACCTCGAGCAGGCCCAGTTCCTCACCCTGGTACAGGTAGGCAGATCCGGGCAGGGCGAGCATCAGTAGGGTGGCCGCCCGGCCCCGCCGCTGGGCCGCCGCCGGATCGACGGCGGGCCGGGACCCGTTGCTGCGCAACCAGTCCTCAGGCGTCACCCCGAGCGGTAACGCATACCGCGAGGGGTGGCGAGGGACGTCGTGACTGGACAGCACCCAGGTCAGGCCGCCGCCGACGCCCTGGTGGTCGCGCAGTGAGCGGCGGATGACGGCCAGGAACTCGTCGCGCCCCCACTCGGCCTTGAGCAGCGAGAAGTCGAAGACCTGGCCGAGTTCGGAGGGCCGCGCGTACAGGTAGGTCCGGCTGGTGGTCGGGTGCCAGGTCTCGGCGACAGCCATCTTCGGCGGGTCGTAACTGTCGAACACCGCCCGCCAGGACCGGTAGATCTCGTGCACCTCCTCCCGGTCGTACAGCGGGTCGGTGCCGTCCAGCGGCAGGGCGCGGTCGAGGTTCGGCTGGCTGCGCAACGGCTCCGAGAGGTCCTTGGCCAGCGAGTGCGCCACGTCGATCCGGAAGCCGTCCACCCCCAGGTCGGCCCAGAACCGCAGCGTCCCCAGGAAGTACTCGCGGATCTGCGGGTGATCCCAGTTGAGATCCGGCTGCTCGCGCGCGAACAGGTGGCAGTACCACTGCCCGCCGTCCACCCGCTGCCAGGCCGAGCCGCCGAAGTGCGAGCGCCAGTCCGAGGGGGGCTGCTCGCCGTCCGGGCCCGCGCCGTCCCGGAAGATGTACCGCTCCCGCTCCGGTGACCCCGCACCGGCCGCCACCGCGGCGAGGAACCACGGGTGCTGATCGGAGGTGTGGTTCGGGACGATGTCGATGATCACCGCCAGTTGGTGCGCGTGGGCGTCCTCGACCAGCGCCACGAAGTCCTCGAGCGTGCCCAACCGCGGGTCGACGTCCCGGTGATCGGTGATGTCGTAGCCGCCGTCCGCCAGCGGCGAGGGGTAGAACGGGCTCAGCCAGATCGCATCGACCCCGAGTTCGGCGAGGTAGCCCAGCCGGCTGCGGATCCCGGCCAGGTCCCCGATCCCGTCGCCGTCGGAGTCGGCGAAGCTGCGCGGGTAGATCTGGTAGACGACGGCCGTGCGCCACCACTGGGAGTCCAGGCTCACGAGGTGATCAGCCCTTGACCGCGCCTGCGAGCATCGCCCGGACGAAGAAGCGCTGGAAGATGACGAACACCAGGATCGTCGGCGCCATGATCATCAAGGCGCCGGCGTTGAGCAGGACGACATCCGTCGAGTAGGCGCCGACGAAGCCTTGCAGGGCACCGGCCATGGTGCGTTTGTCCGGGTCGTCGATCAGCACGATGGCCAGCAGGAACTGGTTCCAGGTGCTGAGGAACATCAGGACGCCGAGCGAGGCCAGGGCCGGGACCGCCAGCGGCAGCTGGATGTGCCGGAAGGCGGACCAGCTGCCGGCGCCGTCGATCATCGAGGCCTCGGTGATGTCGGCCGGGACCGACTGGAAGTGGGTGCGCATCCAGTAGACCGCGAAGGGCATGTTGAGCCCGATCAGCGGCAGGATCAGCCCGAGTTGGGTGTTGAGCAGCCCGAGCGACTGCATCTGGTAGTAGAGCGGGACGACGACGATCTCGAACGGCAGGGTGAGCCCGAAGACCAGCAGCAGGTAGAAGAGGCCACCGAACGGGATGCGCAACTGGGCGATGGCATAGGCGGCCATCGCCGAGATCAGCATTGCGGCCGGGACGACCCCGAGCACGAGGATCGCGCTCGACTGCAGCAGGGTGGTGATGTTCGCGACGTTCCAGGCGTCGACGAAGTTGCCCCACTGGGGATCGCGAGGGATGGAGATCCCGGCCGGCGCCGTGCCCTGGGGGGCAAGCGCCGCCGAGAGCATCGACAACAGCGGGAACACCGAGAACAGGGCCGCCGCGGAGAGCAGGAGGGTCTTGGGCGCGGTGTCGCGCAGCCTGGTGAGCATCTCAGCGCTCCCGGAAGAGACGTTGCAGCGGAAGGATGATGGCCAGGACCAAGGCGCTCAGCACGACGGCCAGCGCCGAGGACTGGCCGACCCGGTTCTCGGTGAAGGCCAACTGGTAGACCTGCACGCCGGGCACGGTGGTCGAGTAACCGGGGCCGCCCTGGGTCGACATGAACACCACGTCGAAGCTCGCCAGAGCCGCGATCACGGTGATCGTGATGCACACGCCGATCTCACTGCGCAGGCCGGGCAGCGTGATCGCGAAGAACTGCTGGATCCGGTTGGCGCCGTCGATCTGGGCGGCCTCGTAGATGGTGGCGTCGATCTTGCCGATGCCGGCGAGCAGCAGCAGCGTGCACAGCCCGGTGGCGAGCCAGGTGCCGATGATGCCGACCGCGGGCAGCGCCCAGGTGAAGTCCCCGAGCCAGGTCTTGCGGAAGGCATCCAGCCCGATCGCCGAGAGCAGCTGGTTGACCGCGCCGTCCGGGGAGTACATCCACGTCCAGGCGATGGCCGAGGCCGCACCGGGGATGATCTGCGGCAGGAACATCAGCGTGCGGGCCACGCCACCGGCGAACTGCGAGCGGATCTCGCGGGTGATCGAGGCGACGACGAGCCCCAGCGTCACCGGTAGCAGGCTGAAGAAGGCGATCAGGATGAACGAGTGCAGGATCGAGGCGACCAGCTGCGGCTCGGTGAAGACCCGCGCATAGTTCGCCAGCCCGGCCGGGGTGGCCACCCCGATCCCGTCCCAGTCGTAGAACGAGTACTGGATCGCGGACAGGACCGGGTAGAGCTCGAAGACGGCGTACATGATCAGAGCCGGCAGCGCGAACAGCCAGCCGGCCCAGGCGGTACGTCGTCGGGCGGCCGTTCCGCCGACCCCTGCCCTGCGCCGCGAGAGGCGTCGTCCCAGGGCGGCTGCCCCCGCCGGAGCGGGGGCAGTCGTACCGTCGAGGGAGGTCATCGACCCAGTTCCCGCTCGTACTTCGCCTGGACGTTCTGGACGTACTGCTCGGGTGTGGACTTGCCACCGAGCAGCAGCTGGGTCTCGGGGTTCCAGGCCTGGTTGCCGATGCCGGCGGTGGCGTTCTGCACGAACGGCGTCTGGCCACCTGCCGCCGACACCTGAGCGAAGGCGGAGACCACGTCGTTCTTCACCGAGCCGGCGGGGATGCTCGGGGCGGCCTGGTCGTCGGTACCGCTCGGCATGAATCCGTTGTCGACGGCGATCTGACGCGCCTCGTCACTGGACAGGAAGTTCAGGAAGAGCGCGGCGGCGTCCTTGTTCTCGGCCTTGGCCGGGATGCCGAAAGCCGTTGCGGCGTCCGACATGGCGCCGAGCTGACCGCCCGCCGTCGCCGGCGGCATCGGGATGAAGCCGGACTTGCCCGGCAGCGTCTTGTCGATGTTCGCGGCGTCCCAGTTGCCCCACGGGAAGAAGACGGCCTTGCCGCTGGCGAAGAGGGCGTCGGCCCCGTTGGCGTCCAGACCGTTCACGCCCTCGGGGAAGTAGCCTACCTTGTTCCAATCCGCCACCTGCTGAGCGGCTTTGACCGCCTCGGGGGTGTTGATGGTCGCGCCCGGGGCGTTGAAGACCCATGCGGCGACCTTGTCCGGGCCGAGCATCGAGTTCAGCAACAACTGGAACGGGAAGACACCGCCACCCTCCTTGTTGTGCACGACCATCGGCACCAGCCCGGCTGCCTTCGCCTTGCCCATCAGGGTGGTGAGTTCCTCGACGGAGGCAGGCGGCTCGGTCATGCCGATCCTGGTGGCGTTGGCCTTGTCGTAGTACAGGCCGGTCATCGTGAAGCCGGTCGGCTTGGCATACAGCGAGCCAGAGCCGGCAACGCCGTTCTCTGCCCGGAACTGCGAGAGCTGAGAGGCCGGCAGCTTGTCCCAGCCGTAGGCCTTCTCGTAGGCGTCGAGCGGGCTGAGCAGGTTGTTCTTCACCCCGGAGGACACCGAGATCACCCGGACCAGGTCCGGCGGGGTCTGCGCGGCGAGCTGGCGCGGCTGGTTCTGCGTCGTGACGTTGTCCGGGTCGTAGGTCGGGTCGACCGTGATGGTCGGGTACTTCGCGGTGAACGCGGCGATGAGGGCGTCGTCCAGGTTCTTCAGGCCCTGACCGTCGTACAGGGTCAGGGTGACCGGCTCCGTCGGCACCTGCGTGCTGACCGCCGTCGGGGTGACCGCCGAGGACGCCGGGGCCGAGGAGGAACCCGGCGCACCACACGATGACAGCGCCACCGCGGACGTCAGCGCGCCGATCGCGATGAGCGCCCGAGCGGATCGGACCGAGAGTTGCCGGGACATGTGGCCTCCTGCGCCAGTGAAGGTGGGACCGCCCCGGCAGACTCCGGAGCATGGTGTGGAACCGCTTCCACATCCAGAGTGTTGTTGTCCCGAACGAGCCTGTCAAGCAGTTCCGAATCGCGGCACAGATAACGGTTCGGTCAAGCGGAAGGCCTTCCATCTGGGTACAGTGGCCTGCGTGATGGACCCGTGAGCGAGCCGACGTCCAAGGTCACCCTCGCCGATGTCGCACGCCTCGCCGGGGTCGGCGTGGGTACGGCCTCACGCGCGCTGTCGGGGTCGGCCCGGGTCGCCCCGGGAACCCGCGCCCGCGTGCTCGAGGTGGCCGACCGGCTGCAATACGTCGTCTCCCCGGACGCCGCCGGCCTCGCTCGCGGGCGCACCGGCCGAGTGGCGCTGGTGGTCCCGCACCTGTCCCGGTGGTTCTTCGGTGAGGTCTCCGAGGGCATCCACGCCGGGCTGCGCGGGGCCGACCTCGATCTGCTGCTCTACCCGGTCGGCGCGGTCCGGGAACGGGTCGAGTTCTTCGAGCGCCTGCCGGCCCGGCGCAAGGTGGACGCCGTCATCGTGGTCGCCTTCCCCGTGCGGGAGGCCGAGCAGCGGCGGCTCGAGTTGATGGGCGTGCACATCGTGGCCGCCGGCGGACAGTCGGCGTCGTATCCCTTCGTGCGGATCGACGACTACAGCTCCGGCCGCCAGGCCATGGACCACCTGCTCTTCCTGGGGCACCGCCGGATCGCGATGCTCGAGGCCCGTGATCCCGACCAGCCCGACCTGAAGCCGCCACGGTCGGACGCCTACCACGCCGCCCTGGCCGAGAACGGGATCGACCCCGATCCCGAGCTGGTGGTGGTCGGCGACTGGGGCGGCGAGCAGGGCGCCCAGGGCATGAGCCGGCTGCTGAGCCTGCGCCACCCGCCGACGGCGGTGTACGCGCACTCGGACGAGGTGGCCCTGGGTGCGGTGCGCACGATTCGTCGCGCCGGTCTCACCGTTCCCGGCGACATCTCGGTCGTGGGGATCGACGACCACCCCCTCGCCGCCCTGACCGACCTGACGACCGTTCGCCAACCGGCCTACGAGCAGGGGGTTCGCGCGGCCGAGCTGCTCGTGGGCCTGTTGCGCGAGCAGCCGGACGTCGACACCACGGTCACGCTGCCGACCGAACTCGTCGTCCGCGCGAGCACCGCTCCCCCGCGTCGCTGATCGTCGCAACGGCCGCATCGCCCCGGGGAATGGGCCGCGCCGGCGGATCTCACCCGTTCAGCTCAACCCTCATGGTGCCGATGCAACGCGCGGGGCCGCTCATCGCGGCCGCTTCGGACTGGGGGAATGAGTTCATGGCCGCACGAATCGGTGCACTGCTGGGCACGCTGACCCTGACGGTGCTGACGACACTCACCGCGGCGGACGGCGCGGTGGCGGAGTCCGTGGGGAACACGGCCCCTACGACCGCGCCGCGCGGGGCGGACTTCGCCGCGACCAGCACCCGCTGGCGGAACACCACCTACACCGTTCCCTGTGGCGGGTTCTCGGCCAGACCCGTCACGGCGACGGTGCGCGGCGGAGAGGGAACGGCGCCCGGGGATCGCAACTGGCCGAGCGGATACGACCTGCGGGTCTGGACGACGACAACCGGCGACCTGACCGGCGATGGCCGTCCCGAGACGGCGGTGCTCACGTTGTGTGCGCCATGGGGTGCCAACTACTCGATGCCCGACGTCCTGGTCTTCACCCGCGGGAACAAGCCCCTCGGTCGCCTGCCCGTGCTCCCACGGGCCGAGCGCACGCTGGCTCCTGAGTACGACGCCCGGGTGTTCACGTTGGCCAACCGCCAGCTGGTCACGCGCGTCGGGTTCTACGGCCTCGAGGATTGTCACGTGTGCGGGCCGAGCAAGCACGTCACCCTGGCCTGGTCCTGGGACGGACAGCATTTCGTGACCCGGACGCCGATCGCCGTCCCCAGGCGCTGAGGCCGAACGCCCCGACGCGAGGTTGACGAACTACTGGGCGCCCGCCGGCGGGGTCATGGCATCCGATTCACCAGCCTCCACGTGGTCGACCGAGCGGCATGTCGTTCAACCGCGCCCGCGACCGGGTTGGCCGGAGCGAACTGCACGCCTGAGCCGGTGGCCCACCACGTAGCATCAAGACATCAGTGATGATGATGCTATGCTGTCATTCATGCGGACGACGGTCACCCTCGACCCCGACACCGAGCACATCATTCGACAGCGGATGAAGGAGCGGGGCGTGTCGTTCAAGCGCGCCCTCAACGACGCCATCCGTGAGGGAGCCGCCGGTCGTGAGCCGACCCGCTACGAGACCCCGACCTTCGAGATGGGCATCCCCGCCGTCGACGTGACCAAGGCCCTGCGACTCGCTGGGGAACTCGAGGACGACGCACTCATCGCCCAAATCCGGCGCGGCGCGTGAGGATCGTCGACGCCAACGTCCTGCTCAATGCCGTCAACCGATCGGCCGCCGATCACCAGGTGGCCAAACGCTGGCTGGACGACGCCCTCAGCGGCGGTGGACCGATCGGTTTGGCGTGGGTGGTCCTCCTGGCGGTGGCACGACTGACGACCAGACCCGGCCTGTTCACGCGGCCCCTGACCGTCACCGAGGTGACCGGGCTGCTCCGGGGCCTCCTCGACGCCCCCACCGCGATCGTCGTTCATCCCGGTGAACGCCACCTCGACCTGCTCAGCGAACTCCTCCACGGCAGCGGCACCGCCGGCAACCTCACCACCGACGCGCACCTGGCCGCACTCGCCATCGAGCACAACGCCACGATCGTGACCTTCGACGCAGACTTCGACCGCTTCAGCGGCGTGCGCTGGACCCGGCCTGAATAGCCCGATCGAGGAGCGGCCGGGCACGATCCATCTCGAGTTCGGCGGCGAGGTCCTGAGCGTGCCCGAGCTGGTCCCGGTCGTTTCCACCGACGCGGACCAAACGACGTGATCTTGCCCGGCCTGCTGGACCCTGCCGCGCGAGCGCGGGCCGAGGCGCTCGTCCGGGCCCGCCGCCGTGGGATGGACGCTGCAGGTCACCCAGACTGGTGTGCCAGATGCCGATCTGAGATCGTGCTATATTACTATTCGAGGCTGTGCTGGATCCCCATCAGCACATCCCTTCAGACAGGAGGTGTGGGGCGGTGACCGGCTACCTCCCGCGGCTGCTGGACGTGGAATTGGCCGAGGTGCTGGCGTCGCATCCAGCAGTGCTCGTGGTCGGTCCCCGGGCCTGCGGCAAGACCACCACAACGCATCGCCACTGTCGGTCGGTATTGCGGCTCGACGTCCCGGCCCAGGCGGGAGCCGTCCGGGCCGATCCGGATGTCGCACTCCGCCACCTCGATGAACCGGTGCTGATCGACGAGTGGCAGGTCGTCCCCGAAGTGCTGGGTGCCGTCAAGCGAGCCGTGGACGCCGACCCCCGGCCAGGGAGATTCCTCCTCACCGGCTCATCGCAAGCGGATCTGACGGTGGCCGGGTGGCCGGCCGCCGGCCGGATCGTGCGGCTCGAGATGTACCCCATGACCGGGCGGGAGCGGCACGGCGACGCCGCCGCGCCGTCCCTGGTGGACCGGATCATCAGCCAAGCCGATGCGGCGTTCGGCTCGGTCCGATCCGGCTGGGACCTGTCGCACTACGTGGCCGAGGCCTTGTCCAGCGGCTGGCCGGAGCCGATGCGCCTGGCCAGTCAGCGGGGCCGCGACCGGTGGCTCACCGGCTATGTGGATCACCTGGTCACCCGGGAAGCGCCCTCACTGGGTGTTGCCCGTGTCCCGGCGCTGATGCGGCGCTACCTGTACGCGATCGCCGCGAACACCGCGGGCACGCCGACCCACAAGCTGTTGTACGACGCGGCCGGCATCAACCGGGACACCGCCGCCGGGTACGACGATCTGTTCGAAGCACTCATGATCACAGACCGGGTACCAGCCTGGTCCGGCAACAGGATGGACCGGGCCGTCCGGCTGCCCAAGCGCTACCTCGTGGATCCCGGGCTCGGCGCAGCAGTTCTGAGAGTGGACGAACGCCGGGTGCTGCGTGATGCCGACCTACTGGGGCGACTGCTCGACACCTATGTCGCCGCACAGCTGCGCGTCGAGTGCGCGATGAGCGTCGTGGGAGCCGACCTGTTCCACCTACGAGACGCCAACGGCCGCCGCGAGATCGACCTGCTGATCGAGACCCGTGACGGCAGGGTGATCGCCGTCGAGGTCAAGGCGACCGCATCGCCTTCACGATCAGATGCCCGGCACCTCGAGTGGGCTGCGCAACGCTGGGGGGAAGCCTTCGCTCTGGGCCTGGTCGTGCACACCGGTCCGGCGATCATTCGCTTCGCGGACCGGATCCTGGCCATTCCGATCGCTGCGCTGTGGAGTGGGAGTTCGTGACGTCGTGTTGTCGCATAATCACGCCTGTTCTGCCGATGTGACCCCAGCGGCCGATCGAGCCCCGGCATGCCGTGATCAGCCGACATCACGTCCGGCTACGAACCACCGCCGCCCTCACCATGGCCCGGATCATGTCCAAGCCCTCCGTCCGGCCACGACGCCGAGGTGTCCTACGCCCCGTCGGATGAGTGCGTCAGCCGCGGGTCACAGCTGGTCGAAGTAGCTGCGGATCGTCTGAGCCATCAGCCGGCGCCGCTGGTCCAGGAACTCGGGGTAGGAGGCCGCCGTGACCTCGGCCAAACCGGATGGGATGGCGTTCTCGGCCAGGTTGCGGTCGAGGTCGGCGCTGTCGGTGATCTCGCCGAGGGTGAGCCGGCCGGTCTCGATCTGCGCAACGACCTCGGCCAGGTACGCGGCGGGTGGCTTGTTCGAGATGCTGATGTTGATCGAGGTCTCGGTGAGCGCGAAGTTCGCGACCTGGTTGTAGTCGCCGCGGTCTGGGAACCCGTTCGCCTTCAGGTAGTCCTTCGGCACGACGTGGTGGATGTCGCCCGACTGCTGGTGCATCGCCGCCACGGTGATCGACTTGGACAGGAACCCTCGGACGCCGGTGGCGACCTGGGCTGCCAGGAAGGTCTGGAAGTAGGGGCTGATCGAGCTCGTCGTCTCCAGAGCCGCGGGCAGCGCCACGTCCCAGAACCCGTCGCCCAGTTCGGACTCCTCGATCTGCTTCAGGTACGCGGCCGCCCCCAGGGAGCCGATCCGGCGGATGTCCTGCTCCCACGTCGACTCGAAACTGCCCGAGTGGCGACCGGTCAGCATGGACATCACGAACCAGCGCCGGACGATGCGCTTGCGCTCCCCCTCGGCGAGGGAGTCGTCGGCGCGGAGCCGCAGGTAGAGGGCGTAGGCGAAGTTCAGCGCGTTCTTCGAACCGATCATGCCGCAGGAGATGAACCCAGCCGACTTGATGATCATCAAGAAGTTCTCGACGTGGTACTTCCGAACGATCTCGAGCAGCGCAGCCTCGAGACGGTCGTAGGCCACCGGAATCCGCGCCTCGTCAACCTTGCGGGTCTCGGGGTCACGGCCGGACAGCTCGCTGACGATCGATGAGGCCTTGCCGCGGCTGAAGCCCAGGAGCCCGGCGACGCGGATGATGTCGCCGTAGGCAGGGTCGTAGAGGTCCTCGGAGTCGTCCTTGAGCCAGGCAATGGCTTGGAGATAGCCGCTCTTGGCGAACTCTGCGTCGTTCTCGGCGATGTCGGCGTAGGCGTGCGGGGCGACGGCGAGATGGCAGAAGTAGTCGATGAGCTTGCGGATGTTGCGGCCCCGGTCGCCGTAGGTGGCAATCTTCGACATCGCGAAGTCGGCGCTCGACAGGGGTACGCCCTTGGAGTTGATCCGGATGAAGATCTCCGAGACGGTCTCGACGTCCAGGTCGTCGTTGAGCGCGATGATCCCGATCTGGGCGTTCTTGATCTGCTCCAGCCGGGCGATGTTCGCCTCGACCAGTCCACGGTCGACGTCCGGGTTCGCCGCGAAGTAGTCGCTGTAGAAGCCGTACGTGGACGCGGCGTTGAACAACTCGCTGATGTCGGAGATCCACGCGGCGTTCTTGTCGATCACCGGGGTCAGCGTCGCGAACTCCTCGGTGACCGGGTTGAACGCGATCCTGATCCGGATCGGCTTGTACCGCTTGTTGATCACCTTCAGCCCGGCCACGGCCGCCCGCAACGCGGTGATGCGCTGCTGCCCGTCGATGAGGATCTGCTGGTGCGCGGCGACCTGCCCGCCCTTGAGATGCGCCCCGACCGACTGCCAGGTGATCAAATACCCCACCGGGTAGCCCTTGTACAGCGAGTCCATGAGGTCGCGGACCTTGACGCTGTCCCACACGAACGGCCGCTGCAGCTCGGGGATCGCGATGTGGTCGCGCCGAACATCCTCCAGCAGCTGGGTCACCGCGGACTGGGTCACTCGGTACTTCGCCATGACACCCCTCTGTCAGTGTTGCCCCGCCGGCAGTGCGCCGAACGGCCCGCGCGGCGCGATGTAGTGGTAGTTCCCGGGGCCCGCGGTGGCATCCAGCGTGGCGATCACCTGCCGAGGTGCTTCGGTGACCGCCCACGGGCACGCAACTCTCGGACCTGGACCAGCAACTCGGCACGGTTCACAGGACCATCCTGTCGCACCCGCAGGGCTGCCGATGGCCTCGTGGGCCACCCAGCACGTCGACCATCGATCGACGTCATAGACCGGCGAACCGGGTGGGTTCGTTCACCACACCCTCGGCCTCGGTGAGCGCGGCCAGTCGCTGCGCGAGGGTGGCCTCGGCCAACCGTTGCGGCAGTGCCTCGTTGAACTTCAAGCCGTTCAGGGCACGCTCGTCCACGGCGGGTAGGCACAATCTCGACGACGCATCCGCGGTGGCCACTGCCCACAGCTCGCGGGTCAGGTCAGCTCTGAGCCTTAGGCCCAAGTCGTCGACGCGCTGGGCCTCGTCGACCACGTCCGACAGGGTCGCGGCCAGGGTGAGATTAGTTCGGTAGCCAGCCCAGGTCCACCAGCGGACATCGCCGTCTCGGCGCTCGATGACCGTGCCACCCGGGTGAGCGGCATGGACCAGTTCGTCACGGACCTCGGCAAGCCCACGCAGCGCCCGGTCGGTCAGCTGCACCGGCGGGTCCTCGCCGAGCAGGACGTCGCGGGCAGCGCGGACCATCTCGAAGTGGTCGCCGTTTCCTGGGGGCGTGACCCACTTGGCCTTGCCGCCGCGGTCGGCGGGTTCGACTTGGCAGCGGCGGCGTTTCCAGTCCACCCAGGTCACTCGCCAGCTGCGACCGGCGAGGAGCAGCAGTCGGGGTCCCTCGACTCGTTCGGTCAGCAGCATCGGGTCGCACCGGCCGATCTCCTGTCGCCCCGCCAGGACGGCGAACTGGGGTGGCGCGGTGAAGACCGCCGTCATCCCGGAGAAGTGACGGTGACCGAACTTCGCCTCGGCACTGGGCCCGATGAACAGCACCTCGCCGTCCACATCGAGGAAGCCCCGCTCGACCAGGTACGCCAGGATCGGGCTCCCGCTCGCGTCGAACGGCGCCAGGCCGTTCCACTGCTGCGCCCACTCGCCCCGCAGTACCCCATGCTCCTGCAAGCAGTAGGCCAGGATCTGCTGGGCCACGATGTGCCGCGGCTCGGGCGGGGCCACGACTGGTTCGACATATCCCCGGCCCCAGAGCGTGAGCAGGCCAGCCGCCCGGAGCAGCGAGTTCGACGACAGGGCCAGGAACAGCATGTTCCGGGTACTCCCGGATCGACGTCCGGTGCGGCCGAGCCGTTGCAGGAACGAGGCCACGGTCGGCGGGGAGTCCAGCTGGATCACCCGGTCCAGGTCGCCGACGTCGATGCCGAGCTCGAGCGTCGACGTGGCCACGATGACGCAGTCGCGGGCCTCTCCGAAGGCGTATTCCGCTGATCGGCGTTCCTCCACCGACAGCGACGCATGCGACAGGAACGTGGTCACGCCTCGCTCGCGCAGGGCCGCGCCCAGTTCCTCGACGAGGCGGCGGGAGTCGCAGAACACCAGACGTTTCTCGCCGCGGTGCAGTGCGGCAATGACCGTGGCCGCGTTGGCGACGGACCCGACGTGGTCGAGTTCGACGTCCGCCTCCGCAGCCACGGAGGCAGGCCGACCCGGCGACGCTGCCCCGGCCGCCTGCCGAATCCCCTGCCTGGCAGCGGGTTCGAGGTGCGGAGCGACGACCGTGCTCGGGCGCCGTCCACGGCCGCTGCCCTGCAGCCACTCCAGCAGGACATCCGGGTTGCCCACCGTGGCGGACAGACCGATCCGCTGGATCGGATGCTGGCTGATCTGCGCGAGCCGTTCGAGGACGGCGAGCAGGTGCCAGCCCCGGTCGTCCCCGGCGAAGGCGTGGATCTCGTCGACGACCACGGCACGCACTGTGGCGAAAACCCTTCGGTGGTCGACGTTCTCACTGACCAGCATCGCCTCCAGCGACTCCGGCGTGGTCAGCAGGATGTCGGGCAGATCCGCCAGGATCCGGCGACGGCCGGCCGAGGTGACGTCCCCGTGCCACAGCGCCGCGCGGCGTCCGACCCAGGCGGTGTACTGCTCGAGCCGAGGCAGCAGGTTGTTGAGCAGCGCCTTCAGCGGACACACATAGAGCACGCTCACCCCGCGCCATTGCTGCTCGGCCATGGCCGTCAACAGCGGGAACACCGCAGCCTCGGTCTTGCCGCCGGCGGTGGGGGCGAGCAGCAACGCGTCCTCGCCCTCGACGACGGGCGCGACGGCGGCGTCCTGCAGCGGGCGCAGCGCCGGCCAGCCCAGGGTGTTGACGACGTGGTGCAGGACGACGCCGTCCAGCCGGTCCGCCCCGGCCCCAGGCTCGGTCATCGCGCGTCCGTCATGGCAGGTCCGTCATGGCAGGTCGAGGGGGATGTCGCCGGCGCTCGACGTCCCTGAACTCGTTGCGGCGGCGCTGCGTTCGGTGTCGTTCAGCTCCGAGGCGGTCACCGTGAGCCGGTACCTCTGCCGTGGCTCGTAGTCCTCGAACTGATCCACACGGTCGAGGACGTCTGCGACGAGCTTCTTCAGGAAGACTCGCGGGGCGATCCCCACCCGCCCGCCGAGCGAGCCGGCGACCGCTGTCGCCAACTCCCCCACGTACTGGTCATCCACCCTCTCGACGACTCGTGATGCGTGCTCCGATCCCCCGGCATACAGATCGCGCACTGTCACACCGAGCGCGACCAAAGCGGCGTGATCGAATCCGGGCAGGCGGATCTGCACGGCTCGGGGGTTGTCGAAGCGGGTGTCGGTGTCGAAGTCGGTGGCCAGTCGCTGAGCGAGTGGGGCCAGTCGCTGCACCCCGGACGGCCCGTCGAAGAACGCCGGAGTTCCGGTGATCAGCAGGTACAAACCGGGGAAGCGTCCGCCGTCCACCTCGTCGATGAGTTGGCGCAGCGCGTTCAGGGCCTTGTCCCGGACGTCGCCGCGCACCCGCTGCAGCGTCTCCACCTCGTCCAGCACCAGCACGAGCCCCGGATGCCCGGCATCGCGCAGCACCGTGAGCAGCCCCTGCAGGAAACCCATTGCCCCGAAGTGGTCCAACTCGCCGCGTACCCCGGCCACCCGCTTGGCGGACGCCGCAACGTGCGGCTGGCCACCTAGCCACGCCGACAGCGCCGCGGCGGTGGCCTCGTCGCCCGTCTCGGCGGCCTGGTGATAGGCGCGCAGCCCTTGCGAGAACGCCGGAGTGCTGGCGCTGACTCCGCGGAGCCTGGCCTCCAGCAGAGCTGTCACCTCGGGAGCGCCGTCGGCCGAGTCGGCGTCGGAGCCCAGCGTGAATAGCCAGGAATCCAACAGGGCCCGAAAGGCGCTGGGCGGCATGGCCGTCGTCCGAAGTGACTCGGTGATCCGCCGGTAGACCGTCTCCAACCGGTGCAGCGGCGTCTGGGTCTCCGAGATCTGTACCTCCGCGGCGGCGAACCCTCGCCGCAGGGCCTGTTCGGCGATGTATCGGGTGGTGAACGTCTTGCCCGACCCGTACTCCCCGCGCACCGCCTTGAACGCGGCGCCGCCACTGGCCACGGTGTCCAGCTCGGCGTCCACGGCTGCCGTGAACCGCTCGACGCCGACTGCGAAGAGGTCCAGGCCGTTGGCCGGTACCGTGCCGCGGCGCAACGCGTCGATGACCTCGCGCCGCCGTCGCGGTGAGGCTGTCGGCGTCGAGCTCACGCGTGTGTTCCGGGCAGGAGTCTGGGTGGTGTTGGCAGCTGACTTCTACAACGAATTTGTCGAAGAGGCCGGTTGTTGTCGAAGTGAAATGTCGAAGAGACGGACGTACCCATGGCGGCGAGCCTATGTCGTGCCAGGCGGCAGGAGTGGGAGCCCGTCGTCGAAGGGGCGCATCTGCTCGTAGACCGCCTGCCACGTCAGTCCGCCGCGGATCCAGCCGGTCTGCTGCGAGGCATGTCTGAGGACCTGGGACGTACCCCACAGGGTGAGTCGAGCTGGCGCCAGCCTCCCTTCGAGCCACCGGATCTCTCGCTGCGCCCGGCGCCTCCCATCACCCTCGTCGATCAGCACGTACACCTCCTGACCCTGTTGAACGAGCACCGAGGCATGAGCCAGCACCAGGATCTCGCCCAAGCTCTTCCTGTCACGGACGCGATCCTGAGCAGGGCGCCCGCTGATCCGACCCACTGCATCGACGAACGCGGTGTCGGTGAGGGTGTCGTCGAGCACCCTGACCCGGCCGGCACTGGTGAGCTTGAGCCAGGTCTGTTCGGCAGGGGTGCGCGCGAAACGGGGATCGTTGCAATTGCCGAGGATCTCCTTCTCGACGCGCTGGGGGACGGCGAGATCCAGGTTTCTCGAAGCAGCCAACTCGATGAGGATGCCCTGTTGGCGGACCGCGAGGAAGTTGAGGAAAGGGCCGGCATCGAGGAGGACACTCACGCTGGGGCATCCCCCTCGTCCGACGGGAACAGGGGGGCGCTCAGCCCCCAGTCGTCCTCGACGGAATCCGCCTCCTGGGGATCGCCGAGTTCTGCCCGCAGGCCCTCTGCGCTCTGGCCGTACCACCTCGACAGCTCGGCAAGGCCGAGCGCCCCGGCCCGGTAGGCGGCGACGGCCCGCTGCATGAGTCGTTGAGGTGCGCGGGGTTCGTTCGATGACTCGGCCATGCTCGAGTACTGGCCGAGCCAACCGAACTGCACGGCAAGGTGTCTCGTGGTGAGCTGCGACCAATCCTCGTAGATGTCCTGGGAGATTCGGCGGGTGGTCTTGAGCTGAATGGCGGCGATGGCGGGTGAGGTTCCGTATCCCTGGACAAGGTCCGACAGATCGGCCAACGACACCTGGTGGGGTCGGTACCGCTCACGGATCACCTGGAGGGGCAGAAGGAGATGCCGAGCGAAGGCGTCTGCGCAGATCTCCGAAGGGCTGCGTTCCCCCGGTTGGCCGTCCGGCGGTGCCTCGAGGTCGCCGCGGATCAGGTGCCCCAGTTCGTGCAGAACCGAGGAACGCTGGCGCATCGGGTGAGCGGTGGTGGCTACGACGATCGCTCGGCGGCCAGTCTCCGGGTCCAGCATCGACAGGCCGTGCTCTGATTCGGCTGCACGGATGCTGAACACGTCGACCCCGATGGCCAGATGAACCATCTCGAAGACGTCCTTGATCGGTGCCGTCCCAAGGTGGTGCTCCGACCTGAACTGGTCCGCGCTGTCCCGCGCCCACCGCTCGTTGGTGCTCATCGTTCTAGGCGATCCCCTGCGAGGTCAGGTAGGCGTCCAGCTCCAGGTAGGCGTAGAGCTTCTCCCGCATCGTCTCCATGGCGGCCGTCGAGCCGTCGGTCCGGGCCGCGTACCGGGCACGCTGCTGCAGTTGCGGTAGGCCGGTGATCGCGGCGGCGCGCACCCCGAAGAGGTCGGCGAGGATCACGAGTTCGTCACCGGCCAGTGGTCGTTCCCCCGACTCGATGCGGGAGTACGTCGGCTGTGAGATCCCGAGGGCCTCGGCAGCGGTCGCCTGGGAGGTATCCCCAGCTTCGCGGATCTCGCGGATCCGTCGACCGAGCACAACATGGTCAACGATCATGATGAATAATCCCCCTCTCCCTATTCAGGGTGCGTCATCGTGGCAGGCCGTGCAAGTGGCCAGTGGCCTGATTACTCCATCCGAGCGACATCGTGGCCGGATCGTGATCAGCGTTCACATGGTCAAACCCGCACCTCGAACTGCTCCCTCAGCAGAGCCATATCCAGGATGACCTGCCCGGTGACCGGTTCGACCACGAGCACGGCATACCCCTCGACGTTGAGCAGCTGCTGCACCTGGGTGAGGGCGCCGCGCAGCCGGGTCTGTGCCAGCCCGAGGGCCTGGGCAGCCAGCGCCGCGGGGAGCCGATCCGAGCCTGCCCCGGCCAGGGCGTCGACCAACGCCGCGACCTGGTCGTCGGAGACCACGAGACGTCCGGCCACCTTGCGCTGTCCCCGGTATGCGGCGCTGGCCACGACGACCTGGCCGAGCGTCGCGGATGGAGTGTCCGATTCGGGTGTGGTGTCGGCGGGCTCGAGGTCGAACAGGGTGTGCTCTGAATCCTCTCGGCGGGGCGCGCGCCGCGTGACGCGCGCCGACCCCGTGAAGGACGCCTCGAGGTTCAGGCCGGCGGCGGCTCGGTGCGCGGACGACGTGACCCACCAGGTCGGCTGCTGCGGCGGGAGCAGCACGAGATGCTGCGGATAGTCCGCTTCCTCCCGAACCAGGACGGCGACCGGGACAACGACCTCGGCCGCGCTCGCCCCTCCGTGGTAGCCGGCCTTGAGCGGCCCGTAGCGCAGGGTGTCGTCGACCGCGAGCACCGCCCGGTGGTCGTCGGTGAGCACCCGCGCTCCCTGCACCAGCACCTCACCGTCATCGATCGGCTCCGACGCGGCGCGAGACCGCCCGCTGGTGATCGGCGGGCGGGACCGTTGGGCACCGTCCCGCCGCTCCACGACGTGCCCGTGATCGGAGGTGATCACCACCGTGCGACCGGCGGCAGCCGCCCGGGCCAGGATCGGTTCCAGATGCCGGACGGCGCCCGCCGTCCAGACGATCCCCCCCGGGTCACTGCGGTCCAGGGCATCGTCGACGGTGTTGAGAACGATCGTCACCAGGTGGGTTTCCCGGTTGTCCACGGCGGCGCCGAGGTCGTGGCTGATCGACCAGCCCGGGGCGGTGGTGTCCACGACGCGCTTGTGCAGCAGCGACGCGCGGATCGAGCCGACCTGTGACGTGAGGTCGGCGTAGCCGCTCCGCTCGGCTGCCTGCGCGCCATCGATCAGTCGACCGCAGAGCAGCGAGGTGCGGCTGAACCGGGTCAGGGACGGCAGCACGGCTAGCGCAGCCGCCCGGCGCTGGGCGTCGGTACCGGGCAGAGCGGCCTCCACCCAGCCGAGCCGGTCAGTGGCATCAGCCATGATCTCGGTGGCGTTGGCTGCACTCATTCCGTCGAGCACGAGCAGCAGGACGGGTGCCCGGCGGGCCAGCGGAATCACCAGTCGTGGCACGACATGTTCGAGGTACCAGACCGTTCCGGCGTCGCTGGGCACCCCCTCGTCCGAGGCGTCCAGTGCCGTCACGGCAGCCAGGGCCGCCGCGAAGTCGCGCTCCTCGGTGCGGCGCCGGTCCCGTGCCGCGGTGGCCACCTGCTGCAAGGCAGCGGCGAACTCGGGGTCGTCCACGCCGACGATCACCCGGTTGATCGCGGCGTCCGCCCAGCCGCCGACATCGAGATGGGCGCGGGCCAGGAATCCCAGGGCAGCATCGGGTTTCGCTGGCGCCGGAAGAGCGGGCGTGGCCAGCCAGCGGATGACGCGGACGGCAGCCTCGGCGGCCGGGTACCGGCCATCGGTTTGGGCGAACCGGTGCTCGCGCACCGCCACCCAGGCCGACTCGACGTCCGCGCGCGCGGACTCCTGGGGGTCGGATGACGCGCGCTGCAACGCATCGGCGAGCCTGGCCAGTCGCGCCGTCAGGCCGGCCGCCAGCAGCGGCGAGGATCGCGCCAAGTCGGTGCCTTGCGCGCCGGCCAGCAGGGACTCGGCACGGGTGAGCAATCGGGCCACCAGGGCCTCGGCGCGCCGATCGTGCACCAGGTCGGCGATCAGCGCGTCCGCGGCCTGGCCGAGCGCGGTCAACGCAGCAACCGGCGGGCCGGCGCCCTCACCCCACTCCCGTTCCAGCCGAGCCCGGGTCAGCTCGGCCTGGTGCAGCGCTGCCGGGCCCTGGGCGCCCACCGTGGTCAGCAGGTGCAGCACCACCCCCATCGGGACCACGTCGCCGAGACGGCCCTGGGCCAGCAGGGCCAGGACCGGCTCGGCCGCGGCACCGGCCCGCTGGGCGATCCAGCGTAAGGTCTCGTCGGCGAGGCGCTCCCCGATGTCGTGGCGCAGGGCGCCCACCGCGGTGACGCTGTCCGGCGCCGTCGACCAGCGCAGCACGGTGATCGCGTCGGCTCCATCGCCGGCGAAGGAGAGGTGGGCGGCCGCCACCGAGCCGAGCGCGTGGCTGCGGGTGAGCAGCCCGGCGGGGGCGGCCCGCCAGCCGGACGACGGGGTGGCCGCGAGCAGGGCCGTGGCCAGGTCACGACTGTGCGGCAGCGTCGTCAGGGCCGGGTCGATCCCGTTGGCGGAGAATCGGTTCCGCACCGCCTCCCACGGGTCGGGGCTGCGCAGCCGCTGCCAGATCAGGTGCGCCAGCACCCCGGCGCCGAGGTCGTCGTCGTCCCGGTCGGTGACGATGACCAGCCAATCCGCGCCCTCACGCTCGGCGAGCGCCTCCCGGGCAGCCAGCGCCGACTCGGCGGGGCGGATCCGCACGGCCTGCCCGCGGTGGTCCAGGTCGGCGGCCACCGCGCGGTCGGGCATGCCTCTGACGCCGATCACGCCGCGGTCGTACCGGTAGCGGTCCGACCGGGCCTCGTCGACGATCGCCAGCACCATGGCCGTGCTGACCGGAGTAGCGGCAGCCGCGGTCCCGGCCGACGTGGCTGTCACGGCACCACCCGCCAGGTCACCTCGACGGTCTCGTCGCCATGCTGCCCCAGGAAGGCGGCCACGCCGTCGAGGACCGCCTGGTTCGACTCACCGGCCCGACGCCGCGCGCTCTGCGAGACCGGCGGCCGGGGTGGCGGCGGCGGCGTGCGCCCGGGCCCAGACTCGGGCCCGGCCAACCAGCGGAAGATCGCGTTGTCGCACTCGTGCAGGGCCGGCCCGATCGCGGTGACGATCTCGTCGTGCTCCAGCGCGTCGCGCAGGTCGTTGACGATGGCGGCGGCCGAGCTCGCCCGCTCCCCCTCACCGGACATCGCCTGGCGCAGCGGGGCAAGCCGTTCCCACGCGAAGCCCCGCAACGCCGCCGCCACGTCCACGGCGGAATGCAGCGACTTGCCCGCCGCGGCCGGTGTGGCGTCACCGAGCGACGGGCCGGCCAAGGTCTCGACCAGCCGCAGCCCCTGCTGGTTGCGCAGGGTCTGCACCAGCGCCGCGGAGTCGCGGGCGGTCCGCAGCCGCGCCCCGTCGGTGAGTCCCACCCGCTGGTAGGCCTGCTCCACCGCCGCGACCAGGTCGGGCGCCGCCCCGGCCAGCTCACGCGCGGCCTCGATGGTCCGGGCGACCAGGCCGGCAACGGCGGGCGCGGTGAGGTAGGTCGCGGTGGCGATCCCGAAGATCGCGCCGGCCGTCTCCCGGGCGGCGAGCCACGCCGACTCGGACGGCAACTCCTGGGTGCGCAGTTCCATCGCCGGGGTCAGTGAGCCCGGGTCAGGCGCGGCCGGCAGCGCGGCGCCGTGAGCGAACCAGGCCCGTTGCCGCAACGCCGCCCAGGTGATGATCACCAGGTCGGCGATCTCGTCGCGCAACCCGTGCGACGGGGTGACCTCGCGGATCCAGCGTCGCAGCTCGGCGACGCTCACCGGGGCGTCGGCCAGGGCGCCCTCCTGGGCCCGGCGGCCCAGGGCCCGTTCGATCTCCTGCCCCCACGGGGTGAATCGGTCGTCACCGAGCAGGTAGTGCATCTCGGTGGCCTTGCCGACACCGAGCGGGCCGGCGATCCGGCGAACCACGGCAGCGTCCGGGCCGAGTTCGATCCGCTTCTCGCTGTCCAGCACGCACCGATGCACGTAGGAGGCGACGACCTTGAGGTCGCGCACCTTCACCTCGGCATCGCCCGGCTCGAACTGCGGATGCGCCGGGTGCACCGAGGCGAAGGCCTGCCCGAGCAGGTTCTGGAACGCCTGGCCCAGGGTCGCCCCGACCGGGTTGGCCGGAGCGAACTGACGTTCCAGCGAGTACAGGGTCCGCTCGTGGCCGGGATCCTCCAGCAGCACCCCGGGCCGGACCGCTGCGGCCCCGTAGGCCTGCTGGACGGCGTCCTCCAGACTGCGGCGCAACGTGTTCCGCTGCGACTCCAGGATGGATCGGGCCAGCGCCCGGTCCGCCTCGTTGAGATGATCGGCGTGGCCCTGCCAACGTTCGGGGCTGTTCGGGGCGAGCAGCCAGTTGAGGATGACCAGCCGCCGCACCTCACGCAGCTTCTCCTCGGACAGGAACCGCGGCAGCCACACCACGGTGCGACTCTCCACGTGCCGGGCGATCATCTCCTCCAGCCGCTGCCGGTCCTCGGCCGCGGAGTGGCCATGCTCGTCGAACGGGTGGTCGACGATCACGCGCCAGGTGTCCGGCGCGGCCTTGAAGTGGTCGTCGGACAGCCAGCTCCGGTCGCGAACGTTGCCGAACAGCACGTCGATGCGGCGGCGGGACCCACGCCAGATCAGCTCGTGCGGGTAGGCCCCTTCCAGCCCCTGGCCGGCCAGGGCGACCCCGAGGCCCTCGGCGACGAGGTCCTTGAGCAGTTCGCGGCGCCGTCCCTCGTTGTCCTCGCTCCGGGCCCGCTCCACGATCGACTCGTAGTCGACGTCGGCGAGCTGCACCCGGATGGTCGGGTTCCGCTCATCGCCGTCCAGATGGATCTCGGGCACCTCGCGGGCCCAGTGGCGCACCTTCGACAACACGACGGTGGCCTCCCCGCCGGGCAGCGGGGAGACGATCGAGCCGTGGTTGAGCGAGGCCAGACGGGCCGCGGTGAGCGCCATCAGCGCGGGCACCTTCGGCGCGACCGCGGACAGCAGCAGGGTCTTGGCCAGCCGGTCGTCGGTGCGGTACGCGGCGGGCACCGATTCGGGCGCCTCGCGCAGCGCACGCTCGTCGAGGTCGTTCATCCGCAGCAGCATCGGGCGGATCTTGTCGGTATAGAGCTTGTTCGCCGAGCGGAACAGCGCGGCGGCCTCGGCGTCCAGGGCCTGGCCGGTCTGCCCCTGGACGACCAGATCGAAGGAATCGCCGACCGGGATGATCTCGTCGATGGTGAGCCCGTCACGGCGCTCGACCAGCATCTGCTGCATGACCTTCAGGGCGGTCCGCTCGCGCTGCATGACGCTGGCCAGGCTGCGCAGCGTGGAGACCAGGGCCGGGGAGAACGGGTAGGTGAGCCGGAACGCCTGCTCGTCGGAGCCGCGGTGCCGCTCGTCGGTATTGACCCCGTCGAGCAGCACGTCCCAGACGGCGGGCTTGCGGTCGATGCCGGCGAACGCGCTCGCCAACGTCGACTCGGCGGCTTCATCCCGGGGCCGGAGCAGGCGCTGGTGGGCCACGTAGGGAAGGTTGTCGTCGCCGAGGGCGATCACGCCGAAGCGGCCTTCCTGGTGGCGGAACGCGCGGTCGAGGGCATCCTGCTCGGCGCCGCTGGCCCCGGAGTCGGCGAACCACCGGCGCAGGTCCATCTGCCGAGCGACGAACGCGATCAGCGGGATCGGGCGGCCACCGACCGCGGACTCGACCAGCTTGGTCAGCTTCTGCGACTCGCGGCGGAAGAACTCCCGGTCCTGCACCGAGAACGCCAGCCACAGCACAAGTTCGTCCAGGAACAGGACGACGGCGTCGTAGCCAAGTCCCTTGGCGTGCGCGGAGATCGCGGCCAGGCCGGTGTCGAGGTCGACGTACTCGGCCTGCTGGGTGTAGGCGGTGAAGTACTTCTCCACCAACGCGGAGACGAGTTGCTGGCGGACCTCGCTCGCCGGGGTGGCGGCACGGGCCTCGGCGTAGCGGA
>JAEUJN010000026.1 GCA_016794595.1 Kineosporiaceae bacterium
ACCTCGGCAACCTCGACGACCTGGACGTCCTCGCGCGGCGAGGCTTGCCCCCCGCCGGGCGCCGCCACGGGCAGCGGGGGCGGCGTCCGGACGGCCACCGGGGGTGGCGGGGCCCCGGGCAGGGGCGGCGGCAACGCCGGCCGGACGCCGTCCACCGGCGGCTCCTGGCTCACAGCGACCCCGCCCCGGCTCGACGCTCGATCGTCTCCCGGCCGCAGTCGGTGGCCTCGGCCGCGAGGTCGATCGCGGCCGGCAGTCCCTTCAGCTCGGCCGCGGTGAAGCCGGCTGCGGCCCGGTCGTAGGCATCCACCTGTGCCATGCACCGGCCGAGCGCCGTCCAGACCCGGGACAGCTCGCTGTCCCCGCGCAACCACGTGGCCACCTCGGTCTCGACCGCGGTGTCCGCCGCCTGGACGGCTGTCAACTCGGCCCTCAAGGTGGCCAGGGTGGCGGCGTCCATGGTCGGCCGGGTCCCCAGGTCGGCCAGCGGTGCGATCTCGGCGTCCCGCCGCTCCTGCTCGCGCAACGCCGTGAGCTGCGTCTGCTGCCGGCCCAGGGCAGAGCGGGCCACGACCCCCAGGGTGATCACGCACCCGGCCAGAACCCCCAGCAGCACGGCCAGCGCGGAGATCAGCACGACCTGGCGCCGGCGTTGCGCTCGGTCGGCCGCTTCCGGCGACTGGACTGCCATCTCGCTCCCCCGAGCCCCTGGCCTGCACTGATGCCCGTGCAGGCACGCTTCCTGCGGTCACGATAGCGAGCGGGTCAACCGTACGGGGGATCCGACGCGTCCCCCGGCCGTGTCATGACCCTGGCCCCGGCCCTGCGCCCGCCCTGCGCCCGCCCTGCGTCCGGCCCTGCGACCGGCCCTGCGACCGGCCCTGCGTCCGGCCCTGCGACCACTCCAGGGACTAGCCCTGCGTACAGCGCCCGGTGCTCACTGCCGAGGTGGCCGCAACCCCGCGGACGAGTTCGTCGCGCACCTCGTCCAGGGTGAGCGCGTAGCCGGTGTCGGCGTCGTCCAGCGACTTGGCGAAGATCACCCCGGCGAGGGAGCCATCGGGGGCGATCAGCGGTCCACCGGAGTTGCCCTGGTGCACCGAGGCGTAGAGCGAGTACACCTCGCGCTCGGCGCCCGAGCCGCCGTAGATGTCCTCCCCACTGGCCTGGAGCACTCCCCGCACCCGCGCCGGCACCACCGTGTAGGGACCGTTCTCGGGGTAACCGGCCACGATCGCGTCGTCCCCGCGGTCGAGCGCCTCACCCAGCGGGATCGCGGGTGCGGTCAGGCCGGGCACCGCCAGGACGGCGATGTCGGTCCGCGGGTCGAACAGCACCACCCGGGCGGCATGCCGGCGATCGGACCCGGCCAACAGCACCTGCGGGGCACTCACCCCGGCCACCACGTGCGCGTTGGTCACCACGCGCTGCGGGGCGATCACCACCCCACTGCCCTCCTGGCCTCGCCCGCACGCGCGGGCCTCCCCCAGGATCTTGACCACCGAGCGCCGTACCCGGGTCTGCACCGCCACCGGGACGGCGGAGGCATCGGGCGCCGGCACCGCCTGGATCCGCTCCCGGGCCACCCCTTCGAACACCCGGGGAAAGGCCGAGTCCGAGACCGCCTGGCGGAACCCCCCGGCGACGGCGTTCATCCACGAGGGCACCAGGGCGTCGATCACCCGCAGCACCCGCGAGTCGGCGACCGTGCGGGCCAGGGTGGGGTTGGGCAGTTCGCGGACGGCACCCCCGACGAACCACAGCACCAGCGAGACGGCGACCAGGCCGGCCACCCCACCCAGCACCTGGTCCACCCCGCCGACGCCCGAACGGGCCATCTCCCGCCGGATCCGGCCCCCCACGATGGAGCCGAGGATCTGGCCACCCCAGGCGCTGAGCAGCACGCACACCACCAGCACGAAGCCCCGGCCCATCCCGGACGGCGCGTGGTCGGCCACCAGAGGCACGATCCTCATCCCGAGCACGGCGCCGCCGATGAACCCGGCCAGCGACAGTGCCCCGATCGCGATCCCGCGCCGCAGCCCGCCGACGGTGTACCAGACCAGCACCACCAGGAGCAGCAGGTCGATCACGCCTGCCCCCCGGCCTCGATGGTGTCCACCTGGGCGGGTTCCGGCAGCGCCGGCACGGGTTCCACCCGGCTCGCGTCCCAGGGGCGTTCCCACCCGGCGAGCTGGATCACCCGGTCCAGGATCCCGGCGGTGAACCCCCAGACGAACAGCTCCCGCACCGCGAACCCGGGCCCGACGAACCCGCTGGGGTGGGACACCAGGAACCGGTTGGCGGGGTCGACCAGTTCGGCCACCGGCACCCGCACCACCCGTGCCACCTCGGCCTCGTCCACCACGCGCACCGGGCTGGGGTGATGCCACCAGGCCATGACCGGGGTCACCGCGTAGTCGCTCGGCGGCAGGTAGAGGTCCGGCAGGCAGCCCTGCACCTGGACGCCCTCGACGTCCAGCCCGGTCTCCTCGACCGCCTCGCGCAGGGCCGCCGCGATCGGCCCGTCGTCCTCCGGGTCCAGCCGCCCCCCCGGGAAGCTCACCTGGCCGGCGTGTGAGCGCAGGCTCGGGGAGCGCTCGGTCAGCAGCACGTCCACCCCTGCGCGTCCCTCGCCGAACAGCAGCAGGACGGCGGAGCGCCGATGGTGCCCTGGCGGCGGGCTGAACCGGCTGAGTTGGTCTGCCCTGGCCTCGGCCAGCACCCGGTGCAGCGGGGCGAACCAGCCCGGTGTCCGGACCGGCGTCCGGGCCGTGCGGACCGGTGCCTGATCCGGCCGGCTCACTCGGCAGCTCCGGCCGGTCCGGTGGTGCTCGACCCGGTCGGGCTCGACCCGCCGGGACTCGGCCCCTTCACCAACGCCTGGGCGCGGACCGGATCACTCTCGCCGATGCCGGACGACGGACACAGGCCCGGCCCGCGCAGCGGGCAGGCCCCGCACGCCGGCCGGCGGGCGTGGCAGACCCGCCGCCCGTGGAAGATCACCCGGTGGCTGAGCATGGTCCAGTCCCGGCGCGGGAACAGCGCCCCGACCTCCTGCTCGATCACGACCGGGTCCTCCGACGCCGTCCAGCCGAATCGCCGCGAGAGCCGGCCGAAGTGGGTGTCGACAGTGATCCCGGGGACGCCGAAAGCGTTGCCCAGCACCACATTTGCGGTCTTGCGCCCCACTCCGGGCGGTTTCACCAGCTGCGCCAACCGGCGCGGCACCTGCCCGTCGTGGCGTTCGGTCAGGGCAGCCCCCAGCGCGATCAGCGAGCTGGTCTTGGCCCGGAAGAACCCGGTGGGCCGGATCAGCTCCTCCAACTCCTCGCGCTCGGCGGCGGCGTAGTGCTCGGCGCTCGGGTACCGCGCGAACAGCGCGGGGGTGACCTGGTTGACCATCTTGTCGGTGCACTGAGCCGACAGGATCGTGGCCACCAGTAGCTCCAGCGGCGAGGAGTGGTCGAGCTCGCAGTGGGCATCCGGGTGCCGCTCGGTGAGGATGCGGTGCATCCGTCGGGCCCGGCGGACCAGGGCCAGGTCCGGGCGGGGTGCTCCGGCCGGAGCCGGAGCCGGGGTCGGCCCGCCGTCCGGCCGCGGAGTCTGCGGCCCCGTCGGCACGCGCAGGCGACTGCGCGGCGTCACCGTGAGGTCACCACCACCTGCCCGAGCCACCCCGACAGCCTACGTCGCCCCCGGCTCGCCACCGTGCGTCCACCAGCGCGGCAACGCCGTGCCCGCAGGCGGGTGAGCCACCTGCGCCGCAAGAGTGGTCACCCCGAGGCCCGGTCAAGGCCCTGACCTGCGGCGACGATCCCCATTCTGGATCAACCACCACTGGGGAGTGACGGTGAACGGGACGGACGAGCTGAACCAGACGGCGGGTCGGGCCGCGGCGGTCGTGGCCCGCGCGCGGGCCACCACCCACCGCGCCCGCCACACCGTCCCGGACGGTGGCAACCGTCACGGGCTGATCGCCGAGCTGCGCGAGGTGGAGTACTGGCGCCGCCTGGTCGCGGCCCGGCTCGACCTGGCCGTGGCCGCGGTGACCAGCCTGGACGAGCCGGTCGGCCGCTGCCTGCCGTGCGCGCCGTCCCTGCCGGGCAACCTGCGCCATCTGGTGGGCCTGCACCCGGAGGAGGCGCTGGAGGAGGTGGCCCTGCTCGAGCACTTGCGCGAGGTGCTGCACGACCTGGACGGGTATGCCTCGGCTCTGCGCTCGACCGCCGGGTATCTGCCCGAGTCCGGCTGACGCCGCGTCCCCGACCCGATCGCCGGGCGAGGATCTCCCGGGTATTCCGACAGGTGACAGGGCCGATTGCCGGTGCACTCGGCCGCGATCATCGACTGCTCGGCCGTCAATCCTGCCCGTGCAGCTACCGGCCCCCGGCGACGGACGGTAGCGTTCCCTTGGCTCAGCCGACCCCTGCGGCGGGCAGTCGAGAGGAGTTGACCCCGGTGGACGACGACGTCGTGCGTCAGGCGCCGTTGTTCGCGGCGCTGGACGACGAAGCGGCAGCAGCCCTGAAGGCCACGATGACCAGCCGGGAGGTCTCCCGCGGGGAGGTGCTCTTCACCGAGGGCGACCCAGGTGACCGGCTGTACATCATCGTGGACGGCAAGATCAAGCTCGGTCGCGCCTCCGGTGACGGCCGCGAGAACCTGCTGGCGATCCTGGGCCCGGGCGAGATGTTCGGGGAGCTGTCCCTGTTCGACCCCGGCCCGCGCAACGCCACCGCCACCGCGGTGGCCGACACCTCACTGCTGGGCGTCGGCAGCGACGATCTGGCGACCTGGTTGAACGGCCGCCCGGACGTCGCGCGCCAGCTGCTGCGCTCGCTGGCCCGCCGGTTGCGCCGGACCAACGAGGCCCTGGCCGATCTGGTCTTCTCGGATGTGCCGGGGCGGGTCGCCAAGGCGCTGCTCGACCTGTCCGAGCGGTTCGGCAACCCCACCGACGAGGGCCTGCGGGTGGCCCACGACCTCACCCAGGAGGAGCTGGCCCAGCTGGTCGGCGCCTCCCGCGAGACCGTCAACAAGGCCTTGGCCGACTTCGCCGCGCGCGGCTGGCTCCGCCTGGACCAGCGGGCCGTCCTGCTGCTGGACATCGACCGCCTCCGCCGCCGCGCCCGCTGACCCCCCCAACCCACCCCCCAACCCCAACCCCCAACCCGCTCATGCTCCCCGGGTGACGGGTCGCGCTCCGCAGCCACCATCCCAAACCGGCACAAACCGCCGGACGAGGCGTCACCCGCGGAGTATGAGCAGGTTTCAGGAGCGGTCGCGCAGGTAGGCCATGGCGGCCCGCACGCTGCGCTCCGCGGCGGGCCACAGCCGCCGATCCACCCCGGCGTAGATCCGCTCGACCACCTCGGACGCCGAGCGGGCCCCACCGTCCAGCGCCGCCTGCACCTGGGCGAGCCGTTCCAACCGGTGCGCGTGGTACCCCGCCACGACGGTGGCCGGATCGTGCACCACGGGACCGTGCCCGGGCAGCATGGCGCGGCAGCCGAGGACGGCGACCAGCGCCTCCAGCGCACGCAGCGAGTCCAGGTAGTCGGCCAGCACGCCGTCCGGATGGTGGATCACGGCCGTCCCGCGGCCCAGCACGCTGTCCCCGGACAGCACGAGCGCCTCGGGATCGGAGCGCAGCACGAAGCACACCGAGTCGCTCGAGTGACCCGGTGTGTGCACGACGTCGAGGCGCTCCCCGGCCACGTCCACCACGTCACCGGCAGCCAATCCCTGCGAACCGAGCCGCAGCGCCGGGTCGAGGGCGCGAACGCCCACGCCGTGCCGGCGCGCGAAGCCCCCCGCCGAGGCGCTGTGATCGGCGTGACCGTGGGTCAGCAGGACCGCGCCGATCGCCCGGCACCCGCGCCGCTCCACCGCCTGTTCGATCGCCGCCAGGTGCGCCGCATCGTCCGGTCCGGGATCGATGACCACGGCCCGCTCGGCGCCGGGCGCCGAGATCACCCAGGTGTTGGTGCCGTCCAGGGTCATCGGCCCGGGGTTGGGCGCCAACACGCAGTGGACCGACGGGGTGACGTCCCCGCCCGCCCACGGCTCGGTGGAGCCGAACGCCCAGATCTGCTGTCCGCTCATCCGTCACCCACCTCGCCCTCGCCCTCGCCGCCGTCCGCCCCTCCGCCGACACCGTCCAGGTCAACCCGCAGCACCTGCTCACGCCGTCCACCCGGCCCCGCCGTCCAGGCCAGCCACGGCGTCACCGGGCGCGGACGGCGGACGGTGGCGAACACGGCGGCCACCGAGGGCGCCGCCGCCAGTTCCTCGAGGCAGACCAGCGTGGGCGGCAACATGGCCAACCCCCCTGCCCGGTGGCGGGCCACCGCCTCCGCGGCGCTCAGCCATCCCCCCTCGAGCCCGGGGATCAAGCCCTCCTCGGCCTCCTCCCCCCACTCGGCCGGGTCCTGCCCCTCGGGCACGACGGCCACGAAGAAGCGAGTGTCGTAGCGGCGGGGCTCGAAGGCCGGAGTGATCCAGTGCGCCCAGGGCAGCAGCCGGTCGGACCGCAGCCGGGTGCCGGTCTCGCGGAGCACCCCGGCCAGGTCGATCCGCCCCGCGAGCAGGTCGGCTCGCAGCCGAGCGAGGTCAGTGGCCCCGACCTCGAGCGACCCGGCTCCCGTCGGGCCGGGCGCCGGCGCGGCCAGCAGGACCCCACATTCCTCGAAGGTCTCCCGGACGGCGGCCACCCGGACGGCGTCCAGGCCTCCCCCCGCGGCGTCGGGCCCGCCGTGCTCGGCAGCCACCCGGACGTCATCAGCGTCGACGGCACCCCCGGGGAAGACCAGCATGCCGGGGGCGAAGGCCAGGGTGCTGCGACGGCGGAAGGCGAGCACGGACACCCCGCCGTCGGGCAGGTCGTCGATCAGCATCACCGTGGCGGCGTCGCGGACCGGGGGCGGCGGGCTGGATCCGGCCAGGGCGGCGCGTTCCACCGAGGCGGGGGGCAGGACGAAGTCACGCAGCACCCCTGCATCCTCACCCGTTTGACCGCTGAGGTGCACGAATCGGTCACTCGACGCACCGGCTCGCGACTTCACCGGGGACGGGGTCGGAGTTTTCTGAACAACACGTTAGAGTTCGCTCGTCCCCGGATCCACCGCCTGGGGCATCGAGGACCGAGCAGGCAGCGGGGGACCGGGCGAGCGCCCGGAGCGTGTGCCGACTCGGCCCGCGCGCCCGTGAACCCGCTCGGTTCACGAGGTGCACCGCGCGCACTTGTTGTAGGGGGAACGTCACCAGATGAAGGCGCAGAGATCGCGCTCCTACACGCTGCCCGAGCTGGCCGAGGCAGCGGGAATGACCGTTCGCAACGTCCGGTCGTACCAGACCCGGGGGCTGATCCCCCCGCCGGTCCGCCGCGGGCGGCACTCGGTGTACAACTCCGTGCACCTCGAACGCCTACGGCAGATCCACCAGGCACGTCAGCGGGGGGCCTCACTCAACCTGATCGCCGACTACCTGGCCAGCGGCGGCTCGCTCAGTGCGGGGATCGACCGCGCCTGGCTGCCGGGGCGCGGCCGCACCGGCTCCGGGTCGCGTGGCCGGGGGTCGGCGCGCGCCACCCGGCCCGTGCCCACGGCCTCCCTGGACGCCGTGATGGCCCGGTCGGCACCGGACGGCGCGGCACATCTGGACGGCGCCGCCGGCGCGGACGGCGCCCACGCCCATGGTCTCGACGCGATCCTGCAGCACCTGATCGACACCGGAGTGGTGGTGCGCAGCCGGGGGCGACTGGTGGCCGAGCGCGGGTTCGTGAGCGCCGTCGGCGACCTGATGCGCCGGGGGGCTTCCGCAGTGCACGCGCTGGAGATCGCATCCGCCGCGGCCGAGGCCGGGCGGGCGGTCCGCGCTGCCGCGGGCAAGGCCCTGGGCACCCTGGTGGACGACGAGTGAACCCGGCTCGAGGTGCTCAGCCTGGCGACCGGGGTCTTCACCTCGGTGATCACGCTGGACCTGGACGAGGCCGGGCGCCTCGACCGCGCCCAGGCTGCCGCTGTGGCATCCGACGGGCAGCGTGACGGGCAGGATGGCCGGCGGGTGGACGGGTAGGCCGGCAGCTCCTGACCTCGCAGCCCGAGGCTCACACCCTCAGGCTCGCGACCTCAGGCTCGCAGCCGGGCCACCAGCTCGATCTCCACCGGCGCGTTCAACGGCAGGACGGCGACCCCCACCGCGCTGCGCGCGTGCACCCCGGCCGCGCCGAAGACCTCCTGCAGCAGCCCACTCGCGCCGTTGGCCACCGCAGGCTGCCCCGTGAAGGACGGATCGCTGGCCACGAAGGCGACCACCTTGACGATCCGCTCCACCCGGTCGAGGTCGCCGGCCACCGAGGACACGGCAGCCAGCGCGTTGAGCGCGCAGGTGCGGGCCAGCGCGGCGGCGTCCTCGGCACTCACCTGCCCCTCCCGCGCACCCACCACGCCGGTCCGCGGCAGGACGCCGTCGACGAAGGGCAGCTGACCGGCGGTCCAGACCAGGTGATCGTCCAGGACGGCGGGGACGTAGGCGGCCACCGGGGCGGCGACCTGCGGGAGGGCGAGGCCGAGCTCGCTCAGACGGGCGGTGATCCGGCTCATCGGGTCACCGTATCCGCCGGCCCCAACTAGGCTCACGTCCGTGCCTGCGAGCTCCTCCACCGAATCACCTGCTCGGCAGGACCGATCGCGGGCACGGCTCCACGTGGTCAGCGGCAAGGGCGGCACCGGCAAGACCACGGTGGCCGCGGCCCTGGCCCTGGCCCTGGCCGCCGGCGGACGGCGCGTCCTGCTCTGCGAGGTCGAGGGCCGCCAGGGGATCGCCCAGCTGTTCGACGTCCCCCAGTTGCCCTACGCGGAGCAGCGCATCGCGGTGGCCTCCGGCGGCGGGGAGGTATGGGCGCTGGCCATCGAGCCGAAGGCCGCGCTGCTCGAGTACCTCGAGCTCTTCTACCACCTGGGCCGCGCCGGCAAGGTCCTCGAACGCCTGGGGGCGATCGACTTCGCCACCACCATCGCCCCCGGGCTGCGCGATGTGCTGCTGATCGGCAAGGTCTACGAGGCCACCCGGCGCCGGGAGGGCACCGCACCGCGCTACGACGCCGTGGTGCTCGATGCCCCACCGACCGGCCGGATCGGCCAGGTGCTCAACGTCAACGAGGAGGTGGCCGGCCTGGCGCGGGTGGGCCCGATCCGCAACCAGGCGGGCTCGATCATGAATCTGCTGCGGTCGAGTGCCACCGCGGTGCACCTGGTCACGGTGCTGGAGGAGATGCCGGTGCAGGAGACCTGCGACGCTCTGGCCGAGCTCCACCGGATCGGCCTGCCGGTGGGGTCGATCGTGGTCAACATGATGCGCGAGCCCCTGCTGGCGCCGGCCGAGCTGGCCCAGGCCACCCGGGGCAAGCTGCCGGTGACCCGGGTGGTGGCCGGGCTGGAGGCCGCCGGCATGGGCCGGCGATCGGGTCATGGCACCGAGACCGCCACCGCCCGGACGGCGCGCCTGCGGGCGACCGCGCAGGCCCTGATCGCCGAGGGGGTTCAGCACGCCCGGCGCGTGGCGCTGGAACGGGAGCAGCGCGCCGTCCTGGAGGGCCTGGGCCGGCCGGTGGTCGAGTTGCCGGCGCTGGCCGAGGGGATCGACCTGGGAGCGCTCTACGACCTCGCCGAACGGCTGCGCGCGCAGGGGCCGGCATGAGCGCCCCCGCCCTGGACATCGACGCCGTCCTGGCCGACCGCGCGGTGCAGGTGATGGTCTGCTGCGGGGCGGGCGGGGTGGGCAAGACGACCACCTCGGCCGCCCTGGCCCTGCGGGCGGCCGAACGCCACGGACGGCGCGTCGTGGTGCTCACCATCGACCCCGCCCGCAGGCTGGCGCAGTCCCTGGGGCTGGCCGAACTGGACAACAGCCCCCGACCGGTGGTCGGCGTCGAGGCCGCGGGTGAGGGTCGGCTGGACGCGATGATGCTGGACATGAAGCGCACCTTCGACGAGGTGATCAGCGCCCACGCCTCGCCGGAGAAGGCCGAGCAGATCTTCGCCAACCCCTTCTACCAGGCGCTGTCCACCTCGTTCGCCGGCACCCAGGAGTACATGGCCATGGAGAAGCTGGGCCAGCTGAGGGCCCGGGCGAGCGGTGCGCGGGCCGGGCAGGGGTGGGACCTGATCGTGGTCGACACCCCGCCCTCACGCTCGGCGCTGGACTTCCTGGACGCTCCGCAGCGGCTCGGGTCGTTCCTGGACGGCCGGCTGATCCGGGTGCTCACCGCGCCGGCCCGGGTGGGCGGGCGGGCCTACCTCAAGGTGGTCTCGGCGGCGGTCGGCAGCGCCACCGGCGTGATGACCAAGGTGCTCGGCGCGCAGGTGCTGCGTGACCTGCAGACCTTCGTCGCTGCCCTGGACACGGTGTTCGGCTCGTTCCGGGCCCGAGCCGAGCGCACCTACGAGATGTTGCAGCAGCCCGGGACGGCGTTCCTGGTGATCGCCGCCCCGGAGGCGGACGCGCTGCGCGAGGCGTCCTACTTCGTCGAGCGGCTGCGCGACGAGCGGATGCCACTCGCCGGCCTGGTGCTCAACCGGGTGCACAGGAGCGCGGCGTCCCATCTGGGGGCGGAGCGGGCGGCCGCGGCGGCGGAGGAACTGGACGACGCCGAGGACCCGCCCTCACTGACGGTGGGCCTGTTGCGGGTGCACGCGGATCTCATGCGCCGGCATCGGCGTGAGCAGGCCCTGGCGTCCCGGTTCACCGGCGCCCATCCGGACGTCGCGGTGGCCGAGGTGGACGCCCTGGCCGAGGACGTGCACGACCTGTCGGGCCTGCGGGAGATCGGGGAGCGGCTGGCGGGCTGACCGCCGAGCAGGCGCCCGGCGACACACCCACCGATCGGAATCGTTACCGGATCGAGATCGGCAGTTCTCGGCGAACCGGACGTACCGGACGGTTCAGGCGGACACCTGCGTGTCGAGGGCGATGACCTGCTCGTGCTCGGATCGTGCGGTCTCCAGCAGGCGACGCCATGAGGCGACGTTCGGACGGCGGCGCAGGAGGGCCCGGCGCTCACGCTCGGTCATGCCTCCCCAGACCCCGAACTCGATCCGGTTGTCCAGCGCGTCGGCCAGGCACTCGGTCCGCACGGAGCAGGCCATGCAGACGGCCTTGGCGCGATTCTGCGCCGCGCCCTGCACGAACAGCATGTCCGGGTCTGCCGTTCGGCAAGCACCCCTGGCAGCCCAGTCGTTTCCGCCGTTCATGTGTGTCCGTCCTCCCGTGTGGTCCCCTCGAGGGGTGACCCCTCACCGCTCGCCCACGAACAACCGTAGGTGACTCGCCGTGGCGGGCCTACGGCCCAGATGGATGATATTCCCCTCACCGTCGAGGGCCTTCGTGACTCTGTGTAGCTGGCCTGTGCGCGGTGGTGCACTCCCTCGCGCATACGGCCCATCGGTGGGGGGCCGCGCTGCGTTACACCATCCGAAACCGTACCGTCCCGACGACCCGCCGATGGTTGGGCCGAACGAGCGGCCGCGGCCGTAGTCTGACCTCGACACGCCAGCCCGAGGAGCCGCTCCCCATGCGCTTGCCCCGCCCTGCAGACGACCCCGGCACGATCCCTGGGTTCGGCGCACGTCAGTCCGGCTCGCGCGTCCCGGCCCTCCTGGCGGCCTTTCTCGCGACCAGCCTGGTCTGCGGCGCGCTGGTGGCGGGCCTGTTCCTGCCGGCGGTCGGGGCGACCGGGTCGTTCACCCGCGACGCCATCGGGTTCTACAACTCCATCCCGGCCGACCTCGAGGATCTTCCCCTTCCCGAGGGCTCGACCCTGTACGCGCGGGACGGCAAGACGCCGATCGCGGTCTTCTACGACGAGAACCGGGTGGTCACCTCGCTCAACCGGGTGGCCCCCGTGATGCAGCAGGCCGTGGTGGCGATCGAGGACGCACGGTTCTACGACCACGGCGGGGTGGACCCGAAGGGTCTGGTCCGCGCCCTGGTGAGCAACGAGCTGAACGACGGCCAGGTCCAGGGGGCGTCCACCCTGACTCAGCAGTACGTGAAGAACATGCTGCTCGAGAGCGCCCTGAGCCAGGGCGACAAGGCCGCGGCCGCGGCGGCCACCGAGCGCAAGTCGTCCCGCAAGATCCGCGAGATCCGGATGGCGATCGAGCTGGAGAAGACCCTGCCCAAGCAGGCCATCCTCGAGGGTTACCTGAACATCGCCCAGTTCGGTCAGAACAACTACGGGGTCGAGGCCGCCTCGCAGTACTTCTTCGGGATCACGGCGGCCAAGTTGAACCTGGCGCAGGCGGCCCTGCTGGCCGGCATCGTGCAGACGCCGGAGTCCTACAACCCGTTCCGGTTCCCCAAGGCGGCCACCGCGCGCCGGTCGATGGTGCTCGACCGGATGGCCGAACTCGGCATGATCACCGAGGCCCAGCGCGCCGCCGCCGACAAGGCCCCACTGCCGACCAAGCCGAAGGTCGCCAAGGCCGGGTGCATCACCGCGGGGTCGGCCGCCTACTTCTGCCAGTACGCGCTCAAGATGCTGCTCACCGATGCCCGCTACGCCGTGCTGGGCAAGACCGAGGCGCAGCGCGAGAGCGCGATCCGGCGCGGTGGGTACAAGATCATCACCACGATGGACGCGCCGCTGCAGAAGGCCGCCACCGAGAAGTTGATGAAGAAGACTCCCGCGGGGGACCCCAGCAACGTGATCAGCTCGGCGGTCACGGTCGAGCCCGGCACCGGCCAGGTGCTCACCATCGCCCAGAGCACGGTGTTCAGCCCGGTGGACGGGGAAGGCACCGAGCTCAACTTCGGAGTGGACAAGTTCTACGGCGGGGCCGCCGGGTTCCAGGTCGGCTCGACGTTCAAGCCGTTCACCCTGGCCACCTGGCTGCGCAAGGGCAAGGGCCTGTTCACCAGCGTCACCGGCGACCAGAAATGGTGGCAGGGCAGGGATTTCAGCGCCTGCGGTGAGCCGCTGGGAACTCCACGGTTCGAGGTCAACAACTCCGAGGGCAGCGGCCCGCCGTCCATCAGCGTCATGCAGGCCACCTTCGACTCGGTCAACCTGGCCTACATGGACATGGCCAGCCGGCTGGACATGTGTGACATCACCAAGACCGCCGAGTCCCTCGGTGTGCACCTGGCCTCGACCCCCACCGCAGCGGTGGCCGACTGTTACAAGAACGGCACTCCGGTGCCCGGCAAGCTGCCGACCGAGTGCCCCTCGATCGTCCTCGGGTCGCTGGGGATCTCGCCGCTGACCATGGCCAGCGCCTACGCCACGTTCGCCGCCGAGGGCACCTACTGCCCGCCCACGCCGGTGCTGTCGATCCTGGACCGCTCGGGCAAGGCCCAGAGCCTCGGCGCCACCAAGTGCGTCCCCGGGGCGATCCCGGCCGACGTGGCCCGCGGGGTGGTCTACGCGGGCAAGCGGGTGTTCACCGAGGGGACGGCGATCGGCAAGGGCATCCGCTGGCCGGCCGGGGGCAAGACCGGCACCACCGACAACTCGGTGCGCACCTGGTTCGTGGGGTACACCAAGCAGCGCACGACCGCCGTCGTGGTCGCCGACCCCGAGGACTACGGCGGCCGGTACCCGGGCGGCAAGACCCTGAACGGCCGCAAGATCGGTGGCACGTTCTACGGGCGGGTGTACGGCGCCACGATCGCCGCCCCGCTGTGGCAGCAGATCATGACCGTGGCGATGGACGGCCTTCCCCGCGAGGACTGGCCGACGCCGCCGTCCAAGATGCTCGAGGGCAGCGGGATCAAGGTGGTCGACGTCGTCGGGCGCAGCATCGGCGAGGCGACGGGCATCCTGCAGGGGCAGGGGTTCAAGGTCCGGGTGGGCCGGCCGACGTCGTCCTTCCTCGGGCCCGACCGGGTGGCCAAGACCTCCCCGCCGGCCGGTGGCCGGTTGGAGAAGGGCTCGACCATCGTGATCTCCCCCGGGGACGGCAGCCAGCCCCCGCCCGGCAACGGAGGGTTCCCCGAGGGCGGTGGGGGCGGCTTCCCCGTGGGGAACAACGGGAACGGCAACGGCAACAATGGCAACGGCCGGGGCAACAACGGGAACGGGAACAACGGCAACGGGTAGCCGCCGCGGCGTCCTCAGCCGGCGGCGAGCTGCCGTCTCACCTCGGCAGCGATCCGGCCACCCTCGGCCCGCCCGGCGACCTGCGGCTGCACGGCCTTCATGACCTTGCCCATGGCGGCCATCCCCCTGACCCCGGACGCCGCGACGTCCGTGATCGCTGCGGCCACCAGGTGCGCCAGCTCGTCGTCCGGGAGCGGTTGCGGCAGGTAGCCGTCCAGCACGGCGAGTTCGGACAGTTCGCGCTCGGCCTGGGCGGTGCGACCCGCGTCGCTGAAGGCGGTGGCGGCCTCGCGACGCTTCTTGGCCTCCTTGCCGAGCACGACGAGCACCTCCTCGTCGGACAGCTCACGCGCCGCGGGCCCGGCGACCTCGGCCGAGCGGATGGAGGTCAGCGCCATCCTCAGGGTCGCCGAGGTGATCTCGTCCCGGCCCCGGATGGCCTCGGTGAGGTCGGACTGCAGGCGGTGCTTCAACTGGCTCATGCCCGTCATCCTCGCACCGGTGCCCGGGCCGCTCCGGGCAATACCCCTCCGGGGTCCCCTCGACCGGTCCGGGCGCTGTCGAGCCGGGAGTTCGAGGGTGCCCGACGTGCCGATGACCCAGACGAGCCGATGAGAGGCCAGAGGAGGCGATGAGAGGATGGGCCGGTGGGTCTCGATCGCTGCTCGCCGTCCTCGGTCCTCGTGCCGCCCGCTGCGGCCGGTGGGCGGTTGCGCCTGCCACTCGCCGTCCGGGGGGCGGCCGGGCTCGCCGCAGCCGGGGTGGCGGGGCTGGGATATGCCTGGCTCGAGGCGCGCCGGTTCGTCCTGCGCCGGGCGGACGTGCCCGTGCTGCCGCCGGGGTCGGACCCGATCCGGGTTCTGCACCTGTCCGACCTGCACCTGGTGCCCCGGCAGCGGCGAAAGTTCGCCTGGGTGCAGCGCCTCGGCGACCTCGAGCCCGATCTGGTGGTCTCCACCGGGGACTCCCTGGCCTCGATGGACGCAGTCGAGGCGGCGCTCGAGGCGCACGGCAGGCTGCTGGACCGGCCCGGGGTGTTCGTCATGGGGTCGAACGACTACTACGCCCCGAAGGTCAAGAACCCTGCCCGGTACCTGCTGAAGCACGGGGGGGAGCGGCGCATCCACGGGGGCCGGTTGCCGACCGATGACCTGATCAAGGGGTTCCTCGACGCCGGGTGGACCGATCTGAACAACCGCCGGACCAGCCTGCAGGTGGCCGGGCAGAGGATCGAGTTCGTCGGGGTCGACGATCCCCACATCCAGCGTGACCGGTACGAGGTCGTGGCGGGTCCGGCGTCCGGGGAGGCGGCGCTGACCGTGGGGGTCACGCACGCGCCGTACCGCCGGGTGCTCGATGCGATGACCGCGGACGGCGCGGGCCTGGTGCTGGCCGGGCACACCCACGGCGGGCAACTGTGCCTGCCGTTGTTCGGGGCGCTGACCACCAACTGTGACCTGCCGCTGAGGCAGGCCAAGGGGGTCTCACGCTGGCCGAGCGACGGAGGCCGCGGGGCCAGGCCGGCCGAGAGTGCCTGGCTGCACGTCTCGGCCGGCTTGGGGACTCCGCCGTACGCCGTCGTCCGGTTCGCCTGCCGCCCGGAGGCCACCCTGCTCACCCTGACCGCTCGTCAGGGGTGAGCCAGGGCGCCTGCCGGGTGGCCGACGGGCGAGCTCAGAGCTTGCTGACGTCGACGCTCGCCGGGACGAGCACCTTGTCGATCACGTGGATGACGCCGTTGGAGGCATCGACGTCGGTGGCGGTGACCTTGGCGTCGTTCACGGTCACGCCGCCGGTGGTGGCGATGGTGATGTTGCTGCCCTCGACGGTGGCCACGTCCCCGGCCTTCACGTCGGCGGCCATGACCTCGGCCGGGACGACGTGATAGGTGAGGATCTTGGTCAGCGCGTCCTTGTTGGCCGGCAGGAGGAGCTTGTCCACCAGCCCGGCCGGTAGGGCCGCGAAGGCCTCGTTGGTCGGCGCGAACACGGTGAACGGGCCTGTGCCACTGAGGGTTTCGGCGAGTCCGGCGGCCTTGACGGCGGCCACCAGGGTGGTGAAGTCCGGGTTACCGGCGGCCACGTCGACGATGGTCCCGGCCGTGCTGGCGGTCGCCGACGGCGAGGCCATGTCGCTGGACGGCGCCGCCTCGCTCGCCGTGGCGGCAGGGGCCGCCGAGGTCGTGCCGGCGTCCGTGGAGGCGTCGTCACTGCCGCAGGCGCTCATGGTCAGCGCAGCGACGGCCGCAACGGCGGCCAGGGTGATCCGGCGGTGGCGCATGGGGTGTCTCCTTTCGCGTCGCCCCGGGTGGGCGTCCTCACCCTGTCGTTCCGGGCGGGGGTTGCGTCCGGATGCAGCCGGGGTCGGATTTCTCCTCGGGCGCTGGAGCCGTGGCGCCGAGCCGTGCTGGGGTCGGGTTGCCGCGGGAGGTGGTGGTGCCGCGTATCACCTGAGAGACTCCGGTCTCTCGATCGTGACGCGGTGGATCACGAGCAGCTCGAGATCAGGTGGAGGGGCAATGTCGAACGAGACCCCCGTGTCCCGGCGGGCGCTGATCGGCGCAGCCGTCGGGGCCGCGGCGCTGACGGCAGGGGTGGGCGTTGCGCCGGCATCCGCTGCCGTGGCGGACCTCAACGGGACATGGAAGCTCAACGGCAACGGCTATCTGGGCGACCTCGTCATCACCCACGACAAGAAATCGCCGAGCAGGTTCTCCGGCACCATGTACGGCGAGCAGGTGAACGGTGCCTACTCGGCGCTGCAGCGGACGTTCGTCATCTTCCGCGGGAACCCACGCAATTGGCTCGGCGACTTCAACCAGATCTTCGTCGGGCAGGTGTCTGCCACCGGTCAGTCGATGTCCGGCAGCTTCTTCGCCGTGACCGCGGCCTATGGCGCCTCGGCGCAACGGATCGAGTACTCCTTCGCCGCCCGGCGTGGTTCCAGTGCCCCGTCCATCCCGCCGGCACCGACCCACCCGGCAGGCCCGCCGAGCATGGCCGGCAAGTACGACCTCCGCGGGACCATTCCGCTCCCTCCCCAGCCTGTCAGGTTGACCCTGAACGACACCGGCGGCGAACTGTGGGGTGATGTTCACCCGGGCACCTTCGGGTGGTCCGAGGGATGGATCGCGGGACGCTACGCGGCAGCCAGCGGCGCTCTGTTCCTCACCGAGCACACGTTCTCCTGGCCGGGCGCGCTGTTCGTCGGCTCCACGGTGGAGGGGTGGGCTGGGCGGATCCAGGGCACGTACTACAAGTTCGAGCACATCACACCCCCGGCCAACGGCGGGGGCGTGAACAGTGGGGACCACCGACGAGACATCGGTCTGTGGGAGCCGATGGCCTACACCTGGTTCATCGACACGTGAGGGCTCCGTTCGCCCGGGTGCGCTGAGCGCCGCCAGGTCGCGGACGTCGATCACCCGGTTCGCCAGGTCGGGATCGTCGGGGACCAGCACCGCGCCGTCAGCACCTGCTGGGACACTCTCCGATGAGTCAACGACTGGCACCACGCGGGCACCCGACGTCAGTCGACTCGCAGGTTTCGTGGTGGGCACCCGACTCGGCTATCCTGGCCAGGCTTTACCGGGGTGTGGCGCAGCTTGGTAGCGCGCTTCGTTCGGGACGAAGAGGCCGTGGGTTCAAATCCCGCCACCCCGACCCTGTAAGTGCACGTCAGAGGCCGGTTCTCGGGAGATCGAGAACCGGCCTCGAGATCGTCCGTTAGATCTTCGTCGGAACGAACCAGCCTGAACCGGCGTGGATGGCGGCGTACCTCGGCGGGCCGGTCGTTCGGCGATTGTCACCTCCTGACTCTCATCACATTCAAGATCGTTTGAATGGTGCGTGGCCTTGAACTGGGGCCCTGTGACCGCGGGGCCCGAATCTCGTGCACTGGGGGCAGGGCTTGGATCCGGGGTCGCAGCCGGGGCGGTGTCTCCGTACGTGCGCACGATGAAGCCCTCCTCCGTGGGCTCACCAGTTCCCCTCACCGGCCCCGCGGTCCGGACGCAGCCTCGAAGACGTGCCGCGAGACATTCACGGTGCCCCACTGCCACTGCGGGATCCGGTGGTGCGGGTCGAGGTCGTCGACCAACTCCCACCCGCTCGCGGTCAGCACGAGGCCGATCGGGTGCACCTCGCGACGGTCGGCGTCCTGGGCCCGCAGCCGCACCACGCCACGGCGGCGCACGGCCGCCGCCAACGCCGCCACCCGGGGATCGGCGACGTCCGGCGGGGCGGGCTCGAGCCGGAACCGGTGGCCGGCCAGGGACGCCGTGGCACGCACCGGGTCGGGCAACGACTCCAGCAGCTTGCTGCACGCCCGACGACCCGCCTCGGCCAGGCCGAGCGGCTCGAGTTCGACCGGACGGCGCGTCAGCAGGACGCCGAGCGCCTCGGCCTCGTCCACGGCCAGACCGGTGAGCCGGGTCCGGTAGTTGAAGCCGAGCTCGATCCCGCCGCCCCGCCCCGGGTGGACGAGCACCGGCAGACCCGCCTCGCCGAGCGCGTCGACGTCACGCAGGATCGTCCGTTTGCTGACCTCGAGCTCGCGAGCCAGCTGCGCGCTGGTCAGTCGGCCCCGGTTCTGCAGCAGCAGGAGCATCTGGAGCAGCCTGGACGCTCGCATCGGCACTCCGACGTCCGACCAAAGATGACAGGAGACGTCATCTTACGGCTGCTACGTTCCGCGCCGGAAGGGAGCAGACAGATGAGGCACTACGAGGTACGCCGGCATATCGCCGCCGAGCCGGCTGTGGTCTGGCAGACCCTGACCGACCCGGCCGCGCTGATCGCTGCCGGCACCGGGATCGAACGCATCGACGGTGCGATCGCTCCCGGCGAGCGGTTCACGCTCTGGTCCACAGCCGCCCCGGGACGCGGGTTCAGGACCCGGGTCACCGAACTCACAGCCCCCTCCTCGATGGAGTGGACCGGCGGCATGCCCGCCGGCCTCTTCCGGGGGGTCCGCCGCTTCGCCCTCTCCCCCGCGCGCGGGGGCACCGACTTCCACATGCGCGAGGAGTTCACCGGCCTGATGCTGCCCCTCATCTGGCGCACGATGCCCGATCTGCAACCGTCGTTCGAGGCGTTCGCCGACGGACTGGCCCGAGCCAGCGAGGCGGCGGTCCGATGAACCAGGTGACCTACGGCGACGGCACCCAGGCAGACCCGTGGCTGCTGGAGACCCCGTCGCGCAGCTCCACCTACTCCGCGTGGCGCGACGAGACCGCCGAGCCGCCAGCGCTCGTCGTCCAGGTCGGCACCACGCGGCTCTCCTACCACCTGCGAGCCCTGGACGACGCCCTCGCGATGTTGCGCGAGCACGGTGACTGGATGCCCCTGGGCAACGCCGACGAGGGCAAACCGGTCAAGGACGGCACACTCGAGGCCTGGGCGCGGGATGCGGGCAATCCGGTCGGCGGCTACTACGGCCTGCGCAAGGGCTACCGGGGCCGGTTCGCCAACTACGTCACGCCGATCCTCGAACTGCTCGGGCAGGTCGAACTCGAACACGGGGCACGCAACAACCGGGTCCGTGCGGTCTGAGGTCGTCACCCCTCGGACGACGTCACCCACCCTTGCGGCGGGTGCTGCCGTTCACGAGGAGTCCGTGGGCGGACTCCTGGCGGATCACCCGGCGGCCACGCACCCCACACAGGTGCGTGCCGTCGGCCTGGCCTCGAGCCGGGCGCTCGCGATCGCCTGTCCGCATCGCTCACAGACGCCGTAGCTCCCGTCGTCCAGTCGCTGCAGTGCCTCGGCGAGCTCCGCCAGGTGGCTGCGTGCCTGCCGCGCCAGGGCGGCGACCTGGGCGCGCTCGAACGCGATGGTCGCACCCTCGGGGTCGTGCTCGTCGTCCGCATTGGCGTCGCGCGTCGCCGCCACCACCTCGTCGAACGCGCCGGTGAGGTCCTCGAGGCGCCGGAGCGCCTGCTCCCGCTCCGCCTCGAGCAGCTCACGCGCCCCGTCCATCGCGTCATGGTGCCATCACACGCTCAGCGCACGGTGCGCGCTGCACGGCGTCCCCGACCACAACCCTGAGCAGGGCCCGTGAACAGGCCCGCCGCGGGTCAGGGGTCCTTCAGGGGGCGGCCAGGGACGGCGCCTGATCCGCTGGGCGCCTGCGCTGACGACAGTGGAGTCATGACAACGACCGAGACCCCCGCCCTCCCCACGACCGGCACTGCAGCCTCCGGCGAGCAGCCGTCCTGGGGCACCGCCCCCGCCACTACCACCACGGCGACCGGCACCGACCACCCCGCCGCCCCCAGCGGCACGACCTTCGCCCCGCCGCCCTTCGCACCCGCACAGCCCCCGCGGCCGGTGACCCCGCCCGCAGCTCGGTTCTTCGAGACGATCCGCCGCTCCGGCGTGACCCGGACCGACCGGGGCTCCGGCCGCATGGTCGCCGGCGTCGCGGGTGGCCTGGCCCGCCGCTGGGACCTCGACCCGATCGTCGTCCGCGTCGCCTTCATCGTGCTGACGTTCCTCGGCGGTCTCGGGGTCTCCCTCTACGGCCTGGGCTGGCTCTTCCTGCCCCAGTCCGACGGCCGCATCCACGCCCAGCAACTCCTCACCGGCCGCATCACCGTCGGCTTCATCGGCGCCCTGCTGGCCACGCTCGCGGTCACCGACGGCGTCGCCCCGCTGATCGTCGCTGCGGTCGCGGTGACGTTCATCGTCCTGCTCGTCCGCAACCGCCGCGCTCACACCCCCACCGGCACCACGGTGGGCGCCCTCTGACCCGCCCACTCGACCGCGCGCTCAGGGCGCGAGAGCACCGAGCTCTCGTGCCCTGAGCCATGGCCGGAGGACGCACCGGGTGGGGCGTGTCGTGCACCGTCGCACAGTGTCAGCGAGCGAACAGTTCTCCGACGGGAAGTCCGGTTTCCTGGCTGAGCTGGCCCCGCCGAGTGCCTCAGCCGGCAGGGTCAGCGGTGTCCTGCTCGCCGACGGGCAGCCGGGCACGCATCGACAGCACCCCGGCCTCCATGGTGCGTTCCCAGGAGAGGCCCGGGGCCTCGAGTACTCGCAGCATCGCGGAGTTGTCCGCCAGCACGGTCGCCACCACCTCGACGAAACCGAGCCGTTCGGCGAACTCGACCATGTGGCGCATCAGCCGGGTCCCGATCCCCCGCCCGTGGTAGGCGTCCTCCACGATCATGGCCAGCTCGGCGGCCCGCACTCCCGTGGGCGCGTCGGGAAAGACGTTGCCCAGGGCGACGATCACGCCGTCCTCGCTCATGACGACCAGGGTCGCCCCGCGGTGGCCACCGGTGAGCCGGCGCAGGTTCACGTCGCGCCACTCGCTGACCGGGGTGAAGTACCGCTGGTAGCGGCTGTGCTCGGAGCAGCGCTCGTGCATCGCGGCCACGGCGTCGGCGTCCTCGGGTCGGGCCAGGCGGATCCACACCGTCACCCCGCCGGCGATGGGCTCCACCCAGCCGAGAGCATCGGCGTCCCCCTGCGCGCTGGAGATCGCGGCCGCCAGCCGCAGCAACGCCGACGCCCGGGTCTTCTCCGCGCGGGCGAAGGGTGCCCAATCCCGATGCAGCACAACGTGTCTCTCCGGGGTCCATTGCAGCCGCAACACGCCGACCGTGTCGTCCTGGCCGGCCGCGGCCGGTTCGACCTCGAACCGGTCGGCCTCGATCAGCGCCGCAGCGGCCAGCGGAGCGGACCCGGGGTTCGTGACCAGCTCGGCCGCGCCGTCGAGCACCCGGGTGGGCAGGTCCTCGGCGTCCTCGGGGTTGCCCTCGGTGACCCGCGCGTCCCGCCCGGCCGACATCGCAGCAGCGATCAGCTCGGACGACGTCACCTGCTCCGGGGCGGTCAGCGCCAGGTCGATGGTCCGGTGGTCCTGGGTGCCGCTGAGCACCCAGGACGCCGTGACGTCCACGGCCAGGGTGTTCAGCGCGCGGATGAGCCTGGCCAAACTGCCCGGACCCGAGGGGATCTCGACCCGCAGTCGCCAGGGTTGGGGCGCGGGGTGGTGCGGCTGCACGAACAGGTCAGGGGGTGCCACCGCTCCCCCGATCCGTGCCATCAGCGCGTTCCACTCACGCTGGGTCGGCCGCCGCTCCACCAGCGGGTCGACCATCGCCAGCCCCACCGACAGTGCGAGCGCGAAGTGCGCGAACGCGTCGTCGTCCACGCCGGCCTCGAGCCCACCGGAGCGGCGCAGCTGGTCGGTGACCGTGCGCACGTTGACCCACCGGGAACGCAGCCGCTGCGACTCCGACGCCCGCACCTCGGCGTTTCGGTGCGAGCGGAGGATTGCCTCGAGTTCGAGCGGGCTCCAGCTGCGTTCCGGATCGGCGAAGATCTCACCGATCGCCTCCAGCAGCACCGCCATCGGCGGGCTGCGGTCGGGGTGCCCGGCGGCATCGGCCAGCCGGTCGGCGGCCTGCGACCGCGCCCTGGCGGACACGACGCTCGCGAACAGCTCCGCGCGGCCGCCGGTGAGCCGCTTGACGGTGTGCGCGCTCACCCCGGCCCGTTCGGCCACCATGGGCAGCCTCGTGCCGCCGTACCCGCGCTCGGCGAACAACTCTGCCGCGGCGTCCACGATCTGGGTGCGCAGCCTCTCCTCCCGCTCGGCATCCTTCGTCATGGCGGTCCTGCCTTCCGGGGCTGAGAGGCGGCGTTGGTCCACCGTAGGGCTGCTGATCTCACCGGTCTCCTCAGAGCAGTCCCCGGATGTCGTCGGCGGTCAGGGCTCCCGATGCCAGGGCGCCGTCGTCGATCACGGAGGAGAACAACTCCCGCTTGCGGTCCTGCAGCGCAACCACCTTGTCCTCGATGGTGTCCGCGCTCACGAGGCGGTAGACGTTGACGGGCTTGTCCTGCCCGATCCGATGGGTGCGGTCGATCGCCTGCGCCTCGACGGCGGGGTTCCACCAGGGGTCGAGCACGAAGACGTAGTCGGCCTCGGTGAGGGTGAGTCCCACCCCACCGGCCTTCAGCGAGATCACGAAGGCCTGCGTCCGGCCCGACCGGAACTCCTCCACCACCCGGGCACGGTTGCGGGTGCTGCCGTCCAGGTAGCTGTGGCTGACGCCCTCGGCCTGCAGCCGATCGCGCACCATGGTCAGGAACGAGGTGAACTGGCTGAACACCAGCACCTGGTGCCCCTCGGCCAGTACCGGGGACATCAGCTCCATCAGGGTGTCGATCTTGGCGCAGGGCTGGTCGACGTGTTCGGCCTCGACCAGTCCGGGGTGCAGGCTCAGCTGGCGCAGGATGGTCAGCGCCCGGAAGATCGCGATGCGGTTCCGGTCGGCGTCCTCGAGCAGGCCGAGGACGCGTTGCCGCTGGCGAGCGAGCCCGCGGTCGTAGACCCGTCGGTGGCGCGGCGGCAGCTCGACGTGCACCACTTGCTCCTGCTTGGCGGGCAGGTCGCGGGCCACCTCGCCCTTGGTCCGGCGCAGCATCACCGGCCGGATCCGGCGCCGCAGGGTGTCCAGACGCTCTGGCGCGGAACCGGTTTCGATTGGGCGGCGGAAGTGCTCGGTGAACGCCTTCGGGTGCGGGAACAGCCCGGGGGCCACGATCGAGAGCAGCGCCCACAGTTCCATCAGGTTGTTCTCCATCGGCGTGCCGGTGATGGCGAACTTGGTCGGCACCTCCAGGCGCCGGGCGCACTGGTACCCGGCCGACTGGTGGTTCTTGACCGCCTGGGCCTCGTCGAGGATCAGGCCGGACCACTCCCGCTCGGTGAACGCCTTCTCGTCGAGCCGGAACACCGCATAGGAGGTGAGGACCAGATCGACGCCGTCGGGCACCTGGTCCAGGCCGTGGTCACGCTTGCTCGTGGTCGAGGCCACGCCCACCGTCAGCCCCGGGGCGAACGCCGCTGCCTCCCCCGCCCACACCCCGACCACCGACGCCGGGGCCACCACCAGCCAGGGTGGGGCAGCGCCGCCGGACCCCTCGGCGAGGGCATCCCGCCGCGCCTGGACGATCATGGCGAGAGCCTGCATCGTCTTGCCCAGGCCCATGTCGTCGGCGAGCACCCCGCCGAGCCCGGCCCGGCGCAGGTAGGTCAACCACGAGAAGCCGCCGCGCTGGTAGGGGCGCAGCTCGGCGTCCAATCCCTGCGGGGTCTCCAGCGGCTCGACCGCCTCGGCCGAGAGGCCCTTGACCAGGCTCGCCCACCGCTCGCTCTGCTGCTCGACGATCCCCAGAGCCTCGAGCTCCGCCCACAGGTCGGCCTGGTAGGGCGACAGGCGCAACGGGCCGCGCGGGTCGTCCTGCATCGCCCGCGCTTCCTCGATCAACCGGCGCAGGTCCGCCAGTTCGGGGCGATCGACGCGAAACCACGTACCCGACGGCAGGATCACCTGATCCTGGCCCAGGGTCAGGGCCGTGACCAGCGAGGCGATCGGCACGTTCTCGTCCCCGACGCTGACGGCGATCGACAGGTCGAACCAGTCGTTGCGCGCCTGCCCACCGTCGGTCAGCGCCAGCCGGACGGTCGGGGGATGCGCCGCCTCGACATAGTCCACCGGCTCCCCGTCGAGTTCGACCTCCACGCCGGGGAGTTCGGCCAGCCGCGGCACGACGCGATCGAGGACGTCGACCACCTCGAACCCGGTCAGCGTGCAGGTGGGGTGCGGCATCGCCCCGAGGGCACCCGGCGGCGTCACCAACCGCGGTGGCAGTTCGGCCACCACCGAGTCGACCAGCTCGGCCTCGGCACCGGGATCACGGATCACACTCTGATCGCTCGACCCGAGCTCGAAACCCACTGTCTGCGAACCGAGGTGATAGCGGAACGACCAGGCCAGGGTGAGCCGCACGCCCGGCCCGTGCACGAGATGGACGTGCAGCCGGGGGCGGGCGATCTCGGTGATCGGCACGCTGCCATCGAGCGAGGTCAGCTCGAGCCGACGGGCCAGCAGGGGCACCACGCCGCTCAGGAAGCGCTCGGCGTCCGCGCTGGGCACCTCCACCGGGCCGTGCTCGAGCAGGCGCGTGACCTGCTCGTCGAGCTGGTGATCGAACTCGGCGAGCAGCAGGTCGCTGCCCTCCTGGCGCCACAACCCCAGTGGCGGCGAGCCGACCATGGTCCAGGCCGCCGGGTCGCCCCCCGCTCCCGGGTGACCCGCGTCGTCGAACCCGTCGGGAAGCACGATCGAGGGAACGGCGCGGATGTCGCCGTCCGGGGCTCGGGTCAGATCGAGGACGACCCGCGCGGGCTGTTCACTGATCCGCACCGCACCACTGTGTCGCTGGTCGGTGAGCAGGCTCACCCCCGCGTGACGGCAGTACCTCAGGACCTCCAACCAGCCGCCGCCGAGGTGTTCGAGACTGATCCCGTCGGACGGCGGGTGGTAGCGGTGGGAAGCCGCCTGGAACGCCAGGACCCGGTGCAGGGCCTCCCGCTGCCGCGGAGCCGGGGTGGACATGGCGTAGCCGAGGTAGTCCAGCCGCCCCCAGGACACCCCGGTGCGCACCCAGCCCGTCTTGCCCGGGATCACCGGCCGGATCGTGATCCAGGCCCGCCCGGGAAGGTGGCCGGTGCGATACCCGCCCGGGCGCAGGTGGTTGACCTCGAACAGCAGGCCCAGCGGGGTGTGCTCGGTGGCCGCCGGGACCGCCACCGCCATCGATCCGAGCAACACCTCCCAGGCGGGTGGGGACGGCGGGACGACCCGCAACGCCCGGGCAGCCGGCCGCGCGGCGACCGGTCGGGAGGGCGAACCCGCGCCCGTGAGGTCGACGACGTCGTCCGCAGGGCCACCGGCCAACCCGAGCGTCTGGCGCGCGGTGAGCGCGACCGCGACCACGTGCTTGCAGTCACCCCCCAGCGGGCAGGTGCAGTCACCCCCGAGGAAGCGCCCCTCACGCGACAGGTCGACCTGGGTGGCGTACACCCGGCCCTGCCCACGGACGGTGCCACGGACCCCGCGGGGGCCGGTGACGCGCAGGCCCGCCACGCGTCGCTGACTGGCGTAGTCCTGACCCCGGCGCAGGCTCGCTGCCCCGACCAGCTGACCGAGGTCGGCATCGGTGAGACGACGCAGCGCTCGGGCGAGCTCGGGCAGATCCGCACTCATGGCCTCAGTGCAGCACACCCCTCCGACAGAGCGCGCCACGGCATGGCCGGCGCACCGGGACCCGGGGAATCCCAGCAGCCACAACGGTTTCATCCACACCATTGACCCCACGAGTGGGCGCGTCTCACTCGTTGCCTGCCCCACCACCCTGGCCGTGGTCGGCGAACAGCTCGATGGTGGCGGCGATCTCCTCCTCGGAGAGGATCACCGGGCCCCCGATCGCCAGCGACAGGTGGTACTGCATCGCCAGCGTCTCGACCTCCACGGCCAGCCACTGCGCCCGCTCGAGCGTGGCGCCGGTCGCGATGAGGCCGTGATTGGCCAGCAGGCAACAGGTTCGCCCCTCCAGCGCCGCCAGGGCGTTGCGCGAGAGCTGCTCGGTGCCGAAGGTGGCGAAGTCGGCGCACCGGATGGTCGGGCCGCCGGCCGCCGCGATCATGTAGTGGACGGCGGGGATCTCGCGCCGGGTGCACGCCAGCACCGTCGCGTAGGTCGAGTGCGCATGGACGACGGCCCCGACCTCCGGCCTGCTGCGCAGGATGTCGAGATGGAAACGCCACTCCGAGGAGGGTTTCAGCGGTCCCTCCCAGGTGCCGTACTCCCCCTCGACCGGCATCGAGGCGATGTCCCGTGCCGCCATCCGGTCGTACGGCACCCCGGAGGGGGTGATCAGCATCCGGTCCCCGAACCGGACGGAGATGTTGCCGGAGGTGCCCTGGTTGATCCCGGAGGCGTTCATCCAGCGGCAGGCCTCGACCAGCTGCCGGCGCAGCCCGCCCTCGTCATCGGCGCTCACCAGCGGATCCCTTCGTCGCGGGGTTCGTCAGGGGCATGATCCTGCAGGTCACCCCCTCGGGATCCCTGCCGTCAGGGCTCCAGCACGTACCGTCCCGGTGCGGGTTCGATCGGGGGCAGTCCGGCGTCCGGGGCACCCATCGCCGGTGGCGCCACCCGATCACCGGAGTGCTCCACCAGCCACTGCTGCCAGCGAGGCCACCACGATCCGGGCTCGACCGGGGTGTTCGCCTGCCAGGCGTCGGCGTCGACGTACCGCTGACCCTCGCGGTGGGTGCCGATCCGGAACCCGGCTCGCGCGGAACCGCCCGGCGGGCTGACGATCCCGGCGTTGTGGCCACCGCTGGCCAGCAGGAAGGTGACGTCGGTGTCGGTCTGCATGTGGATCTTGTAGACCGACCTCCACGGCGCCACATGGTCGAGTTCGGCGCCCACCGCGAAGATCGGTGCCCGGATGTCGGCCAGCGCCACCGGCCGCCGATCGACGAGGTAGCGCCCCTCGACCAGGTCGTTGCGCAAGAACAGGCTGCGCAGGTACTCCGAGTGCATCCGGTACGGCAGGCGGGTGGTGTCGGCGTTCCACGCCATCAGGTCCGACATCCGTTCCCGTTCCCCTAGCAGGTACTGGCGCACCGAGCGCGACCACAGCAGGTCGGCCGAGCGCAGCATCTGGAAGGCCCCGGCCATCTGCCGGCCGTCCAGATACCCCTTCTCCCACATGGAGTCCTGCAGGAAGGCGACCTGATCCTCGTCGATGAAGAGCATCAGCTCGCCCGGCTCGGTGAAGTCGGTCTGCGCGGCCAACAGGCTGATCGTCGCGAGTGGGCCGGCACCGTCCCGGGCCAGCGCCGCGGCGGCGATCGCGAGCAGGGTGCCGCCGAGGCAGTACCCCACGGCGTGGATCCCGGTGTCGGGCACGATCCGGGAGACCGCTTGCAGCGCGGCGCCCACCCCCTGCACGCGGTAGTCCTCCATGCCCAGGTCGCGATCGGCCGCGGTGGGGTTGTGCCAGGAGATCACGAAGACCGTGTGCCCCTGCTCGACCAGATGGCGGACGAGGGAGTTCTGCGGCGACAGGTCGAGGATGTAGTACTTCATGATCCACGCCGGCACGATCAGGATCGGCTCGGGATGGACCGTCTCGGTGACCGGCTCGTACTGGATCAACTCCATCAACCGGTTCCGGAACACCACCGTGCCCGGGGTGATCGCCACCGTCTCGCCGACCCGGTAGGCCTCGGTCCCCGCCGGCCGGAGCCCCTGAACCTGCCGCCGGACGTCGTCCAGGACGTTGCGCGCGCCGCGCACGAGGTTCGCCCCGCCCGAGCGCGCGGTCGCGTTCAACACCTCGGGATTGGTCCACAGATAGTTCGAGGGCGACAGGACGTCGAGCCACTGCCGGGCGGCGAACGCCACCTCGGCCTCGTGGTGGGCGGAGACGCCCTCGACGTCCGTAGTGGCGATGTGCCACCACTGCTGGGCGAGCAGGAAGGCCTGCCAGGAGAGCGCGAACGGCCATGCCTGCCAGGCCGGGGAGTCGAACCGGTGATCACCGGGCAGGGGGTGGATGCAGGGCTCGGCCGCCGGGTTCAGGCTGCGCCGAGCCGCGTACTGGCCGAGGCGTCCCGCCTTGCGGACGGCCTTGTGCCACAGCTCGACCTGCTTGCCAGGGGAGTTCGCGAGGTGGACCAGCCAGTCCAGGTACGCCAGGGCCAGGGTCGAGGGTGACTGGCCCGAGGTCACCCGGCCCTGCCAGCCGTGGATGAGGCGGTCGACGGTGCTGATCGATGCGAGACCATCGGACACGGTTCCATCCTGGCCACGAATCCACCGGCCCGGCACGGGCGGAACGGCCCGCGCGCCTGTGGCACCAGCCACGCCGGCGACCTACGTCGCGGGTCGGACGCCGCCCGCGCGAGGCAGGCTGGAGGTTCGGTGACCCGGGACCTCCCGGGAGGTGAGACCATGATCACCGACTGGTGGGAACAGCTGACGGCGGAGACCTACGATCTCTGGACCTCGCGCTTCCAGCCCGTCCGGGAACTCGTCGTGGACGTTCTGCCCCTGCACCCGGGCGACGTCGTGGTGGACGTGGGATGCGGCACCGGCCTGCTGTTCGAGCGTCTGGTCGAGGCCGTGGGCCCGGCCGGCCGTGTGATCGGCATCGACGCCAGCCAGGACATGCTGCACCGCGCGCAGCACCGGATCGAGCAGCACCGCTGGTCGCAGGTCAGCCTCGTGCACGCGACGGCGGCCGAGGCCGACCTGCCGCACCCCGCGGACGCCGCGGTCTTCTGCACCGTGCACGACGTGTTGCAGGACGAGCCCTCGCTGGACAACGTGCTCGGCCAGTTGCGGCCCCGCGCCTGGGTCAGTGCCGTGGGCGGGCAGTGGGTGCACCCCTCGGTGCCGGGTCTGGACCTGATGATCTTCTGGTTGCACCTGCCCTACGTCCAGGACTTTCGCCGCTTCGACCACCCCTGGACGCTGCTGTCCCGGCACCTGGCCAGCTGGCAGGTGCGCGAGGTGGTGGCCGGCACGGGCTACCTGCTGCTCGGTCGCACGGCGTGAACGAGCCGACGGCGTGACCGGTCGCCTCGGCGCCGTCTCCTGCACCGTCGGTCACCGATCATCGGCGCCATTTGGGTGATGGTGACGTCACTCCCCGTTCTCGGTGACGCTGCGTGGCTACCTTTCGGTCATGAGCAGCGCAGCGCGCCGTCGGCGCCGGACCGCCGGGATCGCCACCACCTCCGTACTCGCCGCCGGTGCCACCCTGGGCGCGCTCGCCGTCCAGCCGCCGGCCGCCACCGCGGCCACCGTGGTGACCGCCATCGCCCCCACGGTGATCATCAACGAGGTCAGCACCACGAACCTGTCGGGGGCCACCGACGAGGCCGGCAAGCAGGGCGACTGGGTCGAGCTGTTCAACACGACCTCGGCCCGCGTCGACCTGACCGGCTGGGGCCTGTCCAACACCGTGAAGTCCCCGTTCAAGTGGGTCTTCCCCTCCGGGACCACGATCGCCGCCAAGGGCTACCTGCGGGTCTGGGCCGACAAGGCCGACCGGACGGCGTCCGCGAGCAATCTGCACACCAACTTCAACATCGACAACGGCGCCGACCCGGTTGCGCTCAGCGCCCCCAACCAGACCGTTCTGGGGCAGCTCGTCGACACCACGGCGCCGCCGTTCACCCGGCCGGACGTCTCCTGGTGCCGGATGCCCAGCGGCACCCCGCAAGGCCCGTGGACGACGTGCCTGACGCCCACCCCGGGCGCCGCCAACAGCGGCTCGACCGCCGTCGGCCTGCTCAGCACGCCCACGCTGTCCCTGGCCAGCGGCGTCTACCCCGGGCCCCAGACCGTGACCGTCACGCCCGGCTCGGCGCCGGTCGACTCCGGTGCCCAGCTGCGCTACACCACCGACGGCAGCCTGCCCTCGACGTCCTCGACCCTGGTCACCGGGCCGATCACGGTGAGCTCCTCGCGCACCGTGCGCGTGCGGGCCTTCAAGACCGGGGTTCAGGCCGGGTATCCCGCCACGGCGACCTACGTCATCGATTCCTCGGGCAGGTACGCCGGCCAGCGACTGCTGTTCCTGTCCATGGCCCCGGCCGACAAGACCTCGTGGACCTCGGTCAAGCAGGCACCCTCCTACGGCTGGCGCACCGGGGTGGAGATGCTCGCCCCGGACGGCGCCCGCGCCTTCGCCGGCGAGGCGGTGACGGAACGTGCCGGGTCGGGCGGCAGCCTCAACGGCCAGAAGACCGTCCCCATGGACATCGCGTTCAAGGACGCCACCGGGACCAAGGAGATCAGCTACCCGATCTTCTCCGACAAGTCGGCGCAGACCAAGTTCAAGAAGCTGCGGATCCGCAACTCCGGTGACGACTACCAGGAAGCCCATCTGCGCGACCAGTTCTGGCAGGCGACCGGCGCCGAGGCCAAGCTCGCTCCGTCCGCCTCCGAGCCGGTCCAGGTGTTCGCCAACGGCGCCTACATCGGCATGTACGACCTGCGCGAGAAGGAGGACGAGAACCTGGTCGAGGCCTCGTTCGGGGTCGACAAGGACACCGTGCAGTACCTCAGCGACGCCAAGGTGCTCGGCGGTGAGGGCACCGTGGCGAGCTACGACGCGATGTACGCCTTCATCTCCGGCAACTCGATGGCGACGCCGGCGAACTACGCCAAGGCCAAGACCCTGCTCGACCTGGAGAGTTTCGCCCAGGACTTCGCGCTGCACATGTTCTCGCTCAACCGGGACTGGCCGCAGAAGAACCTGCACATGTTCCGGATGCCGTCCTACGACGGGACCTGGCGGTTCCGCCCCCACGACTTCGACATCAGCTCCGACGGCACCAACGCGTGGGGCTCGAACACCACGACCTCGCGCAGCATGAACGACAAGTACGGCACGTCCTACCGTCCGTCGGTGATGATCAGAGCCCTGCTGGCCAACCCCGAGTTCAAGCGGCTGTACGCCAATGTCGTTGCCGACCAGCTGAACACGGTGTTCTCGCCGGCCGAGTCCCAGGCCCTGCTCGATGCCATGGCCGCCGAGATGGCGCCCTACATCCCGAATCAGGTGGCGCAGAACGGTGAGCCCACCTCGGTCGCCAAGTGGACCGCCGAGGTTGCCCGGCTCAGGACGTTCCTGGCCCAGCGCGAGCAGTACCACGTCGTCCACACGGCTTCCTACCTCGGGCTCGGCGCCCGGGCGACGGTCTCGGTCGGGGTCGACGACTCGGCGCACGGCACCGTCAAGGTCAACACCGTCGACCTGTCCACCCGGATGACCGGGCTCGGTGCCACCTGGACCGGGACGTACTGGACCGGGACCCCGGTGACCATCACCGCTCAGCCCCGACTCGGCTTCGCGTTCGCGGGCTGGTCGGACGGCGGGACCGACGCGACCCGCCTGGTCAACCCGGGCAGCGGCGTCACCTACACGGCGACCTTCGCGGCGCAGCCGGTCGTGCCTGCGCCGACGGTGACCACCCCGGCCGCGCAGAGCGTGGTGACCGGCAAGGTCGTCTCGCTGCAACTCGCCGGCGCGGACCCCACCGGGCACCCCCTGACCTGGACGGCGAAGTCGCTCCCGAACGGGCTGGACCTGCACCCGGTCACCGGCCTGATCTACGGAAAACCCACCCGGGCAGGCACCTTCGCCTCGACGATCACCGCGAGCAACGGCATCACCAAGACCACGGTCGCGCTGAGTTGGACGGTGACCAACCAGCTCGACCGGGTGGTGACGCTGCCCACGACGATCACCGGCAACGGGCTGGGGCTGACCGCCGCCTGGTCGAACGACCCGAGCATGTCCGGGACGGCCGGGGTCACCCGGGTCCAGGCACCAGTGGTCTCGGTGGGCAGTGGGTCGGGTCCGTTCACCGGCTACGCGACCTCGAACTGGAGCGTCCGGTTCTCCGGCTACCTCACCGCGCCGACCAGCGGGACCTACAGCCTGCGGGCCACGATCAACGCCAGCGACGGCGCCCGCATCCTGGTGAACGGCGCGACCATCGCCGACGCCTGGACCAGTGGCGCGACCACGCCGACCGGCACCGTGGAGCTGACGGCCGGCGTCCCGACCCCGATCACCATCGAGTTCTGGGACAAGTCCGGATCGGCGAGCCTGGCGATGAGCTGGCAACTGCCCGGCACGACCGCGTTCCTGCCCCTCGACAGCGGGGTGCTCGACCCCGCCTGAGGCCTGGGGTGCGAAGACCCGCGGCGACTATCGTCACGGATGCGCCCGTCGCGCACCGAGGACAAGGGGTCTGCCATGGTCGAGCTTCCCTCCCACACCAGGGTCGTCATCATCGGCGGCGGCATCGTGGGCTGCAGCGTCGCCTACCATCTGGCGCTGCGCGGCTGCACCGATGTCGTCCTGCTCGAACGTCACCAGCTGACCAGCGGGACGACGTGGCACGCGGCCGGTCTGGTCGGGCAGCTCCGTGCCACCCGCAACCTGACCCGGCTGGCGCAGTACACGGCGGGGCTGTTCGCCGGCCTCGAGGCGGACACCGGCCAGGCCACCGGCTTCCTCCAGCGGGGGTCGGTGGCGGTCGCCCGCACCCCTGCCCGGTTCGAGGAGCTCCGTCGGCAGGCGGCGATGGCCCGGATGTTCGGCCTCGACGTGCAGGTGATCACGCCCGGTGAGGTGGCCGAGCGGATCCCGCTGGCCCGCACCGACGACCTGGTCGGCGCCGTCCTGCTACCGGACGACGGGCAGACCAACCCGATCGACACCACCCTGGCGCTCGCCAAGGGAGCTCGGGCACGGGGCGTGCGGATCGTGGAAGGCGTTGCGGTACAGCGCATCCTGCTCGAAGGGGGCCGCGCGGTCGGAGTGGCGACCACCGAGGGCGACCTTCGAGCCGACGTGGTCGTGAACTGTGGCGGCATGTGGGCACGGTCGCTGGCCGACCCGGTGGGGGCAGTCGTCCCGCTGCACGCCGCCGAGCACTTCTACATGGTCACCGAGGCGATCGAGGAGCTCGACCCCGCGATGCCGGTGCTGCGCGACGCCGATGCCTGCGCCTACTTCAAGGAGGACGCGGGCAAGCTGCTCGTCGGCTGGTTCGAGCCGGTGGCCAAGCCCTGGGGGACCGCCGGGATCCCGGAGGGGTTCGCGTTCGGCACCCTGCCGCCCGACCTCGACCACATCGAACCCCTGCTGGCCCGGGTGATGGAGCGCATGCCGGTGCTCGAGCGAGTCGGGATCCGGTTGTTCTTCAATGGGCCCGAGTCGTTCACCCCCGACGATCGGTACTTGCTCGGGGAGTCCCCCGAGGTGGCCGGGCTGTACGTGGCCGCCGGGTTCAACTCGATCGGCATCCAGTCCTCCGGCGGCGCCGGCAAGGTGCTCGCCGACTGGATCCTCGACGGTCACCCCCCGATGGACCTGTGGGACGTCGACGTTCGACGGATGATGCCGTTCCAGCGCAACGCCCGCTACCTGCGCGACCGGACGGTGGAGACCCTCGGCCTGCTCTACGCGATGCACTGGCCCAACCGCCAGCCGGAGAGCGCACGCGGGGTGCGCCGGTCCGCCGTCCACGACCGGCTCGCGGCCCGGGGCGCCTGCTTCGGCGAGGCAGCCGGCTGGGAGCGGGCCCTGTGGTTCGCCCCGGAGGGGGTCGAGCCGGTCACGGAGTACTCGTTCGGGCGGCAGAACTGGTTCGAGCACTCCGCGGCCGAGCACCAGGCCGTGCGCACCGGGGTCGGCCTGTTCGACCAGTCCTCGTTCGCCAAGTTCCACGTGACCGGGCCCGACGCCGAACGTGTGCTGAACCGGTTGTGCACCAACGACATCGCGGTGCCGGTGGGGCGGGTGGTCTACACCCAGTGGCTCAACGAGCGGGGTGGGATCGAGGCCGACCTGACGGTCACCCGGATCGGTCCGCAGTCCTTCCTCGTGGTCACCGCTGCCGCCACCCAGGTTCGCGACCTGCACTTCCTGGTGCAGGCCCTGGGCCAGGACCGGGTGACGGTGCTCGATGTCACCTCGGCATGGTCGGTGCTGTCGGTGATGGGGCCGCGCTCGCGTGAGGTCCTGCAGGCCGTGTCCCCGGATGACCTGTCCGAGAAGGGTTTCCGGTTCGCCACCTCCCGCGAGATCGATCTCGGGTACGCCAGGGTCCGGGCCACCCGGATCACCTACGTGGGTGAGCTCGGCTGGGAGCTCTACGTCCCCACCGAGTTCACCACGCACGTGTACGACACCCTGGTCGAGGCGGGAACACCGCACGGGCTGCGCCTGGCCGGGTATCACGCGCTGAACTCACTGCGGTTGGAGAAGGCCTACCGGCACTGGGGACACGACATCACCCCGGACGACACGCCGCTGGAGGCGGGCCTGGGCTTCACCGTCGCCTGGGACAAGCCCGGCGGCTTCGTCGGCAGGGAGGCGCTGCTCCGGCAGCGAGCCAGCGGCCCGGCGCGGCGTCTGGTGCAGTTCGCCGTTGCCGATCCGGACGCCGCCCTGTTCCACAACGAGCCGATCCTGCGGGACGGCCGGATGGTCGGTGAGACCACCTCGGCCGCCTACGGTCACACGATCGGCGCCTGGCTGGCCCTCGGCTGGGTCAGTGCCCCGGACGACGCCTCCGGCAGTGCCTCTGGCAGTACCCCTGCTGCCGTCTCCGGCGCTGCCTCCGCTGCTGCAGCCTGGACCGCCGGCCGCTACGAGATCGACGTCGCCGGCACCCTGGTCCCGGCGACGCCGTCACTGACCCCGCTGTACGACCCTCGCGGACTGCGCGTCCGGGGCTGAACGCCCGAGCGCCCGGATCACCTCAGGTGCGCGCCGGAGGCGGCCCGGCCTTGCCGGACCGCCGCTAGCCTACTGGCGTCGGCCTCGCCGGGCGCCGAGACCGACCTCGCACGGCCCGACCCTCGACGAGGAGGACTTCAGTGGACAGCACACGACTGGCCGGACGGGTGGCCCTGGTGACCGGCGGTGCGAGCGGCATCGGCAAGGCGACCTGCCAGCGGCTGGCCGCCGAGGGCGCCGCCGTCCTGGTGACCGACATCCAGGACGAGGCCGGCCAGGCGGTCGCCGCGGCGATCGAGGCCGATGGGGGACGGGCAACCTATCGGCGACTGGACGTCACCCAAGAGGCAGACTGGGCGGCTGCGGTCGCCGCTGCCTCCGAGCTGTTCGGCGGGCTCGACATCCTGGTCAACAACGCCGGGGTGGGCGACCTCGCGGCGATCGAGGACACCACCCTGGAGCAGTACGAGAAGACCATCGCGATCACCCAGACCAGCGTGTTCCTGGGCACGAAGGCCGCCGCCGCGCCGCTGAAGGCGTCCGGTCACGGCAGCGTGGTCAACATCAGCTCGATCTTCGGCGCCAGTGGCGGTTTCGGCACCTCACCGGCCTACCACGCCGCCAAGGGGGCCGTGCGCCTGCTCACCAAGAACGTCGCGCTGCACTGGGCCACCGAGGGCGTGCGGGTGAACTCGGTCCATCCCGGGTTCATCGACACCCCCATCCTGGACGCCGCCCG
>JAEUJN010000043.1 GCA_016794595.1 Kineosporiaceae bacterium
AGGCCAGCAGCCACCGCCAGCCGATCCTGTGTTCTCACAAACCATGATCTTTTGGGGGTGGCTGCCCCTGTGTCACGTACCGACACACCACAAATCAGCAGGTCACAGCATGATCAACAGTCAACTGGCGCTGTCGTACTAACCCATCTCAAGACCGTGAAGCCCCACAACGAAGGAGCGGGTGAGAACGCCTGTGAGCAGATGACGCACTGTTCTTGACCAATCATGGCAGCCGTGCTACTACTTGACCCAGATTGACCCAGATCACATACAATAGTAACGCATTGATGAATTGTTGCTCGGGGGGGCAAGCACGTCACTCGAATGGCGGAGCCTTTCTGATGGGGGAAGCAGTGACCAAATGCCGTCTATTCGGCAGCTTATTGATGAGCGTCCTGCTCGGCACGTTGCTTGCAGGGGTGACGCACATTCTCGTTCAGACGAGTCCAGCCCATGCGATCCCTCAACAGAGGGTACTGTCTTCTGGGACGGCTGATTCAACAGGCGCATTGGGGGCCAGGTGGCGCAAGGTCGGCTTTACCGCACGGGCCAACGGCACGGGCATCTTTACCTTGTCCTGGACGGGAGGCGGTGATCTGCGCTTTCAGATCCTGCGGGCCAACAATTCCATCATTGGCGGGAACACAACGGCCAACCTCAATCCCAAGTCGTTCAGCACGGCACTTTCGAATGGCACAGGCTATTTTGCGACCATATGGTCGACCAGCGGTGTCGGGACCTATTCTCTCTCCGTCACCGAAGACGTGCCCGACACCCAACCGCCGTCAGCACCTGCCGGCCTACACGCGGTGAACGTGACGCAAGATTCTGTACAGTTGGCCTGGACACCGTCTACTGATAATATTGGAATAGCTGCATACAACGTCATCCGCGATGGCCTGACCGTGGGCACGACATTGGGCACGACGTACGTTGACGCCGGACTGGCGGAGTCGACTCAGTACACGTACGAGATCGTCGCAGTGGATACATCGTCCAACGCCTCCCCTCCATCAAATGCCGCACCAGTTACTACATTGAGTGCCGAACCGGATGGTGAGGCTCCAACGACCCCCGCCAACCTGAGTGTCTCTTCTGTGGACCATCAATCCGTTCAACTGACATGGGACGCCGCAACCGACAATACCTTGGTCGCAGGGTACAAATTGTACCGCGATGGAGCTTTCCTGCTCTCGGTGCCGACAACGTCGATTCGGGACACAGGGCTGACACCCGTTACCACCTATCAATACGCAGTGCGTGCCTACGATGCCGCTGGGAATGAGTCGGGTCAGAGCAACGTGGTCGAGGTGACGACAACTGCACAACCTGCTGGCAAGCCGAATGTGATCGTCATCAACACCGACGATCAGCGGGCGGATACGCTGCAGGATCTGCCAAAGATCCGACAGTGGTTTGCCGTGGGTGGTACCAACTTCACCAACGGATATGTCTCGACTCCCAGTTGTTGCCCATCTCGGGCCACGCTCATGAGCGGTCGATACGTGCACAACAATCAGCAGTTCGGACAGGACACCCAAGGGGTAGACCTTGATCTGACATTGCAGCGCTATCTCAAGGACGCGGGGTACTACACTGGTCACTCTGGCAAGTTTGTCCACTGGCTGCCGCTGAGTCAGGTTGCACCCCACTGGGATCGTTGGACCTACTTCAAGGGTGGGTATGACAATGTCTGGATGCGCATGGACAACCAGACCGTACAGTCACAGGGATACTCAACGACCATTACGTTCGATCGCGCGCTGGGATACCTGGACGATTTCGAGTCCCGCAGCGACAGTACGCCCTTCTACCTGAGCCTGGCCCCAATTGCGCCGCACAGCCCATCCACCCCTGAGCCGAAATATGCCACCGCAACGGTGCCTCCTCTGACACGAACGCCGGCACATGGCGAAACTGACAGGACCGACAAGCCGAGCTATGTACGCAACATCAATGTCTCCTACGATTCAGCGAATAGTACCAAGATCAGTATGACACGCACTCTCCTCTCGGTGGACGATCAGGTTGACCGTCTGATGAACCGCCTCCAGGAGTTGGGCGAAATGGACAACACATTGATCTTCTACACTTCTGACAACGGGTACTTCTGGGGGGAGCACGGACTGCGGAGCAAATTCCTGCCCTATTCCGAATCCGTCAGAGTGCCGTTCCTCATGCGATGGCCAGGGAAGATTGCAGCTGGCGCGGTGGACACGCGGCGCGTTACCCATGCAGATATTGCGCCGACCATTCTGGCTGCAGCAGGCATCACCCAAGAACATGTTCAGTTCGATGGACACGATGTTCTCAGCGGTTATGCACGGCCTCTGGCGCTCACGGAGTACTATTACGACACTGCCAACGGCAACAGCATTCCCACTTGGGCGGCCATCCAGAACGATCAGTATCTGTACGTTGAGTACTATTCAACAACTCGAGACAGGACGACTCCAACCTTCAGGGAGTACTACGACATGACAGCTGATCCGTACCAGCTCCAGAATTTGCTGGGTGATGCGAGCACTGCCAACGATCCTGATGTGGCCGGACTGTCGGCTCAGTTGAGTGCCCTGAAGGACTGTGCCGGTGCCAGCTGTCAATAGCAGCAAGGTCCAGCCGATGGCTGGATCCCGTACACACCCTGGCTCGTTCATTCTGAGTGTCGCGGGATCTTGTCGGCGTGGCACGCCTGGTGGCGATGTGGTATCTCGGGCGGGCAACGCCATCGACGGTCAAGCCATCGCCGACGCTCCCGACCACCCTCGGCGACGCGACCAGCGACGCACAGTTGTCTCGTGAGGAACCGCTCATCTCCGGGGCAGGGGCTCGCCAGGGCAGGCGGTCAGGACCCGTTCCACGGCATCGTGTTCGGCCTGGGTCATCCACAGGCCGTAGCGGGTCTTGACCGCCACCACCCGGGCGACGAAGGCACACCGGGACCGCACCCGCGGGGGCAGCCAGCCGGCGGCGTCCGACCCTTCTTTGGCCTGGTTGGTCGAGGCGCGCACCGCGAGCAGCTCGAGCGGGTCGTTGTAGAACGCCACGCGCTGGGCGGGTGTCCAGTGCCGGGCCCCCGTGCGCCAGGCGTTGCCGAGCGGCACCACGTGGTCGACGGTGACCAACCCGGAGGTGTCGGTGCCCCGCTCGAACGAGACCACCTCACCGGTGTAGGGGTCGGTCAGCCGCCCACGTTCGACGATGCAGCCGTTGGTCCGGGGGCGGAGCTCGACCTCGGACAGGTCGCGGCGCAGGACGTCGTTGCGGGCGTCGCACCCGTTGCCCTCGACGTCCTGCCAGCCGGGCCCGAACATGCTGCGCGAGTAGCCGGTCAGCGGCTCCTTGGGCCGGATCGTGATGCGGGACAATGCGTCTCGCGCTGTGCCGGGTAGCGCTACCGGTGTGGGCACAGCGGATGCCGCGGTGCCCGTGGTCGCTCCCGTGGACGCGCGACCCGCGGGTGCCGTGGGCTGACCCGGCTGAACCGGCGCGGCCGGCGAGACCTCCCGTGCTGCCAACCACCAGCCCGCCGCGGTGAGCACGGCGAACAGCAGGGTCACCGCCAGCAGGGCTCGTGCCGAGGTGCCTGCCTCGCCGCGGGGTCGGTCTCTGCGGGCCACCGGGTCACCGTGGCACATCAGCGGCGGGAATCGGTGCCGTCCGAGCGCACCGAATCCCGCCGGTGAGGCTGGCAGGCTGCCCTCATGACCGACACGAGCGCTCGACCCGACCGGACCGCGCCCCTGCGCTGGGGAGTCCTGGGCACCGGCGGGATCGCCCAGAAGTTCATCACCGAGGTCGGTGCGCTGGACGACGCGCAGATTGCCGCGGTGGGCTCGAGGACGGCGCACCGGGCGACCGAGGTGGCGGCGGCCCACGGCATCCCGCACGCCCACGCCTCGCTCACCGGCCTGGTCGACGACCCCATGGTGGACGCCGTCTACGTCGCCACCCCGCACCCCGCGCACGCCGAGGGGGCACTGGCCGCGATCGAGGCCGGCAAGCACGTGCTGGTCGAGAAGCCCTTCACCATGACCGGCGCGCAGGCCCGCGCCGTGGCCGAGGCCGCAGCCGCTGCGGGGGTGTTCTGCATGGAGGCGATGTGGACGCGCTTCCTGCCGCACGCCGTTCGGGTCCGGGGACTGCTGGCGGACGGCGCGATCGGGCCCATCCGCACCGTGATCGCCGACCACGGTCAGGGCTTCGCGCCCGACCCAGCCCATCGCTTGTTCTCCCCCGAACTCGGCGGCGGGGCCATGCTCGATCTCGGCATCTACCCGCTGTCGTGGGCCTTCATGGTGCTCGGAGCCCCGAGCGCCGTGACCGCGGTCTCCGACCCGGCGATGACCGGGGTCGACGCCACCACCTCGGCCGTGCTGCAGTACCCGGGCGGGGCCCACGCGGTGATCACCACGACCCTCACCGCGCGCACCGCCTGCCGCGCCGTCGTCACCGGTACCGAGGGCACGATCGACGTGGACCCGGTCTTCTACATGCCGAGCGGTTTCACCCTGACCCGCAGGGACGGCACCACCGAGCGGTTCACCACCCCGCCGCTGTCCGGCCCCGGCAAGGGGCTGCGGTTCCAGGCGCAGGAGGTTGCCCGCTGCCTGCGGGAGGGGCTGACCCAGAGCCCGATCCTGCCGCTCGCCGAAACGGTGGCGATCATGGACGTGGTGGACGAGATCCACCGCCAGATCGGCCGGCCCCCCGCCCCGAACTCCCCCTGACCACCCCGAACCCCGCCGTGATCAAGCACTTTCGACTGGTCGAAAGTGCATGATCACGGCGGGGTTCGGGATCAGATGACCAGCTGGTTGCTCTGCGACTCCACGGTCCCGCCCTCCCAGGTGCAGGTCCTGACCGCTTGGTAGGCCCCCCGCGTGAGGTACACCGAGTAGCTGCCACCCGCGGTCCCGGGTGGGCCGGAGGGCACCGTCCACGTTCCGCCCGGGTGCCGCAGCGTCACCCGGCAGGTCGTCCCCGCGGTGGCATCGGCGACGCCCGCCCAGCGGATCACGGTGGCGACCCCCGACCTCGAGAGCGTGATCGCTCCCGGGTCCGGCGCGGTGAAGGCCACGGTGGCCGGGCCGGAGGTGGCACAGCCTCCTCCGGTGGTGCACACCCGCGCGGTGAACGCGTGCGAGCGACCGAGCTCGAGCCCTCCGATGCTCTCGCTCACCCACCCCGGGGACAGCCGTCCGACGGCGATCCCCACCGCCCGTGGGCCGCCCTGGATGGTCAACGAGGCAATGTTCTCGGTGGTCGCGAACCCGGTGACCATGACGGTCGCCCACCCCTGCCCCTGGGTGATGCCGCGGGCCACGATGCTGACGGTGGGGGGTGGCGGCGGGGCGGGGGCGGCCCTGGTCGCCGGTGGGCGCGCGGACGGGACGGCCGCCGTCCGGGTCTGCGCCGTGCGCCCCCCGGCCCGACCCGGCGCGGCCTGGCCCCGCGCGGCTTGGCCCGCACCCGAGGAGCCCTTCCCGGAGGGGCGGACCTCCTCGGCTGACGGCTCTGAGGTGGGGGTCGTGGGATCGGTCGTGGGATCGGCTGACGGCCGCTGCGGGGTGACCACCGACGCCGACGGCGTCGGGTCGGGCTCGGATTCCAGGGCGACCAGGTCGCTGCTGCCCCGGTGCGGGCGGGCGAGGATGGCCAGGGCGACGGCCAGCACGAGAGCGATCCCGCCCAGGACGAACCCCGGGGTGCTGCGCGGCCTGGCGCTCTTCATGATCGAGGCTGCTCCCCGCTCGATCGACGACAGTGACTGGCCCCCCGGGCGGTACCGGGGCAACGCCTTCGGACCGCGACTGACCAGGCTAGATCAGAGCCGGCACCGGGGTCCGCGGAACAGCACACGCACGGTCGGCCGACCCCGCCGAGCGGTCACCCCCGGACGCCGAACACCCTGGACGCCGACTCGCGGGGCGGCCCGGCCCGCGACCTCACGGAATGGCCAGGACGCTGCTCCTCACGGACAGCTCCCCACCGGGGTAGGTGCAGGTCTTGACCGCCTGGTAACTGGTCTTCGCCGTCCCGGTGAAGCCGGCGGTCCCGGCGGCCAGCGTGATCGCTCGCTGCGGGAGTCCACCCCCCGCCGGGGTGCTGACCACCTGGACGGTGCATGCCGTGCCGGCCGGGGCGCTGGTCGTTGCCGCCCACCTGACGGTCACGTTCATCGCCGCCCGGGTCAGGGTCACGGTGCCGAGCTTGGGTGGCTGTACCGGCACGGTGTAGGTCGCCGGATCCGAGTTCGTGCACAGCTGCACGGTGTTGCACACCGTCGCGGTGAACGAGTACTGCTTGCCTGCGGTCAGCCCGCTCACCGTGGCCTGCCCCCCGGCGGTGGGCAGGGTCACCGACCTGCCGTCGTAGTCGACCTTGACCGAGGCCACCGACCCGGTTCCCGCGCTCACCCCACTCACGCTCACCCGGGCCTGGGTGGCCCCCACTCCGTCCACCGTCAGGTTCGGCTTACCGGGCGCGAGCTTCGGCGGGGTGTACCCGACCGTTGCCGAGGAGGTGCACAGCCCGAAGCTGTTGCAGACGCGGGCGACGAAGGCGTACGGCTGACCGGCGGTCAGGCCGCTCACGGTGGCTCGGTAGGTGGCCGCGGTCCCCGAGCCGACCGGCACGGCCACCGAGGCCCCGCCGTAGGTCACGGTCACCGACGAGAGCGTCCCCGTGGTGGCGGCGACCCGGCCGACGGTCACCGTTGCCTGGCCCTCACCGGCCTCTGCCACTGCCAGCGTGGGCGCACCGGGCGGCAGTTTGGGCGGGGTGTAGGACGCGCTGGACGACGAGCACAGACCCTCGGTGTTGCAGACGGTTCCGGTGAAGGAGTACCGCTGCCCGGCGGTCAGCGTGGTGAAGGTCGTGCTGTAGCCGGACGCCTTGGTCAAGCTGACCCGCTTGCCGAGGTGGGTCAGGCTCACCGACGACACGGCACCCGATCGAGCCTGGACGCCGGACACCCGCACCGTCACCGAGCCGACCCCGGACGAGGCGACCGTGACGACCGGAGAGCCGGGCGACTGGGGCGCCCGGGCCGCCTGCACCCCGGCGCTCGCGCTGCCGGCGACGGCGGCCACGGACGGCGACAGGGACGGCGCCCCCGGCGAGACGTCGGACGGCAGGTCGGTCGGACTCCCCGGCACGCCGGACCCGGCGCTCGGGTCGCTCGAGGCCACCAGGGTGGGCGAGGGCTGGGCAGAGTCCACAGTCACCGCGGAGTCCCGGTCGGTGGCCAGCACGACCCCGAGCCCGCTGATCGCCGCGAGTCCGGCGATCCCCGCGATCACCGCCAGTCGCCGCCCGCGGCCTGGGCTGGCAGGCGTCTCGTCCCGAAGGGTGTCCAGGCTCGCTCCCAGCACCGGGTCGTGCGGGCGGAACCCGCCCCCGGGACCGTGCCCCCCGTCGTCCAGCGGCAGCGCCACCCCCTCCGCCGTCCGGGGGGCCCAGTGCACCGGGGTCGGAGCGGTCGGGGGAAGCACCGTGATCCGAGGGTCTGTGGGCGGGGCCAGCGCAGCCCGGACCTCCTCGGGCGAGGGCTCCGGGGAGGGTTCGTCGGACAGGACCGCGACCGCCGACACGGGGACGGCAGGCGCCGCGGCCGACGTCCGGGCCGCAGCCGTTGCCGTGGCGGCCATGGCGGCGGCGAAGAAGTCGGGCTTCGGCACGCCCGGCGCTGCCGACTCGCCGCGCTCCACCCGGTGCAGCACCGAGCGCAGGCGGGTCGCGGCCTCATCGGCCGTCGGCCGGTCCGCGGGCTGCTTGGCCATCAGCTCACCGATCAGCTCCCAGACCGGGTCCGGCAGACCGTCCGGACGGCGCAGCGGCTGGTTGGCGTGGGCCAGCACGAGGGCGACCGGCCCCTGCGCGGCGAAGGGGTGCGTGCCCGTGCACAGCTCGAACAGGATGACGCCGAGTGCGTAGACATCGGACGCCGCGCTGGGCTCGGCCCCGAGGCCCACCTCGGGGGCCACATACCCCGGCGTCCCCGGCAGGTCACCCCGCGACCCCGATCCGGCGATGATCAGGCGCTGCAGGCCGACGTCGGTGAGCCGGACCCGCAGGTGCCCGTCGGATTCGATCTCGCAGAGCACGTTCGACCCCTTGAGATCTCCGTGCAGGGTGCCTGCGGCGTGGACCGCGGCCAGGCCGTCGGCCAGCTGAGCGGTCAGCCGCAATGCGTCGACCGGCGAGCTGCGCGGCACGCTGTGCGCCAGTGCCCCGCCGTGGACCCGCTCGCTCAGGATGGCCAGATCCTCGCCGTCCCGGAGGATGTCGATCACCTGGACGACGTTGGGGTGACTGATCGAGCGCAACAGCCCCCGGGCCCCGGTCAGGGCCTCGGCCACTCCGGGGCGATGGCTCAGCTCGGCGCGGAGGATCTTGACCGCGATCTCGGCGCCCCCCGGCAGTCGCCCCTGGTGCACCCGCCCGTGGGGGCCGACCCCGATCGCCTCGCCGAGTGTGTATGCCGCCGGCCCTCCGGCCTGGTCCTGCACCCCGCTCATGGACCGCGCTCCTCGCCCCGATGATCGCTCGACCGGCACCCTCGCCGCCGCCGGTGACTCTGTCACCCGAATGGACGTCCCGAGGGCTCGCCCGGTTGCCCGATCGCGCCAACTGATCGTCACGGTAGCGCCTGGCCCTCACCCGGGGGACGGTCCAGGGGCCCATCGCCCGACCGGTGGAACAACCCGGCGCCGTCCAGCGTTGGCACTCTCGGATGGCGAGTGCTAATCCGCACCACAGGAGGTTGACACCATGCAGACCCGTTTCGACCCGTTCCGTGAGCTGGACAGGCTGTTCACGGACGCCCTGCGGACCCCCGCATCGGTCGGCATGCCGATGGATCTGTACCGCTCGGGTGAGAGCTTCGTGGCAGTCTTCGACCTGCCCGGGGTGGATCCGTCGACCATCGATGTCGACATCGAGGACCGCACCCTCACGATTCGTGCCGAACGTCGCGCCGAGGCCACCGGCGAGGTGCAGTGGCTGACCCGCGAACGTCCCCTGGGCACCATGGCCCGGCAGTTGACGCTGGGTCCCGGCGTGGCCATGGACCGCATCGAGGCGGCCTACACGGACGGCGTGCTGACCCTGACCATCCCCGTCGCCGAGGAGGCCAAGCCGCGCAAGATCTCGGTGCAGCGCAGCTCGACCATCGAGGGCGCCCGCACCGTGGAGGTCGACTCGACAAACCAGTCAGAGGGGCACACGCTGACCTCGGCCTGATTCCGACGACCCCGGCGTGATCCCAGCGCACCGGGCAAGCGTCTCCCCCACGCACCCGGAGCGCCTCCGCCGAGGCGCGGGCCCGATCCCTCCCCCGGACTCGGGCCCGCTGTCGTTTTGCCGACGTTCCGGCCGGGCACCTCAGTCCCCAGGCCGCGGCGACTCCTCGGGACGACCCTCAGCGGGAGTGGGATCGGTGAGGTCGGTGGACACCCGGGCGAGCAGTTCGGACAGCACTCGGGCCGCGTCCTCGGCGTCCTCGACGGTGACCCAGGTGACCGTGTCGTCGCGGGACTCGACCCGCAACGCCGGTCCGGCCCGGGTGATGAAGCCCCGGCCACCGTGGCGGTAGCGCAGCCCGAAGCCCCCGAAATCGCCCAGCGGCGACACGCTGTCGGTGCCCGCCGCGCGAATGTCGGCCAGAGCCAGCCTGACCCAGGTCACCCGGCCGAGCGTCGTGACCCGCAGTCCGGTCGCGTCGATGGTCACCCGGCCGTGCAACATGCCGATCATGGCGACCAGGACCAGGCAGGGGATGACGGCGACCCAGGGGTCGACCAGGACGGCGATCACCACGGCCAGCATGGCGGCCAGGGCGATGACCACCCCCGCACCGCGCGCCCACGGGGTGGTGCCCTGCCACTCCGGCGCCGCGGGCCCCGCCTCGCCCCGCGCCGAACCGTCGACGGTCGCGGGGCGGGACGCGACCGCAGTGGCCGGGCGCAGCAGGCGACCGGCCGCCACGGCCAGAACAGCGCCGAGCAGCACTCCGACCAGGATCCAGGGGCCGGGGGCCGGGGCCAGATAGGGGTCGGACAACCCTCGCTGCCCGAGCAGCGACCCGTACAGCAGACCCCCGACCAGGCCGGCGACCCCGCACTGCGCGGCGCCGAGGATCCGGCGTCCGTCCCCGGGGACGGCCACGGCGATGACCCCGAGGAAGGCTCCGGTCCCCAGCAGGATCAGGGCCCCGGTGGCCAGGTAGGCGGTCAGGGACTGCGTGGCGTCCACGCCGTCCGTGCCGTAGTGCGAGGCCACCTGTGCAGGCAGGTCCGGCCTCAGCCAGAGCCCGAGCACCGTCCCGGCTCCCGCCACGGCCGCCGTCAACGCACCCGTGACCGCGATCCAGCGGCTCATCGAGACCGTGCTGGGTCGCGTCGAGGGACCCGCAGGCGCTGGTCTGATCATGGGGACCCCCTCGGGACCGGCCGCACGACAGGGACGGTCACCACCCTGCCACGATCGGCTCCGCCCACCATGGTCACCCGGGCGGCTCCAGCAAGGCCACCATCGCGTCGTGACCGCGTTCGCGAGCGATCTCGAGTGCGGTGCGACCCTGGGGGTCACGCAGGGAGCGGTCCGCCCCGGCGGCCAGCAGGCGAGCCACCACGGCCTGGTGAGCCTCACCGCCGTTGCCGAGGATCACGGCCTCGAGCAATGCGGTCCAGCCGAGCCGGTTGACGTGGTCGACGTCGACCCCGGCGGCGATCAGCCGGCCCACGATGACCGGGTACCCCCGGTGGGCGGCCCGGATCGCGCCGGTGCCGTTGTAGGAGTCGGTGGCCGAGACGTCCGCACCGTGGGCGAGGAACAGGTCGAGCAGCCGGGGATCGTCCCCCACCTCGGAGGTGGCGATCAGGTACGGGCTCTGCTCGCTGCTGTCCTTGCGGTTCACGTCGGCGCCGCTCTCGACCAGCAGCTGCGCCACCTCGACCCGGTTCTGGTACGCCGCCCGGGTCAGGGCGGTGGACTGGTTGCGGTCCGTCGCGCCGTCCAGGCTCGCGCCCCGGGACAGGGCATCACGCACCCCGTGGACGTCGCCGTGACCGGCCGCGGTCAGCAACGCCTCGCCGGGGTCGCTCGGGGCGCCGCACGCACCGAGTCCGGCGACCAGCAGGACCGACGCGGCGAGCGCTGCCATCACAGCGAGGGAGGTGCGCGCCCGGGTGCGACGGCCGGCGGCGGGTACCGCCGAACGGGTGAATCCCGGGCTGCCGGCTCGTGCCGTCATGACGTCCCCTGACTCGAGGGCGAGCACCGCTGATAGGTCAGTAGAATCTATCCACCGTCCCGAAAGGTGGCCAGTGCCTACACTTTCGCCATGGTCGACCCCAGTTGGCTCTCCGAGCACGAGTTCCTGATGTGGCGGGCATTCTTCTACATGCGCCGCGACCTGGAGCGTGCCCTCGAGGTCCAGCTGGCCGAGCACGGGCTCTCCCACGCCGACTACACCGTGCTGGTGGTGCTGTCCGAGACCCAGGGAACCGCGATGCGGGTCCGCGATCTCGGCGAGCAGATCAGTTGGGAGAGCAGCCGTCTGGCCCATCACCTGCGCCGCATGGAACGGCGAGGACTGCTGGTGCGTACGGACGCCCTCGACGATCGCCGGGGCACCGTGGTGAGCCTGACCCCGGCCGGCGCCGCAGCCATCCGCGAGGCAGCCCCAGGTCACGTCCAGGCCGTCCGGCGGTACTTCGTCGACCTGCTCGACGAGCAGGAGATCGACGTGCTCACCTCGATCAGCCACCGCGTGAGCGCGGCGGTCAAGGGAGTTCCGCTCAATCAGGGAACCGGGAACACCGACCCCGGCGTCAGCGACTGAGGACCACCTCGGGCCGGGTATTCGTGCCGGTACCTGAGTTCCACGGACATCGAGCCGCCGACAGGCAGGGGTCGGCGGCTCGATGCATCCATGGGCCGCGGGTCACAGGATCACCCCGGCAGGCGTGCGGTCAGTGGGTGTGTGAGCTCCCGGTCATGGTGCCTCCGTCAGGCATGACGTGGGTGGGGTCCCACCCGAGGACGGTGGGGTCGAGCATCCCGGCGATCATGGCGACGTGGGCGACCACCAGGAAGATGCCGACGAAGGTGGCGTGCAGCCGGCGCGCCCGCCGTGCGTCGCCGCGACCGAGCACCCCCAGCTCGACCAGGGTGATGCCGATGAGCGGAATCGCACTGGCGAGATAGGCCAGGACGGCGACCAGGTCGGCGGGCCCTCGCCAGCCGCCACCGGTGCTGAGCGGGACGATCGCGTTCTTCGTCAGGTACACCCCGATACCGACCATGAGCGGTCCGACCACGATCCCGGCCCACCGGCTGAGCGCGGCGACCCACTCCGGCGGGCGGGTGGCGAACAGCAGCACCAGCTCGGTGATCGCCAGGGTCTCGGCCAGGATCACCGGGATGGCCATGAAGATCAGCAGGTTCCACGGCTGATTGGCCGCGAGCAGGCCCATGTAGTGGGTCATCACCATGCCGTCAGACCCCCCGCCGGTGACGTCCGGCAGGACCAGGGCGCCGAGGCCGGACGCGAGAGCGAGCGTGGTGACCACAGGCAGCAGCGCCCGGGCGTGACTCGACGACCCGACGGGGGGTTCGGCGAGCGAGGAGGGCGCGGTCGATGTCATGGGATCACTGTCGAAGTCCTGCTCGACGGAAGGCCGCGGAATTCGATGAAGATTCGACGAAGATCCGTCCGCCGGTGGCGGTGGCCTCGCCATCCGGGTCAGGGCACCGGCGGATGGGTGCCCGACCGTCGGGCACACTCGAACTCGTGAACGGGCAGCAGATCCTGGTGGTTGACGACGAGGTCCCCCTGGCGGACCTGGTGAGCCGGTACCTGACCACGGCGGGGTACGCGGTGACGACCTGCCACACCGGCCCGGCGGCGGTCACCGAGGCCCGTCGCCTGCGCCCCGAGGTGATCGTGCTCGACCTGGGCCTGCCGGGGTTGGACGGCATCGAGGTCTGCCGACAGATCAGAACCTTCTCCGACTGCTACGTGGTGATGGTGACCGCCCGGGACGACGAGGTCGACACCCTGGTCGGCCTGTCGGTCGGCGCCGATGACTACGTGACCAAGCCGTTCAGCCCGCGCGAGCTCGTGGCCCGCGTGCAGGCGATGCTGCGTCGCCCCCGCCGGCAAGAGCCGGCAGCCGTGGTGGGGGTCGAGGAACCGGCTCGCCGGTTCGGCGAGCTGGCGATCGACGTCGCCGCACGGGAAGTGTTCCTCCAGGGCCGTCCGGTCGCGCTGACCCGCACCGAGTTCGACCTCCTGGCCACGCTGTCCGAGCGGCCCCGGTTCGCCTTCGGGCGGCGCCTGCTGGTGGACGAGGTGTGGGGCGAGGGGTGGGTGGGTGACGAGCACCTGGTCGATGTCCACATCGGGCACATCCGCCGCAAACTGGACGACGACCCGGCCAGGCCGCGCTACATCCGCACCGTGCGCGGGGTCGGCTACCGGATGGGCGAGGGCTGAATGACCGGCCGCGCGCAGACCCCCGGGCACTCCGGCCCCTCGGTTCGAGGGCCCGGCCAGCCGACCGAGCGGAGGGCGAGAGGGTCCTGGTGGCAGCGATTCCGGCGCCCTGGACTGGCCGGGCGACTGCTCACCGTTCAGGTACTGGTGCTGTCGATCGGCAGCGCCGCCGCGGCGCTGACCGCCTCGGCCGTGGCCCCGGCGTTGTTCCACGAGCACCTGCTCCAGGCAGGGCACGCGGTCACCGACGCGCAGCGGTGGCACATCGAGGAGGCCTTCACCTCAGCAGGTCTGATCGCCTTGGCAGCGGCTCTGTCGGCCGCGCTGATCGCCGCCCTGGCGGCGTCCTGGTACGTCGGACGGCGCATCCGCGGCACCCTGTTCGCGATCACCGAGGCGGCCTCGGCCGTCCGGGCGGGCCACTACGAGGTCGAGGTGCCCGGCAGGGGCGGCACCGAACTCGCCACTCTCGCCGGGGCGTTCAACGACATGGCGGCTCGCCTGGCCAGCGTGGAGCAGACCCGGCGCCGGCTCCTGACCGACCTCGCCCACGAGCTGCGCAACCCGATCGCCACCCTGGACGGCTACCTCGAGGGCCTGGAGGACGGGCTGGTCGACTGGGGGCCGCAGACTGCGGCCCTGCTGCGGGAACAGACCGGCCGGCTCACCCACCTGGCCGACGACCTGCGCGAGGTGTCCCGAGCGCAAGAGGGTGCTCTGCCGCTGGACCGGACGCCGTGCGACATCGAGGAGTTGCTGCGGGACGCCGAGACCGCCGCCCGGGAGGCCTACGCCCGCAAGGGAGTCCTGCTCACCCGAGACCAACCCCCGGGGGGCACCGAGCTGCTGCTGCGGGTCGATCGTCACCGGATCGGCCAGGTGCTGGCCAACCTGCTGGGAAACGCCCTACGGCACACCGCCTCCGGGGGCACGGTGTGCCTGCGTACCCGGGTGGTGGCCGACGAGGTCCGGCTGGAGGTGACCGACACCGGGGAGGGGATTTCCGCCGGGGCGTTGCCGCACGTCTTCGACCGCTTCTTCCGCAGTGACACCAGCACCGGAACCGGCGTGGGGCTCACCATCAGCCGGGCACTGGTCGAGGCCCACGGGGGACGGCTGAGCGCCGCCTCGCCGGGTCTCGGCCACGGGGCGACGTTCACGATCTCGTTGCCCCGCAACGACTTCGGCCCGATCACAGATCCGCGTGGTACGGCGGTGGGAACCGCACGCTGAACCGCACCTGGCCCACCAGGTCGCGGACGACGTCCAGCCGGTGGTCCACCTCGACCCGCCGCCGGGCGACGGGCCTCTCGAACCAGATCGGTTGCCAGGCGCCGTCACCGGTCAGCCCCCAGCCCCCCACCACGCGGCCGTCGACCCAGATGCTCGGCCCGGCGTTGCCGTTGCGGTCGAAGCAGCGTGAGGCCGAGGCGGGCAGGTACCAGTCCCGTTCCTTCCAGCCCATGACCGTCGGGTCGAGACCGGGGAGCACCGCCACCCAGGGTTCCTCCTGCGGGGGATCGCCGTCCAGCAGGGGATCGTCGGCGGCCAGCCAGCCGCTGCCGCCGTCCAGGTCCACCGGCACTGCCTCGGCGTCCGCCAGCGCCCGGCGGGTCACGGTCGCGGTCCAGCCGAAGTACCACTGCAGGTCCGTGGTCGTGCCCGGGCCGAACCGGCTCAGCCACTGGTGAGCCAGATCGCGCGCGGCCGGGCGGGCCTCCGGCGGCGCCCCGTCCGGGCCGAGCAGGGCACCCGGCAGCCAGCTCTCCATCGCCGCCCAGGTGTACTGGCCCGAGATCCAGGTGCCCACCGGGCGGGTGCGCACGATGGCCCCCTCGAAACCGAGTTGCAGCAGCACCCGCGTGTGGGCGGCCTGGGTGCCCTCATAGGGCTTGCCGACGGCCAGGCGCAGCGGGTGCGCGAGCCGCGGAACCCGTTGTCCCAGAACGCGGGCCGTCATCGGCCCTTCGCTGCGCAGCAGCTCCAGCAGATCCGTGCGAGCCGCCGTGAGCCAGGCCTCGCCGTCCTCGATGCCGTTGTCGGCGAGCATGCCCAGCAGTCGCCGGTGCTGGGCGGCGGCGTAGCCGGCGGTCGTGGTGGCGTGCATGCGGGCCATCAGCTCGGGGGTGGTGACCCACAGCGTGCGCCGCATGGCGTGGTGGCGCAGCACCTGGCGCCGGTCGTAGAGCGCCGACTCGACGGCCGCGATCGACGGGGTGACCATCCGGGCCGCCGCGGACAGGTACACGCTGACCGGGTCGCTGGAGTGCAGCGCCAGCACGTCCCGGGCCAGCACGGCGACGTCGTCCACGGCCCGGTGGGGCAGCAGCCGGTGCCGGTCGGCCAGCCGGGACCGGCGTTCGGCGGTGGACACGCGCAGCTTCACCCGCCCATGGTGGCCCATCTCCCCGACCATCCTGAGACCAGGAGCTCCCTCGCCGCCGCCTACACTGGGGCGATGCCCCGCCCCGCGACCCGACCGCCCACCCGATCTCGGATGGTGCACCGGGCCTGGCTGGTGGCGGCTGTCACCCTGGGCGCCCTGGTCACGGCGGCGGCGTTCCGGTCCTCGATCGGGGTGCTGATCGAGCCACTCGAGCAGGAGTTCGGCTGGTCCCGGGCCACCACCTCGGGCGCGGTGACCCTCAACCTCACCCTGTACGGCCTGATCGCGCCGTTCGCCGCCGCCCTGATGGAACGCTGGGGAATCCGGCGGGTGGTGGCTGCGGCCCTGGCGCTGGTCGGCGGTGCGAGTGCGCTGACGTTGCTGATGACCGCCGCCTGGCAGCTCTGGCTGCTCTGGGGGTTGATGATCGGCGTCGGCACCGGGTCGATGGCGCTGGTCTTCGGCGCCATCGTGGCCAACCGCTGGTTCGTGGCCCGGCGAGGGCTGGTGACCGGCATCTTCTCCGCCGGCAACGCAACCGGGCAGCTGATCTTCCTGCCGGCGGTCGCCCGGGCGGTCGAGGGGCCCGGCTGGCGGTGGGCGGCGGGCGGGATCGCCCTCTACGCCGTCGTCATGATCCTCTTGGTGGTCACCTTCCTCGACGACCACCCGCGGGATCGGGGCCTGCTGCCGTACGGCGCGGGGGCGGGATCCGCCCCCGACCCACCCTCCCCACCTCCCGGGGCGGGGGCGGTCGCCACCGCCCTGATCACCCTGCGGGACGCCGCCCGCTCATGGGCGTTCTGGGCCCTCGCGCTGACGTTCTTCGTCTGTGGCTGGTCCACCAACGGCCTGGTGCAAACCCACTTCGTGCCCGCTGCCCACGATCACGGCATGCCGACCACGACCGCCGCCGGCCTGCTGGCGGTCGTGGGCGTCTTCGACATCATCGGCACCCTGGCATCGGGCTGGCTGACCGATCGGGTCGACTCGCGCTACCTGCTGGTGGGCTACTACGGGCTGCGGGGACTCTCGCTGCTCGTCGTCCACCAGATGCTCTCGCCCACGGTCGAGCCCGGGCTGTGGGTGTTCATCGTGTTCTACGGGCTGGACTGGGTGGCCACCGTGCCTCCCACGGTGGCCTTGTGCCGCACGCACTTCGGGCTCGAGCGCTCCGGAGTGGTGTTCGGCTGGGTGTTCGCCGCCCACATGGTCGGTGCCGGGGTGGGTGCCAGTGTCGCGGGCTGGATCCGAGCGAGTTCCGGCAGCTACCACGACGCGTGGATCGTGGCGGCCGAGCTGTGCCTGGTCGCCGCCGTGCTCAGTCGCACCATCCCGGTCGAGCGCCGGACGCCGTCGCCGGCCAACCGTGGCCGTGGCCGTGGCCGTGGCCGGGGCCGGGGCCGGGGCCGGGGCCGGGGCCGGGGCCGGGAGTAGGGGAACTCGTCCTAGAGCTCGTCACTCACCTGATCACGCCCGGCGGCGGCCCGGTTGCGCGCCTGGACCAACGCGAGCCGGTCGGCGGTGCTCTCGTCGCGGTCCCGGGCCGACCAGTCCCGGTCGACCGCGGCCGGGCCCCGGTCGGCGGCGGCGTCCTCGACCGAGACCACCCCGGCCCGCCGATCACGTTCGTCGGCGGCCACATCTCGGGCCCTGGCCGTCCTGTCCCGCAGATCGGCGGCCAGGTCCCTGAGGTTCGCGGCGCGCAGTACGCGGTCCACCTCGGCATCGCGATCCCGCTGCCGGAGGTCCCGCTCATCGGCCGTGACGTCCCGGGCGTCAGCGTGCTGCTCCCGCGCATCCGCCGCGGCCTCCCGCGCATCCGCGGCCGCCTCCCGCGCATCCGCGGCCGCCTCCCGCGCATCCGCCGCGGCGTCCCGCGCGTCTGCGGCCGCCTCCCGCTCACCGGCCATCGGGGCGCGTTCCGCCGCGACCTGATCGTGTTCGACCGCCGACCGGACCCGTTCCTGCCAGCGACGTTCCAGCTCGGACAGGCGCGTCCCCGGGTCGTCGGTGGCCGAGGGCGACCCGGGCGTCGATTCCTCTGGCATCGCTCCTCCGATCCGGGACGAGCGCCCAGGCCCTCCTGGCGCGCTGATCCCAGCCTACGAGCGATTCACCGGAACAGACAGGCGTGGCTGCGGCAACGCCAGGTGATCGGTGCCGAGATCACCTGATGCGGAACGGGATCACGCGACCGATCGCCGGCACCTGGGCGGCGGGGAAGCCGAACTGCGAGTCGACCACGAGCAAGTCGCCACGGGCGAAGTCGGCGGTGGTGAGCGTCCGGGTGGCCGGCGTGGCCGTGACCTCACTCACGCGGGCCGAGCCCCAGTCAGCCGACAGTCGCAGCGTGGTGATCGTGCGCACGAAGTTCTGCACCACCACGAGGGTGCGCCCGCGCAGGGCCAGCCCGTCGGCGTTCAGCAGCGGGGCGCCGTCCACCGCGACCTGACGAACCGCCTTGGTGTGCAGGTCGATCCGCCACAACGCGCCCGTGGTGCCCTGGGCAACGAGCAGGTACCGGCGGTCGGGCGTACTGACGATCCCGCCCAGGTCGAAGTCGGTCAGCGCCGGGGTGTAGGGCACCGTGGCCGAGACGTCGAGCCAGTTCTGGATCGTCCAGGTCCCGTGCTGCCGGGCGACCCGCCACACGATCGGCAGGGAGGAGTCGGTGACGTAGGCGGCGCCGTCCGGGCCGATCCACACGTCGTTGAGGAACGATCCGGTCGCCCCCGTCGCCAGCTCTGCCAGCAGTGACCCGTCGCGGCCGAGGACGCGCACCTCGCCGCTGGGGCCTCCGGCCACGTAGACCCGGCCGGCGGCGTCCACGGCGATGCCGCGTCCGTTGTCGCCGGCTCGGGGACCCACCCAGACCGACAGCTCGGGCGAGCCCAGGCGGCCCCGGTAGATGGTGCCGTCGCGGTTGGTGGCGCTGACGTAGACATACCCCGCGCGCTGGTCGATGCCGATGCCCTCCAGATAGACCCCCGCCTCGGGCAGGTCGTAGGAGACGGACGCCGCCGGTCGGCTGGTCGGGCTCGCCGCTGCCGGCGAGCTCACCCCCACGACGCCGGTCACGGACACCACGGCCACCGCGGACACGAGCAGCGCGGTCACGCCGACTCGGTTGAGGGCCGCCGATCGCGGACGTGAGCTCATGCCGTCCTCCTCGATTGCTGACTGGTCAGCCAAACGTACCCGTGCCCCGGCGAACCGGCCAGGTCACCTGCCAGCGCCTCAGGAGCGGACGCCGGTCCGGGTGCGCGGACGCAACCGGACACCCGGCAGCGGCGGCGCCGGGATCCGTTCCACCCCGCCGACGTACCCCGAGACGACACCGAACCGCCCGGCGTCCCCGCCCGTCGCACCGTCCTCCCACTCCTGCCGGTACTGGGCGATCTCCTCGTGCGAGCGACCGATGAAGTTCCACCACATGACGGTCGGTTCCTCGAACGGGGCCCCGCCGAGCAGCAGTACCCGAGCCGGGCCGTCCTGACCGGCCCTCAGGTCGAGGGTCGGGTGACCGGTGTCCCGCACCCCGAGTTCCCCCCGCGCGAGCGGTGCACCGTCGAGGGTCACCGAGCCCTGATCGACCAGCACGGCGTGCTCGAAGGCCTGATCGACCGCCAGCTGCAGCCTGGCGCCCGGATCGAGGTCGAGCTGGGCGCCGAGCAAGGGGGTGGCCGTCCTGACCGGGGACTGCACGCCTGCCAGCGCCCCGATGAAGACCCTCGCCGTGGCCCCCTCCAGCACGATCACCCCGGGCTCGTGATGCTGGAAGTCGCGCTGCGCCGCGGCGTCCGCCTCGGGCAGCACCACCCAGAGCTGGACGCCGTGCAGCGTGCGGGTCTGCGCGGTGGAGACCTCGCTGTGCGCGATGCCCCGGCCGGCCGTCATCAGGTTCAGCTCACCGGGTCGGACCATCGCGTGCACGCCGGCGGAGTCACGATGCTCGACCTCACCCTCGAACAGCCAGCTCACCGTCTGCAACCCGGTGTGCGGGTGCGGGGCGACGTCCATGCCGCCGGTGCCGTTCGGTCCCCGGACGTCGTCCGGACCGTAGTGGTCGACGAAGCACCAGGCGCCCACGAACGCGCGCTCCCTCGCGGGCAGGGTGCGCCGGACCGTCATCGCCCGCAGGCCGCCGAGCGGCACGTCCCGCGGCGCGATCACGTGGACGTCGTGGGTCACCGTGCGGGCCTGGCCGCCGGTCGCGCTCCTCGTCCCGCTGCTCATCCAGCGAGTCTGGCATCGCCCCGCCTCCCCCGCCCCCCGCCCACCCCTCGTGATCATGCACTTTCGACTATTCGAAAGTGCATGATCACGAGGGGTGGGGACGACGGGAGAGCACGCCGCCCTCGGGGTTGCTCACTCCTCGCGGGCCCACAGCACCGGCGCGAGCGGCCCCACGGCATCCTCGATCGCCTGGGCGGCGTCCAGGGCGACATCCTCGCGGTAGCGCGAGGCGACAAGTTGGACGCCGCTCGGCAGCCCGTCAGCGCCGTCCAGACCGGTCGGGGCCATGGCCACCGGCAAACCCATGATGTTCATCGCGATGCTCGGCCGCAGGGACCGCCAGACTGCGACGGTGTCAGCGGTGCTGCGCACGTCCTCGTCCACCGCCAGCAGCGGGCCGAGGAGCTCAGGAATCACCAGCACCGGATAGGTCTCGAGAAAGGCGAGCCAGGCCCTCAGCAGCGTCGAGCGGCGGGCCAGGTCGTCGATGTGCTCGCCCAGGTCGGCGTACGGCTCGGCCAGCTCACCCACCGCACTCCAGTAGGTGAGCATCTGCTCGCTGCCGTACCGGTCGAGCACCGGCCCGAGCTGGTGGTTCAGATCGGCCATCATCAGCCGGAAGGCAAGGTCCGCGGTGAGCCCGACCCCCGGGGTGTCGTTCTCGCTCACCTCCACCACGTCGTAGCCCGCCTCGGCGAGAACCGTTGCCGCCCGGTCGATTCCGGCGATCACGCTGGGGTGCGTGGTCTCGCCGTCCAGCTCGCGCAGCACCGCCGCCCGGCGGGGCACGGGCGGGCCCTGCAACGGCGCCGGTACCCACCACGGGTCCCGGACGTCGCGCGCGGCCATGGCGGCCAGCCCCACCCGGACGTCCGCCACGCTGCGGGCGAGCACCCCTTGCACCGACATCAGGGTGGCAATGGTCGAGCGCTCGGCCGCGGCCGAGGGCAGGTAGGCCGGCACCCGGCCGAGGGTGGGCTTGATCGCCGGGACGCCGCAGTGCAGCGCGGGAATGCGCACCGAGCCACCGATGTCGTTGCCGTGCGCGAGCGCACACATGCCGGCCGCGACCGCCGAGCCGGCACCGCCGGAGGACCCCCCGCAGGAGGTGGCGTCGTCCCAGGGGTTGAGGGTCAGCCCGTACAGCGGGTTGTTCGTGGTCGGGCGCATCGAGATCTCGGGGGTGTTGGTCCGCCCGACGATCACCGCCCCGGCCGCGCGCAGGTTCGCCGTCACCGGGGAGTCGGCCGGCGCGATCAGGGAGGCCCACGCGGGCAACCCGTTCGGCGTGCGCTGCCCGGCGACGTCCACGTTGTCCTTGATGGTGACCGGCACGCCGTGCAGGGGCCCGGCGGTCTCGCCACGAGCGAACGCCTCGTCGAGCGCGGCGGCATCGGCCATCGCCTGCTCGGCCAGATCGAGGGTGATCGCATTCAGGTGGGGGTTGACCGCGGCGATGCGATCGAGGACGGCGCGCGTCACCTCGGCGCAACGCACCTGCCCGGAGCGGGTGGCCGAGGCCACCTCGACGGCTCCCCAGTGCCACAGCGGACGGTCGCTCAGGTGCGCATCAGCGGTCATGAGCTGAGTCTGGTGCGCGACCGGCTCAACTCCAAGTGTCGGTCACCGTGCGGGCGACCGGGCCGGCCTCGACGTCCGCATCGGCATACGAGAAGGGCCTCTCCAGGATGTCGAGCACCGTTGCCGAGACCCAGTAGAGCTGCCCACCACGCCCGATCGCCTGCGGGTCGCCCAGCCAGCCACGGGCCTGGGCATCTTTGATCAAATTGCGAGCGCCCTGGTTCGTGATGCCCAAGTGGTTCTGGACCCGGCGCACGGTGAGGTAGGGGTTGGTGAAGATCAAGTCCACCAGGCCGGCGATCATGGAGCGTGAGCGCGCCGCGTCCTGGAGGTACTCCTCCCTGAGCCGCACCACCAGCCCGGCGCGATGGACGGCGTCGTCGGCAGACCTGGCGATCGCGGTCAGGAAGAACTGGATCCACTCCTGGATCTCGCCTCGCTCCCGGACCCCTTGGAGCAGGGAGTAGTAGGTGTTCCGGTGTGCCTCGAGGTAACCGGACATGTACAGCAGCGGGGTCGTCAGTCGCCGCTCTTGCACCAGCATCAGACCCACCAGCAGTCGTCCGATCCGCCCGTTGCCGTCGAGGAAGGGGTGGATCGTCTCGAACTGGTAGTGCATCAGCGCCGCACGGACCAGCACCGGCATCCGGCTGGGCTCGTTGACGAAGCGCTCCCAGTCGATCATCAGATCGGGGAGGGACTCCGGAAGGGGCGGTACGTAGGTTGCGCTGTCCGGACTGTCCGTCGGGCTGCCGATCCACACCGGCGAGGTACGGATCTCGCCGGGCAGCTTCTCCGCCCCGCGCACGCCGCTCACCAGCTCGCGATGGGCCTGTCTGATCAGCCGCTGGGTGAGCGGCAGGGTGGCGAGCAGGCGGTATCCGGTCTCGCTGGCTCGCAGGTACCGCTTCACCTCCTCCACGTCCGCATCGACAGTCGCCGCGCCGTCCGCGGCCTCCGCCTGCATCACGTTCGCCAGCGACGTGTTCGTCCCCTCGATCCTCGAGCTGGCCAGGGCCTCACGCGTCGAGTACGGCCCGACGAGGAGCTGCGGATTCCGGATCAGCTGCCCCAGACCGTGCAGATGACCCAGTGAGCTGTCAGCCGTCGACAGGGCGAGAATCGTCGCCTCCGAGAGCTCCACCGTGCGCGGCAGCGGATTCGGCGCGTAGAACCAGAACGCCCACCGATCTCCCGGTCGGCGCATCGGCTTTCCGAAGATGGTCTCCGCATAGCTGCTTGGGTCCATGTACGGAGAGTAGTGGAGGAGTCTTCACTCTCCAAGGCATGGGCTCGCCTCGTTGGAGTTTCTGTTGGATCCAGCGTTGGAGTTTCAGGTGAGATCAGCGAATAGATCATGAAAACTGGGCCCGACGCTCCAACAAATCGAGGGGTTTCGTTGGAACGTCACCTGTTACCTCCAACGTCTGTTGCATCCCGAGCCCGACGCTCCAACAAACAGGGGGGGTTCGTTGGAACGTCAGGCTGACGCTCCAACGCTGATGGCACCACCAGGGCTCGACAGCACCCCACGGCTCGTTGACTACCGTCGGTGAGCACAAGGGGTGAGCAGAGGATCAGCCCGGCGTCCCGCCACATGCCCGCCAGACCAGGCTCGCCGTCCGGTGCGCCCAGTCCGCGGGAGCGCGCCGCCCCACCAGGGCGATCGCGTACCACGACCCGGTCAGCAGCGACCCGGCGATGTCCAGGTCGGCATCGGCATCGATCAGCCCACTGTCACGTGCCGCCAGCAGGCACGCCCGGATCCGGGCCCGGCGCGGCGCCACGATCTGCTCGGCGTACACCTGCCGGACGGCGGGCTCGACGCCGTCGGTGAGCATCAGCCCGACCAGCGGCAACGCGCCCGCAGCGGTGATGCAGTGCCGGAAGTGCTCCAGCTCGGTCACCAGATCGGTGAACGGCTCCCCGATCACCTCGGGCGCCTCGACCGCAGCCAGCCGGGCCACGGCGCCGACGGCCAGTGACACCTTGTCCGGCCAGCGCCGGTACAGCGCCGGGCGGGTCGTGCCGGCCTCGGCCGCGACCGCGGCGAGGGAGAGCCCGCTCAGCCCGTCCCGGGCCAGGTGGCGCAGCGCGACGTCCAGCACGGCGTCGTCGATCGCCCGGTCGCGGGGGCGACCCGGCGCACGCATCCGATCTGGCACCGAGCCAGGTTACGTTACATTTCTGTATTGCATCAAGGACGGTGCTGCCCTACCCTCCATCGTTACGAGACAGGAACGTAACGATAAGGAGTCACGGCAGTGAGCGGAACCATCGACGTGCACGGCACCACCAAGAAGATCCTCATGGTGGCCTCCAACCCCTCCACCTCGGACCAGACCGGGTGGCCGATCGGGTTCTGGTGGGCCGAACTGACCCACCCGTACTGGGAGTTCACCGAGGCCGGCTACGAGGTGAGGATCGCCAGCCCGGACGGCGGCGCCCTGCAGGCCGACTCCTTCTCCGACCCGGACGACGCCTCCGGCTACTCCGCGCACGACCTGATCAGTCGCGGGTTCAAGAACAGCCCCAGCCACGCCGCGTTGCTCGCCGACACCCCGGCACTGGCCGACGTCGATCCCGCCACCTTCGATGCCGTCTTCCTGGTCGGCGGCCAGGCGCCGATGTACACCTTCCGCTCCGACCAGCGGATCAAGGACCTCGTCGGCACCTTCCTCGCCGGCGGCCGGATCGCCGCGGTGGTCTGCCACGCCACCTGCGTCCTGCTGGACGCAGCCCTGCCGGACGGCACGCCGGTGGTCGCCGGGCGCACCTGGACCGGGTTCGCCAACAGCGAGGAGGACTACGCCGACGCCTACGCCGGCCAGCGGATCCAGCCGTTCCGGATCGAGGACGAGGCGCGCGCCCTGCCCGAGACCAACTTCGTCGTCCACGGCCGCTTCCGGCCCCACGCGGTCCGGGACGGCAACCTGATCACCGGCCAGCAGCAGTACTCGGGTACCGCCGCGGCCTGCCTGGTGATCGACGCGTTGGGCCGGTGACCACCATGCTCATCACGCTGGTCGGCGCCGGGTCGGTCGCCACCGCACTGACCGTCAACCTGCTGCGCCACGGGCACGCGGTGCGCCTCGCCGTCCGGCCGGGCTCGAAGCGCCCGGTGCCGGACGGCGCCGCTCGGGTCGACCTCGGCCCCGGCGCAGCGCAGGGCAGCGACCTGGTGATCCTGGCGGTCCCGTTCGCGGTGGCCGCCCACGTGGTGAGCGACCTCGCGCTGCCGTCGGGCAGCGTGCTGGTGGACGCCACGAACCCGTTCGGGGTGCCGGTGCCCGAGCCTCACCTGCACGGCCTGTCGGTGATCGCGGCAGCCGCCGGCCCGGAGGTTGCCGTGGTCAAGGCGTTCAACGTGGTGGGCGCCGAGCACCTGGCTGCACCACAGTTGCCGGACGGCGCCCGCCCGGTGCTTCCGGTGGCCTCGGACGACGCCCCTGCCCGTCGCGCGGTGGTCGACCTGGCCGACTCGCTCGGCTTCCACGCCGTGGACGTCGGCGGGGCCGCCGCCGCACCGCTGCTCGAGGATGCTGCCCGCTACTGGGGACTGCTGGCGTTCTCCGGCGGTCTGGGACGACGTATGGTGCTCGTCGCCCACCAGCGTCCCGACCCCGCGGGGAGCCCCTCCAGATGACCCCCCTCAACGCCGTCCTGCGCCCCTCCGTGATGCGCGATCACGCCGTGCACGAACGCGCCTCCACGCCGCTCGAGTTGCTGTTCGACCTCAGCTTCGTCGTCGCGGTGGCGGTGCTCGCCGCCGAACTGCACCACGGCATCTCTGAGGGCCACGCCCTGAGCGCAGCGGCGACCTACCTGGCCGTCTTCGTGCCGATCTGGTGGGCCTGGATGAGCTTCACCTGGTACGCAACGGCCTTCTCGCACGACGATGCGCTCACCCGGGTGCTCACCCTGGTTCAGATGGCCGGGGTACTGGCCGTGGCCGCGACCATCCCGGCGGCCGTCGAGGGTCACATGGGTGCGTTCACCCTGGCCTACACCCTGATGCGCCTGCCACTGATCGTGCAGTGGCTGCGCTCGGCCCGGGACGACGCCACCCACCGCGGCTTCGCTCTCACCTATGCCACGGGAAGCGTTGTCGCCCAACTGGTCTGGATCACCGGACTCGCCGCGGACGGCGCCGCCCGCTGGGCGGTCTACGTCGTGGCGCTGACCGTCGAGCTGCTCACGCCGGTGCTGGCCGTCCGTCGTTCCCCCGACCGGGTGTTCCACCCCGGGCACATCGCGGAGCGGTACGGGCTGTTCACCCTGATCGTGCTCGGTGAGACCCTGCTGGCCGTCACGGTCGGCCTGCGGGACGCCGTCGAGGGTGCGACCTCGACCCCGGCGGCCGTCGTCCTGACCGGTCCCGTGCTGGTCATCGCCTTCGCCCTGTGGTGGCTGTACTTCGACGCCCTCGGCCGAGAAGGGTTGCAGCGCAACCGAAAGGCTGCCTTCGTCTGGGGCTACGGCCACTACCTGCTGTTCGCGGCGATCGCCGCGATCGGCGCTGGAGCCCAGGCCCAGCTCGACGCGCTGGCCGCCCACGCCCCGGGGGCATCCTCCGAGGTGCACGGCCCGGGGCCGGCGGTGGCCGTCGCGGCGGTCGGTCTGCCGTTGAGCGTGGTGCTGCTGGTCGTCGCCTGGCTGCAGCACGCCGCCAATCACCGCACCGGCTCGGCCGCACCGCTGCTGCTCGGGGCAGCCGCCGCCGCAGCCCTGACTGCCGCGGGTGGCGCTCTCGGCGCACCGACGGCCAACGCCCTGCTCGCCCTGGTGGTGGTGGCCGAGGTGGTGGCCTTCCAGGTGTTCCACGGGCGGGACGCCGCCGGCGCGTGACCGGGGTGCGACAGCGACGCCCTGCCGCCGGCGTCAGCTCGTCCCGGCCAGCAAGTGGGAGTACTGCCGCCCCCAGCGCTCGATCTCGCGCAGGGTCATCGACAGCGCGCGCCCGGCCTCGGTCAGCTCGTAGCGCACCCGGTGCGGGCCCGGGCCCACCTCCGACCGGGTGATGAGCCCGTGCTCGGCCAGCTCGCGCAGCCGCAGCGCCACCATGCGATCGGTGGCACCCGGCAGGGCCCGCGCCACCCCGCCGAAACTCGACTCCCCGGCGAGCATCACCCGCACCACATCGGCTGCCCACCGCCGGCTCAGCAGGCGCATGGCGTCGTCGAAGGCTCGACTGGGATCGGTCACGGGGGGCACCCTTCTCGCGCACGATTTCGAGCCCACCAGCGGGCTGGTGGTGCGAAGCGGGCCACGCCCACTGTAGAGGGCCCACGGTGGGGGCGCCGACGGTGGAGGCGCCGTCTGCAGAGCACCGTCAGCCGGGGGTGAGGCCGGTCAGTTCCGCCAGGAACACCCGCTCGTCCGCACAGGTCAGTCCGGCGCCTCGCGCTCGGTCGGCCCCCTGGTCGAGCTCCCAGGCCAGGGTGTCGGCCAGGGTCTCGGCAACCGGCCGGGTCACCAGCCCCGCATCGCGGGCCCGTTGCCCCGATCGCTGGCTGAATCCGACCCAGTCGGGATCGTTCAGCCAGAGCGGCAACGACAGTTCGCCCATCCACTCCTGCACTCCCTGGGCGACCAACCAGTCATCGGTCGCGGTCACCACCGGCCCCGTGTGCCCGGCCACCTGCCGTGCGAGCTGCAGGTGATCCTCGAGTGACATCACCTCGCCCACGACGTTGATCGCCCCGCTGGTCCCGGCGACCGCCGCCGCGACCAGCCAGGCGGCCTGGTCGCGGACATCGATCAGCTGCACCGTGCGCCCCGACGTCGAGGGCACCAGCACCGCCCCGTCCGGGCCGCACGGCCGGGCGAACCGCAGGGGCCAGTACCCGCTGCGGCCGCTGGTGTCCCCCGGCCCACCGATCAGTCCGGAGCGGGCGAGCAGGGACCGCTCGGCCCCGAACGCCTCGAGCACGAACTGCTCGCAGGCCACCTTGGCCGGGCCGTAGTGCTCCATCGAGGTCATCACCTCCTCGGCCAGCGGCGAGAGCAGTCGCGCATCCTCGTCAGTGCCCGGGCGGGAGTGGTCGGCGTAGACGCTGCAGGTGGAGACGAACACCAGGTGCCCTGCCCGGTCGGCGAGGGCACGGGCCGCGCGGCGCACCTGCCCTGGCTGGCGCGAGACGTCGATCACCGCGTCCCAGTCCCGGCCGGTGACCTCGGCCAGGCCGTCCTCGGCGTCGCGATCGGCGATCAGCCACTCCACCCCGTCGGGGACGGGCCCGGAGCGTCCCCGGTTCAGACAGGTCACCTCGTGGCCCTCCGCCAACGCGGCCCGCGCCACGTGTCCGCCGAGCCAACCGCTGCCACCCAGGAGGAGGATCTGCATCCCGTCACCCCACCCCGAGCCGGCGTCGGGCACAAGCGCAGTTCGCCCAGGGCACAGAGGGCGTCGACCTGCCGGGGCCACCCCAGAGGACGACCCAGGGGACAACCGAGGGACGACCCAGGGACTGCCCCCGCCCATGGCGCCTCAGGTCACCACCGACCGGTGGGCCCGACGATGGCGGCGCCACCGGCCCGTGTCGAGCACCTCACCCAGCACCTGGACGGCGTCCCAGACGTCGACGTGTCGCAGGTACAGCGGGGCGAAACCGAACCGGAGCACGTCCGGCGCGCGGAAGTCGCCGACCACACCGCGAGCGATCAGCGCCTGGACGATGGCGTACGGGTCGAGATCGCCCCCGGCCCGCAGGGCAACCTGCCCGCCCCGCTCGGGCGCGGCGTCCGGGGTGATCGAGACCAGGCCGTGCCGCGCGACCGGGCCGGCGACCAGGCCCGAGAACAGGCCGGTCAACGCCAACGACTTGGCCCGGATCGCCGCCAGACCGCCGAGCGGCTCGGCCGCCAGCACAGAGTCCACCCCGCACTCCAGGGCGGCCAGTGACAGGATCGGCGGTGTTCCGCACTGGAACCGCGAGATCCCTTGGGCCGCAAGATACTCCGGCGCGAAGTCGAACGGCGCCCGGTGACCGAGCCAGCCCTGGAGCGGCTGATCGAGGCGGTCGACCAACCGCGGGTGGGCCCAGACGAAGGACGGGGCCCCGGGCCCACCGTTGAGGTACTTGTACCCGCAGCCGACGGCGATGTCGGCACCGGCCTCGGCCAGCCCGATCGGCAGCACCCCGGCCGAGTGCGCGAGGTCCCAGATGGCCAGCGCCCCGGCCTCGTGAGCGGCGCGGGTCAGGACGGGAAGGTCGTGCAGCCGCCCGTTGCGGTAGTCCACGTGATTGAGGGCCAGGACGGCGACCCGGTCGTCGAGTAGGTGCTCGACGTCCTCGACCGCGACCGCCCGCAACTCCACCCCCAGACTCGCGCACGCCGACGCCAGCAGGTACCGGTCGGTGGGGAAGGAGGTCCGGTCGCAGAGCACCAGATCGCGCCGGGGGTCACCGGCACGCTGCCACTGCACCGCCGCCCAGACCGCCTTGTACAGGTTGACCGAGGTCGAGTCGGCCACCACCACCTCACCCGGCCCGGCACCGATCAGCCGGGCGATCTTGTCCCCGACCCGGTGCGGCGCCTCGATCCAGCCGGCCGTGTTCCAGCTGCCGACCAGCCCCTGACCCCACTCGCCCCCGATCACCTCGGCCAGCCGGGCCGCGGTTGCCCGGGGCAGCGGCCCGAGCGAGTTGCCGTCCAGGTAGATGACGCCGTCCGGCAGGTGGAACGTCTCGCGCAGGCCGGCCAGCGGATCGGCGGCGTCCAGGGCCAGACACCCGGCCCGATCGGACGGCACGGTCCCGGCAGCGCTCCCTGGGCCGGTCACCGACGGCTCACCATTCCCTGAGCACTGCGCGGACCGGCGAGGCGTCGGCACCCACCAGCCGCAGCGGCAGCGCGATCAGCTCGTAGTCACCCTCGGGCACCGAATCCAGGCAGAGGTTCTCCAGCACGTGCATCCCGCCACGGCCCAGGGCGTGATGCGCCGGCAGTTCGGTGCTGTCGGCCGGGTCCAGGCTCGCGCCGTCGGTGCCGACCAGCACGACGCCCAGCCCGGCCAGCCGGTCCAGCAGGCCGGGGTCCCAGGCCGTGAACTCGGGGTCCCAGCGGCGCGGCGCCCGACGGTGGGTGCGCACCAGGACCCGCGGCGGCAGTCCCCGCGCGGCGTGGGCGAGGTGCGCCCAGCCGAGCAGGCGCCCCACCTCGATCGCATGGACGACGCGGGCTGGGCCGAGGTAGGCCGCCAGGTCCAGCGAGGCGGCATCCGTGCCGTCCGTGCCGGCCGTGCCGTCCGTGCCGGTCGTGCCGTCCGGGCCGCCACCGTCCGGGTCACGGGTCGAATCGGCCGAGGCCAGGTAGTGCAGCGGGGCGTCGGCGTGTGCCCCCACGTGCCCCGAGCAGTGCAGGGCGACCACCGTGACCGGGCCCGGCCCGAACGTGGTCGTCAGCGTGAAGGGGACGTCGCCGGGGAACACCGGGCTCTGCGGATCGACCGGCGGCGAGATGTCCCACAGCCGGCGTCGGTCCGCCGCAGGTGGGGACGGGGGGACCGACATACCGCGAGCGTAGGCCTGCGGCGCGAGCCGGAGGGAACCACGACGGGAACCCGGCGGGAACCATCGAGGCAAGCGGACGGGAAACTGCCACCACGAACGGCCACCGGGGGCGAACCGGGCACTAGTTTGGGGCGATGGCGCGCTACTTCGACGTCCACCCACGGGACCCTCAGCCGCGGGCCATCGCCCAGGCCGTCCAGATCGTCCGGGACGGGGGCCTGATCGCCTACCCGACCGACTCGGTGTTCGCGCTCGGCTGCTCGCTGGGAAACGCCGAGGGCAAGCAGCGCATCCTGCGCATCCGACACCTGGACGACCGGCATCACTTCACGTTGCTGTGCAAGGACTTTGCTCAGTTGGGGCAGCTCGTGCAGATCGACAACCATGTCTTCCGCGCGATCAAGGCGGCCACCCCCGGCAGCTACACCTTCATCCTGCCTGCCACCAAGGAGGTGCCGCGGCGCCTGCTGCACGAGCGCAAACGCACGGTCGGTGTCCGGATCCCCGACCACCCGGTCGCCCTGGCGCTGCTACAGGAGCTGGGCGAGCCGATGCTCACCTCGAGCCTGTTGCTGCCCGGTGAGGCCGAGCCGCTCACCGACGGCTGGCAGATCAAGGAGCTGCTCGATCACCAGGTGGACGCCGTGATCGACTCGGGCGAGTGCGGCCGGGAGCCCACCACGGTCGTGGACTACTCCGACGGCGCGGCGCAGATCCTGCGGCACGGTGCGGGCGACCCGACGCCGTTCGAGTGAGCCGTGGGAGTGGGGCATGATGGCCGTATGAGCGAGGCCGAGAACCCCCCGTCGGACGTCGATCCCGACCTCCCGATCGATCGGCACGACGGCACCGAGACCCCGGAGGCGGCGTCCCGTCGCAAGTTCCGGGAGGCGTTGGACCGCAAGAAGTTCGGTCACCGCGGTCAGGCAGGCGGGGCGCACGACCCCAAGGCCAGCGGTCCTCACACCGCCCCGGCCAAGCCACAGCGCACCTTCCGGCGCAAGTCCGGCTGATCCTGCCCCCAGCAGGGCCGGGTCACCGCCGGCGGTACCGCTTCGACTCCGGCCGCCTCGACTCCGGCTGCCCCACTCAGCAACCGGATCACGTCCGCGACCAGGTGATGCGCCTCGACCCCTGGCGGGCGGCCGGAACCCGCGAGTTCCGGGGCGGTCATCGCCGCGTGCCTCTCCTGCAGGATCCGACCGATCAGCGCCGAGTGCCCGGGCAGCCGGAACCGGGCCCAGGTCGCGCCGTCCTGCTGGGACAGGAACAGCCCGTCCTGGTGCCAGGCGGCCGCTCGGCAGGCGTCCTGCACGACATCCCGCTCGGTGCCCCGGTGAAGACCCCACTCCAACTCGTCGAGCAAGCGGCGGCGGATCAGATCCGGTGACACCTGCCCGATCAGGTCTCCCGGGGCCGCCCCCCGCACGGTGATCCCGCAGGCCCTGGTGATCGCCAGCCGGCTCACCAACTCGCAACGCTCGGGTCGTGCGGTACGAGGCCCCGCGCCGGTGGCCGTGCCCAGCACGACGCTCTGCGCAGCCAGGTGCAGCAGGAAGCGCCAGGGCGGCTCTGGCCGCCGCGCCAGGGACTCCTCGATCACGACCAGGTCCAGCGGTGGACCGTCGAGGAACCGCAGCGGACCGGCGAGCGCCAGCAGCTGCTCGTCACCGGGGCGGTGACCGGGGACGACGTCCGGAACCACCACCAGGACGTCGAGTGTCCCGCCTGGCGACCAGCCATCGAGGGCGGTCGCACCCTGCACATGGACGCCGAGCACGCCGCCGAGTTCCCGTGCGGCCAGCGCACCGACCAGCTCGGCCGTCCGCCACCAGCTCACCGTCGCCCCGATCCCCGGGCGCCCCGCGCCGGGCCGCCCGGTGGGTCCACGTCGGTCGGGTCCTGGGTGGGGTTCAGGGCGCTCGCCAGCGCGCTGGCCGGGGTGGGGCCGAGGGTGGCGGCCAGCCACTCCACCAACGGCCTCAGCAGCGTCCAGTCCTCGCGCACGTGGTCCAGCGCGGCCGGCGTCGACAGCCAGGGGGGCTCCCCGGCCTGCCGGGAGGCAATCAGCGAGCGGTGGCGCAGCAACTCGACCCGTGGGTGGTCCGACGGCACCCCGCGGGGACGGGTCCGCATCACGTCACCTCCGAGCTCGAGGCCCGTCCCGGAGAGCTCCTCGATGACCCGGGCCAGTTCGGCCCCTCGGAGCGGGTCGTCCACCGCCGCCCGGTAGCGGGCCACCTGGCCGGGTTCGCCCTGGTGGAACCCGCCGGCCACGAACAGCCCCTCAGCACTCAGGTGCAGGTAGTACCCCACGCCGGTGGTGACCTCGACGAAGGCGCCCTGATGGGTCTTGTACGGGGACTTGTCGGCGCTGAACCGGGTGTCCCGGTTGGGCCGGAACAGCCGGGCCGGGCCGAACTCGTCCTCCAGCGCAGCGGCCAGCTCGAGCATCGGCACCCGGACGGCGTCCTGATAGGTCGCCTTGTGGGCGACCCACCACTCGCGCGTGTTGTGCAGCTCGAGCTGCTGGTAGAACTCGACGGCCTCCGGCGGGAACCCGCTGAACGTCATGACCGCGCAGCGTACGACGCCGGGGTCAGGTCCGGTCGACTCCGCTCCCGGCGCGGCTCGAGCTCGGCTCGGGGCTCGGCTGTGGCTCGGTGGGGGCCCGGCTGTGGCTCGGTGGGGGCCCGGTCCCTTGACGCCCGACACGACGGGTATGGGAGAACTGCGCATCATGCAGTAATTGATCAGTTACCTTGGGTAGTCACTGGGATGACGTGTCAGGAGTGGCTGCTCAGGGGAGGGCATGCGTGGGGCGGGCATCGAGATCGGCCATCAACCTGGAGGACGGGCATGGCGCTCAAGGGCGTGTCCGCACCGTGTCGCGCTCGTCACACTTGGGAAGTGTTAACACAACCCTGACATTGCGGAGCCGCACTTCAGGCGAGGTTCTCTCAGTGCACCAATCTCGCCGCTCCGCTGCGCCCAGCATCTCTGGTTCCCGCCATTTCGTGACCGAACCGTTGCCGAGCAGCCCGGAGTTCGCGGCGAGCCCCCGGCGCCTGGCCCGCAGCCGCGCCGCGAGTGCCACAATGCGCACCGCCCAGCCAATCGTCCAGCCAGTCGCGGCGCCGTCCGCGGTGCCCACCCGTTCGGCGGCGCGGCGAGCCGAGTCGTCCCGCCGCTCGCGCCCCCCGGTCGAGACTCCCCGCGACACCGTCGAGCCCGCCCGCTCCGCCCACCAGCAGGTCGAGGGTCCCCGCCGCTCGCGGCACCAGTCGGCGGCGGTCGATCTGGACGCCCCTGCTCCCGCGGACCGCCGCCGCCACCGCCTCACCGCACCCACCGTGGTCCCCGCTCGGGTGGCCCCACGGTCCACTGCCCGCGCCCAGCGAGCCGGAAAGCGCCGAGTCGCCCGCGCCCGGGCGATCGCCGCCGTGACCTTGTCCGCCCTCGGGGTCGGCATCGCAGCCATCGGCCCCGGCACGCTGCCGTTCGGCTCCTCGGACGAGGTCGCGGTCCAGCAGGCCACCGAGGCGATGGCCCCCCCGGACACCCTGGACGATCGGGACATGCTGCCCCCCCGACCGCTGCTGACCACCGCCGAGGGGACGAGCCCGTCGGCCACTCGCACCAAGACGGCCACCACGCGCAAGCCGCCACCCGCACGGGCCACGACCACCACGGCGGCCTCCGGTCGGCGAGGCGTGGTCCTGGACGGGCGGGTGATGGGCGGCTGGTACAACGGCGCCTCGGGCACCGGGGTCACCAACGGAGAGTTCGCTGCCTGGTTGGGACAGCCGCTCACCCTGGCCTCGACCTGGGCGGACACCAGCGACGAGGTGCAGCGCACCCTGTCCCCGCTGCAGGACGAGTACGGGGACTGGAAGGGTGCACTCGACATCGCGGTGGGCGGCACCATCCTCGGCACCGGCGAGAATTACGCCGAGGCCGCGCGCGGGGCCTATGACGACCGCTGGCGTGCCGCAGCCGCCGTGCTCGCCCAGAAGCGCAAGGGCAAGGGGGCGACGTTCGTCCGTCCGTTCCACGAGATGAACTGCGATTGGTACGCCAACTGGATGGTCACCCGCGAGAACTCCGCTGACTACAAGGCGGCCTTCCGGCGGTACATGGGCATCTTGCGCTCCAGCCTGCCGGAGCTCTACGTGGTCTTCTCGCCGAACTACGGCACGTGCAACGACCTGCCGATCGACCTGTGGTACCCGGGGGACGACATCGTCGACGTGGTGGCACCCGACTACTACAACGACTACCAGGACGCCGCCAACGGCAGCGTCGCGGGCTGGAACGACGAGTCCGACGAGTACGACGCGCTCGGCAACCCCCAGGGCCCCGAGGCCTGGCGCCGGTGGGCTGCCAGCCACGGCAAGCCGCTCGCCTTCCCCGAGCTCGGGCTCAAGCCGGCCGGCATGGGCGGAGGTGACCGGCCCGAGTGGATCAAGGCGCTCAACGCCTGGATGACCAAGCACGCCAACACCGCCACCTGGCAGATCGGCGAGGACATCCCGAAGGCCGCCGCCGGCAAGGTGCTGTACTTCGCCTACTTCAACGTGGTGCACGGCGGTGACGCGGGCTTCACGATCTTCGGGCACGGCGCGAACCAGGACTCCGCGCCGGTGTACCGGAGCCTGAAGTGGGGCAACAACGCCGCCGGCTGACCGGTCGGCAGCGCACGCCGGGCAGGGAGCGGGGCCGGCTACTTCTCGTCGGCGAAGGTCACCGTGACCTCACGGAATCCCAGTGAGGTCAGCAGCGAGGTCAGCATGGCCCGGGTGTTCGTCCGGGCGCGGGCCTTCAGCTCGTCCGTACGCGCGCCCGCCTCGGCCAGCCGAGCCTGGGCGATCCGGTAGAGCTGCTCGGTGTTGGTCCCCCCGCCCTGGGTGTCCACGGCATCCGCCAGCCGTTCACGGAGTCCCCGCCGGTGATCGGCCACGTAGCTGCGCTCGAGGTCCAGCCGAGCGGCCCCCAGCACCGGCGCCGGCAGGGCGATGGATGCCTCGGTGCGGTCTGCGTTCACGGTCACGTTCCCGGAGCCGAGTCCGGCGAAGTCGACCGAGGCATCGACCGAGCCCGCCGCCACGAAGATCACCCGTTCGCCGGCCAGGAACGCGGGCAGGTTCTCGACGTCGGTCTCCTGGTCGATGACGATCTCGTAGTAGCCGGACGCCGCCTGATAGGTCTTCAGGTCGTTCAGCTGCAGCAGGACGGCCCTGCCGGAGCGGTCGACGGTCTGCTCGTCGAACGGGTTGAGTGCCGTGACGCTGCGGCCCAGCAGCCAGGTGAGGATCAGCACCGCACCCGCCAGCCCGATCGCGACGGCCACCGCAGCCCCGCCCAGCCGGGCGAGCAGGCCGGGGCCGGAGTCGTCGTCGAGGGTGGCGTGCCGGATCGGGACCTCGCCAGCGGCGGGCACTGTGTCCGGTCCGGTGTCTCGTGCGGTGTCAGGTCCGGACGGCGCCCCCCCGGCTGCGAGGTCGTCGTCCAGGAACTCGGTGGCCAGATCGTTTCGACGAGTCGAGGCTCCGGCCGACCCTCCGGAGCCACTCAGATCGCCCGGCTCCCCCGGCCGGTGGGGGTCCAGGCGCGCGGGCGGCATCGACGAGCCGTCGGGCATGTGCCCTCCCCAGGGTCGGCGCGGTCGCGCGCGGGCGGCGTCCGCACACCAGGATGCCCCCAGGCACCGGCGGGGACCACCCCGACGCCGGGCACCGTGGGCGGGTCGGTCAACCGGGATCGGCTCCTCGCCCGCCGCTAGGCTCGGGCAATGGCTCTCGCCGCGAAGTACGCCACCACGTGCGGCGTGTGCACCCGGTCGATCCGGCCCGGGGATCAGATCGTCTCGATGCCCAGCGGGTCGGCCGGGCGCTGGGCCCACGAGACCTGCCGGGACGGCGCGCCCGCGACGTCCGCTGCCCCGAGCGCAGGCAGCCCAGCGGACACCGGACCCACCCGCGGCGAGAGCAGTGCGCCGGCCGGGGCCGGCGTACTCGAGGTCTACACCGACGGCGCGTGCTCGGGGAACCCCGGACCCGGGGGCTGGGCCTGGGCCACCGCCGACGGACGCCGGGCCAGCGGCGGCCAGGCGCACACCACCAACCAGCGGATGGAGATCACCGCTGCCCTCGAAGCGGTGCGCGCGCTGCCCGGCGAGCTGGTCGTGGTCAGCGATTCCACTTACGTGGTCAACTGTTTTCGCGATCAGTGGTGGCGAGGCTGGATCGCCCGGGGATGGACCACCAGCGCCAAGAAGCCGGTGGCGAACCGGGATCTGTGGGAGCCGCTGGTCGAGGCCGTGCGGGACCGGGGGGACGTGACCTTCCGCTGGGTGAAGGGCCATTCCGGTGACCCGATGAACGACCTGGTCGACCGACTCGCGGTCGAGGCCGGCCGAGCGGCCGCCGAAACCTGAGCCGCCACTTTCCCCTCGTGATCATGCACTTTCGACTGGTCGAAAGTGCATGATCACGAGGGGAAAGTGGCGGCTCGACCGGGCTCACGCCGTCCGCAGGGTGGCCTTGTGCGCTTCCCAGCGTGCCTCCAGCTCGGCCATCTCGGTCTCGACGAAGGCGAGGAACTCAGCGGACAGCCCGAGCCGGCGGCCGGCGGCCGTCCCCGGCCCACCCACCGCCTCCTGGGCCTGCACGAACACCGCGCGCAACCGGGAGTAGATCGAGTTCTGCCGCAGCATGGCGTCATGCCAGGCGTCGTCCAGCACCACGAACACATCCCTCCGGCTACCCGGCTCGCGCTCGCGCCGGATCATCTGCACCTGGGTCAGGAAGGCGACCGCCTGACTGATGCCCGCCGGTGAGGACGACAGCGCGCTCGCGAGTTCAGCGGCGGTCATCCGGCCGTCCTCGTCGCACATGAGCTGGGCGAACACCCGCGAGGGCAGGCGCGGTAGCCCCGCCTCGACAAGGGTGGCGCCGAGGCGCTCGACCGAGCCGGCCACCGGCTGCTTCATGCCGACACGTTACTAGTTTCAGAAACTACTGAACAGTGCAACACTGGTGTGCATGGGTTCACCGGCTCATCCGATCGAGATCGAGGGACTGCGCAAGCGCTTCGGCGCCACCATCGCCCTCGACGGGCTCGACCTCACGGTCAGGCAGGGCGAGGTGCACGGGTTCCTCGGCCCCAACGGGTCGGGCAAGTCCACCACCATCCGGATCCTCCTCGGCCTCTTACGTGGCGACGGCGGCGTCGCCCGGTTGTTCGGCGGCGACCCCTGGGCCCGAGCGGAGACCCTGCACCGGCGGCTGGCCTACGTCCCCGGGGAGGTCACCCTGTGGCCCAACCTCACCGGCGGCGAGGTGATCGACCTGCTGGCGCGGCTACGCGGCGGGGTGAACCCGACCACCAGGGCTCGGCTGCTGGACCGTTTCGAGCTCGACCCGACCAAGAAGGGGCGCTCCTACTCCAAGGGCAACCGGCAGAAGGTCGCCCTGGTCGCCGCCCTGGCCTCGGACGCCGAGCTGCTCATCCTCGATGAGCCCACCTCGGGCCTGGACCCGTTGATGGAGAGGGTGTTCCAGCAGTGCATCGAGGAGATCCGCGACCAGGGTCGCACGGTGCTGCTGTCGAGCCACATCCTGTCCGAGGTCGAGCAACTGTGTGACCGGGTGAGCATCATCCGGGCCGGACGCACCGTGCGGAGCGGCAGCCTGGACGAACTGCGAGAGCTGACCCGCACCTCGGTGCAGGCCGTCCTCGAACGGGCGCCGTCACCGGCCGAGCTCGACGGGGTGACCGGGGTGCACGAGTTGCGCGCCGAGGGAACGCGCGTGGCGATGACCGTGGACGCCGCCCACCTGGGCAGCGTGCTCGCCGTCCTGGGTTCCCACGGGATCCGCTCCCTGACCAGCCAGCCCCCGTCGCTGGAGGAGCTGTTCGTGCACTCCTACGACCGGGCCGGCCGGACGGGTCACGACGCGAGACACGAGGTCGCGCCATGAGCGGCTCGTGGACCGGCACCGGGTCGCTGCTCCGGCTGGCGCTGCGCCGGGACCGGATCCTGCTGCCCTCGATCGTGGGCGGGCTCGCCCTGCTGGTGATCGCCTCGGCCCAGGCCACCATCGCCCTCTACCCCGACACCGACCCGCAGCGGCTCGCCCGGGACGTCGCCGGCGTGGCCGGCAACCCGGCGTTCCTGGCGATGTACGGGCCGCTGGCCGACCCGCCCACCCTGGACGCCTTCGCCGTGTTCAAGACCGTCGTGATGGGTGGGGTCTTCCTGGCCATCGCGGTGGTGGCGATCGTGCGCCGGCACACCCGCACCGAGGAGGAGGAGGGCCGCTTCGAGTTGCTCGGCGCGGGCGTGGTCGGACGGCGCGCGCCGCTGCTCGCGGCCTGCCTGATGGCCATGGGCATGGTCGCGGTGACCTGCCTGATCTGCGCCGCCGGGTTGGCCGGGCTGGGCATGGACCCGACCGGCACCCTCGCTTTCGCCCTCGACTGGGCGGCGCTGGGACTGGTGATGACCGCCGTGACGGCCGTCGCGGCCCAGCTCACCGCGACCGCGCGCGGGTGCACCACGATCGCCCTCGGCGTCCTCGGGGTGTCCTTCGGGCTGCGGGCGGCCGGGGACGCCGTCGAGGGCGCCGGCGCGCTGTCGTGGCTGTCGCCGCTCGGCTGGATGCTGAAGGTGCAGCCCTACGGGCAGAACAGGTTCTGGGTACTGGCGATCCCGGTGACGGTCGCGGTGGTGCTGTTCGCCGTCGCGGCCCGGCTGCTGGAGCGACGTGACCTCGGGGCCGGCCTGGTCGCCGAGCGGCCGGGCCCGGCTGCGGCCGGGCGGTGGCTGGGCAGCGCGCTGGGCCTGGCCTGGCGGCTGCAACGGGGCAGCCTGCTGGTGTGGACGGTCGCCCTGCTGCTGGTCGGGGTACTGATCGGCTCGCTGGCGGGCAGCGTGGCGTCGATGCTCGACGACCCGGCCACCCAGGACCTCCTGCGGCGGATGTCGGGCAGCGAGGTGCCGGATCTGACGAGCCTGTTCCTGGCCGCCGAGTTCACGTTCATCTCGCTGGCCGTGGCCGGCTACGGGATCGCCGCCACGCTGCGCCTGCGCGGGGAGGAACGCGACCTGCACACCGAGCCGGTCCTGGCCACCGCCACCAGTCGGTGGATCTTCCTGGGCAGTCACCTGCTGATCGCGCTGCTGGGCAGTACCTGGCTGCTGCTGGTGCTCGGTGCGGTGGTGGGGACGATGCGCGGCCTGGCGACCGGTGACCTCGCCGGACAACTGCCCACCCTGATCGGTGCCGCCCTGGCCCCGCTACCGGCGGTGTGGGTGTGCGTCGGGCTGACCACCCTGATCTTCGGCCTGGTACCTCGCTGGACGTCGGGCGCCTGGATCCTGCTCGTGCTGTTCCTGGTCGTGGGGGAGTTCGGCAGTCTGCTCGGGCTACCGGCCTGGCTGCAGGAGGTCTCCCCCTTCGCCCACCTGCCGTCCCTTCCCGGCGGCTCGGTGACCGCACTGCCCCTGATCGCCCTGGCCGCCGCGGCGACGGTCGCCGTCTCCACCGGGTCCGGCGGATTCCGCCGGCGCGACGTCGGCTGACCCGGACCGGCACCGGCGCCCCCGCGCCCCGCGCGCCCCCAGAGCAGCCCAGAGCAGCCCTTGACTTTGCCCGGATTCGGCACGACCGAGTGTCGGCGTCGGCTTCAATGGTCTCAGCACGCGGGGGGTTGAACCGGACGGCTCTGGACACAGGGCCGGTTCCTGTGAGGTGCGGCCGGTCAGGGGGCGTCAGGGGTGAGAGCGCGAGCAGGCGACCCGGCCGGCAGGTCGCTCCTGCGGCACCCGATGGTCGCGGCGGCTCTGACTGCGGCCGTGGTCCTCGGCGGGTCGGCGTGGACGGCGCGACAGATCGAATCCGACCTGCGCGCCCGGACGACCACCGCCGTGCACCGGGTCAATCCCGGTGTGCGGGTTGAGCTTTCCGGTCGTGACGTGCTGCTCGCCTCCGACCGGGCCACCCTGACCACCCTGGACCCCGAGGTGCAGGCGGCGGTGGCCGTCCCCGGGGTGCGCCGGGTGACGCTGGACGGCGAGCCGGCGGGCGCCGTCCGGCCCGAGGCGGTACTCCCGTGACCGGCTTCCGCTACCTGGTCGCCGAGATCGCCGCGCTGGCCACCGTCACCGCCCTGGCCGGCCTGCTGGTGGGGCGGTACCTGGTGCCCTCGGGCCGCCGCACCCTGCATCCTCGGCCCTCGGGGGCGGGGCCCGCGGACCTCGAACCGGCGCTGACCAAGCTGGAGCGACGGCTGCGGGCCTCCGAGGCCGAGGTCGACGAACTGCGGCGCGCCGTCGCCGAGGTCTCCGACGGGCCGGACGACGACCTGACCTCCCTCGGCCCGGCCGCCGAGTCCATCATCACGACCTACCGGGGCCAGCTGGCCGAGCTCCAGGCCCAGGTGCGCCGGGCCGGCCAGTCGGCTCGCGAGCACCAGGAGCGGTTCGAGGCCGAACGGCTGCTCACCGACCGGCTGCGGACGGTGATCGCCGCCCGGGACGAACAGATCGCCGAGCTGACCCACCAGCTGTCCACCCAGGGTGGGGCCGGCCCCACCGGTTCGAGCGGCCCTCCCCCACCGCAGGCTCCCCCGAGCCGGTGACCCGGCGCAGCCTGAGAGCCGACGAACCGGCCGCAGAGGGTCACACCCGGCGGACGGTGACGGTGAACCCGTGGCGGCGCACCCTGTCCAGGATCGTGGACTCGAGCGCCGTGGACGGCGTGAGCACCCCTGCCCGGTCGGGCAGTTCGTCCAGAGCCAGGGCCAGCGCGCTCTCCCCGAACATCACCGCCGTGCCGAGGTAGCCGGGATCGTAGGCGGCGGCGAACCGGGTCAGGTAGCGCGCCCCCGAGGTGGTGCCGGCCTCGATCTCCACCGCGAAGTGCCCGCCGCCCAACGTCTCCGGGCTCGGCCCCTCGCCCGGTTCGGGCAGTACGCGATCGAGCAGGGACCGGATCGGCCGGGAGCGCATGCCGCCGTCCAGCATCGCCTGGAACAGGGCTGCTCCCCCGGCGACGATCACCCCGCGAGCCCCGGAGCCGGTGTCCAGGACCTCGTCGTAGGTGAACTCGCGACCGTAGGACCAGGCGGTCAGCGCGTTGCTCCGGCGCACGATCCGGGTGTTGAAGGCCGCCATCAGGGAGCGCACCGAGTAGACCCCCGAGGCCTCCGCCCGGTCGACGGGCAGGGCACGGACAGCCAGCTCCAGCCGGTGCAACCGACCGTAGGTGTCCAGTCGGCTCAGCCAGTTCGGCCGTGGGGCGGGCGGCCGGGCGGGCCTGGCCCACGGGCGGGAGCCTGCGGCGTCGGGCTCCTCGGTGCGCGCCGGGCTCAGGGCGTAGGGATCGGCCAGCACCCGCCGGGCCTGGGGGTCGGTGGCCGCGGCGAGCGCCTGCTGCCGGGCGGTGTCGATCGTCCCGCCGCTGATCCCCCCGGCCAGGGACCGCACGTGCAGCAGGGTGTCGGTCAGCTGCCCGGCACCGTCCGCGGCGGCGGTGCGCGCGGTCAGCCACACCCCGAGGTCGGACGGCAGGGCCTCGAACCCGCAGGCGTGCACGACCCGCGCGCGGGTGCGCTGCGCCTGCTTGTGATTGGCGTCGATGCTGTGCCGGACGAAGAGCACCTCGCCGGTCAGGTCGACGTAGTCCGTCCCGGAGGCTGCGCAGGCCCCGACCAGCCCCTTGCCGTAGGTGCTGTACGGGCCCACCGTGGTGGCCACCACCCGGGCGGACGCCGCGAGCGCCGCCGTCTGCCCGTCGTCCAGGGCGTCGGCAACGATCAGCGGCCAGTCCGCCGCCGCCGGGCCGAGTTCGCTGCGCAGCTGCTCCAGCCGGTGGCGCGAGCGCCCGGCCAGCGCGATCCGCAGGTCGGATGGCGCGTGCGCGGCGAGGTGGGCTGCAGTGAACCGGCCCACGAAACCGGTCGCCCCGAAGAGGACGACGTCATGGTCGCAGGCGGTGGAGGCCACCAGCCGAACGTAGCGAGTCAGCGCGATCCAGGACCAGCCAATCCGGGCCCGGAGTGAGACGCCGAGGGCGGCTGGCCTACAGTGAGGTCCCTGTCGAGCCGCGCCGTCGCGGCACTCTCCCCCGAACGGTCGAGGTTCCCGTGTCCACCGCTGCTCCTGCCCCTGTGTACCCCGACAAGATCGACGCCGCCGTCCTCAAGGTCGCCGGCGTGGTCGTCCTCGGGGCGATCATGTCGATCCTCGACATCACGGTGGTCAACGTCGCCCTGCCGGTCTTCCAGAGGATCTTCGCGGACGACGCAGCCCACCCCCTCGCGTACTCGACCGTCGCCTGGACCGTCACCGCATACACCCTGGCACTGGCCACCGTGATCCCCCTGACCGGCTGGGCGGCAGATCGTTTCGGGCCCAAGCGGCTGTACATGCTGGCCGTCGTCCTGTTCACGGCGGGGTCGGCGCTGTGTGCGATGGCCTCCTCGATCGAGATGCTGATCGGGTTCCGGGTGCTCCAGGGCCTGGGCGGCGGCATGCTGATGCCGCTCGGCATGACGATCATGACCCGCGCTGCCGGCCCGGCGCGGATGGGGCGGCTGATGGCGATCCTGGGCGTCCCGATGCTGCTCGGCCCGATCCTCGGCCCGATCCTGGGCGGCTGGCTGATCGAGAACAGGACCTGGCACTGGATCTTCCTGATCAACGTGCCGATCGGCGCGATCGCCGTCGTCTACGCGGCCTTCGCCCTCCCCCGGGACCGCACCGAGCCGTCGGAGTCCCTCGACCTGCTCGGCGTCCTGCTGATGTCCCCGGGCCTGGCACTGTTCCTGTTCGGCATCTCCTCCATCCCGGAGAAGGGCACGATGAACGCCCCCCGGGTCTACGTCTCGATGCTGATCGGGCTGGCGCTGATCACCGCGTTCGTCCTGCACTCCTTCCGGCCCGCCCACCCCCTGCTGGACCTGCGCCTGTTCCGCAACCGGAACCTACGGGTGGCCACGATCACGATGTTCCTGTTCGCCTCGGCCTTCTTCGGTGGCCTGCTGCTGGTGCCGACGTACTTCCAGCAGATCCGGGGCGAGTCGACCCTGCAGGCCGGCCTGCTGGTGGCGCCACAGGGCATCGGGGCGATGCTGACCATGCCGATCGCCGGCGCCCTGGTCGACCGGATCCCGGTCGGGCGGATCGCACCGTTCGGGCTGGTGCTGATCATCGCCGGCATGTTCGGGCTGACCCAGGTCGAGTCCACGACCGAGTACTGGAAGATCGTCGTGCCGCTGTTCGTGATGGGCCTGGGGATGGGCGCCACGATGATGCCAATCATGACCTCGGCACTGAAGACGCTGACCTCGCACGAGGTGGCCCGCGGGTCCACCCTGATCAACATCGTGCAGCAGATCGCCAGCTCGGTCGGGGTGGCGATCATGTCGGTGATCCTGACCAACCAGCTCAAGGACTCCGCGCTCGCCCTGCCCGCGATCGCCTCTCGCCAGGACCCGACGATCGCGGAGAAGATCGGCGGTCCGGACGGCGTGGCCGCCGGTCTGGCCCAGGCGGCCGAGGCGTTCGCCAGTACCTACTGGGTGGCGGCGTTCCTGGTCACCCTGACCCTGATCCCGGCGCTGTTCCTGCCGCGCAAGCGTGAGGAGTCGCACCTGCTGGACGACGTCGAGCCGGGTTCGCCGCCGATGATCGTCCACTGACCCACTCCACACCTTCCCCTGATCACCTTCCCCTGATCGGAGCTGATCCTCCGGCCCCGATCACGGTCGAGGCGTTGCCGACCAGGCGGCCGCGGCGGACAGTGAACGGGTGACCGATCGGCCCGGTACGCAACCGCACGGTGGCCTGCGACGGCGTGACGCCGTCCGGGCGCTGGTGGCGGGTGGCCTCGTGGCCGGTGCCCTGCCGGGGTGCACCGTCCGGGACGGCTGGCCGGCTCCCGAGAGCGCCGACCTGCTCCGGGTCGAGGACGTCTCGGACACCATCGGGCGGGGCCTGGACGAGCAGCGGGCGCTGGGGCGTGAGATCGGGGTGGACTGGTCCGGACTGCGTGCCGTCCTGGCCCTGGTGGACGGCGTGCCCGTGGTCGAGCGCTACCAGGACTGCACCGCCGAGGACGCGCACGACGTCCAGGCCGCGACCGCCGCGGTGATGTGCGCCCTGGTCGGCATCGCGATCGCCGAGGGGCGACTGAGCCTGGACGACACCCTCGCGAGCCTGCTGCCCGAACGTGCCCGCACGATGAGCCCCGCGGCTGCGGCCACGACGCTGCGCCAGCTGCTCACCATGGATGCCTCCTTCGACGAACGCCTGGTCGGACCCCGGCCGCGCTTCGAGCAGGGCCGCGACTGGATCGCCGAACTGCTCTCCTGGATCGGCGCCGGACGGCCGAGTGGCGGGTACGCCGGGTACGCCGTCCACCTGCTCTCGGCGGTGCTGGACGCCGCGACCGGGCTGCCCGTCCCCGAGTACGCCCGCACCCGGCTGTTCGACCCCCTGGGGATCGGCCCGTCACCGGCCGGGCCGAGCTGGCCACTGGATCCCGAAGGGCACGCCATCGGGTACCGCGGCCTGCGGCTGCGGCCCCGCGACCTGGCAGCGATCGGCCGGCTCCACCTCGACCGTGGCCTCTTCCGGGGACGACGGGTGCTGCCCGCCGCCTGGGTCCGCGAGGCGACCGGTGACCAGCTCGAGGCCGGACCACGCCAGCCCTGGCCCACGGTCGGGCACGGGTACCTGTGGCGGATCCGGTCGGTACGCGGCGAGCGGGGATATGCGGTGCTCGGCACCGCCGGGCAGGTGCTCGAGGTCGTCCCCGCTCTGGGCCTGGTCGTGGTCGTGGCGGTCGAGCAGGACCCCACCGACGCCACCGATCTGGGCATCCACCCCTCGGTGACCGCTGCCCTGGCCGAGTCGGTCATCGCTCCCGCGGTCGCCGGGTTGCGCTGAGGCTGCTCGCAGGGGTGTTGACGCGCCGTCCGGGCGGCCGGGAGAGTGGTCCGGCATGTACTGATCCGCGACATCTGTCCTCGACGAGACCCGCGGAGGTCGGCATGGCCACGGAACTGACCCCGGGCGACCCGCAGACGCTGATGCAGCGCATGGCCCGGCGCAAGCCCCTCACGCCCGGCCCCCACGACACCGGTCTGGTGCGCTCGATCGGGCTGTTCCAGCTCACCATGTTCGGCGTCGGGGCAACCATCGGCACCGGCATCTTCTTCGTGCTGACCACCAACGTGCCCAAGGCCGGCCCGGCCATCGTGTTCTCGTTCGTGCTGGCGGCGGTCGTCGCCGGGCTGACTGCCCTGTGCTACGCGGAACTGGCCAGCGCCGTGCCGGTCTCGGGTTCGTCCTACTCGTACGCCTACGCCACGCTCGGCGAGGCGATGGCGATGGTGATCGCCGCCTGCCTGCTGCTGGAGTACGGGGTGTCCTCCGCCGCAGTGGCCGTGGGGTGGTCGCAGTACCTGAACCAGTTGCTGGACAACGTGTTCGGCGTCGAGCTGCCGCACGCGCTGTCGTATGCCCCCTCGGCCGACGGCGTGGTGAACCTGCCGGCCATCGTGCTGGTGCTGTTGTGCATGCTGTTGCTGATCCGCGGTGCCAGCGAATCCGCCCGGATCAACGCGATCATGGTGGTGATCAAGATCGGCGTCCTGCTGATGTTCGTGGTGATCGGCCTGACCGGCTGGTCCACCGACAACCTGGCCGACTTCGCACCGTTGGGCGCGAACGGCGTCTGGGCAGCCACCGGGGGGATCTTCTTCTCCTTCATCGGCCTGGACGCCGTGTCCACCGCAGGTGAGGAGGTCAAGGACCCCACTCGCACCATGCCCCGGGCGATCGTGCTGGCCCTGCTGATCGTCACCACGGTGTACGTCCTGGTCGCCCTGGTGGCCGTGGCCGCCCAGCCGTGGCAACGCTTCGAGGGGCAGGACGCCGGGCTGTCGCAGATCCTCGAGGATGTCACCGGGTCGAGCTGGCCGGGCACGATGGTCGCGGCCGGAGCCGTGATCTCGATCTTCTCGGTGACCCTGGTGACCTTGTACGGGCAGACCCGGATCCTGTTCACGATGGGCATGGACGGCGTGATCCCCGGGACGTTCAAGAAGGTCAACCCACGCACGCTCACCCCGGTGCCGAACACCGTCATCGTCGCCGTCGTGGTCTCGGTGCTGGCCGGCTTCGTACCCCTGGACGCGCTCGCCGACCTGACCAGCATCGGCACCCTGGCCGCGTTCGCCGTGGTCTCCCTGGCCGTGATCCTGTTGCGCCGCAGGCAACCCGACCTGCACCGGGCGTTCTCGGTACCCCTCTACCCGCTCACCCCGATCCTGTCGATCGTGGCCTGCGCGGTGGTGATCTCGGGGCTGAGCGGGACCACCTTCCTGGCGTTCGCGATCTGGGTCGGCGTGTTCCTGCTGTTCTACCTCGCCTACGGGATCAAGCACTCCAACCTCGAGCCGTACCCCCGAGGGGACGAACAGTGAGCATCCTGGTCGCCTACGGTCCCGAGGGACGCGGGCAGGGCGGCCTCGAACTGGCCCGGCTGCTCAGCGACTCCTCGGCCCTGCCGCTGGTCGTGTGCTGCGTGATCCCGGACCGCTGGTCCTCGGTGGGCCCGGGACGCCAGGTCGACCGGGACTACGAGCAGTACCTCTACGGCCTGGCGGACGCCGCCCTCGCCCGGGCCCGCCAGATGCTGGGCCCGGTGGCGGCCGGGGTCGAGGTCGAGGTGGTCACCGCGAGGTCGGCGCCCACCGGGCTGCTGGCCGCCGCCGAACGGCACGGCTCGCGGCTGCTGGTCACCGGGTCCTCCTCGGACGGCGCCTGGGGGCACGTCGCGCTGGGCAGCGTGACCGACCGGTTGCTGCACAGCTCTCACGTGCCGGTGGCCGTCGCCCCGCGCGGGTATCGCAGCCGGGCCGGCCACCGGGTGCGCCGGGTCACCGTGGCGGTCGACGGCACCGAGGGCACCCAGGCGGTGCTCGGCCGGGCCGCGACCGTGGCGCACGACGTCGGCGCGGCCCTGCGGGTGGTGACGTTCGCCGTCCGGGCGCACCCGATGTACCCCCCGGAGGTGGGGCTGCACGCCGAGGACCGCGTGGTCGCGGCCTGGCGCGAGCAGGCGGCGACGATGGTGGCGCAGGCCGTGGACGCCCTGCCCGCGGACCAGCGCGAGGGCATCGAGTGCCTGGTGGCCGAGGCCGCCACCTGGCGCGAGGCCCTGGACGAACCCCACTGGGCCGAAGGCGATGTGCTGGTGCTGGGGTCGAGCACCTCGCAGTCACTGATCTCGCGGGTCTTCCTCGGCTCCACCGCGACCCGCATCCTGCGGCACTCGCCGGTGCCGGTGGTCGTGGTCCCCTGAGGGTTTCACCGCAGGGGTCAGCAGGTCGGGAGGGTCAGGTCAGTGCCGCCGCGGCGGCCGCTCCGGACAGTGCCGCGCCCTCCACCGCCGGCCGGCCGAAGGCGTCGCCGGCGAACACCAGCGGCGGCAGCCCGGCGGCCACCAGGCACGCCTCGGGGTGCAGGACGACCGGGCGGGCGTAGCGCCAGCGGTGCAGTTGGGCACGGGTGAGGATCGGCTCGCCGGCCAGCGCGGCCGCGGCCAGCAGCGGCCGGGCGACGTCCTCGACCGGGGCGTCCCACGCCGCCAGGGTGAACGCGGCGTCCGCATGGATGGTGACCACCGGCTCGCCGGCAACCCCCTTGATCTGGTTGTCGGCCATCCACTCGATCGGGCCGGCGGCCGGATCGACAGCCCCCGGCGCGGGCAGGCCCGAGGGGCCCGCCAGCGGCACCATCAGCGCCAGGCAGGGGTCGTAGCGGACGGCACCCAGGGCCGCCGCGTCGTCCGGGGCCAGCGCGGTGCCGCCGGCCGTCAGCAGGTCGAGCGACTGGGGCACCGGCGGGGTCATCACCAGCGCCTGCGCCTCGTGGACCCCGCGATCGGTCTCGACCACCCACCCTCGACCCCTCGGCCGGACGGCGCTCACCCGGGTGCCCACCTGGACCGAGAGCCCGCGCGCCAGGTGTCTGGCGATGGCGTTCATCGTCGGCACCCCGCGGTAGCGCACGTGGCCGTCGGCCGCACCGACCCCGTGCGGACCGACCAGTCCGTGGAACCAGGCAGCGACCAGCCCCTGCGCCTGCCACTCGGCCACGGTGGCCGCGAACTCGGCGGTGTGCGTGGTCAGGAACTGGGCGCCGTGATCGGCACTCGGCCCGACGCCGCCGGCCCGGTTCCCGGGCTCACCGGCAGTGCTCAGGCGCCGGGTGGCCATCCGGCCACCCACCCCGCGACCCTTGTCGATCACCAGGACCTGGTGCCGGACGGCGAGCGCCCGGGCAGCGGTCAGGCCCGCCATTCCCGCTCCGATCACCACGATGCTGCTCACGCCGCCTCCCCGGTGCCGCCAACGGGCTCGCCGCCGCCGTCCGGTCGCCCGATCACAGCCGCCCCTGGTCCAGCTCGGCGAGCACCTCGGCCGCGCGCTCACGCACCGCGGGCAGGTCGGACAGCCGGTCAGCGGCCCGGACCTGTTGCGCCACGCGGGGATTGCGTCGCAGCCGGTCTGCGTGCCGGGCCAGGAAGTCCCAGTAGAGGGTGGTGAACGGGCAGGCGTTGTCCCCGGTTCGGCGGCGACGGTCGAACCGGCACCCCCCGCAGTAGTCGCTCATCCGGTCGATGTAGGCGCCCCCGGCGGCATACGGCTTGGTCGTCATGCGGCCCCCGTCGGCGTAGGTGGCCATGCCGATCACGTTCGGCAGCATCACCCACTCGGCGCCGTCGACGAAGGAGGTCCACATCCACCGGGTGAGCTCGGCCGGGTCCACCCCGGCCAGCAGACCGAGGTTGCCGAGAACCATCAGCCGCTGGATGTGGTGGGTCCAGCCGTGATCGTGGACGTCGCGCAGAACCGTTGCCAGGCAACGCATCTCGGTGTGCATCTCGGTGTGCATCTCGCTGCGCTTCTCGGTGGCAACCCCGGGGTCGGCGAACACCGGCGGCAGCGGCCGGTGGGCGCCCAGCTCGTTGGCCGAGCGATGGTCCGGCACCCACTGCCAGTAACGACCCCAGACGTACTCGCGCCAGCCGATCACCTGCCGGATGAAACCCTCGGCCGAGGCGATCGGCACCCGCCCTGCGCGATGGGCCGCCTCCGCGGCGTCGCACACCTCGGCGGGCAGCAGCAGTCCGAGATTGAGGTAGGGACTGAGCAGGGTGTGGGCCAGGTGCCAGTTGGTCGAGAGCATGGCGTCCTCGTGCGGCCCGAACGCCGGCAGTACCGCGGTCACGGCGTGCTCCAGGCGGCGCAGTGCCTCGGCCCTGCTGGTGGCCCACGTGCCGTCCGGGGGCGCGCCCCAGGTGGCGTTCTCACCCAGGGCGGCGAGGTCGGCCAGGACGGCGCGGTCGACGCCGTCCAGGGGGGTGCGCAGGGGCAGCGGCCAGGCGCGCCCGTCCCGGGGCGGGGGCTCGCGGTTGTCCGCGTCGAAGTTCCACCGCCCGCCGGCAGGCTCGTCGCCGTCCATCAGGTATCCCAGCCGCCGGCGCTGGTGACGGTAGAAGTCCTCCATGCGCACGCTGCGCCGGCTCGCCACCCAGTCGGCGAAATCGCCGTAGTGACAGAGGAACTGATCCGAGCGGGTGACCTCGACGCCGTGCCGGCGCAGCATGAGCAGGCCGTCGTACGAGGCCGGCTCCATGGCCACCACCCGCGCGGGCCGGTACCGGGCACGGTGCTCGGCCAGGCCCGCGGGCAGGCTCGCGGACCGGCGATGGTCGACCTCGAAGCCCTCCTCGCGCAGCTCGGTCGCGAAGCGACGCATGGCGGTGAGCACCAGGTGGGCCCGTTGTACGTGCCAGCGCGCCGAGGCCAGCTTGGCGGTGCTCTCCACCAGCAGGACGCGGGTGTCCGCGGGCGTGGCCTCGCGCAGCGGCCCCAACCGGCGGTTCAGCTGGTCGCCCAGCACCCAGACCGTCTGCACCCCTCACCCACCGGCCTCGAGCACGTAGCGGACGTCGGGCTCGCGCTCCTCGTTGGCTGCCCCGTCGGTGAACTCGACGGCCTCGAAACCGTGGCGCTCGTAGAAGGCCCTCGCCCGGGCATTGCACTGGAAGGTCCACAACTGCAACCCGTCCGGGTTGCGGGTGCGGGCGATCCCCAGCAGCACCTGGCCGACACCCGTGCCCTCGACGGCCGGTGCGACGTACAACTGCTCGACCCAGCCGTCGTGAGTGGTGAGCATTCCGACCACCTCGCCCGGTACCCCGTGGGGGCCCTGGTCGGCGGTCTCGTCCGAGGTCACCGCCACCCAGGTCCCGCCGCCCGGCAGCAGGATCTCCCGCACCCAGCCGCGGACGTCGTCGTCGTCGTGCGCCCTGCGCACCCCGGCCAGACCGTGATCCCAGGCGCTCAGGAACACCTGCGCGACCGCCGCGGCGTCCCCGGCCTCGGCGGGCCGGATCAGCACCCGCCCGCACCGGGGGAAGTACTCGCCGTCGAGCAGTTGGGGCACCAGTGAACTGGTGTCGGTCTCCCCGGCGATCCGCACATCCTCGGCCGCGCCACGCCCGATCAGCTCACGACCACTCGCGCAGGCCTCCAGGGCCTCCGGCAGACCGGCGGTCCCGAGCTCCCGCGCCACGGCGGCGGCCGCGGCGGCCTCCACCGACAGGTGGTGCGCACCCACCAGCTCGGCCAGGGTGTTCAGGATCGCCCCGGCTCCCAGGAGGTCCTCGACCCCGGGGCGCAGCGCGCCGTCCGGCCAGCGCTCCCCCGCGGCGATCACCGCCACCGCGCCGCCGTCCCGGACGATGCCCGCCAGGTGCTCGGCGACAGCAGAACGGTTGCGCAGGCATCCGGCCAACACCTGCCCGGCCACCTGGCTCGACGCCGTCGTCGACGTCTGGCCGGACGACAGGGCCGCAGCGAGTTCAGCGCTGATCGCCGAGCCGTTCGGTGAGGGCAGCAGCGCTCGCCGCGCCCAGCGAGCGGCCCGACGGAAGGATGCCGGCGAGAGCGTCAGCGCCTCGGGATCGCCCTCGGCGGCGTCCCGCGAGACGGCCGGGACGACCTCCGACGCCAACGGGTCCTGGCCTGCTTGATCCCGGCCGTCCGCCAGGTGAGCCGGGCGCACGACGATGCCGGCGTCGGCGGCCACGCTCAGGGTGGTCGAGAAGCTCAGCACGTCCACCACCACGCAGGCCCGGACCTGATCGATCAGGGCCCGGGCGCCGGGCAACCCCCAGTCGAAGCGGATAGCGTGGCCGTGCTGAACCAACGGCTGAATCAACGGCTGCCGCAACGACCGGGGTACCGGCTGACCGGACGACCGGGGCGCCGGCTGGTCGGACGGGTGAGCCCCCAGCGCTCCCCCAGGCAACGGCATCCGTCCAGACTCCCAGGAGGAAGCACCATGAGCGAACGCGACGACCTGCTGGAGGCGCTGGGAAAGCAGCGCTACTTCCTTCGGTACACCGTGCAGGGACTGACCGACGACCAGGCCCGGCTGCGCCCCACAGCCAGCGAGCTGTGCCTGGGCGGCCTGATCAAGCACGTGGCCGCGACCGAACAGCGGTGGATGGAGTTCGTGCTCGAGGGCCCGGCGGCGATGGCCGTCCCGGACGTGAACGACCCCGATGCCGACTGGAGCCAGTGGTCGAACCTGTTCCGGTTGCTCGAGGACGAGACCCTGGACGGCGTGCTCGCCGGCTACGAGAAGGTCGCCGCCCGCACCGACGAACTGATCCGAACCCTGCCCGATCTGGACGCCGACCAGCCCCTGCCGCAGGCACCGTGGTTCCCGCCGGGCGCCCGGTGGTCAGCACGCCGGGTGATCCTGCACCTGATCGGCGAGACCAGCCAGCATGCGGGGCACGCGGACATCCTGCGGGAGAGCATCGACGGCCAGAAGTCCATGGGCTGACCCCGCCCACGCCACCGCCACCGCACCCCCACCCCGTCCCCACGCCCGCCGGTCAATCCCGCAAGGGGTGGGCAAGTTCGTCCTGGGGCAGGCGGGCCCAGACGATCGCCACGATCGAGATCACCCCGGGCACCAGCCCGGCCACCGCGAACGTCGTCCGCAGCCCGATCCATTCCGAGACCGGGCCGGCCAGGGCCATCGACACCGGCATCAACGAGATCGAGACGAAGAAGTCGAGGGAGGAGACGCGCCCGAGCAGGTGTGCGGGCACGCGGCGCTGGAGCAGCGTCCCCCAGATCACCATCGGCGCCGAGAAGGCGGCGCCCAGCACGAACCCGATCACCACCACCATCCAGACCTCACCGACCAGCCCGATCAGGGCCAGTGGCAGGCAGCCGATGCCCCACATCAGGTTCATGAAGGTCAGGTAGCGGCGTGGCATCGGCCGCGAGGCCATCACCAGCGAGGCGAGCGCGCCGCCGATACCGAATGCCGCCAGCACGGCCGCGTGATCGCCGGCGTCGCCACCCAGGCGATCCTTGATCACGAACGGGATGAGCACCTCGAACGGACCCATCATGGTGAGCACCAGCAGGCTGGCGAACAACAGGGTGGCCAGCAGCCACGGGGTTCGCACCATGTAGACGAAACCCTCGCGGACGTCGCGCAGCGCCGTGGCGATCACGGCCACCGTGCCGGTGCCGCCCGAGACCGTCGGCTGTCCGCGCACCGGGGTGCGGGGCACCAGGGTGAGGGCCGCCAGGCCCACCAGAGAGGCACCGGCAGCCACCGCGAAGGCTGCCCCCGGGGAGGCAGCACCGACCACCATGCCGGCCACACCGGGACCCACGGCCTGGTTCAGCGTGGGACGCATCATCCCCTCGAACCCGTTGACCGCCAACAGATCCGACTCGGGCACCAGGGCCGGCAGCCAGGCCGAGTAGGCCGGGTAGGCGAAGGCCAGGCCCATGCCGATCACCAGTGCGGCGACCGCCAGATGCCACAGCCGGGTGAGGCCGTTGAGGGAGAGGAGGCTGATCACACCCATGCTGATCAGCTCGTTGGCGGTCACCGCAATCATGATCCATTTCTGTGGGACGCGGTCGGCGACCACCCCGGCCAGCAGCGCGGGGATCAGCGTGCCCGCGGCACCGGCCGTGGAGACCACGGAGAGCTGACCCGGGCCACCACCCACCCGGATCACCTCCCAGACCAGAGCGACGATCCACACTCCCGAGGCGAAGGTCACCAGGGACATCGCCGCCGCCAGCCGGCGGTAGGCACGACTGCGGAACGGGGACAGCGCCCTGGGCAGCCGCCGGCCCGCCGTCGATCCGGACTCGCGCGCGATCTCCTGCGACATCCACCTCTCTGCGAACCGTGACCCTGCACCCGTGGACTTCGCCCCGCCCCCTCGACCCGCCGTCCGGCACCGCTCACCGCACCCGTGGTGAGCGGTGGGAGGGGTGAGTGGCGGTCAGCCCACCTGGGCGTCCCGCCAGGCGATCCAGCGCCGCAGATTGCCGGTGTCGTAGTCGGGACCGCCTGCGCTGATGGTGATGAACGTTGCACCGGCCGCCACCAGACCGGTGGCCACCTCGGCCGGCCCCTGCCCCTGGTTGAGGCCCACCGAGACCTCGATCCCGGCGACATCTCGGCCCTCGGCTGCACAGTGCTCGGCGAGCACAGCTCGCTTGTGCCGCAACTCGTCCGGGGTGCAGAAGCTGTGCCAGATGTCAGCGTGCCGGGCCACCAGGCGCAGGGTCTTCTTCTCCCCCCCACCGCCGATCAGGATCGGGATGCGCCGGGTCGGCGCGGGATTCAGCTGCTGCCAACGGTTCTCGATCCTGGGCAGAGCCTCGGCCAGCGCCTCGAGGCGACCACCCGCCGTCCCGAACTCGTAGCCGTAGGCGAGGTAGTCCTTCTCGAACCATCCCGAGCCGATTCCCAGGATCAGCCTGCCCCCGCTGATGTGATCCACGGTCCGGGCCATGTCGGCGAGCAACTCGGGGTTGCGATAGGAGTTGCACGTGACCAGGGCGGTCAGCTCGACCCGCGAGGTTTGCTCGGCGAAAGCGGCCAGCATGGTCCAGCACTCGAAGCTCTTGCCCTCGGGATCACCGAACAGCGGGTAGAAGTGGTCCCAGGTCGAGACCACGTCGACCCCGAGATCCTCGGCCTCGCCGACCACACGTCGGATCGCCGAGTACTCGGCGTGCTGCGGCTGCACCTGGAAGCCGATCCTGATCTGCCTGGCCATGACCCTCCATCGTCCGTGCCTGCCGGACCCAGTGTCTCTCGACCCAGCCCGTCCCCACCCTCGTGATCATGCACTTTCGACTATTCGAAAGTGCATGATCACGAGGGTGGGGCGGGGCGGGTGGAACAAAGCGAGGCCAGCCGCGGTTGACCAAGATAGTTGAACCGTCAATCGTAGGGAGCGTCCCGTGAACGTCCTGGTCCTGGTCGGCAGCCTGCGCGCCGACTCCCTCAACCGCCTGCTCGCCCGGGCCGCCGTGGCCGAGCTCCCGGCCGACATCAGCGTGAGGTTCGCCGAGGGGCTCGGCGAGCTCCCGCACTATGACCAGGACCTCGACGTCACCCCGGCCCCGGCGTCCGTCGCGGCCTTCCGACGGGTCGTGGCCGAGGCCGACGCGCTGCTGGTGGTCACCCCCGAGTACAACGGCGCGCCGTCCGGCGTGATCAAGAACGCGATCGACTGGGCCTCGCGACCCCGCGGCAGCGCGGCGATCGTCGGCAAGAAGGTCGCCGTCCTCTCGGCCAGCATGGCGCCGCGGGGTGGCCAGTGGGCGCGTGAGGGCGCGGTGCGGGTGCTCACCGTGGCGGGCGCCGACGTGCTGCCGGGCACCGTGGGGATCGGTTCGGCCCACGAGGTGCTCACGGCCGACGGCCTGATCGACGACGAGGCGCGCGGCGCCGTCCGGGCCCTGGTGAACCAACTGGTCGGCACCGAGGCCCTGGCCGCCTGAGCGCACGAACCCGATCCGAGCCCGATCAGGCACGGTCAGGCAGGGTCCAGGATCCACCCCGAGCGCAGGCCCGGCGCCCGGCCCGGCTCGATGTAGTACTCGGTCGAGAACATCATCGTGAACGCCTCGGGCGGCAGCGCCAGCATCATCCCGACATCCGTGGTCTGGCTGGCGTGGGCGCGCAGCGAGGCCCGTTTGCGCTCCAGCTGATCGAGGACGTCGACCCGCCAGTGCAGCTCGGCCTCCGGGGTCCCGATCGGGTTGCCGTCGTCTGCCGGAGCATCGGGATCCCAGTCGCCGGTGTCCATGCCGGCTGCCCGGGCAGCCTGGAACATCAGGCGCATCGCGTCCCGGTTCATGGTGGCCTCCAGAACCCGGGGACGCCGCGCGGCCCGATCGGCCGCCCGGTGCACGATGCGGTGGACGGCGATGTGGTCGGGGTGACCGTAGCCGCCGTGCCAGTCATACCCGACCAGGACGTCGGCGTCCTCCTCGTCCAGGATCGACACCAGCCGCCCGGCGGCCTCGTCGGGATCGGCGGCGTGCAGGGCGTCCGGCTCGTGGTTCTGCTGCCAACCGGTCATGCCCGAGTCGGCATAGCCGAGCCAGGCCACCCGGGCGATCCCGAGGGCGTCGGCCGATGCCTGCGCCTCGAGCCGGCGCCGGGCGGCGACCGTCTCCCCCACGGCCAGATCGGACGGCGCCTCCCCGTGGTCACCGTTGGTGGCGAAGACGATCACGACGCGATGCCCCTGCTCGGCGGCGCGCGCCATCGACCCCGAGGTCAGGCTGGCCTCGTCGTCCGGATGGGCGTGCAGGTAGACGATGGTGGACACGGCCCCCATCATGCCGTCCGCAGCCGTCCTGCTCCGTTCGGCTGAGATAACCCCTCGTTCATCTGGTGGATGCACACCGGACAACGAGGGTCAACTGCCAAGGGTCCCCGGCTCACATTTCGGACGTCTCTTACCCTGACGGACATGACCACCCGCCGCCCGGCCGCCAAGGCCCCCGCCACCCGATCGGCCCGCTCGACAGTGGTCTCCGAGGACGCCACCGTCGCCGCCACGCCGCAGCCCACCCCCGACGCGAGCAGCAATGGTGCTGCCGTCGCGTCCGACCCCACGCCCCCTGGCAACCCCCCAGAGGCCGCCCCGAACGGCGCGGCCGCGCCCGACTCGGCCCTCGCTGCCGCAGCGGCCGAGATCGAACGGCTCCGGCACCAGCTCGAGCCCGACGAGGACCCCGAGCTCGACGTCAAGGACAAGAAGAAGACCCCCGCCTGGAAGATCGGCTACCCCTACCCCAAGAAGATCAGCCGCGAGGAGTACGAGGCGACCAAGTACGCCCTGCAGATCGAGCTGCTGAAGCTGCAGGCGTGGGTCAAGGACACCGGCCAGAAGATCGTCATCTTCTTCGAGGGCCGCGACGCCGCCGGCAAGGGCGGATCCATCAAGCGCTTCACCGAGCACATGAACCCCCGCGGCGCCCGCGTGGTGGCCCTGAGCATCCCGACCGAGGTCGAGCGCGGCCAGTGGTACTTCCAGCGCTACCTCGCCCACCTGCCCTCGGCCGGTGAGATCGTCATGTTCGACCGCTCCTGGTACAACCGGGCCGGGGTCGAGCGGGTGATGGGGTTCTGCACGCCGATCCAGTACCTGGAGTTCATGCGCGAGTGCCCCGACCTCGAACGCATGCTGGTCAACTCCGGCATCCACCTGTTCAAGCTCTGGTTCTCGGTGGGTCAGGAGGAGCAGGCCGCGCGCTTCGCCTCCCGCAGCGTCGACCCGGTCAAACAGTGGAAGCTCTCCCCCACCGACCTGGCCAGCCTGGACAAGTGGAACGCCTACACCGAGGCCAAGGAGGCGATGTTCTTCTACACCGACACCGCCAACGCCCCGTGGACGGTGATCAAGTCCAATGACAAGAAGCGGGCCCGGCTCGAGGCCATGCGCGTCGTGCTCTCCCACTTCGACTACCCGGCCAAGGACCACGCGCTGGTCGGCACCCCCGACCCCAGGCTGGTCGGCGCGGCGTCCCAGATCTTCGAGTCGGGTGAGCACCCCGGGCACCTGCTGCCGACCCTGCCCAGGCTCTGACCGGCGGAGGGTGAGAGTGGCCCGGGCTCAGCGCCCGGGCCACTCCTCCCGCAGGAGGGCGTAGGTGTAGCCGTCCAGCCAGCGGCCCGATCGGTGCAGCCCGTCGCGAACGGCGTGCGACTCGCGGCGCATGCCGAGTCGCTCCATGAGCCGCCAGGACGGCGCGTTGTCGGCGAAGCAGGACGCCACCACCCGGCGCAGGCCGAGCGGCCCGAAACACAGGTCCACGGCCGCCCGCGCCGCCTCGGTGGCGTAACCGTGGCCACCCCGGGCAGGGTCGAGCGTCCACCCGAGCTCCGCCTCGACGGCCACTCCGAGATCGCGGACCTCGGCCTGAGCCCAGGCATCGGTGACCCGGATCATCAGATCACCGATCACGACCCCGTCGAGCAGGACGACGACCGTCGCCCTCTGCCGTGCGGCGTCCAGGAAGTGGGTTCGGTACTCCTCGAACGTCGCCGGCGCCCGGCCGATCCACTCCTGGACGGCCGGCTGACGCCTGATGGCCCAGGTGGGGGCCACGTCGTCCGGCATCGCTCGCCGCAACACCAGGCGATCGGTGGGCACCGGCCAGCTGACCCGCTCGAGCGGGTCCGGCGTCGGCTCGGTCATCCGCACATCGTGCAGCACCGCCGACCCCGTCCCTCCCGGACCGGCGGCTCACGACCGGGTCACAGATCGCCCCGGCCGTCAGTCGGGCCAGACGTGCGCCGGCAGGCTCAGGGCACTGCTGATCACGCGGAGCTGTGCCGGACGGACCCGCACCGCCAGGCGACGCCGTCCGACGGGCTCACCGAACAGACCGTAGAGGTGCGGGTAGGTCGGGTCCCCGGTGGCCATGAGCTCGCGCAGCTTGGCGGCGCCGGGCAGTGCGGTCGGCTGATCGGAGCGCCGTTCGGCGCCGATCAGCTTCAGGACGGCGTGGTCCAGGACGCGATTGTCGATGGTGACATCGGCCAGTCCCAGGAGCTGGGCTGTGATCAGCACGCACCCGCTGCTGGAGTCCCTGGTCACGAGCCGCTGGTTCACCTCCAGCATCTGGGTCAACTCGAGCGTTCGAGTCGAGGACGCGAGCGTGTAGACAGGCATGCCGAAACCCCCTGGCACTTGGCGTGGCCACGATGTCCCGTCGACAGTGACGAGATCCGTCGCCACGTCCGGTCGGCACCGGCCGCCAGGGCACCAGACGATGAGGACGAGTGCGCCGGACAAACGCCCGATCGGCCGATCCAGCGCGCTGGCTTGAAGGGCCGGTGAACTGAGGGTTGCCGAAATGGGACGTCTCTGCGACCTACGACCCGGTACCGATCGCCGCGGGGGCGCGACTCTGGTGGTTTGCCGAGAAGCCACCGGGGCGTCGACCGCCTGCGGGGGGAAGGACAGGATCAGCATGGTCCCCATTGCAGAGGCCGCCGCAGACTTCCTCACCGCCCGGCGGATCGCCGTCACCGGGGTCTCCCGAGAACCCGGCAGCCATGGCGGCAACGCGGTGATGAGCGGCCTGCGCCGTAGGGGGTTCAGCGTGATCCCGGTGAACCCGAATGCCCACGACGTCGAGGGCACCGCCTGCTACCCGAACCTCGCGGCGATCCCGGGCGGGGTCGATGCGGTGGTGATCGCCACCCGGCCCGAGCAGGCTGCGGCCACGGTGCGCGAGTGCGCCGATCTCGGGATCAAGAAGGTGTGGCTGCACCGATCGATCGGCGGCGGCAGCGTCAGCGAGGACGCCGTACAGGTGGGGCGCGAGAACGGGATCACGGTGATCGACGGCGGCTGCCCGCTGATGTTCGGGCCGGACGCCGACCGCGCTCACCGGCTCATGCGCGGGTTCTGCCGGCTGACCGGGGCGGTCCCGCGCGAGGTGTGAGGCCCGACGTTCACGCCGCTCACGATTCTCAGAGCTCCCCGGGACGGCGCAGCCGCTTGAGCTGTGACCGCCGGCGTTTGTCCTCGGCCCGGCGGCGACGGGCGGCAGCCGAGGGCCGGGTTCGGCGACGCGCCGGGGGTGGGGGCGCGATCGCCTCCCGGATCAGCGCCGCCAGCCGGTCTCTGGCGGCCGCCCGATTACGGCGCTGGGAGCGATACTCGGAGGCCACCACGACCAGCACCCCGCCGGTGAGCCTGCCCTCCAGCCGGCTCAGGGCCCGTTCGCGCAGGGTGTCGTCCAGGGACGGCGAGGTGGACAGGTCCCAGAGCAGTTCGACCCGGGAGTCGGTGGTGTTCACGCCCTGACCTCCCGGGCCGCTCGACCGGGAGAACCGCCAGCCGAGCTCGCCGGCAGGGATCACCAGCCTGGCGGTCACCGGCAGGTCCTGTTCCATGCCGGCCAGCCTGACATGTCGGTGGCCCCACCTAGGCTTCGGCCATGACCAGAGCGACCTCCGGGCGAGCGGCGGACGGCGCGGCACCGCGGTTCGCGTTCAGCTCCACCCTGTGGGTGTGGTCGGGATCCGGTGGCGGGTCATGGCATTTCGTGACCGTCCCCGAGGACGTGAGCGACGACATCGCGGACCTGACCACGGGGATGCGTGGCGGGTTCGGGTCGGTCAAGGTCCGCGCGCGGCTCGGCGGGACGACGTTCGAGACCTCACTGTTCCCCTCGACCGAGCACCGCGCCTACCTGCTGCCGGTGAAGAAGTCGGTGCGCACCGGCGAGCAGGTCTCCGCCGGTGATCAGGTCGACATCCAGTTGGACCTGCTGCACCTCTGACCCACCCCCTCGTGATCATGCACTTTCGACTGGTCGAAAGTGCATGATCACGGGGGGGTGGTGTAGCAGGAGTGCTATATTTCGGCCTATGGCCATGACAGACCGTCCGGTCATCGAGGTGGCCGGCCTCCAGATGTCCTACGGGTCCACCGCCGTCCTGCGCGGGGTGGAGCTGCGCGTGGACGCTGGGGAGGTCGTCGTCCTGCTCGGCCCGAACGGTGCCGGAAAGACCACCTCGATCGAGATCCTGGAGGGCTTCCGCGCGGCGTCCGCCGGGTCGGTCCGGGTGCTCGGGGCCGACCCGCTGACGGCCGGGGAGGCGTGGCGGGCCCGGGTGGGTGTCGTCCTGCAGTCGTGGCGCGACCACGCCCGGTGGCGGGTCCGTGAGCTGCTCGTCCACCTGGGCGAGTTCTACCGGCCCTTCTCCACCCCGCAGCGTCCGCGCCCGTGGGATGCCGACGAGTTGCTGGCCCGAGTCGGGCTCGCCGACAAGGCATCCCGCCAGATCATGGGACTGTCGGGCGGCGAGCGACGGCGACTGGACGTGGCGGTCGGTCTGGTGGGCCGACCGGAGCTGCTGTTCCTCGACGAACCCACCGCCGGCTTCGATCCCCAGGCGCGCAGGGACTTCCACGACCTGATCCGCAGCCTGGCCGATGCCGAGGTCACGATCCTGTTCACCACCCACGATCTCGACGAGGCCGAGCGACTCGCCGACCGGATCCTGGTCCTGGCCGGGGGACGGATCATCGCCGACGCCTCGCCGGACTCCCTGCGCCGCCAGGTCGGTTCCACCACCGAGGTGCGCTGGGCCCGGGACGGCCTGACCCATGTGCACTCGACCGAGACCCCGGCCGACTTCCTGCGTGAGGTGCTGAACGCCCCCGGTGGGCCGGTCACCGATCTCGAGGTGCGCCGGGCCAGCCTGGAGGATGCCTACCTGTCCCTGGTCCACCGGCTCGAGGCGGCCTCGCCCGAGGCGGACACCGAGGCCGCCGTGCGCGATTTCATCGGCAGCGCCACGGCGTCCAGGCACGAGGAGGGCTGATCGCCGTGGGGATCACCGGAGGGATCGCCCGCAGCGCCCTGCGCCAGGCGCGGATCGAGCTGCGGGTGCAATGGATGTCCTGGACGGCCCTGGGCTGGCTGGTCTTCCCGGCCATCGGCTTGGTCGTCCTGTTCTTCCTGCGCGACCAGGACGTCATGGGCAGTCAGGTCACCCTGGCGCAGATCGGCATCCCCGGCCTGCTCGCCATGAACCTGGTCAGTACCGGGGTGATGGGCGTGGGCGGCCAGCTCCAGACCGAGCGGGACGACGGGACCCTGTTGCGCGCCAAGGCGATCCCCCACGGCATGCAGACGCACCTGCTGGCCAACGTGCTGGTGTTCACCGCCACCGCGCTGATCCCGGTGATCATCATGGTGATCGCCGCCTCGTTCATGGTGGACGGCATCACGCCCCGGGACCCCGTCGCATGGCTGCGCTTCGCCGGGGTCGCAGTCCTGGGACTGTTCGCCACCCTGCCGATCGGGGCGTTGCTCGGGGCGTTGATGCGCAGCCCGGTGGTGCTGGGCATCTCCAGCCTGTTCCTCTACGGCGCGATGGCGATCTCCGGGATCTTCTACCCGCTCGGCGCCCTGCCGGGCTGGCTGCAATGGGTCGGCCAGGTGCTGCCGACCTACTGGCTCGGAATCGGGCTGCGCTCGGCATTGCTGCCGCCCGAGGCGGTGCTGCTCGAGCTGGGCGGTTCGTGGCGGGTCGGGCCGATGATCATCGTTCTGGGGGCCTGGGCCCTGCTCGGGTTGACCCTCGCCCCGGCAGCCCTGCGGCGGATGGCGCGCAAGCAGTCCGGGTCCCAGGTGGCCGCGGCGCGCGACCGGGTCATGTCCCGCGGGTACTGAGGCGGCGACCCGTGTCCGACCAGGTGCACAACCGGATCGCCATGCTGCGCGCCGAGCGCGGCGTCTCGCGACGGCAGCTGGCCGACGCCCTGGGCGTGCACTACCAGACCATCGGCTACCTGGAACGCGGCGAGTACTCCCCCAGCCTGCACCTGGCGCTACGGATCGCCGCCTTCTTCAGCGTGCCGGTCGAGGTGGTGTTCTCCACCGAGCCCTTCCCCCTGCTGGGCAGCGGCCGCGCCGGCTGACGCGAGCCCACGCACTTTCGAACAGTCGAAAGTGCATGATCACGGGTTACAGGGTGCGGGTCATGAAGGTCGACAGTGGGTCGGGACGGTAGGAACCGAACGGCTCGCACTCGACGAACCCGTGCCGCGCGTACAGCGCCCGCGCCGGCGCGAAGAACTTCTCCGAGCCGGTCTCGAGGCTCACCCGGGTGAACCCTCGAGCACGGGCGTGGTCGAGGATGTGGGCCACCAACCGCGAGGCGATCCCGCGGCGCAGGTGACTGTTCGCCGTCCGCATCGACTTGAGTTCGGCGTGCACCGCGTCCAACGGCTTCAGTGCTCCGCAGGCGACCAGCGCCCCGTCCTCCCGCACGCTCCACACCGTGGCGCCGCCGGTTCGCAGGTCGTCCAGGTCGAGGGTGTGGGTGCTCTCCGGCGGGGTGATCGAGCGCAGCTGGGCCGTGTGCTCGGCGAGGAACCGGGCGATCTCCGGCCCGGTCAGGGGATCGATCCTGATGTCCACGACCGATCAGGATAGGCACCGTGTGGGGCGCCCAGAGACGTCTGTGTGAGCAAGGTGCTCAACGCGGGGACGCCGGATGCCGAGACAGCCGGGGTGACCTCCCACCTGCCTGAGTCGAGCGCACGCCGTCGGCCCAGCGCCGACTTCTCGCTGACCGGACCGCTGATCGGCCCGCTGTGGATCGCCGCGGGGATCAGCATGTTCCTGGCAGCCCTGCTGTCGGCGACCGGTGGCCGGTGGGTGCTGCTGCCGGTGGGGGTGATCACCCTGCTGACAGGTGCGGCCCTCACCCGGGTCGAGGTGGCCAGGTTGCCCCGGCCCCTGCTGGTGGGCAGCGCCTACTTCGCGGTGCTGGTCATGGCGGTGGCCAGTGGGTTCAGCCGCGGGACGCTGTTGGTGTTCGTGGCCATGGTGCCGGCACTGCTGGTCTGGGTCGGCCTGGCGATGGAGTTGTCCCACCTGGTCGCCATCGTCGCTCTGTGCGAAGTGGTGCTGTTGCTCGCCGGTGCCGCCGCCGACGGCCTGCGTGACGGGCTGGCCACCGTGGCGCTGACCCTCCCGCTGTTCGCGGCCACCAGTGGTGCCTGCTTCACCTTCCGCCGGCTGCTCGACAGCGAGAAGGTCAACGGGGAGCAGGCTCGTGACCACGCCCGTGCGGTCGAGGCGGATGCCAGGGCGCGGTCGGAGGCCGAACAGCAGGAACTCGCCGCGCAGGCGGCAGTTCGACTGCAGGCCCGCGAGCGCCTCCAGGCGAACCTGGCCACCCAGGCGAGCGAGCTCGCTGCCGCCTCGGCCGAGGTCAGCGATCAGACCCAGACCGTCGCGACGGCTGCGGAGCAGATGTCCAGCTCGTTCTCCGAGATCAACCGGACGGCGCAGGCGAGCGAGGAGATCACCGCGAGTGTCGCCGAGATCGCCCGCCGCGCCCAGACCGTGATGGAGGAGCTGTCCTCCTCCAGCTCCGAGATCATGACCGCCTCGAGCGTCATCCGGGGCGTGGCCGAGAAGACGAACCTGCTCGCGCTCAACGCCACCATCGAGTCGGCCCGGGCCGGCGACACCGGGCGCGGGTTCGCCGTGGTCGCCCAGGAGGTCAAGGACCTCGCTCGCCAGTCCGGACAGCACGCCGACACGATCAGCGGCACCTTGGCCCAGGTCGAACAGCAGGTCCGCGCCGCCGTGGCCCACGTCGTCGAGATCACCTCGCGCATGCAGGAACTCCAGAGCCAGAACGGCACCCTGGCCTCGGCGATGGAACAGCAGAGTGCGGCCGTCGGCCAGATCGTCCAGAGCATCCACCAGACGGCCGGCCAGACCGAGCGGATCACCGAGGGGATCCGCTCGGTCGAGCAGATCGCCCAGCAGGCCTGACGAGTCGCGCCGCGGTCAGGGCAACCTCCGCCAGCGGTGTCCCCGGGCCGACGGCTCAGTAGAGCCGAAGGGCAGTGGCGTCCGCCCGGGCGGCCAGGTGCACCTGCGGGTTCCCCGCCGGGGTCAGGTCGGTGGCGCTGAACCGCACGGCCAGGCCGGAGCGGGAGGCGGTCAACATCAAGTACCCGCTGAGCTTGAAGGGGCTCACGACGTCCAGCGGGGTGATCCAGAACGCGTTGCCGGCGTCCGGGAAGCGGAAGGCGTACACGTCGAGGTTGCCGCCGGCAGTACGGATCGTCGAGCTCGCGTGCAGGAAGGTGCCGAACTTCTCGTTCACCAACTCCACCCCGTCCGCGACCGGACGGACGAACCACCGGTCCGACCGTGAGGCGCTCAGCGGGTGGTGGTAGACCTCCTGGTGCATGCCCACGGACTCGCTCTGGCTCGCATGCGCGCACTCCCCGCTGCCGCGTTCGACCAGCGCCACGGCCAGGTCGGGTGGGACCTCGGTGAGCAGTAGCCCGCCGGAACGGATCAGGCGCACCTGGTCGCGCACGGTCTCGATCTCGGCGCCGAGGTCCGTCGTCCCGGCGGTGGCCAGGGCCGCCTCCACCCGCGCGAGGTAGGGCATGATCACCGTCTCGATCGAGGCCCGGGAGAACACCGTCGCGAGCAGGTCTCGGAGCTGATCGCGGACGGCGTCCAGCAGCGTGGCGTCGGAGCGCACCAGGGCACCGAGCACGCTGTCGTCGTCCAGGTTGAAGGCGGCGTTCGGCTGCAGAATCTGGTCCAGCCCCCAGGGGATGAACCGCAGGGTGACCTGGTCGACGCCCGGGACCGCGACCGCGACCACGTCGTTGTACACGTAGGCGTTGTTCGCCTGCCCGGTGTAGCCGTCCCAGTGCTTCAGCAGGGTCTCCATGGCGTGGAAGCGCAGGAATTGCGCCAGGTCCACGACCTCGGCGGCGCCGGCCGGACCGGCGTCGGCGATCCGCTGAGCGGCCAGCAGCAGGTCGGCGCCGTCCTCGGCGTCCGAGAATCCCTGGTGGGTCAGACGACCGGCCGAGACCAGCGCCGAGGTCAGGTCCTCACCGAGCTCGATCTCGTAGAGGTTGCCCTCGTCGTTGCCGAAGGTGTTCTGGATGTGGCGTTTACGGACTGGCTCGCAGTTGACGTAGGTGCCCTGGTCCTCGCCGTTGACGATCACCCGGGCGATGTTGCAGCGGGAGAACGGCAGTCCGGCCAGGCGGAACAGCTCGTACCCGAGTGGCTGGCGGACGTAGGAGGGATCCTGGACGCAGTTGTGCAGCGTGACGTACTGGGTGCCGATGAGTGCCTCGATCGCGTCCTCGTGATCGAGGAACCGCGAGAAGTTCAGCCGCAGTGACGGTTTGGTCGTACTGAAGGATCCGCAGAACGACTTCTTCGAGATCCCGACGTCGGTGAACGAGTGCGGGCCGCCGGCCGGGAAGGCGGTGCCCGAGATCTCCACCGAGGTGGCGTGATACCAGTCGTAACGCTCCCCGGTGAAGGCGAAGTTGCAGAAGCCACCGCGCGGCTCGGCGGCCTTCAACGCCGCCCAGTCGGCGGGGGCCATGGTGACCCGGACGGTGAGTACGTTGTCGATCGCGTAGAAGGCGTTGCAGAGATCCTGGAGCGTCATGCCGTTCCGAGTCGGGTCATGGTCGCTCTGATACCGCCAGGCGCAGCCGTGCCGGACCGGGGCTCGTCACTCGCCGCCCTACAGACGCTGCAGATCGACCGGCTGGACGTCACCGCCGTCGCTCGGATTCCGCGCTCGACTCGGCCGTCAATCCCTCGCGTGAGAACAACATCAGCCTGACACCGTCGTCCGGGTTCAGGAGGGCGCGAAGGTGTTCGAGGCGGCGCAGCTGATCCGTGCCGACTCACCGCGAGCGCCACTTCGCCTCACCGAGCGCGATCACGGCGGGGCTTGCTGCGGTCTCACGGTGGTGACAACGACGTCGATCTCATGATTCGTCCGATGCTCACGGCAGGGCACCGGCGGCGACTGGACGTGGCGGTCGGTCCGGTGCCGCCAGATCGGCTCCACCACCGAGGTGCGCCGGGCCAGCCCGGAGGATGCCTACCTGTCCCTCAGTCAGGTCACCCTGGCGCAGATCGGCATCCCCGGCCTGCTCGCCGTGAACCTGGTCAGGAACGTTTCCGCCGGGGGCGCCGGCTCAGCCTGCCGGCTTGCCGCCGGGGTCAGAGAGGGCCCTCGGGGTGTTGGCCTATGCGCGCCTTTGTGGAACCACATCACGATTCTGTTCGATATCTGTTCGTTACTGTTGCTTTGTGTGTGCGGGACAGTGTCCTCGGCACAGGCGCAGCGAGGCGCCTCGCCGGTGACGGCGCCACCCATGTCGTGAGGTGCTCACATGTTTCCCGCTCCCCAAACCCGGCCCCGACGCCGTTGGGTGTCGATCCTGGCGGTCGCGCCACTGATGCTGGCCGCCGCCTGTGGTTCCGGTGGCAGTTCGGACGGCGCGGCGTCCGCCAGTGGTGCCGCCAGCAGCTCCGGCGAGGCGTGTGCCCCGGCCGGTGGCAAGGTTGCCCTGCAGTTCTGGACCTGGGTGCCGGGGATGGACGAGGTGGTCGCCAAGTGGAACGCGGCCAACCCTGACATCCAGGTCACGGTCAAGAACACCCCGTCCGGCAACGCCGGCACGTACCAGAACATGTTCAACGCGCTGAAGGCCGGTACCGCCCCCGACCTCGGCCAGATCGAGTACGACACCCTCGCCAGCTTCCGCCTGCAGAAGGGGCTGCGGGACATCAGTGGGTGCCCCGGCGTCGCGGACGCCAAGAGCGACTTCGTGGGGTGGGCGTGGACGCAGTCCCAGATCGGCGGCCCCGGCGTCTACGCGATCCCGCAGGACACCGGCCCCATGGCGCTGTACTACCGCAAGGACATCTTCGATGCCAATGGCATCGCGGTGCCGACAACCTGGGAGGAGTACGCCGCGGCAGGGGCGAAGCTCAAGGCCAAGGGCATCTTCCTCACCCACTTCCCGCAGCAGGACGCGAACTGGTTCGACGGTCTGCTCTGGCAGGCCGGGGCGAAGATCTTCGACACCACCGGTGACTCGGTGAAGGTGTCGCTGACCGATCCGCAGGCCGTCAAGGTGGCTGACTACTGGCAGAAGATGATCGACGACAAGGTGGTGGCAACCAACCTGCAGGGCTTCTCGCCCGATCTGTACAAGGCCTGGAACGACGGCAAGGTCGCGACCTGGATCTCGGCCTCCTGGGGCTACTCCACGATCCGGGACAACGCCAAGGGCAGCGCGGGCAAGTGGGCCGTTGCCCCGATGCCCCAGTGGAACGCCGGTGAGAAGAAGGCCGGCAACTGGGGTGGGTCGACCACCGGGGTGTTCTCGGGAAGCAAGTACCCCGCCGAGGCAGCGAAGTTCGCGCTGTGGCTGAACAGCGACCCGGCCGCGCTCGAACTGGCCAACGCCAAGGGCGGCCTGTACCCGGCCAATGTCGCGGGCCTCGAGCTGCCGGTCCTGAAGAAGGGTGTCGAGTTCTACGGTGGACAGCCGGTCTTCGACGTCTTCAAGGAGGCGGCGAGCAACGTGGACACCACCTTCCAGTGGGGCCCGATCATGACCGACACCAACCGATTCCTGAGTGACGGGTTCACCAAGGCCCTCAACGGCCAGGGGACGCTCGGCGAGTCCCTGAAGGCGGCCCAGACCCAGACCGTGGCCGCGCTGAAGTCCCAGGGCATCGCGGTCACCGAGTGAGCCGACGCTCCGGGACGCCGGCCCGCCGGCGTCCCGGAGCGGGTCCCTCCTCCAGCCACGTTCGGCCCCTTGCAGAGACGGAGCCAGTGCCATGGCGGCCAGTTCACCGACGATGAGTTCGCCGACCGAGGTGTCGGCCGGACGACGAGAGCAGGGCCGACCCTGGCTGTGGTTCCTGCTGCCCTTCCTGGTTCCGTTCGTGCTGTTCTACGTGGTGCCGATCGGTTACGCGATTTACCAGAGCCTGTTCCGGATCCAGCGCTCGGGGGGGATCTTCGGGACCTCGGAACAGGTGTTCGCCGGGCTGAGTCAGTACCGCGACGTCCTGGCGGACGCCACGTTCCGCGCCGGGGTCGGCCGGGTGCTGCTGTTCGGGGTGATCCAGGTACCGGTGATGCTCGGGCTGGCCCTGGTGATCGCCCTGATCCTGGACTCGGCCGTGGCCAGGTTGCGCAAGTTCTTCCGGGTCTCGTTCTTCGTGCCCTACGGCATTCCCGGGGTGATCGCCGCCCTCATGTGGGCCTTCCTGTACAGCCCCCAGCTCTCACCGATCGTCGACCTGCTGAACGCGATCGGCACTGCACCGAACTTCCTGGGCTCCGGACTGATCCTCTGGTCGATGGCCAACGTGACGACCTGGACCTACACCGGGTACAACATGTTGATCATCTACTCGGCCCTGCAGGCCCTCCCCCAGGAGATCTACGAGGCCGGCCGGCTGGACGGCGCCGGCGGCTTCCGGACCGCCTGGAGCATCAAGATCCCCCTGGTCTTCCCCGCACTGGTGCTGACCACAGTGTTCTCGATCATCGGCACGCTCCAGTTGTTCACCGAGCCCGTGGTGTTCCAGGCGATCTCGACCAACGTGCCCAGTGGCTACACGCCCAACATGCAGGCCTATGCGGTGGCGGCGTCCAACAACTACTCGTTCTCGGCCGCCCTGTCGGTGGTGCTGGCCGTGGCGACGTTCGTGCTGTCGTTCGGCTTCCTGCGATTCACCCAACGACGAGGGGAGGCGCTGTGAGTGTGTCGACCGACCGGGCATCCCGGGGGTCCTCGACCGTCGACGCGATGCCTCGCAACCGGCGGGTACGCGAGGGGTCCCGCGGCTGGGGGCTGATCGCGATGGTCTTCCTGGTCTCGCTGACCGTCTACTTCCTGCTGCCGGTCTACTGGCTGGTGATCAACGCCACCAAGACCCAGAGCGACCTGGTCTCGACCAACGGCTTCTGGTTCTCTCGGATCGCGCTGTGGGACAACCTGTCCGCCCTGTTCGAGCGGGACAACACGGTCTTCCTGAGGTGGGTCGTCAACTCGCTGCTCTATGCCGGGGTGGGCGCCGCGATCGGGACCCTGCTGGCCGCGATGGCCGGGTATGCGCTGGCCAAGTACTCCTTCCCCGGCCGGGAGTTCATCTTCTCCTCGATCCTCGGCGGGGTGCTGGTGCCGGCCACGGCGTTGGCGTTGCCGCTGTTCCTGTTGTTCGCCAAGGTCGGCCAGACCGACACCATGTGGTCGGTGTTCCTGCCCAGCGTGGTGAGCCCGTTCGGGGTGTACCTCTCCCGGATCTTCGCGGCCTCGGCGGTGCCGGACGAGATCATCGAGGCGGCCCGGCTGGACGGCGCCGACGAACGCACGATCTTCTTCTCGATCGCCACCCGGCTGATGTCGCCGGCACTGGTGACCATCTTCCTGTTCCAGTTCATCGCGATCTGGAACAACTTCCTCCTGCCCCGGGTCATGCTCAACGACGCCCGGCTGTACCCCCTGACCTACGGGTTGTTCTACTGGCAGACCCAGATCTCGCGCGACCCCCAGCTGCAGACCCTGGTGATCGTGGGCTCCTTGGTGTCGGTGATCCCACTGATCATCATCTTCCTGTCACTGCAACGATTCTGGCAGGCGGGCCTGTCGGCGGGTGCGGTGAAGTGAGCCGACGATGACGGGCGAGCCGCCGGCTCGGCAGCGGGACTGGTCGGCGCTGCGGGGTGGCCGGACCCGCATCGGGCTGGGCTGCGACTACAACCCTGAGCAGTGGCCCCGCGAGCTCTGGCCCCAGGATGTCGACCTCATGCGCCAGGCCGGGCTCACCTTCGTCACCCTCGGCGTCTTCTCGTGGTCCTTGCTCGAACCCGAGCCGGGCCGATTCGACCTGGACTGGCTGGGCGAGGTGATGGATCTGCTGCACGCGGGGGGAATCGCCGTCGACCTGGCCACCGGCACCGCCTCGCCCCCACCCTGGCTCTCGCACCGCCATCCCGAGACGCTCCCGGTCGACCGGGACGGGCGACGCGCCTGGCCAGGCGGCCGGCAGGCGTGGTGCCTGAGCTCGCCAGTCTTCCGGGACCGGGCGGTCGCCCTGGCGGAGGCGATGGCCACCCGGTTCGGTGATCATCCAGCGCTGGCCCTGTGGCATGTCGGCAACGAGTACGGGTGCCACAACGCTGCTTGCTACTGCGACACCTGCGCCGAGTCGTTCCGCCACTGGCTCGCCGGCGCCTACCCCGACCTGGAGGCGCTCAACGCTGCCTGGGGCACTGCCTTCTGGAGCCAGCGCTACGGCGACCTGGCCCAGGTCCTGCCCCCACGGCGGGCGCTCACTCCGAGCAACCCGAGTCAGGTGCTGGACTACGCGCGGTTCTGCTCCGATGCGCTGCTCGGGCAGTTCCTGGCCGAACGCGACGTGCTGCGTCGGGTCTGCCCGGACGTACCGGTGACCACGAACTTCATGACACTCAACCATTTTCGCGACCTTGACTATCACCGCTGGGCGTCTGAACAGGACGTGGTCAGCACCGACCACTACCTGGTCGCCACCCAGGTCGACGCCGAAGCGGAGCTGGCGTTCAGCGGTGACCTCACTCGGGGCCTGGCCCGAGGCGAGCCGTGGGTGCTGATGGAACACTCCACCTCGGCGGTGAACTGGCAGCCGGTCAACCCCGCCAAGCAACCCGGCCAGATGCTGCGCAACGCCGTCAGCCACTTGGCGCACGGCGCCGATGCCCTCGGCTTCTTCCAGTGGCGGGCCTCGCAGGCAGGCACCGAGAAATACCACTCGGCGCTGCTGCCGCACGCCGGCACCGACACCCGGATCTGGCGTGACGTGATGCGGCTGGGCTCGCTCGTGGAACGGCTCGACGGCCTGGCCGGAACCCGGGTCAGCGCCGAGGTCGCGATCCTGTGGGACTACGCTGCCGGCTGGGCGCTGAACCAGCCGTCGCAGCCCAGCGAGTTGGTGCGTTACGGCGACGAGGCGCAGGCCCTGCACGCGGCCCTGCTGCGGCACGGCATCGCCGCCGACGTCGTGCATCCCCATCAGGACCTGACCGGCTACCGGCTGGTGATCGCGGCGACCCTGTACGCGTGCGATGACCGTGCGGTGCGAGGGATCAGCGATGCGGTGCGCGCCGGTAGCGATCTGCTGGTGACCTACTACTCCGGCATCGTCGACGAGCACGACCGAGTGCGGCTGGGGGGTTACCCCGGGGCGCTGCGTGACCTGCTCGGCATCCGGGTCGAGGAGTTCTGGCCGTTGCTGCCGGGCGAGAGGGTGCTGCTGGACGACGGCGCCACGGGCGGTATCTGGTCCGAGGACCTCCGGCTCGAGCAGGCCGCGGCCGTGGCCCGGTACGCGCACGGGCCGCTGGCCGGCGTCCCGGCGACGACCCGCCGGGACGCCGACGGGGCCACCCGTTGGTACCTGGCCACCAGCCTGCGGGGGGAAGACCTCGACCGTTTCGTCTCGATGGTGATTGCCCAGGCCGGCGTGGAGGCCCCGGTGGATGCGGCCCACGGTGTGGAGCGCGTCGTGCGCACGGGGGAATCGGGCAGCTACCTGTTCCTGATCAACCACACCGACCGGCCGGTACAGGTGGCCGCCCACGGCGTCGAACTGGTCTCGGCCCACCGCGTGGACGGCACCCTCACCCTGGCCGGCGGCGGCTGCGCCGTGGTGCGCCAGTCCAGCAACGAGAGCAGTTGACGATCAGCCGGTGCACGCGGCCAACCAGGGAATGGTGACAGCACATGCCGAATCCGAGCGGATCGCCCGTCACCGCCGTCCCCAGCCCGTGGCACCTCGACGCAGACCAGGTCGAGTTCTTCGATGCGTACGGCTATCTCGTTCTGCCGCAACGTATCCCAGATGAGCTGTTGACCCGGGTGCGGGCTGCGGCCGAGCACTGGATGGCCAGCGGTGAGCACCCTGACCGCGAACGCCCCGGGGACTGGCTGTTCGCCGATCGCCCGTCGGGCCGCGTGATGTACCGCGTCGACTACCTGCACGACAAGGGATCACCGGCGTCCTTGGAGCTGCTCGGCTCCCCCGAGATCCTGGGCATCGCCGAGAGCCTGGCCGGCCCCGACTTCGTCCCGACCTACGAGTCGATGGTGTTCAAGGCAGCCGGGGACGCCGCCCCCATCCCCTGGCATCAGGACGCGGTACACGCGCGGCGGAGCCGGTTGTTCAACGTCGACGTGTACCTGGACGCCTCTCGGCGCGGAGGCGGGGCGCTGCACGTCGTCCCGGGGTCTCACGTGCGCCGCACCGACGCCTGCGCCCTGGCCGAGGAACACGGGTGGTCCCTGCCGGGGGCGATCGAGATCGAACTGGAGCCCGGTGACGTGCTGGTGCACGACGACATGGTGGTGCACGGGTCGCCACCAGCGGTCGGCAGCGCGCTGCGCCGCACGGTGTACTACGAGTTCCGGTCGGCGCGGCACATCCTGGCCGAGGGACCCTGGACGCCGCACTGGGTGGACCGCCGGCTCCGCCTGGTGCCGCTGGCACTGGCCGAGCACGCCCGGAACTGGCCGCAGCAGCACCGGTTCACCTGGCGTGTCCCCGACGACCTGCGTCCGGTCCTCGGGCGTGACGAGCAAGCCGAGTTACGGATCGTGCACGAGGTGCACACCCCCGGCGAGTGGTGCAGTGCGGGTTGACGGGCGGCCCCTCAGCCGACCACGTCCCCACCTGGCCCGGCGTCCTGCGTCTGGCCCGAAGTGGCCGGCGGACGTGAGAGGGATCCTGGACGCAGTTGTGCTGCGTGACGTACTGGGTGCCGATGAGTGCCTCGATCGCACCCTCGTGATCGGCGAACCGCGAGAAGTCCAGCCACAGTGAGGGTTTGGTCGTACTGGAGGATCCGCAGAACGACTTCTTCGAGATCCCGACGTCGGTGAACGAGTGCGGGCCGCCGGCCGGGAAGGCGGTGCCCGAGATCTCCTCCGAAGTGGCGTGACACCAGTCGTAGCTCTCCCCGATGAAGGCGCAGTGGCAGACGCCGGTCACGGTCGTTCTGATCCCAGAACTGCAGGCAGTTCGGGGACTCAGGCATGACGCCGCCAGAGCACTCCGCGCCGGCCCTCACAACGCATGGCCCCACAACTGCTGCACCGGAAGGCTGATCAAACGGTCGCCCAGGGGAAGGACGCGCTCGCCGAGGTGCACCAGGGCCCCCCGGATGAATCTGTCGCCCACGCGATCGCGCAGCGCAGCCAATCCACGAAGGTCCTCTGGCCGCACACTCGCCGAGGCCTTGACCTCGACGGCGATGATCCGGCCGTCGTCCAACTCGAGGACCAGGTCGACCTCGAGGCCGTTGCGGTCGCGATAGTGCGTCAGGCGGTACCCGGTGCTGCTCCACCCCTGCTGGCGCAACAGTTCTGAGGCAATGAAGCCCTCGAGTTGAGCACCGAGGTGCTCTCCTCCAGTAATCGGGACCAGTCCGGCAGCGGTCAGACCGGCCAGGCGCATCGCGAGGCCCGGATCCACCACCACGGCCTTGGGGCGACTGACCTCGCATCGGGTGAGGTTCGGCGTCCACGGCTCGATCATCATCACGAGAAACAGGGTGCGCAGCGTATCGGCATAGTTGATGATCGATGACGCCGGGATGCCGGCCAGTTCTCCCTGACTGAGCGGGAACAGGTGGACGGTCACCGCACGGCCCGCGAGGCTGTCAGGGGTTCGCTCGAGGCGCAGAAGATCAGACGACCCGGTCAGCACGAACCGGCCGGGATCCCGACGACGGTCAACTGCCGCCTTGATCGCCGGGATCAGCTCCGGCACTCGTTGGATCTCATCGATGACAAGAATGAAGCGATCGACCGCGCCACGAAGCCTTCTGCATGCCCGCGCAGCGGTCAGCACCACCGAGTCGGCCAAGGTCACCATGGTTCGTGGACGACCCGCCGTGATCATGTCGGCGAAGGTGCTCTTGCCTACCTGCCGGGCACCTTCGATCACCACGACCGGGAAGGCCCCAGTGCTTCAGTGGCGAAGCCTTGTGATATTGCTTCTGATCAGGGAAGACACCCTACGTGGATGGCGAATTGCTTCCTTTGCATCGCCGTTCCGCTCATGATCATCTGTTGATTCGCTGGCCATGGGCTGTCGTTTCGCTCCATCGGACAGTCGTGCGGTCCGGACCGGTGGCCGGCCCTCGGGAGGGCATTGGAACAAGGATGACGCCGGCAGGGTTTGCCCCGGTGTGAGCGAGCAGACCCCGAGCGCCCAGGCCCCCGGCGCCGAGACGACCCAGACCCTGACCTGGCCCGGCGTCCTGCGTCTGGCCCGCGCCGGCAACCTGCCGGCCCCCCGGCGCGACGAGCGCACGCCCGAGCAGTGGCGCCAGGTGCTCAGCCGCGAGCAGTTCCGGGTCACCCGCAAGGCGGGCACCGAGATGCCGTTCAGCTCCAGCATGTGCTCGCTCTTCGAGCCCGGACGCTACGAGTGCCTCTGCTGCGGCACCGAGCTGTTCGACTCGACCACCAAGTTCGACAGCGGCACCGGCTGGCCGAGCTTCACCCAGGCCGTCCGACCCGACGTGGTGGCCTACCACCTCGACTCCAGCCTCGGGATGGAGCGGGTCGAGGTGGTGTGCAACGTGTGCGACGCCCACCTGGGGCACGTGTTCCCCGACGGGCCCGCCCCGTCCGGGCTGCGGTACTGCATCAACGCCGTCTCGTTGAGCAAGGTGCACTGATCGGTGAGCGCCACCGTGGCCCCGGGCGGGCAACCGGTTCTCGACCACAGCTATGCCCGGGAACTGAGCGGCGCCCACCTGCCCTGGACGCCGTCCCCGGTGACTCGGCCGCGCGCCGTCCGGCTCAATCACGCTCTGGCGGCGGAACTCGACCTGCCGGCCGGCTGGCTGCAGGCCGAGTCGACGCTGCGCGTGCTGGCCGGGGCCGAGGTGCCGGACGGCGCCCAGCCGGTCGCCCAGGCCTACTCCGGCCACCAGTTCGGGGTGTTCTCCCCGATGCTCGGCGACGGCCGGGCGGCGCTGCTCGGCGAGCTGATCGACCCCGCCGGACGGCGCTGGGACGTGGCGCTGAAGGGCTCCGGCCGAACTGCCTTCTCCCGCGGCGGGGACGGCCGGGCGGCGCTCGGCCCGGTGCTGCGCGAGTACCTGATGGGCGAGGCTATGCACGCGCTCGGGATCCCCACCACCCGGGCGCTGGCCGCGGTGACCACCGGCGAGCAGGTGTACCGCGAGCGCCCGCTGCCGGGCGCCGTCCTGACCCGGGTGGCCGCCTCCCACCTGCGCGTGGGCACCTTCGAGTTCGCGGCGCGCCGCGACCGTGACCTGCTGCGGCGGCTGGCCGAGCACGCGATCGCGCGGCACTACCCCCACCTGGCCGCGATCGAACCGGACGACGAGCGTTACCTCGCCCTGCTGCGCGCGGTGATCGAGACCCAGACCTCGCTGATCGCGCGGTGGATGGGCGTCGGGTTCATCCACGGGGTGATGAACACCGACAACATGACGATCTCCGGCGAGACGATCGACTACGGCCCGTGCGCCTTTCTCGAGGTGTACGACCCGCGGACGGCGTTCAGCTCGATCGACCACGGCGGCCGCTACGCGTTCGGCAACCAGCCCGAGATCGCTGCCTGGAACCTCACCCGTTTCGCCGAGACCGTCGGGCCGCTGATCGGCGAGGACCGTGAGGTGGTCGTGCCCCGCCTAATCGCGGCGCTCGAGACGTTCGACGTGGCCCACGACCGGCACTGGACGACGGTGCTGCGGGCCAAGCTCGGGCTGACGTCCGCCGGCCCGGACGACGCTGCCCACCGGCAGCGCGGGGATCGCGCCCTGGGCGAGGGCTATCTCGACCTGTTGCGACGCGGCGAGGTCGACTTCACCCTCGGCTGGCGGGCCCTGCTGGCCGAGGCAGAGGCCGATGCGGTGCCCGGGGACGGGACCGAGCGCAGTGGGGCATCGGATGCCGCGGGCGGGGTCCGAGCACTGCTGGCGGGCGGTTCGGTGCCCGCAGCGGAAGTGGAGGACTGGCTCTCACGCTGGCGCGGCCGGCGGCGCGAGGCCGCCCCCGGCGTCGAGGGGCTCGAGAGCATGCGCCGGGCGAACCCGATCTACATCCCGCGCAACCACCAGGTGGAGCTGGCCCTCGAGGCCGCCGTCGAGCACGAGGACCTCGGCCCGTTCGACCGGTTGCTGGCCGTGCTGGCCGACCCGTTCACCGAGCGGGCGCAGGACGCCGCGTACGCCGAACCCGCCCCGCAGTTCGTGACCGCGACCTACCGCACCTTCTGCGGCACCTGATCGCGCCGGCTCACGAATCGGCTGCGGCGTCGGCGGTCGTGCCGTCGGACCTTGCGGCTGCGGCGGCGGCTGACGAGATGGTGTCGCGGTAGGAGCGGCCGACCAGCTCACGCAGCACCGAGCGGTCGACGGCGTCCAGGCGCCTGAGATACAGGCAGGCTCGGCCGATCGAGTGCGGCCCGAGCGCCTGCAACAGGTCGGGGTAGGGCTCGAACCCGTTCAGCAGGTAGATGGTCAGGTTCGCCTTGCGGGGAGAGAACCCCACCGGAGGCCACTCCAGTGAAGGCCCGCGCGAGGTGGCGTAGGTGTGCCGGCCGAAGCCGACGATGCTCTCGCCCCACATCTCGGGCTCCTGACCGGTGACCGCGGTCATCAGGGCACACACCTCACGGGCCTCGGCCTGGCGCCGAGGGTCACCGACCCGGTCCAGGAAGTCCTCGACGCTGGCTCCGGTGGGCCTGGTCTTCGGTTCTGCCACAACACCTCTCCTGTATCCGGGTCCCCTGCGGGACGGGCTCGTTCCGGTGTGCGTGCCTGCCGGCGTGTGTGCACGCCCGGCACCTCACGGTCGCGGGCGCGCGGCGTCCAACCGGGCCACCCGTCGTGGCCCGGCGGTGAGTCGGTAGGACGTCTCGAGCAGCTCGGTCACCTCCTGCCAGTCGGTGTCCTGGTCGAGGTCGAGGCCGATCCACCCGCTGGGCCCGAGGTAGGCCGGCACGTAACAGCGGGGGTCCTGCACCAGGGCAGGACGCTCCTGCCCGTCAGCCAGCACCACGACCGAGTATCGGTGCGAGATCCACTCCCCGTCGCGGCGGATCGACCCGCCGTAGTAGGCGAACACCTTGGTGGTGAAGAACGCCGGGTGCCCGTGCGAGATCTTCTCGGCGGCGTCCGGCAGGGCGAACGCGATCGCGCGGACCCGGGCCAGCAACGGGTCGTCCTCGTCGAACATCAGCGGGTGCGCCACAGTGGTCAGCGTAGGTCGCCTGCCCGCTTGCGTCCCCTCACCCCTCGTGATCATGCACTTTCGACGACGTCGAAAGTGCATGGTCACGAGGGGGTGAGGGAGGGGGGACGTAGGGTCCGGTGCATGGAGGCTCTCCCGCAGGACCCGACCGTCGCCGCCGAGCACCGCTGCCGAGCGGTGGTCGCCACCGGCTACGGCGGCCCCGAGGTGCTCGCCGTGGTCGCGATCGATCGCCCGACCCCCGGCCCCGGGCAGGTACTGGTCGAGGTGCACGCGGCGTCCGCCAACCCCTACGACCACAAGGTCTACAGCGGCGCCTTCGGCAGTGACCCGAACGCCCTGCCGTTGCGCCTGGGCTCCGAGGTGGCCGGGGTCGTGGCCGAGGTGGGCGAGCCCCCGACCGGGTTCGCGGTCGGTGACCCGGTGATCGCCCACCCGGTGCGCGGAGGGTACGCCTGCCACGTGCTGGCCGAGGCGGCGAACGTGTTCGCCCTCCCGGGAACGCTCCCCGTCGAGCAGGCGGCCGGGCTGCTGCTCACCGGGACCACCGCCGCCCACCTGCTCGCGGCCGTTGGCGGCGGCGGGGACGTGGGCGTGGGGGACACCGTCCTGGTCCACGGCGCCGCCGGTGGGGTGGGCTCGATGGCCACCCAGCTCGCCGTCGTCCGGGGGGCGCGGGTGATCGGGACGGCGAGCCCCGCCCGCCAGGACGCCGTCCGGGCCCTGGGCGGTGAACCCGTGGCCTACGGGCGCGGCGAGACGACGCTCGCCGAGCGGGTGCGGGCGCTCGCCCCGGACGGCGTCGACGCGGCGCTGGACACCGTCGGCACCGACGAGGCGATCGACACCTCGCTCGATCTGGTGGCCGACCGCCGCCGGATCGCCACCATCGCCGCGTTCGGCCGCGCGCCCGCGCTCGGGATTCACCTGCTCGGGCACGGACCCGGCGCCGACCCCGGGACGGCGCTGCGCGCTGCCGCCCGCGCCGACCTGGTGGCCCTGGCCGCCGCCGGCCGGCTCGCGGTCACCGTCGACCGGGTGCTCCCGCTGGAGGAGGTGGCGGCTGCCCACGCGCACCTGGCGAGCGGGCACGCCAGGGGCAAGGTGATCCTTCGGCCCTGAGGTTCGGCCGGCTCAGCCGGTGCGGGCGGCCAGCAACCGGCGCCGGTCGCTCAGGTACCGGCGCAGGCCCTCGCGCAGCGGCAGCGGCTGCCAGTCCAGGGTGGCGATCGCCCGTTCGGGCCGGGGTTCGGAACCGGCGGTGATGAAGTCGAGCTGGGCCCGGCACAGGATCGGACGGCGCCCCAGCGCCCGGCAGGCCGCCTCCAACGGCAGCACTGCGGCGTAGACCAGCGGTGCCGGCAGGGTGGGCGGTGCCAGGCTGTGGGCCTGGCGGCGCAGCTCCGCGGCCAGGGTCGGCAGGTCGCACATGCCGTCGCTGAGCAGGAAGGCGCCCTCGTGGTCCAGGGCGGAGACGATGCCGGCCGCCAGGGATTCGGCGTGGATCACCGGGAACCTGCCGGGTAGCACCGCCGGCAGCCGCCAGACCCGCCGCGCCAGCAGGTTCTCGATCACCGATGTGAGGCCGTACCCGGTGTCCAGGCCGCCGTAGAGGGCGGCCGGGTGGATCGTGGTCAGCCGGACGCCGGTGCGCTCGGCGAAGGCCAGCGCGTCGGCGTAGGCGAGCCGCATCGCGCGGAAGTACGCGGAGAGCTCGGACGGGTCGCTGAGCCGGTGGCTCTCCCGGATCAGACCGTCACGTGCGGCGAACACCTCGTAGGTCGAGATGTAGGTCAGCCGGCGCACCTCCGAGGCCTCCAGGGCCTGCAGGAAGGTGGCGAGCACCCCGCGGTTGACCCGCTCGAAGACCGTCTCGTCGAGCACGTACTGCTCGGGCAGGCCGACCCCGTAGATCGCGCAGTCCATCCCGGCCAGCGCGTCGGCGAACACCTCGTGGGTGAACTCGGGCGCGAGGTGCACCCGGACGTCCTCGCCGAAGGCCACCCGATCCGAGCGGACGAGCACCGTCAGGTCGTGTCCGGCCGCGGTCAGGGCGCCGGCCACCGCGTAGCCGACCTGTCCCGTCGCGCCGACCAGAAGGATCTTCATGCCGGTCAGGGTAGGGGTTGACGGCCCGGTTCGCCCTCCCCTTCCCGGCCCATCACCACAGCTGCTCGTCCAGGCAGGGTGGCAGGATCCCCCCGTGGTGGACATCGATCTCGACCTCGTCGAGCACCTGGTGGACGAGCACGTCGCCGCAGGTGCCCAGCCAGGGCTCGCCTACGGTGTGGTGGACGGCCTGCGGCTGGTTCACACCGGGGGGCGCGGCGTCCGTCGGGTGTCACCGGGTGACACCGCAGCGCCGGACGCCGACACGCTGTTCCGGATCGCCTCGATGACCAAGAGCTTCACGGCGGCGACCGTGCTCCGGTTGCGCGACGAGGGCTTGCTGCGGCTGGACGACGAGGTGGCGGGCTGGGTACCGCAACTCGCCGGCGTGCTGCCGACCGCGGACTCCGCACCGCTGACCGTGCGCGCGGTGCTGACCATGACCGCCGGGTGGCCGACCGACGATCCGTGGGGAGATCGTCAACAGTCATTGCCGGACAACGAGTTCGCCGCTCTGCTCGCCGGTGGGCTGAGCAGTGCCTGGGCCCCCGGCACGGTCGCCGAGTACAGCAACCTGGGCTATGCGGTGCTCGGCCGGGTGATCGCCGCAGCGGCCGGCGAGCCGTACCCGGACGCCGTCCGGCGGCGCCTGCTGTCGCCCCTGGGGATGGCCTCCACCGGGTTCACCGAGGACGTCGTGGACGCCGGGCGCCGGGCTCTGGGTCATCGCCTCACCGGAACACTGTGGGAGAGCGTGCCTTTCGACGCGCTCGGGGCCTTCGCCCCGATGGGTGGACTGTTCAGCACGGTGCGCGACCTCGCCCGGTGGGTGGGTTTCCTGGCCGATGCCTTCCCGGCCCGGGACGGCCCCGACGACCCGATCCTGCGTCGGGCCTCCCGGCGGGAACTGCAACTGCCGCAAGCGATGTGGGCCCCGATCCAGGCCTGGCCGACGCTGGCCGAGCCGCCCGTGGTGCGGGGATTCGGCTACGGCCTCGGGCTGATGGTCGAGCGTGACCTGCGCCGGGGCACGTTCGTGCAGCACAGCGGCGGCTACCCCGGGTTCGGGTCGCACATGCGCTGGCACCCGGCCACCGGGCTGGGGGTGGTCGTGCTGGCCAACTCGACCTACGCCCCCGCGGGGCGGCTGGGGTCGCGTCTGCTGGACGCCGTGCTGGATTCCGCTCTCGACAGTGGGCTCGGGCGTGGGCTCGACGCTGGGCCTCACGCTGGGCTCGGTACCCGTCCGGCACCCCTCGTGCGCACCGGCCGCCTGGAGCCGGCGCCCTCCATGCGGCCGGAGACCACGGACGCCCGAGAGGCGGTCACCCGGCTGATCACCCGCTGGGACGACGACCTCGCCGGGCAGTGGCTGGCGATGAACGTCGACCTCGATGAGCCCTTGGAGCGCCGGCGAACCCAGTGGGCCGACGCGGTGGCCCGGATCGGACCGCTGGCTCCCGACCCCGAGCCGAGCCCCGACCCCGGCGTCGACCCGACCACGATCCCGAACTCGCCGGCTCACGACAGCTGGTGGCTCCGGGGGCCCGGCGGGCGGATCCGGGTCGAGATCCAACTCACCCCCGAGGTGCCCCCGCGGGTCCAGACCCTCACCGTGACACCGGTTCCCGACCCGAGCGAGCAGCTGCTGGCGGTCGCCACCGAGTTCTGCCGGGCGAGCGCGAGCCCGGCGCCGACCTGGCCGGCGGGTCTGCCGATCTCGCCGGGCATCGCCGAGGACGCCGTGCGCCAGCTCACCGTGGCCGCCGCCTGGTCCGGGCCCTGCCGCCTCGGGCCCGCCGTCGCGGGGGACGGCGCGACCACGGCGACGTTCCTGCTCGACGGCCGCCACCGGCTGCTGCTCGCCCTGGCCGTGGCCGACGGCGAGGTCGTCGAACTCACCGTGACGCCGGGGTGGGCGCCGGTCAGACTGGGCCGGTGACCCCGGACGAGGTGAGTCCGACGCCACGGCGGACGCCGATCGTGGCCCGGACCGTGGCCCGAACCGTGGGCCTGGTCGTGGCCCCGACCCTGGGCCTTGTCGTGGCCCTCACCCTGGGCCTGGTGGCCACCGGCATCGGCAGCGGGATCGCAGTCCGGCACGCCGCTGCCGGGTCGTGGTCGATCCTCACGGCGGGCGGTTCCGCGGTGGCGATGCTCGGTCTGGTCCTGACGGGGATCGGCGTCCGGGGGCTCTGGCGCGGCACCCGCCGGTGGTGGCGCCTGCTCGCCCTACCGGGCACACTCGCCGCCCTCGGCCTCCTCTACGCCTGCGTGATCGCGGCCATGGCCACGGTGGTCCCGCCGACCCCGCTCGGTGCCGGTGGCCCACACCAGCTCGGACCGGCCGCCCACGAGGTGCGGATCGAGACCGCGGACGGCGCCCCGCTGGCGGCCTGGTACCTGCCCTCGCGCACCGGAGCGGCCGTCGTCCTGCGTCATGGCTCGGGCAGTACCCGCACGGCCACCTTGCCCCAGGCGGCTGTGCTCGCCCGGCATGGCTACGGAGTACTGATGATCGATGCCCGAGGGCACGGGAACAGCGGCGGGCGGGGCATGGACCTGGGGTGGTTCGGCGAGCGGGACACCGCGGCGGCGGTCGACTTCCTGCTGGCGCGCGGCGACGTCCGCGACGGCCGGGTGGGACTGGTCGGCCTGTCCATGGGGGGCGAGGAGGCGATCGGTGCCGCCGGCGCCGACCCCCGGGTGCGGGTGGTGGTCGCCGAGGGCGCGACCGCCCGGACCGCCGCCGACAAGGACGCCTGGTTGCCGGGCGGCGTCCCGGGCGCCGTCCAGCGGGGCCTGGACCGGCTCACCGACGTGGCGGTGCGATCGATGACACCCGCCCCGAGACCACCCACCCTGGCGGATGCGGTCCGACGGGCGGGCAGGACGCCGTTCCTGCTGATCACCGCCGGGACCAGGCCGGACGAACAGCGGGCCGCCGAGGTGCTGCGCCGCCTCGCCCCCGAGCGGGTGCAGGTGTGGACGGTCGCGGGGGCGGAGCACACCGCCGGGCTGCGCGCGGCGCCCGATGAGTGGGAGCGACGGGTGATCGCGGCCCTGGACGAGGCGCTCGAACCCGCTACCCTGCCCGCGCCATGAGACGACGAATCTGCGTGTTCTGTGGGTCCTCCCCCGGCGTCGATCCCGCTCACCGCGCCGCCGCGGCCGAGCTGGGACGCCGGATCGCCGAGGCCGGCTGGGGCGTGGTCTACGGCGGGGCATCGGTCGGGCTGATGGGGGCGGTCGCCGACGCCGCCCTCGCCGCCGGCGGGGAGGTGATCGGCGTGATCCCCCGGGAGCTGTTCGCCGCCGAGGTGCCGCACACCGGGCTGAGCGAGCTGCACCAGGTGCCGGACATGCACGCGCGCAAGGCCCTGATGTACGACCGGGCGGACGCCTTCGCCGTCCTGCCGGGAGGGCTCGGCACGCTGGAGGAACTCTTCGAGGCCGCCACCTGGAACCAGCTCGGCCTGCACGGCCGGCTCAAACCGATCGCCCTGCTCAACGTGGGCGGGTTCTACGACCCGCTGATCCACCTGCTGGACCACGCGACCTCCGCCGGGTTCGTCTCACCACACTGGCGAGCCACCATCGCGGACGCCGCCACGGCCGCCGAGGTGCTGGACCGGCTGGCCGCGGGCTGAGCCGACCGTGGCCGGCCGGGCCGGCGAGCGGACCGGCGACAGGACTGGCGGAGGTCAGCGATCTCCGCCAGGGTCCGAGATCCGGGTCAGCCCGGCTCGGGTGTGGCCTGCCGCAGCACCATGGCCACCTCGCCCTGGCAGGCGTACTCGGCCCAGCCGAGCGGCGTGGCGTCATGGACGGCGTCGCGCAGCGTGGGGTCGGCCCCGGCCTCCAGCAACGCGCGCACCAGGGCGACGTCGCCGGCGAAGGCGGCCACATGCAGGGCGGTCCGGCCATCGACCACGGCGTCGACATCGGCACCGGACCGCAGCGCGCCGAGGACCTGGCCGGGTGTCCTGGACCGATGGATCAGCGGCCGGCGGTCCGGCCCCTCGGCCGGCGGGCGCTCGGTGCCCCACCCGTGCCGCGCCAGCAGCGCCAGGCGCTCGGCGAACCCGTGCTGCGCGGCGTACTCGACCTGACGCTGCAGCATCTGCTCGACCGTCTGCGCGCTGGCGCCCAACCGCTTCTGCCACACGCTCGGCGCGGCGCCCAGACCGAACTCGAAGAGCAACTCGAGGTAGCTGTCGTCGGCCCGGAACATCCGGTTGTACAAGGCCTGACCGTCGTTCGGGTCGGCGCCGCGGGTGAGCAGCAGCCGGGCCAACTCCTGCTCCTGCGGGTGGCGCGGCTGGCGTCCGGCGCCCTGCTCGCCTTCCCCGAACACGCCGGTCAGGGCCGTGAAAGGCGGGGTCAGCCCCTGCCACAGGAATCCGGCGTTCACGTCGGCACCGGCATCGAGCAGCACCTCGGCCGCCGCCACGGCGTCCACGGGTGACACCCGCGAGTACGTCAGGTACAGCAGCGGCGCCCACCCGAACGGACCGCCCTCCCGGCTCGCGGCCGCCGGATCCTCGCGCAGGTGAGCAGCCAGGACGTGCGGATCGGCGGCCGCCGCCGCGGCGTGAGTGCTCCGATCCGGCAGGTCGGGATGCGCAGAGAGCAGGCGGGCTGCGACGGCCCGACGGTCAGGGTGATCCAGCTGGCTGTAGGTGAGGCAGGCCTGACGGCAGAAGGCATCCGCCGGGTCTTCCTCGGCCGGCGCCTCGGCGGCGGGGTCGCGTCCCAGCGACGCGACCAGGTCCTGGTGGCGGCGGATCGCGGGCCAACTGGGGAAGCCGTGGGCCCGGGCGACGACGAGTTGCGCGGCGTGCAGCGGAAAGTCCACGGGATCGGCGGGGGCGCCCTCCGGGTGGTGGGCCGTCACCAGCTCCAGCGCCGCTGGATCGCCCTCACGGACGGCGCGCTGCAGGCGACGGGAATCACGCCGGAACCGTTGCAGGTCAGGGTTGTTGGGCAGGTTCGGGGCCACGACGGCCTCCTCTCGTCATCCGATGTCCGCTGCGTCGGAGAAAGGAGGGTCGCGAGTCGTGATACACGAATTGCTCCAGGGGGGCCGAGCCCCTTCCCGCGGACCGGTGGCGACCTGGGCGCCAGGTCCATGCTACGCGGCCAGACCCGCCCGGCCGAGCGTTCGGGCGTCGTCCGGGCACGCCGAGGCTCAGCCGGCCGACGTCCAGGCTGGGTCGCGGCCGATGAATCCGATGAGACGAGTCTGCGCATCGGCGTCGGCCGGCACCGGCACCCGGCTGCCGAACTGACCCGAGGCCCGGATCATGTCCTCCATCGACTCCATGCCACCGACCAGCTCCCCGCACAGGTCGGCGTCCAGCCGGTCGTCCTGGCCGGTCGCCCGGGCGAGATCCCAGGTGTGCATGAACACGTCGACCGTGTAGAACCGGTCGATCAGCGCGGTCAACGGCATCGCGCCGAACCGCGGGTCGTCAACGATCCGGGACGACGCGGGGTCATCGAGCAACTCCTGCACCGCGGCTGTGTGGGCATCCCACGCGGCCACGGGATCGTCGTCCACGCTCGGCCCCTGCCGGTTCAGGTCGACCCCGGCCACCGAGCCGAGGAAGCCCGGCAGCCAGTCGATCAGGTGCCGGACGACATCGCGCGCCTGCCATTGTGCGACCGGCGTCGGAGCCGCCCAGGCGCCGATGGCGTCCGCACCCTTCACCCGGTCGGCGAAGGTGGCGGCCACGACACGATGACGGGCGCCGGGTTCGGTGGGCAGTGCCATGACTGATCAGAGCCTTCCGTCGGCGAGCAGGGCGTCGAGCTTGGCGTAGCCGTCGTTCACCCCGACGTCCATCCCGCTGCGCAGCATGGTGTCGCGGTCCTCGAAGCTGTCGCACAGCGACTGGGCGTGCAGCCGGGTCCGGCCGTCGCCCAGATCCTCGAAGGTCAGGGTCTCCAGCGCCACCCCGTCGGGCATGCCCTCCCAGGTGAAGGTCTGCACGATCCGGTCGGGGCGCACCTCGTGGAAGCAGCCGTGGAAGGCGAACTCCATGCCGTCCGAGCCGTCACCGTGCTGGGCGACGTACCGCCAGCTGCCGCCCGTGCGGGCGTCCCACACGTCGATCGTGGTTCGCATGCCATGCGGGCCGACCCACTGGGTGAACAGCTCGGGGTCGGTGTGGGCCCGCAGCAGCTGCGCGGGCGTGGCGGCGAAGTCCCGGGTGATCCGGATCGCCGGCACCGTGGGGTCGGCCTCGATGGTCGCCTCGGTGATCAGCTGTCGGATGGTGGTCATGATGCGGTTCCCTCCTGTGGGGTCGATGGCGCGGTCTCGGGGTTCTCGGCGTACTGCAGGGCGGCGAGGACGGCGTCCAGGCGCTGGTAGCGCTGTTCGGCCTGGCGGCGATAGCGCTCGATCCACTTCGTCATCAGGTCGAACACCTCCGCCTCCAGATGCACCGGACGCCGCTGCGCGTCCCGGCCGCGACTGACCAGACCGGCCTCCTCGAGCACCTTGAGGTGCTTGGACACCGCCTGCACGCTGACGTCGTACGGGGCGGCGAGCTCGCCCACCGTGGCGTCGCCCACCGTGAGCCGGGCGACCATGTCGCGCCGGGTGGGATCGGCCAGGGCGGCGAAGACCCTGGAGAGTTGTTCCGAGGAGTGCTGATCGGTCATGTCGCTTCCTCAACCGTTTGGTTGAGGAAGACCGTACGACCGCTTCCAGCTGGTTGTCAACCGACTGGTTGAGAAAGCCGAGGGCGGCCCGGCTCCGGCTCGGGGCCGGCGGGCGTCACCGGGCCCGTCAGCTCGGCGGGCACAGTCGACACGGCCGGCACAGGTGGCACAGGTGGCACCGTCGACACGGCTGGCCCGGCGAACATCCAGTGCCGCATCAGGACGAACTTGACCGCCGTCGAGGTCACCGTCGCCACCGCGAGCACCATCGTGCTGACCACCGTCGGTGCCCCGGGCCACAGGAACCCGAACCCACCCAACGCCACGGCGGTCACGGCCCACGTCAGCGCGAACACCCCGAATCCCTGAACCTGGCTGGTCAGGGCGCCCTCGCGCCGGCGGACGCCGAAGGTCCACTGCCGGTTCACCGCAGTGTTGACCACCGTCGCCAGACCGAGCGCCACCGTGTTCGCGGTCTGCGCCCGCCAGCCCATCCACGAGCTGTTCAGCGCAGCGAACAGGCCGAGGTGCAGCACCGTGGTCAGCGCCCCCACCACCGCGAACCGCACCGACTGCGCCCCCAGCCCGGCCCCGGACGTCGTCCGGCCCCACCGGTCACGGATCGCTGCGAGCGGCAGGGTGTCCATCGTGCGCTGCAGCCGGCGCACGCCGCGCAGGTCCTCGGCGGCGGTGGCGACGATGTCCACCCGCGAGTCGGGGTCGTCGACCCAATCGACCGGGACCTCGTGGATCCGCAACCCGCACCGCTGGGCGAGCACCAGCAGCTCGGTGTCGAAGAACCACGACGGGTCCTCGACCAGCGGCAGCAGCTCCGCGGCGACGTCCGCCCTGATCGCCTTGAAACCGCACTGGGCGTCACTGAAGCTCGCCCCCAGCGCGGTGCGCAGGATCAGGTTGTAGGTCCGCGAGATCGCCTCCCGGCGCGGACCCCGCACGACCCGCGAGTCGCGGTGCAGCCGGGTACCGATGGCGAGGTCGGAGTGCCCCGAGAGCAACGGGGCGACCAGAGGCCACAGCGCGTCCAGATCCGTGGACAGGTCGACGTCCATGTAGGCCAACACCTGCGCGGGCGAGCCGGACCACACCTGCTTCAGCGCCCGTCCGCGGCCCTTGCGCTCCAGCCGGACCCAGACCACCTCGGGCAGGCTCGCCGCCAGCTCGGCAGCCACGGACGGCGTCGCGTCGGTGCTGGCGTTGTCGGCGATGGTGATCCGGAACGCGTACGGGAAGCTCTCCCGCAGGCGGGCGTGCAGGCGGTGCACGGACCGGGACAGCGAGTGCTGTTCGTTGAACACCGGGACGACGACGTCGACCACCAGGGGGCCGGACGGCGACTGATCGCTGCACATGTGATCACCCTCGTCCCCGTGGCTGGGGGCAGGCTGAATGTGACCTGAGCGCCGACGGTGAGCGGGACCACGCCTGAGCGGGGACACCTGCGGTTGCCCTCCTGCGGGGTGAGGCTGAAAGGATCGAGGGCATGACCACTTCGGGACAGGCCGCGGTAGCGACCGCGGGACACGGCGGGAGTACCCCGGGAACGCGGATCGAGATCCGCAACCTGACCAAGCACTTCGGCTCCGTGATCGCCGTGGCCAACCTCACCTTCGACGTCGAACCGGGGCGGATCACCGGCTTCCTGGGCCCCAATGGCGCCGGCAAGACCACCACCCTGCGGATGGCGCTCGGTCTGGTCCGGCCGACCAGCGGGACGGCGCTGATCGGCGGGGTGCCCTACCGGCGGATCGCCCGACCGTTACGGGTCGTGGGCTCGGCGCTGGAGGCCACCAACTTCCACCCCGGCCGCAGCGGCCGTGATCACCTGCGGGTGCTGGGCGACACCGCGGGCATCGGCGCCGCACGGGTGGACGAGTTGCTCGACCTGGTCGGCCTGAAGGACGCCGCCCGCAAACGGGCCGGCGGCTACTCGATGGGCATGCGCCAGCGCCTCGGCCTGGCCGCCGCGCTGATCGGTGACCCGCCGGTGCTACTGCTCGACGAGCCGACCAACGGCCTGGACCCGGAGGGCATCCGGTGGTTGCGCGGGTTCCTGCGGCACCTGAGCAGCCAGGGCCGCACGATCCTGATCTCGAGCCACCTGCTGTCCGAGGTGGAGCAGACCGTGGACGACGTGGTGATCATCAACCACGGGCGCCTGGTCAAGGCCGGGCCGATCGAGGAGCTGCACGGGGAGTCCACCTGCCTGGTGCGCACCTCCGATCCCACCCGGCTGGCGCAGGCGCTGTCCGACTCGGCCGGGGTGCGCAGCCACCCGGCCGAGGACGGCGCACTGGTGGCCTCGACCGCGGACCTGCGGTTGGTCGGCGACATCGCCCTGAAGACGGGGCTTCCGATCTGGGAACTGCGCGCCCAGGGCGGCGACCTGGAGCAGCTCTTCTTCGCCCTCACCGAGGAGCCCTCGGGCGCGGCACAGACGGGAGCAGTGGCATGAACGGGGCCATCCGATCCGAGATCCGCAAGGTCTTCACCACCCGGCTGTGGTGGGGCATGGCCCTGGGAATGGCCGCGCTGGCCGCTCTGATCTCGATGGGGTTCGCCGCCCTGGTCTCCACGGACTTCGGCGACGGTGGCGATCAGCCCGGCGGCAACCAGGGGAACCCATTCGCCCGGATGACCGTCGGCACCGCGCAGTTGATCTACAACGCCGGTCTGGTGCAGCAGATGACCACCCTGTTCCCGCTGGCTCTGGGCACGCTGTTGATCACGAGCGAGTATCGGCACAAGACGATCAGTGCCACCTTCCTCAGCACTCCCAACCGCTGGGTGGTGATGGTCTCCAAGGCGATCGCCGTGTCGGTGACCGGGGTCCTGTACGCCGTCGTGCACGCCGCGGCGAGCGTCGGTGGCGGTGCGGCAATCCTGATCGGGGTCAAGGGTGAGCCGACCCTGCTCGACCAGGGCGAGGTGTGGAAGTCGCTCGGGATCGGCGTGATCGCCTTCGTGGTCTGGATGTTGTTCGGGTTCGGGATCGGGATGCTGATCCGCAACCAGATCGCCGCGGTGCTGATCGGCGTCGGGGTGGCGTTCGTCGCGCAGATCGCCCTGAACGTCATCTTCACCGTGCAGGAGTGGTACTCGGCCATGAAGTGGCTGCCCGGCAACCTGACCGCCAACATGCTGATCACGTCCGACCCGGTCGAGGGGCAGCAGGTCGACCCGGCCACCCAGAGCCAGTACTTCGAGTTCTGGTGGCAGTCGGCGCTGGTGCTGCTGGTCTACGCCGCCGTGCTGGCCGTGAGCGGAGCCTTCCTGACCACCCGGCGGGACGTCACCTGAGCCATGGGTGCGCATCCCGCCGGACGCCTGGAGGACGCCTGGAACGCACTGTGGGGCAAGGTGTTCCGCCGGCGTGGGTGGCGTCCCCTGATCGTCGCCTACCAGGGGTACGGGCGGGCCGGGGCCGGCGAGCCGTTCGTCCGGGTGCTGGCCAGGGTGCTGCTGGTCCCGGCGGCTCCCGTTCCCGTTCCCGCGCCGTCAGGCGGGCCCACCACCGGGCAGGATGCCTCCCTCACGGGGGGCCGCGGCCGACTCCGGGAATGGTCCCGCCGGGGCCGCCCGGCACACCACTCCGCTCCCGTGCGCACCCCGCCGCCCGGGCTGCCGGACCGCCGCGGCTGGCGCGCCTTCTTCACCCTGCCGGCAGCCCATGCCCGGGTGAGGGTGAGCATCGGTGACACTGACCACGAGGTGAGCGCGGATCGCTCCGGGATCATCGACGCCCGCCTGCCCGCGCCCGACCTGAGCCCGGGATGGCAACAGGTGACGCTGCGGATCGGGCAGGTCGAGCCCGCGGACGGGGCGCCCGAGGTATCCGTGGACGCGGTGACCGCACCGGTGCTGATGGTGGCCGGCGACCAACGCTTCGGGTTGATCAGCGACATCGACGACACCGTGATCCGCACCCTGCTGCCGCGGCCGATGCTGGCCGCCTACAACACCCTCGTGCTGCGCGAGACTGCCCGGCGGCCGGTGCCGGGGATGGCCGAGCTGTACCGCTCACTGCTCGCCGAGCACCCCGGCGCACCGACGGTCTATGTCTCGACCGGGGCCTGGAACACCGCCGGGATGCTCACCCGCTTCCTCTACCGGCACGGCTACCCCGCCGGACCCTTGCTGCTCACGGACTGGGGGCCGACGAACACCGGGTGGTTCCGCAGCGGGCAGGACCACAAGCGCGCCTGCCTGGCGGCCCTGGCGGCCGACCTGCCCGCCGTCCGGTGGATTCTGTTCGGCGACGACGGGCAGCACGATCCCAGTCTGTACGCCGAGTTCGCGCGACAGCACCCCGACCGGGTGCGGGTGATCGCGATCCGGCAGCTGACCGTCACCGAACAGGTGCTGGCGCACGGCACGGCCACGAATCGCCCCGGCGAGCACCGAGAGCCGGCGCGCGCCGCCGTGCCCGAGGTGCGCGCCCCCGACGGCCGCGCACTGGCCGTCGCCCTCACCGGCTTCCCCCTCACCTGAGAGCACCGAGGAGCCACCACTCTGGAGGGGCGGTGCAGGGTTTGCCACCGTCTGCGGTGGCAAACCCTCCACCTTGTCGGGCATCCGCACCCCAGTACCCTGACCAGGTGCCCGCCGAGCAGCCGATACCACCCCCCGTGCGCTACCTGAGCACTCGCAGTGACGCTGCGCCGCTCACGTTCACCGAGATCCTGCTCGAGGGGCTGGCACCGGACGGTGGGCTGTACCTGCCGACCCACTACCCCCGGCTGGATCCCGCGACCCTGGCCTCCTGGCGCGGGCTGAGTTACGCCGAACTCGCCGAGCGCGTGCTGGCGCTGTTCATCGACGACATCCCGGCCAGGGATCTGCACGAGCTGGTGCACGGCACCTACACCGCGCAGGTGTTCGGCACCGAGGCGATCACTCCGCTGACCCCGCTGCCCGGCGTCCGGGGGCTGCAGTCAGCGGCCGACCAGGAGCTTGCGCTGCTCGAGCTGTCCAATGGCCCGACGCTGGCCTTCAAGGACATGGCGATGCAGCTGCTCGGCGCCCTGTTCGAGTACCAGTTGCGCCGCGAGGGCAGGCCGCTGAACATCCTCGGTGCGACCTCGGGGGATACCGGCAGCGCCGCGGAGTACGCCATGCGCGGCCGCGAGGGGATCGCGGTGTTCATGCTCAGCCCGCACGGGCGGATGAGCCCGTTCCAGCAGGCGCAGATGTTCACCCTGGCCGAGGAGAACATCCACAACCTCGCCGTCGAGGGCGTCTTCGACGACTGTCAGGACCTGGTGAAGGCGGTCTCGGGCGACCTGGACTTCAAGCGCCGGCTGAACATCGGCACGGTGAACTCGATCAACTGGGCCCGCCTGGTGGCCCAGGTGGTCTACTACGTGGCCGGCTGGCTGGCGGCGACCGACCCGGCACTGGACGGCAGGCAGGGGGACGACGGTGAGCACGCCGCACCGCAGCAGGTGAGCTTCACCGTGCCGTCCGGCAACTTCGGCAACATCTGCGCCGGGCACGTGGCCCGCATGATGGGCCTGCCGATCCGACGACTGGTACTGGCCACCAACGAGAACAACGTGCTGGAGGAGTTCATCCGCACCGGCACCTACCGGGTGCGCGGTGGCGCCGACACCTACGAGACCTCGAGTCCCTCGATGGACATCTCCAAGGCGTCCAACATCGAGCGGTTCGTCTTCGACCTGCTCGGCCGGGACGCCGATCGGGTGGCCGACCTGTTCGGCAGGCAGGTGACAGAAGCGGGCGGCTTCACGATCACGCCCGAGGAGCACGCCCGGATCGCCGACGAGTTCGGCTTCGTCGCCGGCACCAGCACTCACGCCGATCGGCTGGCGACGATCGCAGCGGTGTATGCCGCCTGTGGGCGACTGATCGACACCCACACCGCGGACGGCGTGCACGTGGCGCTCGAGCACCTCAAGGACGGCGTCCCGATGGTGGTGCTCGAGACCGCTCAGCCGATCAAGTTCGCCGCCGTGGTCGAGCAGGCCACCGGGGTGCGGCCGCCGTTGCCCGCCACCGTGGCCGACCTCGAGGACCTCCCCTGGCAGGTCGAGGTGGTACCCCCCGACCTCGAGCTGATCAAGCGCTACCTCGAGAAACACGCCCTCCCCCACTGACCCACCCCACCCCCAACCCGCTCATGCTCCGCGGGGGACGCCTCATGCTCCGCCGGTGACCGGCAATTTGGGTGTTTTGTCCTCGATGTCAGATCATCGCGGGTCGGCTGGGGAGCATGAGCGGGTTGGGATGGGTTGGGATGGGTTGGGGTGGGGGTCAGGTGGCGGGGGTGTGGACGCTGACCTGGTCGATCAGGTAGGTCGCCGGGAAGCGGGTGGTGGCGTCGGGGGTGCCTGGCCAGCGTCCGCCGACGGCCAGGTTGAGGCGCAGGTACATCGGCCGGCTGAAGGCCGCGGCCAGCCAGGGGGTGGACGCCGTGGTGCGGGTCTGGGTCAGGCGACCGTCGATGAACCACTGGATCTGACCGGCATCCCACTCGACCGCATAGGTGTGCAGCCCGCCGCTCGGCAGGGCCCCACCGGGCAGGGTCGCCGTCACCTTCTGCACCGGCTGGGTGGGCAGGTAGTCGTAGTGCAGGCTCTGGTGAACCCGCGTGGACTCCACGCTCGCCGCACCGTCAGCACTGTCAGCACCGTCAGAACTGTCGCTGCCGCTGCCGATGGCCTCCATGATGTCCAGTTCACCGAGGCCACCATCGACCGGCCGCATCCAGAACGCCGGCCACATCCCCCGGGAAACCCCAGGTGCCGTGGGCAGTTGGGCCCGGACGGCGAATCGCCCGTAGGTGAAAGCCCGCTTGCCCTTGGTCTGCACGAACGCCGAGGAGTACTCCCGCCCACCGGGAAAGCGGTCGTCGCCGCTGCCGCAGGACACCCGGTCCGGCTCGCGGCGCGCGGTCAGGGCCAGCGCCCCGTCGGCAACGGTGAGGTTCTGCGGACGGCTGGTGAGGCAGGCCAGTTCGAGGTTGCCGTCGCCGAACGTCGAGGCGTTCAGCGCCGTCCACGATCGGCTGTCCAGGGTTTCGCTGTCGAAGTCGTCCACCCAGGACGGCGTGCGCGAGCGGAAGGTGACGTCGTCGACGTCCACCGCTGCCCTCGCCGGCAGCGCCGGCGCCAGCAGGTTCAGGTCCAGGCCCGACCCCGCCCTGGTCGCCACGTGGTTGACGCCGATCAGGGTCCAGGTGGTCCCGACGGTCACGGTGGAGGCGACCTCTGCCCGCTTGACCCCGCCCGACCACTCCTGCAGCCGCAGGCTGACCGGGGTGGAGGTCGTCGCGCGCACCCACGCGGTGGCGGTGTAGCTGCCACCTGCCACCGTACGGGTGACGGTGTTGGCGGTGTCGTTCAGGATGACGGTGTAGCGCGAGGTCGCGGTGTGCGTGAGCCGGACGCCGGCGCCTCGCCGCCCGGCGACGCCGCTGAGGCTGCCCTTCGCCGTCGATTCGAACCAGCCGGCCAGCCCGGTGTCGAAGGTCGGGTTGACCAGGGTGTGCAGTGGTGCGGCCTGCGCCGGTGCGGTGCCGAGCGGCCCGCTCGACCCGGTCGCGGCGGCCAGCATGGGGGCGGCCAGGGCGAGGACCAGCGCGGCGGCGGCTCGACGGACACCCGTGGACGGCGTCCGTCGAGCCATACGCCGAGAACCTCCGCGTCGTCGAGGCTGCGGGATGCAGCCCTGATGACTCAAAGCTAGATCTCGACCACTCAGAGTGTCGATCGCCCTGCCGAGTGACCTCCCCCCTGGTGATCATGCACTTTCGAATAGTCGAAAGTGCATGATCACGGGTCACAGGGTCAGGCGGTACCGGACCATCCGCTCGATCAGCTCCATCGGCAAGGGCTCGTCGTGCGGGAACTGCACCGAGCCCTTGGCCCAGGTGCGCCCACCGAACTCCGCGGCGAAGTGCTCGATGGTGGCCGGGCCGGGGTAGAACCCGACGTGCCGGGCGAACCCGGCCCAGTGCACGAAGTTCTTCCCCGTGCGCTTGAACGTCGGGATCCCGTAAGAGATCGCCGCGGTGACGTCCGGCACGATCGAACGCACCAGGGACTCGATCTGCTCCAGCCGCTCGCGGGCCACCTCGTCCACTGCCGCATAGCTCTCGGCGAACACCGGGTCGGTCATGCCTCACCCACTCCTCGTCCGTCTCGGGTCCTGATCGGATCCTGGTCCCCGGCCTGGGCCACCCACCGGAACAACGGGTCGGTGAAGGCTCGCAGCCCGGAGTACACCGCACGCACCTGCGCGTACTGCGCCACCGCCGCCGGGTCGGGGTGGATCAGCGGCCCCGGGGTCACCATCGCCGCCACCGCCTCCTCGAACCCCGGGTGGACGCCGGCACCCACCGCGGCACAGATCGCCGATCCCAGCAGCGCGCCGTCCGCGACCGCCGTGCGGCGGGTCGGTCGGCCGGTCACCTCGGCCAGGATCTGCAGCATCAACTCCGCCCGGGCACCGCCGCCGGAGACCATCAGGGTCGAGAACGACCGGCCCAGAGCGGATTCCATCGCCTCCAGGTGCTCGACCATGGTCAGCGCGATCCCCTCGAGGATCGCCCGGTGGACCGCGCCCCGGTGCTGGGTGCCGTCGAACCCGAGCAACGCCCCCCGCCGGAACGGGGCCTCGGTCGGGGCCAGCCAGTCCAGTACGGCCATCAGGCCGCCGGATCCGCGCGGCACCTGGGCCGCCTCGGCGTCCAGCAGTTCCTCACCCGGCCCCGGGGCCAGGCCGACCAGGTCGCGGTACCACCCCACCGTCCACATCCCGCGGCGGATCCCGCCCGACTCGTACAGGTACTCCCCCGGCACCGCGGCGGTGTTCACCCAGTAGGCGGCGTGGCCCGCAGCCGACCCGCCGGGTGTCATCGCGGCGATGTAGGTGCCCAGCGAGAGCAGAACCGTTGCCGGGGAACGCAATCCACAACCCAGTGCCTCGACTGCCTTGTCGTTCGCCGTGGCATACACCGGGATCCCGGCCGGGATCGTGGTCGCCGCGGACGCCTGCTCGCTGACCACCCCGAGCCGCTCACCCGGCTGGACGAGCTCGGGCAGCAGTTCCCGCGGCATCCCCGTGGCCCGGTGGACCTGCGGGTCGCGCGTCCAGTCCATGCGGGCGGCGTCGAACGGCCACAGCCCCTGGTAGTTGGCGGCGGTGTCGGCGAATCGGCCGGTCAACCGGCCGGTGACATACCCCGAGGACGCCGCGAGCCGCCGGACGCGTCCCGAGGGGTCGCGGTGGGGTTCGCCCACGCGGACGTCCATCCAGCTGAGCAGCGGTTCGACCAGTAGCCCGTCGGCGTCCATCAGCGCCCGGCAGAACCGGATGGTGCACAGCCCGACCCCGACCACCCGTCCCGGATCGCCCGCGTACGAGGCGAACAGGCTGCGGCAGGCCTGCACGATCGAGTCCCACACGTCGTCGTCCGGGTGCACCACGTGCCCGGGCTGCGGGTGCTGCGAGGCACGCAACGGACGGCGCGCCGAACAGATCACCCGGCCGGCGGCGTCCACCAGGGCGACCTTGGTCGACTGCGAGCCGTTGTCGATCGCCAGCAGCAGCGGCCCGTCACCGTCCTCCGGTGAGGTCGGGCCCCTCAAGCGCACACCCGCCCGGTCACGGCTCCTCCGGTGCGAACAACGTGCCGGTGTTCATGATCCCGCGAGGGTCGAACTGCTGCTTGAGCCCGGCCAGCAACCGGTAGGCGCTGCCGTGCTCGGCGCGAATCCACGGCGTGCGGTACTTGCCCACCCCGTGGTGGTGCACCATCGACCCCCCCACCCGCAACGCCTCCTCGACCACGATGGCGTTCAGCGGGATGTGATAAGTGGTGATCTCTTCCGTTGGCGCGCAACGGATGTGGTAGTCGTACACGAAGTACAGATTGGTGCCCGTCTGATAGCTGTGCGAGGAGTGTGCGCCCAGCATGGTCAGGTCGCCGGCCCGGGTGAACTCGGTGCGCACCCGGCGCATCACCGACTCGTACAGCTCGCTCACGCGGGACCAGTCGCAGCTGACCTCGGTGGTGAACCCCAGGTGAGCCTGCTCGCGCATGGCCACCTTCTCGGCCTCGATCCGCTCCGGTCCCCAGTTGAGGCCGGCGAACCAGCGCTCGATCACCGCCGGGTCCACGGGGGTGTGCGGACGGCGGGCGAAAACCTCCTCGAAGGCCCCGGCCGTGGCGTCCGCCAGGGGTTTGGGGCCCTCGGCGATCAGCACCACGACGCACTTGCCCCGGTACAGGTCCGCGAAGTGCTGGCGGGCGTCCTCGGGCGAGTACACCCGGCACACGGACGGCCGGTACCCGGCGGTCACCAGCTCGCGCAGCGCGTCGACCCCGTCGGCGAAATCGTCCACCAGGCAGGCGAAGTAGCGGTTGTTCTGCGGGGTGTACCGGAACAGCTTCACGGTCACCTCGGTGATCACGGCCAGGGCACCCTCGTTGCCGATCAGGAGGTGCCGGATGTCGGGGCCGGCCGCGCGCCGGGGGACGCTCTTGATCCGCACCACCTCGCCACCCGGTAACACGGCCTCGAGCCCGACCACCAGGTCCTCGATCCCGCCGTAGAGGGTGGACAGCTGACCGATGGAGCGGGTGGCGACCAGCCCGCCGTACTGGGCGATCGGTTTGGACTGCGGGGAGTGCCCGGTGGTCAGCCCGCGCGCCCGCACCGCGTCCTCGAGCACCTGCAACGGGACGCCGCACTGCACGGTGGCCATCAGGTTCGCCTCGTCGATGGCGACGATGGCGTCCAGCCCCGAGGCGTCGAGCACGATCGAGTCGGCCACCACCACCTCGAGGCCTCCCTCGGTGGCCGTGCCCCCGGTGCGCGGCACCACGGTGATCAGCGCCTCGTCGGCGAGACGCAGCACGGCGGCGACGTCGTCCGTCGAGTGCGCCCGCACGATGGCCGCCGGGAACGGCCCGGCGTGGATCCCGTGCACCGCGGTGTACTTGCGGAAGCGGTCGACGCTGGCCTCACGCAGCGCCTGCTCGTCGGTGACCACCTCGAGGGTGTGCCGCGCGGACAGGTCGCGCAGGGCGGCGACGATCCCCTCCCGGCTCAGGGTCGAGCGGGACGGCAGGTGCGCGGGGGGGTCGGGGAACGAGGCGGGCGGGCCGGGCGAGGGCGGGGTGGTGGTCACGGACCTCACCGAACCAGGTATCCGCCGTCGACCACCAGCACCTGGCCGTTGACGTAGTCCGAGGCGGGGCCGGCGAGGAACACCAGGGCACCCATCAGGTCCGCCGGCTGCCCCCAGCGTCCGGTGGGGATGTGCTCGAGCACCCGCCGGTTGGCGTCCGGGTCACTGCGGGTGGCCTGCGTGATGGCGGTGGCGAAGTAGCCCGGGGCGATCGCGTTCACCTGCACGTTGTGCTCGGCGAGCTCGTCGCAATAGGCGCGGGTGAGGCCGACCAGCCCGGCCTTGGTCGCGGCGTAGGCCGGCGAGGTGCGCCCGCCCAGGTAGGAGAACAGCGAGGCGATGTTGACGATCTTGCCGGAGCGCTGCCCGATCATGACCTTGGCCGCCTCGTGGGCCAGCTCGAAGGCCGCGGTGAGGTTGACCGCGACCATGCGGTCCCACGGCGCGCGATCGAACTCCTCCACCGGGGCGAGCTCGCAGATCCCGGCCGAGTTGACCAGGACGTCGATCCGGCCCCATTCCCGCACGCACCGGCCGATCACCTCCGCCGGGGCCCCGGGCGCGGTGATGTCGGCCTGGACGAACACCATGCGCCCTCCGGCGGCCCGGACCAGCTCGGCGGTCGTGCCGTCGTCCGGGGCGAGCGCGGCGACCAGCACCTCGGCGCCGGCGGCGGCCAGCGCCACGGTGAACGCGCGTCCCAGCCCGGTGTTGCCGCCCGTGACCACGGCGACCCGCCCGGTCAGGGAGAACAGGTGCAACCCGAAGTCGGTGATGTCCATGGTGGGCGCAGGCTACCCGGACCTCATCCGGCGTACCCTGCGCGGGTGGACTCCGGCGTGGTGCAGCAGGCCCGGCACCTGGCCGAGGAGCTGCTGTTCCCGGCTGCGGGTGAGGTCGACCGGGCCGAGCGGGTCCCCGGTCGGCTACTGGATGCACTGGCGGGCAACGGGTTCTACGGCATCGGCGCTCCAGCCGAGCTGTCCGGACTCGACCTGGACGACGCCGGCCGAGCCGCCGTCACCGAGGCCTTCGCCGGGGGCTGCCTGGCAGCGGCGTTCGTCTGGATGCAGCACCGGGGAGCGGTCCGCGCGGTCGCGGCCAGCGGGTCGGACGCCGCCGCCCGGCTCCTGCCCGACCTGGTCGCCGGGCGGGTACGGGCTGGGATCGCCATCGGGGCCGCCACGCGCACCGGTCCGCCGGTGATCAGGGCCACCGCCGACCCCGACCCGGCGGCACCGGGGGGCCCGGGTGGCCCGGGCGGGTGGCGATTCGACGGCACCGCCCCCTGGGTGACCGGCTGGGGCATGATCGACACCCTGCTGATGACCGCCCGGGACGAGCGCGACCAGCTGATCTGGGCCCTGATCCCCACGGACGCCGCCGGGTTGCGGGCCGAGCCGCTCGACCTGGTCGCGGTCCGGGCCAGCGGCACAGTCACCCTCACCGTGGACGCCGTGCGGGTGCCGGCCGACCGGGTGCTGCGGATCGAGCCGCACGCCGCCTACCTGGCCCGGGACGCCGAGTCGTTGGCCGGCAACGGGTTCCTGGCCCTCGGGGTGGCCGGACGGGCGATCAGCCTGCTGGGGTCGACGGCTCTAGACCGCGAGCTGCGCCGGGCCCGCCGGCGGCTGCTCGCGGCCACCGGGGACGACGCCCCGCAGGCCCGGGCAGCGGCCGGCGAGCTGGCCCTGCGCGCGGCCGGGGCGCTCGCCGTCCATCAGGGATCCGGTTCGGTGCTGGCGAGCTCACATGCCGCCCGGTTGATCCGCGAGGCCACCTTCCTGCTCACCTTCGGCACCCGCCCCTCGATCCGTGCGGCTCTGCTCGACCGGCTGGGGGCCACCCGCCCTCGGTGACGCTGGGTATCGACCACCGGTGCGCAAGGCCTGAGCCGGTGACGGATCCGTGGAAGGTCTCACAATCCAGCCTCCCCACGCCGCGTGTCGGACACCTACCGTGAAACGGTGCGTCACCTCCCCGTCACCCATCCCGGTGAGGCCGACCACCGTTCCCCCGCCCGCTTCCTGCTCTGGACCGCTCGCGGTCAGTGGCTCACCCTGCTCGGCGGTATGGCCTTCGGTGTCACCTGGATGATCGCCCAGGCCCTGACCCCTGCCCTGATCGGCCGGGCCATCGACCAGGGGGTGGCCGGGGGCGACCTCGATGCCCTGGGCCGCACCGCCCTCTGGATGCTGCTGCTGGGCTCGGTGCAGGCCGTCAGCGCGATCATGCGCCATCGGTTCGCCGTCACCAACTGGCTGATCGCGGCCTATCGCACGGTGCAGCTCGTGGTGCGCCACGTCGTCCGGGTCGGGGTCGAGCTGCCACGCCGGATGCCCACCGGAGAAGTGGTCACCATCGCCACGGCGGACATGGCCCAGATCGGGCGGGTGATGGACGTCGTCCCCCGGTTCACCGGCTCGGTGGTCTCCTTCGTGGTGGTGGCCGTGATCGTGCTGGGGACCTCGGTGCCGCTCGGGCTGCTGGTGCTGGTCGGGGTGCCGGTGCTCACGGCGACCATCGGACCGCTGCTCCACCCGTTGCAGCGTCGGGCCGGCCGGGTGCGAGGACTGGCCGCCGAGCTGTCCACCATGGCGACCGACATCGTCGCCGGGCTGCGGGTGCTGCGCGGACTGGGGGGTGAGTCGCTGTTCGCGGCGCGCTATCACCGCGCCTCGCAACGGGTTCGACGGGCGGGGGTGCGCCTGGCCGAGGTGGCCTCGCTCACCGACGCCCTGCAGGTGCTGCTGCCCGGGGTCTTCGTGGTGGTGGTGGTCTGGGCCGGGGCGCGGGCCGCGGTGGCGGGCAGGCTGTCGCCCGGTGAGCTGGTGGCCTTCTACGGCTACACCGCCTTCCTGACCATCCCGCTGCGCACGGTGACCGAGTTCGCGGACAAGCTGGTCCGGGCGCTGGTCTCGGCCCGGCGGATCTGCCACCTGCTGGCCCTCGGGCCGCCGGTGACCTCCGCGGATCGGGACTCGTTCTCCGAGAATCGGTTCGACGTGGCCGGGCTCGCAACCGCCGACCTGACCGATGATCGCTCGGGGGTGCGCGCCCGCGCCGGACGGCTGACCGCCGTGGTCCCCGCCGACCCGGACGCCGGCACTCACCTCGCCGATCGGCTGAGCCTGCTCGGGACGGCGCCGGGCGAGGACGTCCAGCTCGGCGGCGTCCCGTTGTGCACGCTGTCCCGGACTGCCCTGCGCCGGACCGTGGTGCTCTGCGATCCCGACTCGATGCTCTTCGCAGGTCAGGTGGCCGATGTGCTCGACGTCCGGCAGCGGGCCACCGAGGGCGACCTGAGGCAGGCACTGCACGTCGCCGCCGCCCTGGACATCGTCGACTCCCTGCCCGACGGCCTGGCCGCGCCCGTGGACGAACGCGGGCGGACGTTCTCGGGGGGGCAACGCCAGCGCCTGGCCCTGGCGCGCGCCGTCCTGGCCGATCCGCCCGTGCTGGTGCTCGTCGAGCCCACCTGTGCCGTCGATGCGCACACCGAGGCCCGGATCGCTCGCCGGTTGCACGCCCACCGTCAGGGACGGACCACGGTCGTGGTCACCACCTCACCGCTGATCCTGGAGGTGGCCGACGAGGTGGCCTTCCTCGAGGGCGGGCGGGTGGTCGCGGTCGGACGGCACGAGGAGCTGCTGATGTCCTCGGCCGCCTATCACGCGGTGGTCGACCGCAGCGTGGGCGAGAACGCTGGCGAGCAGAGTGGGCAGCACGGTGGCCACCCGAGCGACGCGGCCGATCGCCCGATCGGCGAAGGCGCGGCGTGAGGGCCGCGGCCACAGGCGCGGCACCCCGGGACGGCGGGGGGCTGCCGGTCGCCGACACCCCGGACGTTCGCCGGTACGCCGCCCAGCTGGCCCGCCGCCATCCGCGAGCGCTGTGGGGTGGCGTCGGGTTGCACCTGGCGGCGGCCGCGGCCGCGCTCGCCGCGCCGCGGCTGCTCGGCGACCTGGTGCAGGCGGTGCAGGACGGCACCACCGCGGCGCACGTCGACCGGGTGATGCCGGTACTGGCCGGCTTCTTACTGCTGCAGGCGATCCTCACCCGGTACGCCCACCTGGCCTCCCAGGTCTTCGGTGAGGGCATGCTCGCCGAGTTGCGCGAGGACTTCGTGGACAGCGTGCTCGCCCTGCCGATCGCCGTGGTGGAGTCCGGCGGCTCGGGCGACCTGCTCACCCGCACCTCGCGGGACGTCGACCAACTCGGCTGGACGGCGCGCTGGGCCGTGCCGCAGGCGATCGTGGCCGGGGTGCGTGCCCTCGCCGTGCTGGCCGCTGCGCTCTGGGCAGGGTGGTGGGTGGCGTTGGCCATCCTGCCGGTGGTGCCGGTGGTCGCCTGGCGAGCCCGGGTCTACCTGGCCCGGGCAGGGCAGGGCTACCTGCGGACGGCGGTGGCCTACTCCCGGATCACCGCGACCGTCGCCGAGACGGCCGAGGGCGCCCGGACCGTGGAGTCGCTGGACCTCGGGCCTGCCCGGGTGGCGCGGATCGACGCCGACTGCGCGCGCTCCTTCGCCGCCGAGCGCTACACCCTGGGGCTGCGCACCCGGTTCTTCCCGGTGGTCGAGTTCTCTTACGTGGTGCCGGCGATCGGCACGCTGGTGGTGGGAGGCATTCTCGCCCAACGGGGTTCGGTGTCCCTGGCGGACGTCACCGCGGCCACGCTCTACGTGCAGATGCTGGTGGACCCAGTGGACCGGCTGATCATCCTGCTCGACGAGCTGCAGGCCGCCCAGGCCTCGCTGGCCCGGCTGCTCGGCGTCGCCCAGGTGGGCGACGACCGCGAGGTGAGCGGCGCCGTCCCGGACGGCGAGCAGTTGGAGGCGCACGACGTCCACTTCGCCTACGTCCCCGGGCGGGACGTGCTGCGCGGGGTGAGCCTGGACGTCGCCGCGGGCGAGCGGATCGCCGTGGTGGGACCCTCGGGCGCGGGCAAGTCCACCCTCGGCCGGTTGCTGGCGGGGATCCACTCCCCGCGGGCCGGGTCGGTCCGCCTCGGTGGGGTCTCGCTGAGCGAACTGCCGCTCGACGTCCTGCGCAGCCGGGTGGCCCTGGTGACCCAGGAGCATCACGTGTTCGCCGGCACCCTGCGGGACAACCTGGCCCTGGCCTCCGGCGCCCGATCGAGTGACGCCCGGATCCTGGAGGCGCTGTCCTCGGTGGACGCCGACGACTGGGTGAGTGGACTGCCCGACGGGCTGGACACCCGGGTCGGCTCGGGTGCGCGCCGGCTCACGCCACCCCAGGCCCAACAGGTGGCCCTGGCCCGGCTGGTGCTCGCCGACCCGCACACCCTGGTGCTGGACGAGGCAACCTCCCTGCTCGACCCGCGGGCGGCCCGGCACCTCGAGCGCTCGCTGGCCGCGGTGCTGCGCGGGCGAACCGTGATCGCGATTGCCCATCGCCTGTTCTCGGCGCACGACGCCGACCGGGTCGCGGTGATGGAGGACGGGGTGATCTGCGAACTCGGGCCGCACGCCGACCTGGTCGCGGCCGACGGCGCCTACGCGCAGCTGTGGCGTTCCTGGCACGGCCGGGACCGCGACCACTTCTCAGCGCCACCCTCAGCGCCACCCTCAGCGCCACCTTCGCCGCCACCCCAGCCCGGGCCAGGAGTGGCCGCGAGCGGACCGGTCCCCGAAGATCGAGCGTGACCACCGACCTGCGGGGCCGCTGCCCTGCGGACCACTCACCGAACGGGAGCCGCTCGTGACCCAGGCCTGGAAGCCCGCACAGCTCGGCGACCTCAGCGGCCGGCGCGCGATCGTCACCGGCGCCAACTCCGGGATCGGTGCGGCGGTGGCCCACGAACTGGCCGCACGCGGGGCGCGCGTCGTCCTGGCGGTGCGCTCGCTCGAGTCGGGGCGTGCGGTTGCGGCGTCCATCGGCGAGCGGGCCGTGGTGGCCCACCTCGATCTGGCCTCGCAGGACTCGATCCGCGCCTTCGCCGAGTCGATCGAGGGACCGATCGACCTGCTGGTCAACAACGCCGGGGTGATGGCCCCTCCGCGTCACCGGACGACGGTCGACGGGCACGAGCTGCAGTTCGCCACCAACCACCTGGGCCATTTCGCGCTCACCGCGCGCCTGCTGCCGGCCCTGCTCGCGGCCCCGTCGCCGAGGGTGACCACCGTGTCGTCCATCCGCCACCGGGTCGGGGACCAGCGCGTGCTCGAGGGCAATCCTGCCCAGGGTTACACGCCCACCGTGTCCTACGGGCAGTCGAAACTGGCGAACCTGCTGTTCGCACTCGAGCTGCACCGCCGGGCCACCGCCGCCGGGTCGGCCCTGACCTCCACCGCGGCCCATCCCGGGGTGGCGGTGACCAACCTGGTCTCCAGCCCGGACGGCATGGGCGCCAACAGATTCCTGGCCCGGGTGGCGCCCCCGCTGATGCGCCTGGTGCTGCCCGGAGCCGCTGGCGGCGCGGAGTCGATCCTGTACGCGGCCACCACCGCCGAGCCGGGCAGTTACTCCGGACCCCAGTGGCTCGGCGGCATCCGGGGCCCGGTCGGGCCGGCCGCCTTCGGCCGGTGGGCGAGCGATCCGGACCTGGCCGCCCGGCTGTGGGCCGTCAGCGAGGACCTCACCGGCCTGACCTTCGACCTCTGAGTCGCTCGTGAGGGTGCGCCAGACGAGCCGGTTCACAGCCGGGGCCCAGGCGACCCACAGAGCGCACCGTCATGCTGGGTGGCCTGTGCGCAGCAGGCCAGGGCCTCGACCGGGAGACGATCATGAACGTCGGAACGAACGGAACCCAGGGCGCCACGGATCGTCCGGACCCTGCTCGGCTGCAGGAACGGATCCGGCGCGAGCGCCGGCTGACCCTGCTGATCAATGTCCGGTCCCGCCGCGGGGTGACCCTGCACCGGCTCGCCCGGGCCTCGTTCGAGGCCCAGGGCTGGACCGTCGACGCCGAGTACCTCGTGCACGATCCGGCCGGTGAGCTGCCCGAGTTGCTCCCGCGGATCGCCGCCGAGAAGCCCGGGCTGCTGGTGGTGGGCAGCGGCGACGGGACGGTCTCGCACGTCGTCCACCACCTGGCGCACTCACCCACCGTGCTCGGCTACCTGCCCCTGGGCACGACGAACAACTTCGGCCGCTCGCTGGGCCTGCCGCTGCGCTTGCCCGGGGCGGTCGGGGTGATCACCACCGGTCGGGTCGCCGACATCGACCTCGGCCTGGTCAACGGCCGCTACTTCGCCAACCTGGTCAGCATCGGCATCTCCGGAGAGGTGGCCGGGCGGACCCCCCACCAGCTCAAGCGCCGCCTCGGCCGGCCCGCCTACGCGATCACCGGCGCACGAACCCTGGTGCGGCACAAGCCGTTCACCGCGGAGGTGCGCAGCGGGACGACGACCTGGCGGGTGCGCACCCATCAACTCAACGTGGCCAACGGCTCGATGCACGCCGGGACGGCGATCGCTGCTGACGCGAGCCTGGACGACGGGCTGCTGATGGCCTACGTCCTCGGCGGGCGCTCGCGCGCCTCGACCGTGCGGGCCACGGTGCGCCAGGTGCTGACCCCGAACCACCCGTCGGAGAACAAGGGCTACCTGCTCGGGGCCGACTTCACCGTGAGCACCGACCGGCCGCTGCCGGTCGACGTGGACGGCGAGATCATCGGCTCCACCCCGATCGAGATCCAGGTCGTGCCCGAGGCGCTGCGTGTCATGGTGCCGGCAGCTCAGGCGTAGTCGGCGAACACCCGGCGCGCCGCGCCGTCCAGGGTGATCAACCCGCCGTGCGGCACGATCCACTGCGGGCGGGTGTGCCCGAACGGGACGCCGACGCACACCACGGCCTCCGGGTTGTAGCGCGCGACCGTCTCGACCACGACGTCGCGTTGCTCGGCGCGCAACCGGGCGCGCTCGGCCGGTTCCGGGCGGCGGTCGTGATCGCTGGTCGGCGGGCGCGCCACCAGGACGCCGGCCACCTCGGCCAGCAGTCCGCGCTCGCCCAGCGAGCGCAGGATCCAGCCGACCTCGCGGGCCGGGATCAGGTCCTCGGAGGTCTCGACCAGCAGGATGGCACCGGCCAGGTCACTCGGCGGGCCGGCGAACCGGCCGGCGGTCAGGATCCACTGCAGCACCTCGATGCAGCCGCCCCACGTGGGTCCCGTGACCTCGCGCGCCGGGCCGTGCCAGGACCACGGCTCGCCGGGCCCGGTCGGTTCGCGCTCGCCGAAGCTGGTCAGCGCGCGGGGGTCGTTCCAGTCCAGGCCGACGTCTTCCGACTCCCCGGGGTCGGTGAGCTCGAGCCGCTCGCCGGTCAGCAACGCCGCACGCAGCGAGGCGAGGTGGACGGCGTCCACGTGTGGCCCGGGGCCGAGGTGCACCTGGGTCGAGCCGCCGTAGAAGCTCGCGATGCCGAGGGTCCACAACCAGTGGGTCAGGTTGGTGTTGTCGCTGTAGCCGAGGAACGGCTTGGGGTCCGCCCGCGCCGCCTCGGCGTCCAGGTGGGGGACGACCGTGATCTGATCCTCACCGCCGATGGTCGCCACGATCGCCCGGATCGAGGGGTCGGCGAAGGCGGCGTTCAGATCGGCGGCGCGCTCGTGGGCACTCGCGCCGAGGCGGCGAGTGGTGGGGTACTCCACCGGCACCAGACCGGTGATCTCGGCCAGGCGGCGCATCGCCTGCTCGTGCACGGCCGCGAACAGAGCTGGGGCGGCGAACGACGGGGAGAGCACCGCGACCCGATCACCGGGCCGGGCCTTCGGCGGGGCGATCAGCGTGCGGGAGAGTGCCTCGGACATGTCGGCATCCTGGCAGTCGTGGGGGAGGACGCCCGAGAAGTGCGCGCTCGGTTACCGTCGTGCGGGTGACCTGCCAGCCGCCGTCGAGCACCGTGGAGCGCCGTCGATGACCTGCCGATTCGAGGGCCTCACCGTCGACTGTGCCGACCCTCGGACCCTCGCCGCCTTCTGGTGCGCGGTGCTCGGGTACACGGTCGGGGAGGACCGGGACGGGGAGCTGGTCGAGATCGGCCCGTCAGAGCCGTCCGACCTGGCGGAATTGCGAACCCGCCCACTGGCGCCCGAGATCCTCTTCGTCCGGGTACCCGAGGCACGCTCGGGCAAGAACCGCCTGCATCTCGACGTCTGCCCGATCGATGGTGGGCAGGCCGAGGAGCTGAGGCGCATCCTGGCGCTCGGGGCCCGGCACGTGGACATCGGGCAGGGTGAGGGTCGTTCCTGGTACGTGCTGGCCGACCCCGAGGGCAACGAGTTCTGCCTCGTACGCAGCCTGGCCGAGGGCCACTTCGTCGACCAGCCTCCCCACGACCAGCAGCCCGACGACCAGCCGCGCCGGTCCGAGTCCCCAGAGGCCACGTGACCCCGGTCCTGACGTGAGCACCCCGCAGGACCGCGTCCGGGCCGCGGCCGCCGCGTGGACGCCGCACGACGACCTGGGCCGGCGCCAGCGTGGCCAGGTGCTCGACTGGCTCGCCTCGACCGAGGACATCTACCGGCGGGTCAAGCCTGACACTCCGCCGATGCACCTGGTCGCGTACTTCCTGCTGGTCGATCGGGCGGCCGGGCAGGTGCTGCTGTGCGACCACCGGCTGGCGGGTCTGTGGTTGCCCACCGGTGGGCACGTCGAGCCGGGTGAGGACCCCGCCCACACCGTCCGGCGCGAGGTCAGGGAGGAACTGGGCGTACCGGCCGCCTTCGTCGACGGTGCGGACTTGCCGTTCTTCTGGACCGTCACGCTCACCTCGGGGCACTCCGGGCCGCAGCACACCGATGTCAGCGCCTGGTTCGCCCTGCTCGGTGAGGTGGGGATGCCCCTGGAGCCCGATGCCGGCGAGTTCCACGGCGTCCGGTGGTACTCCCGGGGTGGGGTCGAGCGGCTGCGGCCGGAGCGCCGCGATCCGCACCTGCTGCGTGCACTGGATGCCCTCGGGCTGGCCTGAGCACCGTCGCCGTGATCAGCGGGCGACAGGCTGCTGGAGCTCGGTGACCCAGCCGGACTGGTCATCATCCGGCGAGGCCACCAGGTAGATCTCCCGGCACGGGCCGGCCGGCGTCCACCCCTGCGCCTCGACCCAGGCGAACAGCGCCTGCCAGGAGGCACCGATGGTGTCCATGGCGCCCAGGTGGACGGCGCACACCGCCTGCTCCACCGCCGGCAGGGTGTGCACGTCGAACCCCGGCGCCGGCTCCCCGGAATAGTCGTACCCCAGCACGATCCGGACGCCCTCCTCGTCCGCTGCATAGGTGGCCACGCCCGTCTGCGGGCAGCCACCGGTCGCACCCACCGCACTCGCCACGGCTCCGAACAGCGGCTCGACCACCGCGGCAATCTCCGGCTGCGAGGTGACGGTCGCCTCGCGAGCGGCAATCCGCCTGCCCGGCAAGGACTTCACCACGTACTCCACCTGGGACATCTGGTCCTCCCTCTCGATCAGTCGGAGGCGCTGCTCGACGCCGGCCAGCTGTTGCTCGGCACGGGCGTGCTCGTCGATCAACTCCGCCCGCCGCAATCGCACCATGCCGCGCAGTTCCTCCGGCGTCAGCTCGTCGTCGAGGATTCGGCGCACTTGGTCGAGGCTGAACCCCAGATCCTTCAGGGCCACCACCCGGTGGAGGCGGGCGAGCTGGGCGGCGGCGTAGCTGCGGTACCCGGACGACGGGTCGACCCGCCCCGGGACCAGCAGCCCGATGCGGTCGTAGTGCCGCAACATGCGGACCGTGACCTGGCCGAGCCGAGCGAACTCTCCGATGGACACCATGTGCCCGTTCTCCCCCCTGCCACGATGTGAGGGTCAAGTCAGCCCGGCCGAGTGCCGACCGCCGCGCGTGGGCAAGGCGACACAGTAGCTGCACGCGGGGCCGATACCGAGCCGCGATTCGCCTCCCCGGATCCGTGGCATGCACGTGGGTCAGAGGCGGATGCGCACGCCACGGGTCCGGCCTACGGTGATCGTCATGAATCCGCCGGGTGGCGAGGGATCGGACGACGAGGCGTACGCCGGGTTGGCCCTGGTCTACGAGTGGCTGGTACCGGACGCCTTGCTCGAACCCCGGGATGCGGCGGATGCCTTCGCCCCGGCCGTGGAGCTGATCCCGGCAGGCGGGCGAGTGATCGACTGCGCGGCGGGCTCCGGCCAGCTCGCCGTGGGCCTGGCTTCCAGAGGATTCGACGTCACGGCCACCGACGCCAGCCCAGCCATGATCACCCGCACCCGGGACCTCGCCGCGCACCACGCGGTGAGCCTGGCCACGGCGGTGTGCACCTGGCAGGACCTGCCCACCCTGGCCGTGTCCGGACCGTTCGACGCGGTGTTCTGCGTGGGCAACTCGATCTCGCATGCTGACGGACGTCAGGCGCGACGCTCTGCCCTCGCCGCCATGGCAAACCTGCTGTCGCCGAAGGGGATTCTCGCGATCTCCGCGCGCGACTGGGAGCAGGTGCGCGCCGCGGGCGACCGGCTCGACGTCCAGGATCGTCTGGTGCACCGGCGCGGTCGGGCCGGGGTCGTCGTCCGTGCCTGGCGCCTCGGCGAGACCTGGGACGATGCCCACCAGCTCGAGGTGGCGATCGCGCTGCCGGCGGCCGACGGGTCGATCGCGACGCATCAGGAACGGTTGACGCTGTGGGCCTTTCGCCGACACGAGCTGGTCGAGGATCTCGCCGCGGTCGGCCAGGACGTCGTCACCGTGACGACCTTCCTGGGGCCTGGTGAATACCTGATCGTGGCCCGCCCGGCGGCAACTCCGCCGGCGAGGGAGGGACGGCCATGAGCGAGCAGACCCGATCGGGCGGCGGAGGCCCCACCACGTGGCGCGTGATCAGTCGCGCGCCGAGGCGACGTCCGTGTGGTCGAAGTCATCACCGACCCAGAGCAGCGGTTCGCGAGTGGCCTTCGCCGTGGCGTAACTGAAGCAGTCACCCAGGTTCAGCCCGGCGCGATGACCACTGCCCCGACCGAAGTCGCGATAGGCACCCCTGGCCATCGTGGCCTGTTCGGCGTCGGACGGCACCAACTCGACCCCCATGCTGTCGAGCAGCTCGTCCAGCCGACGCGACAAGACCGGGTTACGCCGCCGCTCGACGACCGCAGCGATCTCGACGTAGCTCGCGGCCGACATGCGGACGACATCCGCCCGGGCCACCGCTGTGACCAGGTCCGCACGCTCCGGCTCGTCCAGCATGATGGCCAGCACGGCCGAAGGGTCGATGATCATGCTGGCAGGCCCTGGTCGTCGTACATCCGCAGCGCGTCCTCACGCAGTGCGGCACGATCATCGGCTGTGAGTTCGACGTCCACCTGGGCGAGGACGCCCTGGATCACGTCGAGCCGGCTCTGATCCGGTCGAGCCGGGGCCGCCTGCAACATTCGTCGCAACGCCTCTTCGATGACACTGGTCTGACTCATGCCGAAGCGCTCGGCGGCCGTTCGCGCCAGCTCGTGAACCCGCGGGTTCTTGATGTTGAGTCCCATGGAACCATGGTAGATGGACTCTCTACCTTGATCTACCGTGGTTTACCACGGTCCACCTCTCTTGACGTTGCTGCTCGGGCTTCGGCCGATCACGAGGGGTCGGGCAGGGAGTGGCAGAACCGGACCACGGCGTGCCGGACGTGCCGGAAGCGCACCGAGTCGAGCAGGTCGAAGGTGTGCTGGGCACCCGGCAGGATCACTGCACGGACTCGGCCGCCGCTGCTCGAGCGCAGGCGATCGGCCAGTTCCCGCGCATCCCGGGGGGAGGTCTGCGTGTCGTGGCTGCCGTGCACGATCAGGCCCGGGGGGCACGGGCGATCGACGTGTGCGAACGGTGAGCTGTCGTCGTCCGGGGTTGTCGCCAGCGGGCCGTAGTACCCGGCGAAGCCCACGAAGGCGCTGATCGAGGTGTCGGCGTCCTCGAACCCCGGCTGGTACCGGGCCCGGTTGGCCGTCAGGGCGGCCATCGTCGCCAGATGAGCACCCGCCGACGTCCCCAGCAGCACGATCCGGCGCGGGTCCAGGTTCAGCGCCGGTGCCTGCGTGCGCGCCCAGGAGATGACCCGCTTCACATCGATCAGGTGCTCCGGGTGCCCCTGCCCCGGCGTTCGCGCCAGCCGGTAGTCGGCCGAGAGGCACACCCAGCCCGCCCGGGCCAGGTCGTGGATCAGCCCCAGGGATTCCTTGGACCGGCGGCCCGAGACGAAGCCGCCGCCGTGCAACTGGATCAGCACGGGCGCGGGCCCGCCAGGGGAGGCCTCGTCCGAGCGGCGGTAGAGGTCGAGTCGCTGGTGCGCCTCCGGCCCATAGGCGAGCCCCCGGGTCAGGGCGACCGAGCGCGGCCGCCACGGGATCGGCAGCAGCAACGCGGCCGGCCAGCCCAACCGTCGCGGGGTCCCGGTAGCCGGCACCGCCGAGCGCATCGCACGCCCGGCCCACTGGGCCTGCACGAGCAGCCAAACCAGCAAGCTTGCGGCGAGGCCGGCGACCAGGAAGGCCAGGATGCCGGCCGGTGGGACGGCGCCCCCACCGTCACCCCCAGCCTCACCGCCGGCGCCGAGCCACAGGGTGTCGATCGTGCTCGCCAGCAGCCCGAGCAGCACCAGGGCCGGAATCTCTCCGTAGAGCACGCTCACCCACCAGCTGACCCGGCCCAGGAGGCGGGGTCGGCGTGGTGCCCACACCACGAGCCCCGCGGCCAGCGCGGTGACGGTGGCACCGATGAGATAGCCCCAGGACGGTTCGGACACGGTGTTCCTCCTCACGTCGACGGTCGCCGTCGTCGCGCACCTGCCCGCGACGACGGCGTACCACCTACCCAGGCAGCACCATCTCCACCCAGCTCGGGGAGGGCGGGGGTGAGCGCCGTGCGAGGATCGCGCCGTGGACTGGGTCGGCGAGCTACGGCTGCGGGTGCTGCCGGTCGCCGGGGACGTCGCCGGGCCGGACGGGCGCACCGTGGCGATCACCCTGGCGGCGGCGTCCGCCCTGGTGTTCGTGCCCGGGCTGTGGAGCCTGGCCCGCGTGGCGGTCACCCTGGTGCACGAACTCGGGCACGCCCTGGTCGGCATGGCCGTCGGACGCCGGTTCACCGGCTTCGTCGTCCGCAACGACATGTCGGGGCACGCGGTCACCGCGGGGCGGCCGCGTGGCCCGGGGCTGGTGCTGACCACCTGGGCGGGGTACCCGGCCCCGGCCCTGGTCGGGGCCGGGCTGGTGTGGACCGCCGTCCGCGGCTGGTCGGCGCCGGTGCTGACCGGCGCACTGCTGATCATCCTGTTGGCCGTGCTGCGGATCCGCTCGGCCTACACCGCGCTGGTGATGGCCGCCGCCCTGGGTGGGCTGGGCGCGTTGTGGTGGTGGCGCGCGGACGGCGTCCAGCAGCAGGTACTGATCGCCGCGGGGCTGCTGCTCATCGTGGGGGCGTGGCGGCACGTGCTGGCGGTGATGAGCGCCGGGTCGGGCGGCGATGACCCCGCGGTGCTGGCCCGCCTCACCGGCGTGCCGCGGCTGGTGTGGAGTCTCAGCTATCTGGCGGTGGCCGCGGGGTCGGCCTGGCTGGTGGTGGGCCAGCTCACCGGGCTGTGACCACCACCCCTCGTGATCATGCACTTTCGAATAGTCGAAAGTGCATGATCACGAGGGGTGGTCAGTTCGTGGCGCCCGCGGTGACCGCCACCGTGGTGGCGATCATGACCGCGGCACGGATGGCGGCCAGGGCCTCCCGGACGGCCGCTCCCGCCCAATCGCCCTGACTGATCTGCTTGCCCCGGTGCACCAGGGCCTTCTTGTTCGCCGCCGGGAACACCTTGGGCAGGGCATCCACCGCGCTCAGGATCGCGATCAGGGCGCCGGTGCGGGGGTCGGGCGGTTGCTCGTCGATCAGGACGTCGCGCACCCGGGCCAGCACCTCGTCCTCGAGGTCGCGGCGATGCCCCTGGGGCCAGCGCGTGGTGGGGATGAACCCGAGCAGGGTGCCCTTCTGCTGGGACAGCACTCCCCGCGCGACCAGGTCCTCCAGCAGGCTGTTGCGCAGATCCGTGGCCGGAGAGCGGAATCCGGACGACATCACCCGCCCCACGGCGTCCTTGGGCTTGCGACCCTCCATCCGCGGGATCAGTGCCATCAGCCGCGGGTCGCGCGCGGAGCGCCCGGTACCGACCAGCCGGCCCTTCTTTGCCCGCGGTTCGTCGGTGGCGGTCAGCCGGATGGCGCCGTCCAGGGTCAGTTCGACCAGCGCGGCCCCGGCGAGTGCGGCGTTCAGGGCGGTGCCGTCGACCAGCACCTTGCCGCGGACGTCGTCCAGCAGGAGGAGCAGCACCTCGTCCGGGATCGAGAGGGTCATGTCCTCGACTGTAGGTCCGCGCCGTCGTGGCCCACCACCGCTGGACACGCCGCGATCAACCGGTGCCCGAGTCCGGCGACCGCCGCCCGCACCTCGACTCCGCCGAGCACCCGGAACGGCGAGGGTAGCCGGGTGAGCTGCCCGGCGTACCAGGCCGGGTTGCTCGTGCTCGCCTCGAGCCGGCAGCGGTCGCCGTCCAGCGGGTCCAGCCGGCCCAGGGAGCGGGGCAGGTGCCGGCGGACCTCGGCGACCGGGGCCTCGATCACCACCTCCACCCGGTACTCCCAGCCGACCGCGAGCCGGGCTTCCAGCTCGGTCGCCGGGTCGAGGTCGGGCGGCGGATCGAAGCTCACCTCGAGCACCCGGACGGCGCCGACCCGATCCACCCGCAGGACGCGCCCGTCCTGCGCGGCGTGCGACCAGCAGAGCAGGTACCACCGGCCGTGGCGCACGACCACGGCCCACGGGTCGACCTCCACCGACCAGGCCGACCCCGCCTCGGTGCGATAGTCGAGGTGCACCCGCCGGTGGTCGGCGCAGGCACCGACCAGGGTCACTGCCGTGCCGGGGTCGGGCGGGGCAGCGGTTCGGTCGGGCACCGAGGCCGCCGTCCGGCGCATCGTCTCGGCCTGTGCCGCAACGGATTCCGGCAGCGCGCGAACCAACTTGCCGAGCGCCGACCCGACCGGGTCGCTGACGTCCGAGGCATCGTGATGCCCATCGAGCACCGCCATCACCAGGCCGAGGGCCTCGGCCGAGGTGAACCGCAGCGGCGCGGGTCGCAGTCCCCGCCCCAGCCGGTAGCCGCCGTACGGCCCGCGCACGGCCTCGATCGGGATGCCGGCGCGGCGCAGGATCGAGACGTACCGCCGCGCCGCCCGATCGGAGACGCCGAGCGCGCGGGCCAGCCGGTCGGCGGTCAGCCCGGGCTGGTCCTGGAGCAGCTCGAGGCAGCGCAGCGCGCGGGCCGTGGGGTTGGCGTCGTCCACCGGGCCAGCCTGGCACGAGAGGCGGACGGCGATCGTCCGGAAGAGCCCCTACGGTGACCGCATGAGGGATCGTCCGTGGGAACCCCCGCTGGCCGGAACCGAGGTGGAGCACCTGCTGGGTGCCCTCGAGCGGCAGCGGCTGACCTTCCGCTGGAAGGCCGGTGGCCTGGACGCCGCGGCGCTCGGCGCGCGCGTCGGCGCCTCCACGCTGACCATCGGGCGGCTGCTCGAGCACCTGGCCTTCGTCGAGGACTTCACGTTCACGGTCAAGCTGGCCGGGCGGTCACCGGGTGAGCCGTGGCAGGGCGTCGACTGGGACGCCGAGCCCGAGTGGCCGTTCACCTCGGCCGATCACTACTCCCCCGAGGAGCTCTACGCGCACTGGGACGCCGCGGTCGCCCGGTCGCGGGAGCGGGTGGCGGCCGCCCTGGCCGAGGGCGGGCTCGACCAACCGGTGCATGCCGCCGACGAGGGCCGGCACGCCAGCCTGCGCCGGCTGCTGTTCGACCTGCTGGAGGAGTACGCCCGGCACACCGGACACACGGATCTGTTGCGCGAGGCCATCGACGGCCTGGTCGGCGAGGATCCTCCGGACGGCTGGCGCCCCTGACCGACGACCACCCCGACCACCACCCTGGCGGCCACCCCGGCGCGCGGTCCCTGGCGCGCGGTCCCTGGCTCGCGGTCCCTGGCTCGCGGTCCCTGGCTCGTCGCAGCGCCTCGGCCGAGATGCCGATCACCGCCCCGCGACGTACGGTCGGGACAACGGCACACGGTGCCGGAATCGTCGGCACGACACGGCAAAGGGTGAGCATGGGCTTCCTGGACAAGGCCAAGCAGAAGGCTCAGCAGTACGAGCTGCAGGCCAAGGCGGAGCAGCTGGCGGCAGCGGCCGAGAGGGCGACCCGGCAGACGGTGCACAAGGCCGGTGACCTGGCCCATGACAAGCACGACACCGTGATCTCGCGGCTCGACGCGATCGCCGCGAGGATCGACGCCCGGACCGACGGCAAGTACGCCGGCACGGTGGCCAAGGCCAAGCAGCAGCTGGCCAAGGGGGTCGACAAACTCGCCGAGCAGCGCTCGGCCGGTGCGGCAGCGGACGGCCCGACCGCTCAGCGGCCGACCCCTCCCCCGACTCCCCCACCTCCCGCTCCCCCGGCTGGGTCACCGGCACCGGCCCCGGCAGACCCCACCCTGTTCGAGCCGCCGGCCCATTGACCGGCACGACCGACCTCCTCCCCCGCCGGGGTCAGCCCGCCTCGACCATCCCGTGCAGGATCCAGGCGTGCTTGCCGACCTGCCTGATCCGCCGGAACCCGAAGGACTCGAGCAGTTCGGCGGTGGCGCTGAACAGGAACCGTCCGTGAGCCTTCCGGCCGGCGGTGACCTCCGAGATCGCCTCGACCAGGCCCCCACCGGCAGCGGCGATCTGCTCCAGTGCCCCGGCCACCGCGGCCCTCGCGATGCCCGACCCCCGGTGCCGGGGATCGACGAACACACAGGCGATCCGCCAATCCGGGTGCGGGGGAAGGTCTTTGGCGTACTCACGACTGTTCTTGATCCGGGGCAGCTCGACCGGTGTGCCGTACTGGCACCACCCCTGCACCACACCGTCCTGGTCGTAGACCAGCGCCGAGTGCGTGGTCCCGGACAGCACCCGTTCGTGCTTGGCCGCTCGGTTGTCGGCGGGAAACCCGGGCGGGGTGTGGAACCCGATGCACCAGCACCCGCCGAACACCCCGTTGTTGCGGTCCATCAGCTCGACGAAGTCGTCCCAGGTGGACGGGTCGAGAGGCCTCGTGGTCAGCCTCATGTGCTCAGCCCTGAGCGATCCGGGCGAGGGACTCGGCCAGCTCGACCGGCCGGCTGACCATCGGCCAGTGCCCGGAGTCCAGGTCCACCAGCTCGAGCCGCCTGGCCCTGGCCAGCTCGGGCAGCTGACCGCTCTCGATCCACTCGCGTGCCTGCTCGGGGGTGAACTCGGGGCAGATCAGCACCGCCCGGACGTCGTACCTGCGCTCGTCGTGCAGGTGCACGATGCCACTGCTCACCCCGACCGGGACGGCGATCGCGGCGGCCGCCAGCTCGGCCTTCGCGTGATCGTCCAGGTCGTCACTGTCCGGTCCCGCGAACGGCTCCCACCCCGGGAACGGCATCGCGCCCTCGGTGACCGGGAAGAACTCGGCGTAGGGCTGCCCGTCCGCGGCCGGGTAGCCGCCGATGAAGACCACCGGCGAGACGACGTCCGGGCGGGCGTCGGCCGCCAGCCAGGCCAGGGTCGAGGCGGCGGAGTGGCCGACCACCATCACCGGGCCAGCGCCGGTACCCGCCGCGGCGTCCACGGCGGCGAGTACGGCGTCCACCTGATCGGCCAGGGTTGCCGACGTCGCGCCGTCACCCTGCCCGGGCACGGTGACCGGAATGCCCTGGTGGCCCAGGCGCCCGAGCTCGGTGACCACCGGGCTCCAGACCGAGGCGGGGAACCAGAGACCGGCGATGAGGATGATCTGCATGCCGGAACGCTAGACCGGATTGCGGACGATCGGCGTCCGAGTCGGCACGGCCGCCCCGCAGCCCTGCCGCCCTCCGCCGACCGGTCAGCGGAACAGGCCCACCGCCGCCCGCGAGCGCCGGTTCTGCTCGGGGTAGCCGGCAGTCCAGGCGGCCAGGTAGCCGGGCCGACCCTGCTCGGCCCGGGAGCGCATCGAGTGCAGCGCCCGGTCGAGGAAGTCCGCCACGTGGTCCAGCACGCGGCTGCGGCGCGCGGCGTCCAGCTCGTGCACCTCGCAGACGGCCTCGAAGCGCCGGCGCAGGTCGAGGTCGGCCCAGGCCGGGGGCAGGTCCCGGGGGTCGCGGATCGGCACCCAGTGCCGGGCGGCGATCGCGATGTCCAGCAACGCCTCCGAGGGCGCAGCGAAGTCGAAGTCGATCACCCCGACGGCGCGGCCGCCGTCCACCACGACGTTCTCGACGCACAGGTCGTTGTGACAGACCAGCGCATCCGGACCGGACCCGAGCGCCGGCGGCAGGTTGGCCCGCTGCCACGCGGCATCCGGCGGGGGTGCGAAACCTCGGGACGCCGCGTGCAGGCGGCGCTGCAGGCTCGCCACCGAGATCAGCAGGGACTCCTCGCCCGCCCAGGCGGGGAACGGCGGGTGGGCGACCTGACCGGGCAGGTAGGTGAGGATCTCACGCCCCAGCTCGTCATGGCCCAGCGGGCGCGGTGCGGCGTCGAACCCGTTGGCGTGCAGGTGGTTCAGAAACGCCCGCACGGCGGCCGAGTACTCCCGCTCCGGACGGCGCACGGTGTCGCCGACCCGCACGACCAGCCCGTCCGAGCCGAGGCCACCGGGCAGTGGCTGCTCGCCGGCAGGGCTCATGGCTGACGCCGCCCGCCGCGCTGAGCCGCAGCCCCGGCCAGTACCACCAGAGCGATGCCGAGCACCTGCAGCAGGTCGGGCTGCTGGTGCAGCACCACCAGGCCGAGCAGCACCCCGATCGCGGGCTCGAGCGCCATCAGGGTGCCGAAGGCGGTCGGGGTCATCCGGCGCAGGGCGAGCATCTCGAGCGCGTAGGGCAGCACCGGCAGCAACAGGGCCAGGCCCGCGGCGAGCACCAGGGTGGACGGCGTCAGGTGACCCTTGGCCTGGGCGAACCCCGGGATCGCCGCGGTGAGGGCCGCGATCGGGATGGTGATCGACAGCCCGCTGATGCCGCCGAACCGGTCGCCGACCCGCTGGGTGAGCACGATGTAGGTCGCCCAGCCGATGGCGGCCAGCACGGCGAAGGCCAGCCCGGTGGGGTCGACGACGCCCTGCCACGGACGGGTCAGGGTCACCACCCCGACCAGGGCCAGGGCGGGCCAGGCGAGGGACCGCCGGCTGTGGCTGCGCACGGCGGCGACCGTCAGCGGGCCGAGGAACTCCACGGCGACGGCGGTGCCGAGGGGGATGCGCTCGATCGCCGCCAGGAAGGCGATCATCACCAGCCCGGTGGTCACGCCCAGGGCCACCAGTGCCGGGACGTCGCGCCGCCGGATCGACCGCAGGGGCGGGCGGGCGACGAGCACGAAGACGAGTGCCCCGAAGGTCAGGCGCAACCAGGCGGTGCCGGCCGCGCCGACGGTCTCGATCAGCCCCACCGACAATGCCGACCCGAGCTGCACCGACAGCATCGCCGCCACGGCCAGCGACCACGGCGGCAGCCCGGAGGGAGCCGAGGCCCACGACCAGGGCCCGCCGGTCCTGGCCCGCACGGCCGGGGCGGTTATGACCGATCCGGTGGCCGATCCAGTGGTCGATCCGGTGGACGGGGTGGCCGACGGTGCGGTGGTCGACGGCACCGGGGACGCCGGCACCGGGAACGACGGCACTGGGAACGACGGCTCAGCCATGGCGGACGCCGTGCGGGTGCGGCCTGCCGATCAGGCGCTGGGTCGTGCGGAGTGCGCGGCCGGGCAGCTGGTCCAGCAATTCCGCCGCGGCGGCCAGGGCGGCGGCGTCCGTGACCGGCTCGAGCACGTCCAGGATGAACAGCGCGGCGGTGGTGTCCTCGCGCAGTCGGGTTCGGAGGGACTGCCTCCAGTTCCAGCGCCGGCAGGTCACGCCCGCGTCGTCACACCAGACCACCTCGCCCACCGGCGGGGTCTCGATCACCGATACGCCGTCGGCCGTGGTGGCGAAGGGCTCGGTGCCGGTCGATCTGATCAGCCGCGGGGGGCCGACGTAGTGCATCAGGTCCTCCCCACCGAGCGGGATCCGGTGCAGCACCGAGATCGCGTTGTACAGGTCGGTCAGCCGGTTCACCCGCGGCAGTCCGGATGCCGCGCGGCGCATCAGGGATTCGAGGCTGTTCCGGGTGCGCTGGGGCTTGGCGCCGAAGGACCGGTAGGCCTGCCGCCAGGCAGCCACGTGCTCGACGTCCTCGACCCGCCGCTCGGCGAGCAGCTCGCGCGCGGACGCCTCGGCCCGGCGGAGCAGTGCCTCACCGACGGCATCGCTGGGTCCGGGTTCGAGCCCGTCGACCGCGAGCAGCACGACCCGATAGTCGGGCCGCAGCGCGAACACCGCCTCGTCCACCGTCGCGCCGGCCACGGGATCCGGCAGGGCATCGGCCAGATGATCAGCCCGGTGATCGGTCAGGGGAGCGGCCGGGTGATCGGCCGCGGGGTGCGACTCAGCCACGGTGGCCCTCCGCTCCGGGCGCCGGGGCCGCCGGGGCGCCGCGCTCGGCCACCACCAGGCTGAACCTGGACGGCGTCGCCCCCGGCTGGGTCGCCGGGTTGGCGTAGGCGTGGGCGACGTCGCCCCGGAAGCGGGCGGCATCCCCGGGAGCCAGCCGAACCGCCGTCCCGTCAACCTCGAGGACGAGGTCGCCCTCGAGGACCTGCAGCAGCTCCACGGTGCCGGGCAGGTGGGCCTCGCTGGTCAGGCGATCCCCCGGGCCCAGGGTCCAGTCCCACAGTTCGACCACGTCCGGCGGCTGGGTGCCGGCGAGCATGACCCCTCGACCTCCGGCCTCGCCGGTCCACAGGACGGCGCCCTCGCCCCGGCGGGTGACGCTCACGGGTTGCGCGCTCGCCGGCGGCTCCACCAGGGTCGGCAGCCCGACCCCCAGGGCGGCGCTGATCCGCAGCAGCGTGGCCACGCTCGGGTTGGCGCCGCCCTGCTCCACCGTGACCAGTAGCCGCCGGCTCACCCCGGCCGAGGTCGCCAGCTGATCGAGGGTCCACCCCCGGGCCCGTCGCTCCCGCTTGACCCGGGAGCCGATGGCCGAGGCGAGTCGGGCCGCATCGTCGTCCATTTAGTGCACTCTACTGCACTCTTGGTGCACTGAGGGCGGCGGTCAGTGCGATCCGCCGGCCACCTCGTAGGACCACAGCTCGGCCGCCACGCCCACCGGGCGTTGCCTGCTGCCCGGCTCGGGCGGCGAGGCCATGCCCGAGGCATCCGCGGGACGGCCGCCGTGCCCGTCGGCGAAGCGCGACGAGGCGACCCAGGCCTGGAACGAGGCCTCGTCGGCCCATCGGGTGACCACCAGCCAGACCAGACGGTCGTCCGTGGGTCGCAGCAGCTCGAACCCCTCGAACCCGGGCTGGCCGTCGACGGCGCCGGCCCGGGCCGCGAACCGGCGGGCCAGTTCGTCACCGCTGTCGGCGGGCACGGTGATGGCGTTGATCTTGATCACGGTCATGGGTTCATCATGGCCGCCGCGCCCGGCCGGACGCGCCCCCAGGGGTCAGCGCCCGCAGCGGTCGAGCCGTGCCCACGGCCACTGTTCGGACAGCCAATCCGCCACGGCATCGGCGAGCCGGCCGTCGAGTTCGGCCCGGTCGGCGCGCACCCACGACTGCACGGTCACCTCGTGCTCCTCCGATGCGGACGGGTACAGGTAGACGCACCCGATCACGTCGCCACCGGCCGGGTCGAGCACGGTGAAGGTGAAACCGACCCTGCGGTCGAAGTCCTCGGCATGGCGGCGCAGATCGGCCAGATTGCCCTCGGCGGTCATGCCCCCGAGCGGCGGCCACTCGCCGTCCGGGAAGCCGGGAGTCGTCCGGATGTGATCGATGCTCTGCGTCCAGGCCGCCAGATCCGACTCGTTGTGCCGCGGTCCCAGCGGTTCGAGCCGGAATCGCTCGGTGACCAAGGAGGTCGGCGGGACGAAGCCGGCAGGGACGAACGGGGTCGACACCATGGGCCGACGATACGTCGGCCCCGACCACCGAGTCGCTCGGCGGAGGGTCCCACCCTCTCCGACCCACCGTTCGCCATTCTCGACGCACAGGGCGCCTGCCCGGCACCGGGGCGTATCAGCACCCACCACGTGGTGCTCGTGCCCTGCAGGGGGTGAATGTCATGCGCAACCCGCTGGGGGCGTGGGCGGCCGGTTGGCCGGCGGCCGCCGCGTCCGTCGATGCCTGACTCCGGCCCGGTCCCGCTGCCCGACGTCCAGGGCTGGCTGACCGGTGCCGCCCTCGCCGCCGCGGTGGTGACGCCGATGGTCTCGCTGCTGCTTCTCGGCTGGTACCGGCGGGTCGTCACCGCGCGGATGACCACCGGTGCCCCAGCGGTGGGCAGCCGCCGCTGGGGCTCGGGCCAGTGGCGCCCACCCCCTCGGGCCGCCGCGACGCCGACCCCGGAGCCGACCGCGCGGCGTCCGGCTCGCCCCGCGACATTCACCGAACTCGTTCGGCGCCAACGACGCTCATTGCTCGCCTGGCATGCCCTCGCCGCCGTGGCCTACGGGCTGATCGGCTCCCTGGCCCTGCTGACCGAGACCGACACCCTCACCGTGCCGCGCCTCCTGGTGGTGACCCTGCTGTACGCCTGGCCCTGGGTGCCGACCGCCGTTCTGGTGCTGGGGCTTCGGGCGCGCCAGGCGGTGCTGCTCACCGCGGGATACTTCCTGGCGCTGGTCGCCGCCGGGTCGATGGGAACCGCGAGCCTTCGGGGTGGCGTGCTGGCTTTCGCGGCCTGGGCTCTCATGGCCGGCCCGGCCACCGTGCTGATGGCGGCCTTCGCAGCCCCCCGGCTCCGGGCCGCCGCTCCACACGTGGCGCTCGTGGTCTTCTCCGTCGCGGCGGGCCTGTTCGTCTGGCCCTGGACGGCGTACAGCGCCCTGACAGCGGGCAGTTCGTTCGGCCTCTCCGTGCTCCTGGGCGTGACCCTCCCGCTGCTGATGATCCCGCTGGCCGTCGCCAACCTCGCCTGGTCGGCCCGCCGATACGCCACCAAGCGCGCCAGCGAGCAGAGTCTGGCGATCGATCAATGGTGGCTGATCTTCACATTGGCCCAGTGCCTGATGCAGTACAACCAGGTGCGGGCCTGGTTCGCGATGCTGGGCGCTCACCTCGCCCACCGGCTGGTGATGGCCCTCGGACGGCGCCGGCTCGGTCGAGCGGTCGCCGGCCATGCCGGACCACAACTGCTGCTGCTCCGCGTGTTCGCCCGACGCCGCGGCGAGCAGGTGTTGCGCGACCTCAACGCCACCTGGTGCCACGCCGGCAGTGTCCACCTGATCGCGGGGTGGGATCTCGCGACGGCCACCATGGGTCCCGACGAGTTCCTCGACTTCACCCTCGGCCGGCTCTCCCGCCACTTCGTGACCGACCAGGGCCACCTCGCCAGGCGCCTTGCCGAGCTCGACCTCGCCCCCGACGGCGACGGTCGCCACCGGGTCAATGACTTCTTCTGCTACCGGGACACCTGGCAGCCCGCCGTCCGGGCCCTGGTCGAGCGGGCCGACGTCGTGCTCGTGGATCTGCGTGGCCTGACCCCGCGGAACGAGGGCGTCACCTTCGAGTTGCAGTACCTGGTGCACTGCCGGGCACTGCATCGCGTGGTCGCGCTGATCGACGACACCACGGACCTCGCGCACGTCCACTGGGCTCTGGACTCCGCTGCCAGGGGTGCCTCCCGGTGGCTGAACGCCGTCCGGGTGGAGGACGACATCACCGCGATGGAGCTGCTGCACCGGATCACCGCGGCGTCGAGCGACGGCTCCGCGGTGCTCGAACTCACCCGGGCCAGCACGAGCGACCCTGTGTGAGTGCGGGCAGCCGTCGGCGCCGGTCGTCTCACCCCGGGAGCAGGCGGCCGGCCCCGGGCTTCACGGGCGCTCGTTGCGGGCCGAGCGCTCGACGATGCCGGCGATCCGGCGGGCCTTGGTCTCCGGCCGCTTGGCGAAGGCCAGTTGGGACAGCGCCAACTTGCGGGCACTGGGCGGGAAGGCGTCCCAGTTGGCGCGGGCGAGCGGGTCGGCGTCCAGGGCAGCGGCGAGGTCAGGGGACTCGATCAACGCCTCGGCGTCGTCCAGCAGGGTCCACAGACCGCGCGCCTTGGCGTCCTCGATCACCGCCTGCCCCGCCGGCTGCATGCGCCCCTCGGCGATCAGCTCGCTCACCCGGGCCTTGTTGGACGCCGCCCAGGCGCTGTCCCGCCCGCGGCGGGTGAACCGCAGCAGGCGGCGCTCGGCGTCCAGCACCTTGGTGTGGCCGTCGACCCAACCCCAGCACAGCGCCTCGCGGACGGCCTCGTCGTAGTCGAGCGGCTCGCGCCCGGAGCCCCTGCGCCAGAACACCAACCACACTCCGCGGGACGTCGCGTGGTGCTCCGCCAGCCAGGCGTGCCACTCCTCGAGGTCGACGGCGTGCAGCAGGGGCAGGTCAGGGTCGGCCATGACCCAGGACTGTAGGCGTCCCAGTGGGCGACCGGCGCGTGGGCGGCGCCCGGCCGGCGGCGACGGGCACGAGGGTGCGTGGACACCAGCGGGATCGAGCTGATCTCATGACCGTGCGCCTGCCGCGCAGGCCACGCCCGATCGAGAGGAGCACGCGTCGTGACCGATGCCGCTGCGCCGCCGCTGGCAGCCGAGTCCTACGTCCGGCTCACCACGTTCCGCCGGGACGGGACGGCGGTCGCCACCCCGGTCTGGATCGTCGCCGACGGTGCCGGTCACCTGCTCGTGGTCAGCGCGCCCGACGCCGGCAAGGTCAAGCGGCTGCGCCACACCGCGCGGGTGCTCCTCACCCCGTGCGATTACCGGGGACGGGTGGCTCCGGGTGCGGTCGAGGTCGAGGGAAGCGCCGTCCTGTTCGACGATCCGGTGCGGGTGGCGCAGCTGCACCGCCTGCTGGCCGGCAAGTACGGGTTGGTGGCCCGGGCCGTCCAGCTGGGCGGCAGGCTGCGCCGCCGCCGTGGCAGCGCCGGGATCGAGATCACGCTGACCTGACGGGGCCCAGACGACGCCCTCGGCCGTCACCCCGCGGGCGGGTCGGCGAGCAGCTTGGTCCAGACACGGGCCAGGGTCCGCAGCTCCTGCTGGGTGAGCCGGTCGTGGAAGCGCTCACGGACGAACCGCACGTGCTCGGCGCGGAGGTCGTCGAACAGCTGCATTCCGGCCGCGGTGAGCACCGCGTAGGACCCCCGGCCGTCCTCGGGCGCCACCTGGCGGGTGACCAGGCCGGCAACCTCGAGCCGGTTGACCAGGCGGCTGGTGCCCGAACGGGTCAGCAGGCTGGTCGTGGCGAGCTCCTGGATCCGCATCCGCCCGCCGGGCGCCACCCGTAACCGCAGGAGCACCTCGAACTCGGTGTGCCGCAGGCCGTGCCGCGCCTGCAGGTCGGCGTCGATCGCCTGGTCGAGCACGGCGAAGGTGCGCAGGAACCCGCCCCACGCCTGCTGGTCCGTCCCGGTGAACCGATCCTCCATCGCAGGCGCAGCCTACAAGAGGGATGGAATTCAGGTGCGCAGTCACCTATCTTGGTGCGCAGTCACCTATCTCCAGAGCCGAGGCGCCGCCGCTCCTCGTCCTTTGCCCGTCACCCCGTGGAGACCCCGTGCCGCTCACCTCCAGCCGCCCCCGCGGCGCCCTGATCTTCCTGGCGATCTGGTGCCTGCTGCAGCTGCCACGGCTGATCGCCATCCCCTTGATCCGCGACGTCGCCGCCGGCCGCGACGACCCGGCCTGGATGTACCCGGCGATCCTCGACATCGTCGTGGCCGTCGCCGCCATCCCGGTCGCCTGGCTGCTGTGGCGCCGCAGGGGACTGCTGCCCTACGTCGCCGGGGTGGTCTTCCTCGTGGTCTCGATCATCGATCACGGGGACGCCGTGACCGCGGCGTTCCTCTCCCCCACCCCGCACGTGTTCGGCGGTCCGGACGGCGGCGCGTCGGGCCGCGTGGTCCCTGCCGTGCAGGCCGTGTTCGATGTCCTCGCCCTCTGGCTGCTCAGCCGGCCCTCGATGCGGGCCTGGTTCGGGGTCGCCTCACCTGCGGCGGACGTGGTCGAACCGTGGGGCGCACCGGCCGGCCGATGACCCTCGACCTCACTGCGTGCTCTCCCGCAGGCACCGCATCACGATCCGCCGTCGAGCGGTGCCTTCACGGCGAGCACCGGGCAGTCGGCCTCCAGCAGGATCCGCTGGGCGGAGCTGCCCAGCAGCAGCTTGCCCACCGGGGTCCGCCGCCGCAGCCCCAGCACGATCAGGTCGGCGGCGTGGTGTCGGGCCACGTCCAGCAGCTGCTCGGCGGGGTCCTCGGACCGCAGCAGCTGGAGCAGTTCGCACTCCACCCCGGCACCGGCGACCTGCCGGTTGACGGCGTCCCAGTCGTCGGTGGAGGAGAACCGGTGGTCCACCAGGGCGTCACCGCGGCTGGCGTTGACCACGACCAGCCGGGTCCGGCGCAGCCGGGCCACGTCGATGGCGGCGTCCAGGGCCGCCCGGCCCTCGGGGGTGGGGATGTAGCCCACGACCACAACCATGACCCTCACTCCTCCTCGGCGAAGACGGCCTCACGCTTGGACCGGACGGCGGGCAGCACCGCGACGACCAGCGCGGCAGCCGCGATGACCAGCATCGTCAGGGAGATCGGCCGCGTGACCAGCACGGAGACGTCCCCCCGGGAGATCGTCATGGCTCGCCGGAAGTTCTCCTCCAGCAGGGGCCCCAGCACGAATCCGAGCAACAGCGGGGCCGGTTCGCACCCCACCCGGATGAGCACGTACCCGAGCACGGCGAAGAACGCGATCGCGAAGACGTGGTACCTGTTCAGCCCCAACGAGTAACACCCGATCGCCGAGAAGGCGATGATCGCCGGGAAGAGGATGCGGTACGGGATCGAGAGCAGCTTCACCCACATCCCGATCAGCGGCAGGTTGAGCAGGACGAGCATCAGGTTGCCCACCCACATGGAGGCGATCAAACCCCAGAACAGCACCGGCTCGTCGGTGATCACATTGGGTCCGGGTGTGATGCCCTGGATGATGAAGGCCCCGATCAACAGGGCCATCACCGGGTGCGCCGGCAGACCCAGGGTCAGCAACGGGATGAACGAGGTCTGCGCCGCCGCATTGTTCGCCGACTCCGGGGCGGCAACTCCCTCGATCGCCCCGCGGCCGAACTGCTCGGGGTGCCGGGAGACCCGCTTCTCGACCGAGTAGGAGGTGAACGAGGCCAGCACGTGCCCCCCGCCGGGCAGGATCCCGAGCGCCGAACCCATCGCCGTCCCGCGAAGGACCGGCGCGACGATCCGCCGCAGGTCGGTCCGCGTCAGGCGCAGGGTCTGCACCTGACGCACCATGGACGGCCGCTGGATGCCGGTCTGGAGGTTGCGCAGGATCTCGGCGATGCCGAACATGCCCACGGCGAGTGAGACGAAGTTGAGTCCGCCGTAGAGCTCGCGGGCACCGAAGGTGAAGCGGGGGAATCCGGACTCGACGTCCTGGCCCACCAGGCCCAGCAACAATCCCAGGACGATCATCGCCAGGGCCTTCCACAGCGATCCGCTGGCCAGCGAGATCGAGGCCACCAGCCCGAGGACGACGAGGGAGAAGTACTCGGCCGGACCGAACTTCAGCGCGGCCTCCGCCAGGGGCGGGGCGAAGGCGGCGAGCACCACGGTGGCCACGGTGCCGGCGAAGAACGACCCCAGCGCCGCCGTGGCCAGAGCCTGGCCGGCCCTTCCCTTGCGGGCCATCTGATACCCGTCGATCGCCGTGACGGCGGCCGAGGTCTCCCCGGGCAGGTTGAGCAGGATGGCGGTGGTCGACCCGCCGTACTGCGCCCCGTAGTAGATCCCGGCCAGCATGATGATCGAGGAGACCGGGTCGAAGTTGAACGTGATCGGCAGGAGCAGGGCGATGGTCGCGGTGGGTCCGATCCCCGGCAGCACGCCGATCGCCGTCCCCAGGACGCAGCCGACCAGGCAGAACAGCAGATTGGTCGGCGTCAGCGCCGTCTCGATCCCCAGCAGGATGTTGTCCACGGATCACCACCCGGTGCCGGCGACGAGGGGCAGTTCGAGGCGCAGGAGCCCGACGAACACCAGCACGCACATCAGGGTCAACCCGACCGCGATCACCGCGGCGCCGCCCGGCCGGGTGCCGTGGCCCGCCAGGGCCGAGAGGAACGTGGCCACCAGCAGGGCGGGTACCAGGCCGAGCGGGGCGACGGCGAACCCGAAGTACACGATCGCGAGCAGGACCAGCACCCCGCGACCCCAGGGCACCCCGCCCTCCTGCTGCGTGGGGGGCTCCTCGCGGGCGGGACGCCGCCGCGCGGCCACCAGACCGCCGCCCACGATGGCGGCCCCGAGGGCCGCCAGCAGGATGCCCAGCACCATGGGGAAGTAGCCGGCACCCATCCGCAGGAGGGAGCCGGTCTCGTAGGTCGAGGCCGTGACGCCGAACGCGACCCCGAACGCGATGAAGATGCCTCCCGCGATGAGGTCATCGCGGGTCATCCGGCTCATCAGCGGGTCCGGTCGATCACTTCGCCGTCACCCCGGCAGCCTTGATCACCGGGCCCCAGAGGTCGAGCTGTGCCTTCAGATACGCGGTGTGTGCCTGCGGGGTGACCTGGTCGGCAGCCACCGGCGCGGTGCCGAGGTCGGCCATCTTGTCGATCACCTTCTGGTCCTTCAATGCCGCGGCCAGGGCACCGGTGAGCTTGGCGATGATCGCCGGATCGGTGCCTGCCGGGGCGTAGAGCCCGTGCCAGACACCGACCTCGAGTTCGGGCAGGCCGGCCTCGGCCGTGGTCGGGACGTCGGGCAGGCTGGCCACCCGCTCGGCGGTGGTGACCGCGTACGCCTTGATCTTGCCGCCCTTGATCTGGGGGGTGGTGTTGGTGGTCTGGTCGCACATGAAATCGACCTGACCGCCCACCAGGTCGGTCATCGCCGGCCCCGTGCCCTTGTACGACACCTCGGTCATGTCCACGCCGAACGCCTTCTCGATCAGCAGGCCGCACAGCTGTGAGGCGGCGCCGATGCCGGCATTGGCGTAGGTCACCGAGTCCTTGTTGGCCTTCACATAGTCGGCCAGTTCCCTCAGCGTGGTGGGGGGCAGGTCCTTCTTGGCCACGATGGTCATCGGGACGATGGTGACCAGACCGATGGTGGCGAAGCTCTCCAGTGGCTTGTAGGGCAGGTTGGCGTACAGCGACGGCGCGGTGGACATGCCGATGTGGTGCAGCAGCAGCTTCTGACCGTCGTTCTCGGCGTCGGCGACCTCACCGGCACCGAGCGTGCCCCCGGCACCCTCGACGTTCTGCACGATCACCTGCTTGCCGAGGGTGGCGCTCATCGGTTCGGCGATCAGCCGGGTGACGGTGTCGGTCGGGCCGCCGGCCGAGAACGGGACGACGATCGTGACCGGGCCCTTGGGATACCCGGCAGCATCACCGCCGCCAGAGGCACCCGACGCGCCGGTGTCACTCGACCCACCGCAGGCCGCCAGGCCGAGAGCGACGACGGTCGTGGCCACCAGAGCGGCGCCCTTCCGGCCGCGACCCGAGGCGGTGGTTCGGACGTTGGACAGCGTGATCATGGCTGGGCTCCTTCATCGAGACGCTCGCCTGGACGACTCCCCCACCTGCGTTCTCTCGCCTGCTCGGCCATGTGCCTGATTCATCAACGTATGGTCCATTGACGTCGTGGACGGCCTATGACGCCATATGCGGTTTTTCGCCCGTTCGAGCCGAAGTATGGCGACCGCTCGACGCCCCCGCCTAGAGGGATCCCGGTCTCGATTTCGGCACGCCAGGATCGGGTCGGGTGAGAGAGCCGGCTCCCGTCCGCCCGCAGCACCGGCATCCCGGGACCGGGTTGTCGTGTGGACAACGTGTATCTCACCTCCGTCACAGGTGTGCGCCCATCCCTTCCCGAGAAGGTTGTCACCGGCACAACATTCACCTCCGAGACCGACGGGAGCACTGAGGGAGGCGATGGGGCTCATGGCGATGTCCGCTGCGAGTGCCCGGGCCGCCGCGGTGGCCCGCCACGGTGGCGTGAGCCAGGCGCTGGCGTCGGGTGACCTGCCGCCGATCGCCACCCTGACCACCGCCGAGGCCCTGGTGCTGGGCCTGCTCCGGCTCGACGTCCGCACCTACTTCGTCGTGCTCGGGCACGGCACGACCGAACTCGGTGAGGCGCTGCGCGTGCACGCCGCGGCCGGCACCGTGCGCGTGATCCCCTGTCGCAGCGAGATCGAGGCCTCGCACGCCGCGACCGCGCTGCGCTGGGTCGCCGGTGAGCAGTGCGCGGTGGTCACCTCGATCGGGCCAGGGGCGCTGCAGGCGGCAGCGGCCTCGCTCGCCGCCCACAGCGACGGCATCGGCGTGTGGCACCTCTACGGCGACGAGACCACCCACGACGAGGGCCCGAACATGCAGCAGGTGCCCGGCGGCGGTCAGCACGCCTTCCTGCACCTGCTCTCCGCGCTCGGTCCGAGTCAGGTGTTGCACACGGCCCAGGCACTGCCGTCGATGCTGCGCCGCGGGGCCACGGTCACCGCACATCCCTACCGCAGCAAGCCGTTCCACGTCTTGCTGCCGATCAACGTCCAACCGGCCGCCCTGGTGGACTTCCGGCTCGACCGGCTGCCCGAGCCCCGGCAGATGCGGGTGGGCGCCGCGGCTCCGGGCGAGGGGTACCCGGCGGTCGCCCGCCTGCTGCGCGAGGCACCCCGGGTGGTGATCAAGGTCGGCGCGGGGGCCCGCGGGTGCGGTGACCTGCTGGCCGAGGTGGCCGACCTGATCGACGCCACGATCGTGATGTCCCCCTCCAGCCTGGGGATCGTGCCCGACAGCCACCCGCGGCAGATGACCGTCGGCGGGTCCAAGGGCTCCCCCAGTGGCAATCACGCGATGGAACAGGCCCGGACCCTGGTCGTCGTCGGCTCACGCGCGGTCTGTCAGTCGGACTGCTCCCGTACCGGGTACCCGGCGGTCACCCAGGTGGTCAACCTCAATGCCGATCCCGAGGACGTCACCCACTACAACCGGACGACGACCCTGCTCGGCGACGTCCGGGCCACCCTGGTCGAGCTGATCGCCGCCCTGCGCGCGCTCGCGGACGACGCGCCGGCGTCCCCAGCCCCTCCCGCGGACGACGAGTGGCTGACCGAGTGCCAGCGGCAGCGCCACGCCTGGGACGTCCGGCGCGACCGGCTCACCCACGCCGCCCCGGTGCACGACCCCGTCTGGGGACGGGCGGTGCTCACCCAGCCGGTCGCCGTCCGGGTGGCCCTGGACTGGGTCCAGCGGCACGGGCACGTCGCCTTCTTCGACGCCGGTGACGTGCAGGCCAACGGGTTCCAGCTCGCCCGGGTCGAGCACGAGGGGTGGTTCTTCACCGAGTCGGGCGCCAGCTACATGGGCTTTGCCACCAGTGCCGTGTTGGCCGGGGGCGTGGCCCGCACCCCGTTCCACGGCGTGGCTCTCACCGGTGACGGCTCGTTCGTGATGAGCCCGCAGGTGCTGATCGACGCCGTGCACACCGGAACCCGCGGCACGATCATCATCTTCGACAACCGGCGGATGTCGGCGATCTCGGCGTTGCAGGTCGACCAGTACGGCACCGATTTCGCCACCTCGGACGGCGTGCCGGTCGACTACGTCGCCTGGGCTCGCGCCGTCCAGGGGGTGCACGGCGTCTTCGGGGGGTTCACCGAGGCCGAACTCGAGGCCGCCCTGGAGCAGGCGCACCGCAACCCCGGGCTGACCGTGGTCCACGTGCCGGTCTACTTCGGTCCCGACCCGGACGGCGGGATGGGCGCCCACGGTCGCTGGAACGTGGGCAGCTGGGTCGAGGACACCCAGGCCCTGATCGAGCGGACGGTGATCTGAGGTGTCCCCGATGTCGTTGCCGCAGAACGGGTTCGTGAACGGCGGGTGGAGCACGCCGCTGCACGGTGACCCGGTGACCGTGCTCGACCCGGCCACCGAGGAGCCACTGGGTTCCGTGGCCGGCCTGGGTGCCGGCGACGTCGAGGCGGTCTGCACCGGTGCGGCAGAGGGTTTCGAGGTCTGGCGGGACGTCTCGGCCTGGGAACGCAGCGCCGTGCTGCGCCGGATCGCCGACATCCTGCGCCGCGACCAGCAGGTGTTCGCCGCCGTGATGACCGCCGAGCAGGGCAAACCACTCGCCCAGTCGGCCGGTGAGACCGCGGCCTCGGCTGACCAGTTCGACTGGTACGCCGACGAGGCCCGGCGGGTCTACGGCCGGATCGTGCCCGGCCACCTGGCCACCGACCGGATCCACGTCTACGCCGAGCCGATCGGCCCGGTGCTGGCCTTCGCACCGTGGAACTTCCCCCTGCTGCTGCCCGCCCGCAAGGTGGCCGGTGCGCTGGCGGCCGGGTGTTCGGTGATCCTGGCCGCCCCGCCCGAGGCGCCCTACTGCTCGCTGCTGCTGGCCGGGGCCGCGGCCGAGGCCGGCCTGCCGCCGGGGGTGCTGACCGTCGTCACCGGCGACTGGCGCACCCTGGCCGGCACGCTGGTCGACCACCCGGCTGTCCGCAAGGTCACGGTGACCTCCTCGGTGCCGGTCGGCATCGAGCTCGCCGTCCGCGCGGCCGGACAGGTCAAGCCGATCACCCTGGAACTCGGCGGACACTCGCCGGTGATCGTGACCCCGGGCCGCGGGGTGGCCGAGGCCGCCCGGGCCTGCGCGCTGGGCAAGTTCCGCAACGGCGGGCAGGTCTGCATCGCGGCCAGCCGGTTCTTCGTCGCCCGGGCGGCCCTCGAGGAGTTCCTCGACGTCTTCGTGGCGACCACGTCGAGCCTGCGCCTGGGCCCCGGTGACCAGGAGGGCGTGGACGTCGGACCGCTCGCCTCCGCGGCCCGGCGCAGCGCCACCGAGTCGCTGGTCGCCGACGCGGTGGCCCAGGGGGCCCAGGTGGTGGCCGGCGGACGCCGTCCGGCAGAGTTCGACCGGGGCTACTACTTCGAGCCGACGGTGCTGACCGGCCTCTCGCCGCAGATGGCCGTGATGACCCGGGAACCGTTCGGTCCGATCGCCCCGATCGCCCCCTACGACGACCTCGAGCACGCCGTGGCCCAGGCCAACTCCACCGAGTACGGCCTGGCCGGGTTCGTGTTCACCGACGACCTCGAGGCCGGCCTGCGGATCGCCCGCCGGCTGGAGGTCGGCATGGTCGGCATCAACAACCTCACCGTGGCCACCGCGGAGGCGCCGTTCGGCGGGGTCAAGCACTCCGGCCACGGCCGCGAGGGCGGGTCGGAGGGGATCGGGGAGTTCCTGGTCACCAAGTACGTCTCGGCCCGCATGCCCGACCCTGCGGGGTGGGCCGGATGAGCGGCTTCCTCGAGGGCCTGACCGACTACGGCGATGCCGAGTTCAGCGCCTTCCTGCGCGGGGTGTTCCTGGCCTCGGCCGGTTTCGACGAGCAGGACCTCGACCGACCGGTGGTCGGCATCGCCGACGCCCGCAGCGACTACGTCACCTGCCACCGCGAGTTCCCCGCCCTGATCGAGGCGGTCAAGCGCGGGGTGCTCGAGGCCGGTGGGCTGCCGGTGGTGTTCCCGACCATGGCCCTGCCGGAGATCTTCACCGCACCCACGGCGATGTACCTGCGCAACCTGATGGCGATGCAGGTCGAGGAGTCGATCCGCACCCAGCCGATGGACGGCGTCGTGCTGGTCGGCGGGTGCGACAAGACCGTGCCGGCCCAGGTGATGGGCGCCCTGTCGGCCGGTCGGCCGTTCGTGCAGGTGGTCGCCGGACCGATGATCCCCGGCAGCTGGCGCGGCCAGCGGGTCGGGGCCTGCACCGACTGCCGGGCCATCTGGTCGCGCCACCGGGCCGGCGAACTCGACCGGGCGGAGGTGGCCGAGGCCGCGGCGGCCCTGGCCCCCACCGGGGGCACGTGCATGGTGATGGGCACGGCCTCGACGATGGCGTGCCTGGTCGAGGCGATGGGCGTCGCGGTCAGCGGGTCGGCCACCCCGGCGGCCCCGACCGGGGCCCGGCTGGCCTCCGGCGCCCGGGCCGGGCGGGTGATCGTCGAGGCGATCTGCGCCGGACGCCGTCCGGCCGGGATCGTCACCAGCGACGCGCTGCACAACGCCGCGGTGGTCTGTGCCGCGATCGGCGGGTCGACCAACGCGGTCGTGCACCTGATCGCGATCGCCCGCCGGGCCGGGATCGAGTTCACCCTGGACGACGTCGCCGCCGCGATGCGCGGGGTGCCGGTGCTGGTCGACTGCAAGCCCATCGGCCGCGGCTACCTCACCGACTTCGACGCCGACGGCGGGGTTCCGGCGCTGCTCGCCGAGCTCGCCGACCTGCTGCGCCTGGAGGCACCGACGATCGACGGCCGGCCGCTGGGTGCCCGGCTGCGGCATCGCGACCGGCCGCTGGGCACCGTCCGCGGGCTCACCGACCCGGTGCACCCCGACGGCGGGGTCAGCGTGCTGCGCGGGTCGCTGGCCCCCGAGGGCGCCGTGATCAAGACCGGCGCGGCGTCCCCGGCGCTGCTGACCCATACCGGCCCCGCCGTGGTGTTCGACTCCCTGGCCGATCTGGCCGCGCGGATCGACGATCCGGCGCTGCCGGTCACGCCCTCCTCGGTCCTGGTCCTGCGCAACGCCGGTCCGGTCGCCGCGGGCATGCCCGAGGCCGGGGCGCTGCCGATCCCCCGGCGGCTGGCCGCCGCCGGCGTGCGGGACATGGTGCGGGTCTCCGATGCCCGGATGAGCGGGACGGCGTTCGGCACGGTGGTGCTGCACGTCAGCCCCGAGGCCACCCGTGGCGGGCCGCTGGCCCTGGTGCGCGACGGCGACCCGATCACGTTGGACGCCGGCCGCGGACTGCTCGACCTGGGCGTCGGGGACGCCGAGCTGGCTCGACGCCGGGCCGAGCTCGCGGCGTCCGAGACCCGGAAGGGCCTGCGGGGCAACGACTCTCGCGGCAATGACTCTCGCGGCAACGACTCTCGCTGGGCTCGGCTGCACCGACGCTACGTCGGTCAGGCCCACCAGGGAGCCGACCTCGACGTCGGCGCCGACAGCGACGGCTCGCCCGCCCGGGCAGGTGGCCGATGACCGCCGCCGCACACCGGACCTCCGGCAACCTGGGCACCGGGCTGGACATCCTCGAGACCCTCGCCAGCGCGCACGGGGGTCTCGGGGTCAGCGAGGTGGCCCGCCGGCTGGGATCGGACAAGGGCAACGTCCATCGGGCGCTGCAGGCGCTGGTGCACCGGGGGTACGTCGACCAGGACCCGCGCAGCAAGCAGTACACGGTCTCGGCGCGGGTGCTCACCCTGGCCCGCAGCGTGCTGCACGGCCTGGATCTGGTGGCGGTCTCCCGGATCGAGATGCAGCGGTTGTCCTACGAGGTGGGCGAGTCGGTGCACCTGGCCACCCGCACCCGCGCCGGGGGGGTCTACGTCGCCCAGGTCCGTCAACCCGGACGGGTGTCGGTCGAGACCGAGATCGGGGCTCAGCCGGTCGTGCACGCGACCGCGACCGGCAAGGCCCTGTTCTGCCTGGCCGACGCTGCCGAACTCGACCGGGTGCTGGCCGACCCGTTGCCGGCGTACACCGCCACCACGCGCACCACCCGGGCGGCGTTCGAGGCCGAACTCGACCTGACCCGCACCCGCGGGTACGCGCTGGACGACGAGGAGCTCACCCCCGACGTCCGGTGTGTGGCAGCACCGATCTTCGACATCTTCGGCGACGTGGTCGCCAGCATCGGTATCTCAGGACCAGCCAATCGGTTCACTCACGAGCGGCTCGGCGAACTCGGCATCCATGTCGGGGTCGCCGCGAACACCATCACCCACCACGTGGGTGGGCGTGTCCCTGCCAGGTTCGACGCCCACCCACGATCACCTCTGGAGGTCCACAAGTGACAGTTCATTCTGCCTCCCCCGGACGACGCACGCGGCGTCGGGTGTCCGTCACGGGCCTCGCGGCGCTCACCGCGTTGACCCTCGGCGCCTGTGCCTCGAACTCGGGCGACGTCAACGCCACCGCCGCCAGCAGTGCTGCCGCCCCGAGTGCCTCCGGCGGCACCGTCGACGTCGAGCACTACTTCAGCGGCGACCTGGGGGCGAAGGCGTTCCAGCAGATCTTCCCCATCTGCCAGAAGGACTTCGGCGTCTCTGCCGCCGATCCCTCGATCGACCACGAGGCGTTCAAGGACGCGATCCTGGTGCAGCTGTCGGGCGGCAACCCCCCGGATGCGTTCTCGTACTGGGCGGGGGCCAAGACTCAGTCGCTGGTCACCGGCAAGCTGGTCGCGCCGATCGACGACGTCTGGGCCAAGGCCGGCCTGGACGGCGTGATGCCCGCTTCGCTGGCCAGCTCGGCGGCCACCTACGACGGCAAGAAGTACCTGTTGCCGTTCGACGTCCACTATGTCGCCTTCTTCTACAACCCCGCGGTGCTGACCAAGGCCGGGATCACCGAGATGCCCAAGACCCTGGCCGACCTGACCACGATGGCCGAGACGTTGAAGGGCAAGGGCGTCACGCCGTTCGCGCTCGGTTCGAAGAACCGCTGGCCGGCCCAGTTCTGGTTCGACTACCTGCTGCTGCGCACGGCCGGGCCGGACTACCGGGCCAAACTGATGAGCGGCCAGGCGAAGTACACCGATCCTCAGGTGGCCGAGGCGTTCGCCCAGTGGAAGGCCCTGATCGACAAGGGCTACTTCAACGCCAGCCCGAACGACATCGACTGGACGGACGCCGCCGACCAGGTGAGCAAGGGCGAGGCAGCGATGACGCTGATGGGCACCTGGGTCACCGGGTACTGGGACGGCAAGGGGCAGAAGGCGGGCACCAACTACAACTTCTTCGCCTTCCCGGAGGTGACCGCGGGCGTGCCGCAGGCAGCCCTCGGCCCGGTGGACGGCTGGGTGATGTCCCAGCAGGCCAAGAACACGGCCGGGGCAGCCTCGATGCTCGAGTGCTTCGCCGGGGCCAAGGCCCAGGCGATCTTCGCCGGGGTCCAGGGGGCGTTGCCCGCCAACAAGGAGGCCGTCGTCGAGGGGCAGAGCGAGGTCATGAAGGCGGCCGGCGCCGCGGTGGGCAGCGCCCCGGTGTTCGTCTTCAACTACGACCTGGCCACGCCGCCCGCGGTGTCGGACATCGGGCTGAACGCCTTCCCGAAGTTCCTGGCCAAGCCCGGGGATGCGACCGCGATCCTCGCCGACACGCAGGAGAAGACCGCCAAGGCGTTCACCACGCCGTGACCACCACGGCGGCTCCCGGGGCCGGTGCGGCCCCGGGAGCCGCCGTCCGTCGCGCCGACAGCAAGGTCGCCTCCGTCAGCAAGGTCACCTCCGACAGCAAGGTCACCTCCGACAGCAAGGTCGCCTCCGACCGGAAGGGTGGGCCGGGATGACCCGTGAGCGACGATGGACGCCGGCTCTGCTCGCCGCGCCGTTCGTGCTCTACACGGTCTTCGTGGCCGGGCCCGCGCTGTACACGTTCTGGCTGAGCACGAGTGACTGGAAGCTGTTGCGCCCACAGCACCAGTTCGTCGGGCTGCGCAACTTCGCCACCCTGCTCGGGGACAGCGAGTTCTGGGCGTCCCTGCGGATCACCCTCTGGTGGACCGTCGTCGGGGTCGCCGCCTCCGTCGTCCTGGGGTTCCTGCTGGCCCTGGCCCTGAGCCGGCTGACCCGATTCAGTCGCCTGGCCAAGTCGATGTTCTTCCTGCCGCTGTCCCTGTCGCTGGTGGTCGTCGGCTTCGCCTGGAGCTGGGTGTACCGCCGCGACGACGGGCTGATCAGCGTGCTGCTGGGCCTGCTGGGGCGCGAGGACCTCGCCCGGGCCTGGCTGAGCGAGGAGTCCACCGCGCTGTGGGCCGTGATCCTCGCCTGGCTCTGGCAGCAGGTGCCGCTGTCGATGGTGGTCTACCTCGCCGGGCTCACCGCCGTCCCCGGCGAACTGCTCGAGGCGGCCACCGTGGACGGCGCCTCGTTCTGGCGCCGGGTGCGGCACGTGGTGATCCCCGCGGTGCGTCCCTCGACGGCTGTGGTGGTCTCGCTGGCGCTGATCAACGCGCTGCGCAGCTTCGACATCGTCTACGTGATGACCAAGGGCGGGCCCTACGACAGCACGCAGACCCTGGCCCTGATGAGCTACGAACAGGCGTTCAAGCGCTACGACTTCGGCTACGGCTCGGCCGTCTCGGTGGCCCTGTTCGTGGTCACCGTGCTGGTGATCGGTGGCTTCACCCACGTCTCGGGCCGAGGTGACCGATGAGGGCCCGGGTGCTCGGTTCCCGCGGCACGCCCCGCCCGGCCGCGACCCCGGACCCGTTGGCCCGACGCGAGATCGGCGGCCGGTCGGGCGCCGGCACCGCCTACTCCCTGTTCTGGATCGTCGCCGCGATCACCTTCCTCGTACCGGCCCTCGCGGTCTTCCACACCGCGCTGCGCACGGACACCGACATCGCCCGGAACGGGGTGTGGTCGGTCTCGGCGCTGCTCACCCTGGACAACTACACGCAGGCCTTCGCCACCCCGACGATGGGCACGTTCCTGCGCAACTCGCTGATCGTGGCGGTGCTGGCCACGCTGATCTCGGTCGCGATGGGCACGCTGACCGGGTTCGTGCTCGGCAAGTTGCGTCCCCGGGGGGGTGGGCTGATCCTGCTCTACTTCGTGGCCGCCCTGTTCGTGCCGCCGCAGATCCTGCTGATCCCGCTGTTCCAGCTGTTCAACACCCTCGGGCTCTACGACACGGTGTGGCCGATGGTGATCGTGCACGCGGCCTACGGCGTCTCGCTGTGCACCTTGGTGATGCGCAACTTCTTCTCCCACGTGCCGGACGAGCTCCTGGAGGCCGCGGTGATCGACGGCGCGTCGGTGCCGCGCACGCTGGCCTCGGTCGTGCTCCCGTTGTCGAGACCGGCCCTCGGCGCGCTGGCGACCCTGCAGTTCACCTTCATCTGGAACGACTTCCTCTACCCCCTGATCTTCACCCGCAGCGCCGACGCGCAGACGATCATGGTCGGGATCATCAACCTCCAGGGTCAGTACGGCACGGCCTACGGGGCGCAGGCCGCGGTCTCGGTGATCGCGAGCGTGCCGACCGTGCTGGTGTTCCTGGTGTTCCAGAAGCAGTTCATCGCCGGGCTGACCGCAGGGAGCGTCAAGGGATGACCACCGAGATCGAGGTCGCGATCGTCGGCTGCGGCCGGATCAGTGACCTGCACGCCCGCGCCTACCTCGATCACCCCCGGGCCCGGCTGTCGGCGATCTGCGACCCGGATCCCGACGTCCTGGCCGCCCGGGGCGAGGCGTGGGGAGTGCCCGCCGACCGCCGGTTCACCGCCCTGGCCGAGCTGCTCGCCGTCCGCGACCTGGACCTGGTCGACGTGTGCGTGCCGCACCACCTGCACGAGGAGGTGGCGCTGGCGGTGATCGCCAGCGGCCGGCACCTGTCGCTGCAGAAGCCGATGGCCCTGACGCTGGAGTCGGCCGATCGGATCGTGACGGCGGCCGAGGACGCCGGGGTGGTGCTCAAGGTGTTCGAGAACTGGGTGTTCCACGAACCGGTGCAGCGGGCCAAGCAGGTGATCGAGGCCGGCGAGATCGGCGACGTGCTCGCCGTCCGGATGAAGTCGCACTCGGGGTTCTCGCCCACCATGTGGCCGGTTCCGGCGGCCACCCAGGAGTGGCGGCTCGACCCGGATCGCTGCGGCGGTGGCCCGCTGGTCTTCGACGACGGGCACCACAAGTTCGCCACCGCCTGGTACCTCGCCGGGCCGGCGCAGCGCGTGTACGCCGACGTCGGCGCGTGGCAGGGCAGCGCCATCGACTCGCCCTCGGTGGTGACCTGGCGGCACGGCAGCGACTGCATCGGGATCCTGGAGGTGGTCTACGCGCCGCAGACCCTGGTCACGACGCGGTATTACGCCCAGGACGACCCGGTCGAGGTCACCGGCACCGCGGGGACGCTGTGGATCCGCGGCGGCCACGGCCGCCTGCTGGACGCCCCGGCGCTGTCGGTCTACCGCGACGGGCGCGTGGTCGACCACCACGGCCTGCAGACCGATTGGGGCATGAGCTTCCGGGCCTCGGGCATGGCGTTCGTCGACGTGCTGCTCGACGGCGGCACGCCGTGCCTGACCGGGCGCGAGGGCCGAGAAGTGCTCGCGTTCGCGCTGGCGGCTCAGGAGTCGGCTCGCCGGGGACGCCCTGTCGATCCGCTCTGAGCGGTGCGCCGCCATTCCCGCCAGGCGCCGGTCGACCACAGCGCCCAGGCCACCAGCACGGGCTGGAACACCAGTCGGACGGCACGGGCGGCGTCGGAGTCGAGCCCGAAGGCATCGCGCCCCTCGGCCCACTGGGCCAGGTTGCCCGGGAAGATCGCGACGAGGAATGCCGCCACCACCCAGCCCACGCGTCCCCGCCACCGCTGAGGAGCGGCGAGCAGGGCCAGCCCGAGGACGAGCTCGGCCACCCCCGAGACCACGACGACACGATCGGCGTCCACCGGGATCCACGACGGCACCTGGGCCTGGAACTCGGTGCGGGCGAAGCTGAGATGCCCGGTTCCGGTGACGATCAGGAACGCGCCGAGCACCTGGCGGGCGAGGGTGCGCAGGGTGGTCACGGCCTCCACCGTAGGCGTGAGTTAGGTTCCACCCGTGACCCAGGACGTGCCGGCGCCGTCGAGCGGGACCGGCGTGCGGGGGGTGACGGCTGTGGCCTGGGCGGTGGCCGCCGTCGGCGGCTTGCTGGCCGTGATGCCCCTGGACCAACGCCTGCGCATCGGCCCGGCTGCGCGCGGCATCGTCAGCTACGAGGTGGCCGGCACGGCCCGGCGGGCCGGGGCGATCCTCGAGCAGTGGGCGAGCAGCGCCGTCACCGGAACCGCCCAGCTGATGATGGCGATCGACCTCGCTTACCCGCTGCTGTACGGCTTCGCGTTGCTGATGGGGTTGCGCTGGGCGGCCGCCCGCTCGGGTCGGACGAGCCGGCTGCCCCGACTGCGCTGGCTCGCGCTCGGCGCGGCCGGGGCGGACTACGTCGAGAATGCCTGCCTGATCTGGCAGCTGTGGGCAGAGCGGGCGACCTCGGCCTCGGCCGGGATCGCGGCGGGAGCGGCCTACCTGAAGTTCGCACTGATCCTGGCTGCCCTGGCCGCCATCGCGCTGCTGTCCTGGCGGCGCGAAGGGCACCCGGCCGAATAGTCCACCAGTGCCTGCGGGGCGAGCGGCGGCAGGCCCCGCGCGGCGACCGACGGGGTCATGCCTCACCATGGACCCGTGACGCCCGACTCCCGGCCCGCGACCGTCGCCGATCTCTCCGGCAGCCAGTCGGACGCCGCCACGCCCGCCTCCCTGCCCCGCCGCGTGATCGTGCTGCTGATCTCGATCCTGTCGCTGATCTCGCTGCTGATGTTCGGCACCGGTGCCTATGCCCTGACACCCGGTGCCGCGCAGTGGCCGGACGCCGCCGCCTCGACCGTGCGGGTCGTGTTGCTCGCCTGCGCCGTGATCATGGTGGTCACCGCCGTGCTGGCGCACCGTCACGGCGGCACGGATGGTCAGGCCCGGGTGGCCCACGTGCTGCTCGGGGTCGGCTGGATCCTGTTCAGCCAGGCGGTGATCGTGCTGCTGCTGCGCCTGGTCATCGGCCTCGCCGGGCTGGACGATCCGCTGCGCTCCCGGGCGATGGCAGTCGTGCTCGCGGTCGAGGTGCTCGTGCTCTGCCTGTGGGGGTTCCGGCAGGCCCGGCGGGTGCCGGCGGTGCGCCGGACGTCGATCCCGGTGGCGGGGCTGGGCGCTCCGGTCACGGTCGCCGTCCTCGCGGACACGCATTTCGACCCGTGGACCACACCGCAGTGGTCACGCCAGGTGGTCGAGCGGGTCAACGCCCTGGGCGCGGACGTCGTCGTCCATGCCGGTGACCTGGCCGACGGCCAGGTGGCCCAGCGTGCCGACCAGAGCAGTCACCTGGGCGAGGTCAGGGCGCGGCACCGGTTCTACATCCTCGGCAACCACGAGTACTACTCCGGGGCGGCGCCCTGGCACGACCACATGCACTCCCTCGGCTGGACGGTGCTGGTGAACCGGCACGAGGTGATCACCGATGGCGGCGGCGGGTCGCTGGTGGTGGCCGGGGTCGACGACCCGGACGCCGCGCGCGCGCCGGTGTCGTCGAGCCACCCGCGCCGGCCCGGACCGGACGTGGACGCCGCGCTGGCCGGCGCGCCGTCCGGGGTGCCGGTGCTGCTGCTCGCCCACCAGCCGCACCTGGTCGCCGACGCCCGCGACCGGGTGGACGTCCAGCTCAGCGGGCACACCCACGGCGGGCAGATCTGGCCGTTCCACTACCTGGTGCGGCTGCGCGAGCCGGTGGTGGCCGGGCTCTCCCGGCACGGGGAGCGCACCCGGCTCTACGTGTCGCGGGGTGCCGGGTTCTGGGGGCCGCCGTTCCGGCTGGGTGCCCCGAGTGAGATCTCGCTGCTCACCCTGGTGCCCGCAGCGGGGGGCTGAGCGATCCGGGCGGGTGATCACCCCTCGAAGACGGACCAGCAGATCGTGTTGCGGCGGGCCTGGTCCTCGAGCACGAGGTCGCGGACGGCGTCCGGCAACTGGTCGCGCTGCCAGCGGCACTCGCGCCGGCCGGCTTCGACAGCCTGTGCGGGCAGCGCCGCCGCCCGGACGGCCTTGATCGCGTAGGCGGCAGCCCCCAGGTCGTGCTCGGGGACGTGCGCCACGGCCGCGGCCTGACCGGCGGCGTACGCCGCGAAGCGCGGCGCCCCCCGCAGCGGTCGGGCTGCCGCCATGGCGTGGCCACCGAGCGCCCGGGTGCGCATCATCGCCAGCTCGCCGCGCGTCCAGGCCCGGGCCGCGTCGATCGCGGCGCGCGGGCGGTCGTCGTCCGGCGCGACCTGCTCGAACAGCGGCAGCACGTGCTCGGCGCAGGACGCCGCCCAGAGCGCGAGGAGCCGGTGGTGCCTGTCGGTGAGGCTGCCGCCGCGGCGGATGGTGACGAGCCGAGGGTCCCTGACCTCGGGAAGGATCATGGTTGACCTCCGTTGACCGCGCTGACCTCCGGGAGGGCGTCAGGCGGGCTGGTCCGGGCCGATGAACTCGACGCCGTCGAAGGCCTCGGCCAGCGCCCGGTCGAGCGTGGCCAGCAGGCCGCCGTGGGCCCGGGCCAGGGCGGTGAGGTAGGTGCCGGTCACCTGCTTGTGCCCCCGGACGCCGCGCAGCGACACCGTTGCGTAACTGACGTCGTCCGGCCAGAACTGCACCGTGTGGTGCGCGTGCACCGCCGCCAGGGCATCGGTGGCGGTCGCAGCCCTGGCCCCGGCCCGGATGATCGTCCTGACCAGCGCACCCTCGACGATCGGGCACACGGCGACGCTGTCGGTGCGCGCGAACCACGCGTTGGCCCGGTCGTGGAACACGTGATCCTCGGTCAGCAGGGCGATGAGGACGTTGGCGTCCAGCAGGTAGGTGGTCACTGCTCGTCCGCCAGCTCATCCTCCTCGAGCATCCGGGCGACGTCCTCGGAGGTGATCGGGCGCCCGAGCCGGATCACCGGCAAACCCGAGACGGGGTTGGTGGCCAGCTGGTCGGGCTCGTCCTCGAGGTCCAGGCCGCGGATCGCCATCTCGGCGATCACCGAGGACACGGACTGGTTGCGCCGCTGAGCGATGATCTTCGCCCGGCGATAGGCCGCGTCGGGCAGGGTGACCGAGGTGCGCATCTGAGCAGGTTAACCCTGAACCACTGGTCGCACCAGAGCATGCATCAGAGGGTGGTTCAGTGTCTGATGCACACGTGATCGTCGCTCGGAGGCGACTCGTCGACGCTCAGGGGCCCGCCTCGGACTGGCCCTCCTCGATGACGGACCACTGGGCGATACGGCCCGAGAACTCCTCGCCCGGGACACGGACTGGGCTGCGCCGGCTCACCTGCTCACCGAGGTCATGTCCGTCGTGCGCGGCCACGTGCTGGGCTCCACGCTGTCCGTGACCCGGGCCAGCGATGCGATCGCAGCCCTCACAGCCATCGTCGTAGCCCTCGACGACTGCCAGGCCCTGCTCGATCGCATCTGGGAACTGCGCCACAACCTCACCAGCTACGACGCCGCCTACGTCAGCCTCGCCGAGAGGCTCGGGGTCCCCCTCGTCACCGCTGACGCGCGCCTGATCAACGCCTCTGGGGTCACGTGCCGAATCATCGCGCCGTGACGGGAGCACGGACATCCGACGCCCCCGGACGGCTCGCAGGGTGACTGCCTGGACAGCCGATAGCCGTTTTTGCAGCTAGTGAGTAGCCTTTTTTGCATGACTGGACCGGATGGCTACTTGCCGCGTCACGTGGAGGCGCGGCTGGACTCGGCGCTCGGCTCGGCACCCGTGGTGCTGCTGGACGGGCCGCGCGGGGTGGGGAAGACGACAACGGCCGCTCGCCGCGCCGCGTCGTCCGTGCTGTTGCCGCGCGATCTCGACCTCCTCCGGGCCGACCCCGAGGGCTATCTGCGCGCCCTCCGACCTCCGGTACTGCTCGATGAGTGGCAACTCGCCGGCACCGACCTGCTGTGGACGGTCAAGCGCCTCGTCGACGAGAACCCCGAACCGGGGCAGTTCCTCCTCACCGGCAGTGTGGAGCCCGCGACCTACGGCCCCACCTACCCGCTGACCGGCCGTGCCGCCCACCTCCTCCTGCGCCCGATGACTCGAGCCGAGCTCGCCGGGACCGCGAGCGAGCAGACCTTTCTCGCCGGTCTGGTGTCCGAGGGACCGCCGGCCACGGGTCAGGACAGGGCGCCGGCGTTCGACCTCGCCGCCCTGGGAGTGCCCGGCTTCCCAGCGATGCGCGCCAGCCCCGAGCCACGGCTCGTCCTGGACGCCTACGCGCATCTGGTGGCCCAACGCGCCGGCGAGGAGGGCCGAGATGCCACCCGGCTGCTGCGGACGATGCGCGTGCTGGCCACGCTGAGCGGTCAGGCCGCGCCGGACCAGCGCGTGTGGGACGCAGCCGACATCAACAAGGCGACCTGGAGGCACTACGACGACCTGCTCGTGCGCACCCACGTCGCCGCGCCCGTGGCGGCCTTCGAGAGCAACCGCCTGGCCCGGTTGACCAGCTACCCCAAGCGATTCCTCGCCGACACCGCCCTGGCGCTGGCCCTGGCCGACCTCGGCGTGGACCAACTCCGTCAGGATCCGACGTCGGCCGGACGTCTGCTGGAGTCCTACGTCGCGCAGCAACTCAGGCCGCAGGTGGATGCGTTGCGCGGCAACCTGTTTCACGTCCGCACCGGCGCCGGTGAACGCGAGGTCGACCTGGCGGTCGAGGTCGGCGGCACCGTTGTCGGGATCGAGGTGAAGCTCGCCCGACGTCCCGGACCCGCAGACGCCGGATCGCTGGCTTGGCTGCGTGATCGCCTCGGCGAGCGGTTCGCGCACGGGCTCGTCGTCCACACCGGACGTGACTGCTACGCACTCGGCGACCGCCTGGTCGCGGTTCCGCTGGGGCTGGTCGAGGGGCGGGCGCTCAGGAGCGGCGCAGGGTGATGATCGGGATCTCCGGTGGAGCAGCGACGCGGATGGCCGGTCCCCAGGCGCCGACCCCACGGGAGGTGATGACCGGGACGTCCCCGACGTTGTGGAACCCGTCGAGGACGGGCTGCTGGAGGGGGACGAGGTGGTTCAGGGGCCACATCTGACCGCCGTGGGTGTGCCCGGAGACCTGCAGGTCGACGCCGCGACCCTGGACGTCCTCGGCCTGCAGGGGCTGGTGGGCCAGGAAGAGGGTGTACCCGGCGGGATCGGCGTCGGCCAGGGCGGCGGCGTGGTCCGGAGCCCACTGGCCGGCGCCCTCGAGGTCGTGGACCCCGGCCAGGGTGATGCTCGCGCCGTCGCGGGTCAGCTGCACGGACTGGTTCTGCAGCACGGTCAGGCCGAGCTCCTCGAACGTGCGGACCCAGTTGGCGGTGTCCCGGTACATCTCGTGGTTGCCGGTGGTGGCGAACACGCCGAGCGGGGCGCGCAGGTCGGCCACCGGCGCAACCTCCCGGCCGTAGCGGGCCGCGGTGCCGTCCACGAGGTCACCGACCACGACGATCAGGTCGGGGTTCTCGGCGTTGACCAGGTCGACGGCCCGGCGGGTGAACTCCGCGCTGCGCACTGCCCCGGCGTGGAGGTCGGTGACCAGCGCGAGCGTCATCCCGTCGAACTGCTGGGGCAGGTCGGGGGATGCGGCCTGGTACCGGGTGATCCTCACCTGGTTGGCCTCCCAGGCGCCGTAGCCCACCGCGGCGACGGCCGCGGCCACGACCATCGGCGCGGCGATCCGGTTCACCGTCCGGCGGGCCACCCGTCCGTGGTCGCGTCGGCGCAGGGCGATCCGCAGCACGACGTCCACGACCCACACCACGAACAGGCCGAGGACGAGGTAGAGCAGTGCGGCGAGGAAGGCCTGACCGATCCAGGCGATCGGGCGCATCGTGTCGGGGGAGAACTGCCCGCCCCAGACGTCGAAACCCTCGAGTGCGAATGCGGTCAGCACCGCCAGGGCGGCGGCCACGACCCAGGGGACCCAGCGCCTCCCCCAGCGGGGCGCGACGGCGAGGCGGTACCAGACGAACGCGAGCAGGCCGATCAGCAGGGCAACGACGACGAGGATGGCAAGGGCGATCATGCAGGGACCTTCTGCGCGGTGGTCGTCGCTGTTCAGCTCGCCATGTCGACGAAGCGTGAGTAATGCCCCTGGAAGGCGACGGTGATGGTGTCGGTGGGGCCGTTGCGGTGCTTGGCCACGATGAAGTCGGCCTCACCGGCGCGCGGGGACTCCTTCTCGTACATGTCCTCGCGGTGCAGCAGGATCACCATGTCGGCATCCTGCTCGATCGAGTTGTGCACCGCGATGCCGTTGGCGACGAAGTTGTGATTGCCGAGCACGGTGGCGTCGTAGACCTGCTCGACGCCGTCCGGCTCGATCGCCACGATCTCCTCCCACAGCACGTCGTTGACCGCCAGCACCTCGAGATCGGCCTCGCCCAGCACGGCGGCCACCCGGCCGAGGCGCTGGCGCGGCACCGAGCCCCTGCCGGCGCGCTCACCGCTGGCGTGCTCACCCTGCACGGTCTCGAGCACGGCAGCGTCGGTCACCACGCTGACGTGCACCGGGTCGGTGAGCACGCTGCGCACCTGCTGCCACACCTGGTCCTCGGCCGCGCCGGTGCCCGCCTCGGACCCCGGGACGTCCCCGCCGGGACGTGTCGTGCGGGCCGCCCGAGCACGCACCGTCGCCAACAGCCGCGAGGCGTCCAGGGCGTCGCGGCCGTCCACGCCGATCTCGCCGAGGAAGCGGCGCTGGTCGTCCGTCCCCTCGATCAGCAGGGCGTCCTCGACGTGGCGCGCCGAGATCCCGAACCGCAGCAGAAGCCGCGCCACGCCGTCCGCGGTGATGCGGCTGGGCACGGTCAGGCGCACCAGGGCCGGTTCGGCCCGCACCCACCCCGCCCGGTTCCACAGCTCACCCAGCAGCAGGGCGATCTGCCGCTTGGGCAGCGCGAACGCTTGCGCCGCAAGGGGTTCGATGCCGGCTGCCACCCGGCCGGCGAGCGCCAGCACCTCGGCGTCCGAGAAGACCTCGACCCGCTCGGGCGCCGGCACGTGCCGGGGTACCGCGACCTGGGCACCGGGGCGCAGCTCGCCGATCGGCGTCCAGCCCTGGTGGGTCAGGAACGGGTGGTTCGCCGTCGCCCGCACCGTCTTGCCCGAGGACAGGCGCACCCGGAACACCTCGCGCTGACCGGTGGCGAACACGTGGGTCAGGTGCCGGCGGACGTAGCGCAGCGAGGCGTCCAGCGACCACACCGGGACGTCGCGCGCGCCCGAGGCGAACAGCGCCCCCATCGTGGTCTCGGCGCCGGTGTCGGCCCGCAGGACCGCGGTGTCGGCGGTCAGGCACCCGGACTCGCGCAGGTCACTCACCATCGGCTTCTTGTCGGTGCGCTGCTCCGGGCCACGGTTCAGCTGGCTGATCGCGATCACCGGGACCTCGAGCTCCTTGGCCAGCAACTTCAGCGCGCGGGAGAACTCGCTGACCTCCTGCTGACGCGACTCGACCTTCTTGCCCGAGGTCATCAGCTGGAGGTAGTCGACCACGACCAGCTTCAGCCCGTACCGCTGCTTGAGCCGGCGGCACTTGGCCCGGATCTCCATCAGCGTCATGTTGGGCGAGTCGTCGATGTACAGCGGGGCATTGTTGATCTCGCCCATGGTGCGGGCCAGGCGCGTCCAGTCCTCGTCGCGCATGGTGCCCTTGCGCATGTTCTGCAACGGGATCCTGGCCTCGGCGGACAGCATGCGCATGGTGATCTCGGTGCGGCTCATCTCCAGGCTGAAGATCACGGCCGGCAGGTTGTGGTGAATGGCCGCGCTGCGGCAGACGTCCAGTCCCAGGGTGGACTTACCCACTGCCGGTCTCGCCGCGATGACGATCATCTGCCCGGCGTGCAGGCCGTTGGTCAGCCGGTCGAGATCGGCGAAACCGGTCGGGACGCCGATCATGCCGTCGCCGCGGGCCGAGGATGCCTCGATCTCGTCGATCGTGGCCTCGATGATCTCGCCGATCTGGTGGTAGTCCTCGGACTGACGGCGCTCGGTCACCGCGTAGACCTCGGCCTGGGCGGCGTTCACCAGGTCGTCGACGTCCCCGCCGTCGGTCGCATACCCCAGCTGAACGATCTTGGTGCCCGCCTGCACCAGCCGGCGCAGCACGGCCCGCTCGTGCACGATCCGCGCGTAGTACCCGGCGTTGGCCGCCGTCGGCACCGAGGACAGCAGGGTGTGCAGGTACGCCGGGCCACCGACCCTGCCCAGCTCCCCGCGCTTGGTGAGCTCGGCCGCCACCGTCACCGCGTCGGCCGGCTCGCCCCGGCCGTACAGGTCGAGGACGGCCTCGAACACCAGCTCGTGGGCCGGGCGGTAGAAGTCGGTGCCCCGCAGCACCTCGACCACGTCGGCGATGGCGTCCTTCGACAGCAGCATGCCGCCCAGGACGCTCTGCTCCGCGGCGACGTCCTGCGGGGGGGTTCGGCCGTAGTCCTCGCTGGGGGCCTCACGGGTGAACTCGAGGTCAGCGACCGACACTGCCGAAGCCTCCTCGCGCCGTCCGGACGGGATGGGAACCTGCATGGGACAGGGCTACCAACCCGCACCGACAAGTAACTCTGGGCCTATCGATCACGACGTTCCGCGATCAACCGGTCGGGCCACGGGAGCCCGGCCGACGTGAACCTAGGGGCCCGGCAGGAGGCGCGGCAAACCAGGGATGTGGGACTCGAGGCCTAGTCTGTGGACAACTGGTGGACTGCATCGGGGTGTCACCCACAACCTGTGGACAAACCTGGGGACAGAGTTTGTGATTCACGTGATCACATGCCCCTGACCTGCACCGATGGCGTCCACGGAGTGTGGAGGGAAGAAAGTCGGCGTGTCTGTTGGAGCGTGTCGGGCGAGCCGTCCGGCCGGCGGTCAACCGCCGATCGGGTGTCGATCACTCGGGCAGGAGTGGTGGATGTGACAACTGTGTCCACTGGTGGTGGACGGACTGTGGATAACCTCGGGGGCTCGCGTGGCTGATGCGAAGGCCCCGGAGCCGTCGCCGGAGCCTCCGTCCCAGCCTTCGCCGGAGCCGCCCTCCCGGCCTCCGTCGGAGCCTCCCTCGCCAGGCTCGGGAGGTGCCTCGCCGACGGCCGCCTCACCCGCCTCGGCGTCCCGGCGCGAGGTGCTCGCACTCGCCGTCCCCGCCCTGGGCGCGCTGATCGCCGAGCCCCTCTTCCTGCTCGCCGACTCCGCCATCGTCGGCCGACTCGGCACCACGGCCCTGGCCGGGCTCGGCCTGGCCGCCGCCATCCTCGGTGCGGTCGTCTACCTGTTCGTCTTCCTGGCCTACGGCACGACCGCCTCGGTCGCCCGGCGGCTCGGTGCCGGTGACCTGCGAGCCGCCCTGGCCCAGGGGGTGGACGGCATGTGGCTGGCTCTCGGGCTGGGCCTGGCCACCGCCGTCCTGCTGTTGGTGGCAGCACCCGCCCTGGTGGGCGCGTTCGGCCCCACCCCCGCGGTCGCCGAGCAGTCCGTGATCTACCTGCGGGCCTCGGTGCCCGGGCTGCCCGCGATGCTGCTCCTGCTCGCCGCCACCGGTGTCCTGCGAGGCCTGCAGGACACCCGCACCCCCCTGGTCGTCTACACGACCGGGGCGGCGGTCAACGCCGTCCTGAACCTGCTGTTGGTGCACGGCCTCGGGCCCGTCCCCCAGCTCGGGCTGGCGGGCTCGGGCCTGGGCACCGCCCTGACCCAGATCGGGATGGCCGTGGCGGTGGCGGTGGTGGTGGTCCGCGGCGCGCGGCGCCACCATGCCTCACTGCGTCCCGACCTGGCCGGCATCCTCGCCTCGGCGCGCAGCGGCGTCCCCCTGCTGGTGCGCACGCTCGCGCTGCGAGCGGCGATCCTGATCGCCACCTGGGCGGCCACCGACAAGGGAGAGGTCTCCCTGGCCGCCCACCAGGTCGTGGTCACCCTGTGGAGCCTGCTCGCCCTGGCCCTGGACGCGATCGCGATCGCCGCTCAGACCCTGACCGGTCGCTCACTGGGCGCGGGGGACGTCGCCGGCACCCGGGCGACCACCGCGCTGATGGTCCGCTGGGGGTGGTGGAGCGGCGCCGTTCTGGGGGCGGTGCTGCTGGTGGTGCGCACCTGGCTCGGGCCGCTGTTCGTCGACGACCCGGCGGTGTGGCAGGCGATGGCCGCGGCGCTGGTCGTGGCCGCGGTCGGCCAGCCGCTGTGCGGGTACGTGTTCGTGCTGGACGGCGTGCTGATCGGCGCGGGTGACGGGCGGTACCTGGCGACCACGGGGGTGATCCAGGTGCTGCTCTACGCCCCGCTGGCGGTGGCAGTCGTGGCGTTTGCGCCGTCCGGCACGGTCGGACTGGTGTGGGCCTGGGTGAGCTGGACGGGGTACATGCTGGCGCGGGCTGTCTTTCTCGGCGTCCGGGCCCGGGGCACGGCCTGGATGGTCACCGGCGCCGTCCGCACCTGACCCTCCCCCAACCTGCTCATGCTCCGCGGGTGACGACTCGTGCTCCGTGGCCGACGGCCTGACAGCGATGTCAGCCGATCATGATCAGTCGGCTGCGGAGCATGAGCGGGTTGGGGAGGCGTGTCGGCGGAGTGTCGGGGGTGGTGGTTATGGTGGTGGCGGATCGAGACCGGCAGCAGAGGAGAGCGCAATGGGATTCCTGGACAAGGCCAAGGACCTGGCCGAGCAGCACGCCGACAAGGTCGAGGCAGCGGTCGACAAGGCCGGTGACCTGATCGACGACAAGACCGACGGCAAGTACGCAGACAAGGTCGACCAGGCGCAGAACTTCGTCAAGGACAAGCTCCAGGAGAGCTGAACCAGCAGCTCCCGAGCACTCAGCGGGGATTCGGGTCGGGGGCCCGGGTCGCCTCCGGCTCCTCGGACTGTCGCTCCTCGGACTGTCGCTCCTCGGCCCGTTGCTCCTCGGACTGGGGCCGGCCGCTGCCGGGCTCGTCCCCCCGGTCCCCCAGGACGTCGTCCTCGTGCAGCTCGCTCGCCGCCGCACGGGCCTCGTCGATGCGCTCCTGCACCTGGTCGAGTCGCTCGTCGCCACTGGCCGGTTGTTCACTCATGGCCGGGCGGTGCCCGCAGGCACCGCACCCCAAACCCGGACGGCGTGCCGTCCCCGAACGCATCGGGCACTCTTCAGCGATGGCCGTCTCGCGCAAGCCCCCCGCGGAGTCCCGGCTCGGCGTCGCGCTGAGCAGCCTGGACTCCCCCGTCGTCACCGGCGACGCGGTGACGAAGCGCGAGCTCGTCGACTACCTGGACGGCGTGGCCGACCGGCTGGTGCCGCGGCTGACCGCCCGGGCGCTGTCCGTCGTCCGGGTGCGGCCGGGGCAGCAGCCGTTCATGCAGAAGAACCTGCCGGCCCACGCCCCGGACTGGATCCCGACCCTGCCGGTGTGGAGCCAGGGTGGCAACCGGGAGATCCGCTACCCGCTGTGCAACGAGCCCCGCACCCTGCTCTGGTTCGCCAACCAGCGCGCCGTCGAGTATCACCCCTTCCTGTTCCGCGGGCACGACTGGGACGCGCCCACCGAGCTGATCATCGACCTCGACCCACCCGAGGGCGCCGGGTTCGATCGCGTGGTGGACGCCGCCCGCGCCGTCCGCGAGGCCCTGGCCCACTCGGGACTGGCCGGCGCGGTGAAGACCAGCGGCGCCAAGGGTGCCCACGTCGTGGTGCCCCTGGCCGAGGGCACCACCGCGGAGGAGGCGGCCGCGGCGACCCGCGCGCTGGCCGCTCGGGCGGAACGCCTGGCGCCACAGGCCACCACCACCGCGTACCTGCGCGCGGATCGCGGCGGCAAGGTGTTCCTGGACTCGACCCGCTCCGGGGGCGGCACCGTGGTCGCCGCCTACAGCCCGCGGGTCCGGCCGGGGCTGCCGGTCTCGTTCCCGGTGGCCTGGGACGAGCTCGAGGCGATCGACCCGCGAGAGGTCACCGTCCGCACCGCTCTGGAGATGCTCGGCGGGCAGGATCGGTGGACGCAACTGCTGCCCGCACCGCAGTCCCTGGACGCCGGCCTGGTCGCCGAGGGGCGCACCATTCCGGTCGCTCGGGTCGCGGCGATGCACGAGGGCAAGCGGCGCAAGCGGGACCACAAGGCCTAGAGCAGGACCCCCTCGGCGCCGGCCACCCCTGTTCGCGGCGCGGCGTCGGAAACCGCCCCGAGCCTCTGTGATGAGCTGGGCCACCAGTCCCATCTGATCGGAGAGGGCCGCATGCACCAGGTCGAGGTCGACGGCGTCCCCGTGGTCTGGCAGCACGCACCCGGGCCGCTGCGAGCATCGTTGCTCTTCCGAGTCGGCCGCCGAGACGAGACCTTCGTGACCGGTGGAATCACCCACTTGGTGGAACATCTCGCGATGGGCGCGCTCGGCCGGACCCACCTGGACTGCAATGCGACAGTCGAACTGGGGGTGACCAGCTTCACCGCCACCGGCCGCGAGGATGCCGTGGTGGAGTTCCTCGCCCGGATCTGCGCCGCCCTGAGCGACCTCCCCACCGACCGGCTGGCGACCGAGGCCTCGGTCGTGCGCGCCGAGAACAGCGTCGTCGATCATCCTGCCATCGCGATCCTGCTCGCCTGCCGATACGGCGCCCGAGGGGTCGGCCTGGCCGGTTTCGACGAACCGGCACTGTCCGCGCTGACCGCCGGGCAGGTACGGGCCCACGCCGGGCGGTACTTCGTGCGCGGCAACGCAGCGCTGACCCTCACCGGGCCGCCACCGGCCGCGCTCAACCTGCCCTTGCCGGACGGCGGCCAACAGTCATTGCTCCCGGGCACGCCGCTGCCACTTCCGCGGCCCACCTGGTCGGACCACCCGCTCGACGGGGTGGCCCTCGGCATGACCGGCCCGGACGTCGAGGCACTCGCCACCGGTGCGCGGATCCTCCGGAACCGGCTCGAGGACGACCTGCGCCACCACCGTGGCCTGGCCTACGACATCGGCTGGGGCAGCCATCTCATCCGCCCGGACCAGGCACACATAGCGCTGCACCTGGACCCACGCACCCCTGACGTCCCTACCGTGGCCCGCGCCAGCGTGCAGGCCCTCCGCGCCCTGGCCGAGGCCGGGCCGACCGAGGAGGACCTGGCCCACGACCTGTCCGGGTTCAGCGAGTTCGTCGCCGATGAGCGGACGATCCCCGACGCACTCGACGCCTACGCCGCCGACCTGCTCGCCGGACGGCCACCCCTGACCGCCGCCCAGCGGCTGCACGCCCGCGAGCAGGTCACCGGTGACCAGGTGCGCGCCGCCGTCCAGGAAGCCGTCGGCAGCCTGCAACTGCTCGTGCACGAGCAGGCCGACCTGGACGCCGTCGCCGAGGGGGTCCACTTGGTGCGCGAACCGCGATCGGTCATCGCACCGGTCACCGGCCGCACTCTCAGGCGCCGACTCTTCTCCGATGCCCCCCGAGGGTCCAGCCTCACCATCGGCGACCAGGGCCTGACCCTGCAGGCGGACGGCGTGACCACCACCGTGCGGTTCGCCGACCTGGTCGGCGTCGCCCGGCACCCCGAGGGCTTCTACTGCGTCACGGGCGTCGACGGTCTCAGCATCCCGGTCGATGCCGCCGACTGGAAGGACGGCGAGGCCGCCGTCGCCTTGCTCCGCCGCCACGCCCCCGACCACTTCTGGTTCGACAGCGAGTCCGACTGACCCGGTCGGCAGCCCCCGCCCAGATCTGGCAGCTGCCCCAGCCACTCGCCGTGCCCGACGGCGTCGTGGTGCTGGGTCGATCTCGTGTGCATCCGGGTGCATCCGTGGTGCCACCTGCGCCCGAATACCCGGCAACAGCTCGTGACCACCACCCCCACCCCAAGGAGCGCGTCATGCAGCACGTTCGCCGGATCGTCACCGGACTGGTTGCCGCCGGAGTCGGCCTGACCTCGATGGGTCTGGCTGCGCCTGCCCAGGCCGCCGCGCCGTCCGCCCCCGCCAGCTCCCATGGCTCTCGCAGCCTGGCTGCCGTCCTGACCTCGGACGGCAACCAGTTCGACCACAACTGGCACGACTACGACATCGTGACCGAGGCGGCGCTCGCCGTCCTGAAGGCCAAGCCGAACAGCCCGGTGAAGGTGATCACCGACGGGAAGACGCCGATCACCGTGTTCGCGCCCAACGACCGGGCCTTCCGCCGGTTGGCCACCGACCTGTTCCACAAGCACTACCGCTCCGAGAAGGCCGTGTTCACCGACCTGGCCACCAAGGTCGGCGTCGACACCATCGAGAACGTGCTGCTCTACCACGTCGTCCCGGGCAAGACGATCACGGCGAAGCAGGCACTCGGCCTGCCGCGCAACGCGGCCGTCGCGACTGCGTTGCCGGGCGCCTCGTTCCGGGTGCACGTGCGGGACCGGCACCCGGTGACGGTCGAGCTGAAGGACAACGACCGCAACGACACCAACCCGTACCTGCTGCGCACTCAGCTCGACCTGAACAAGGGCAACAAGCAGATCGCCCACGGCATCAACCGGGTGCTGCGCCCGGTCGACCTGTGAGTCTGCCCCTGAGTCCGGTCTGAACGTCACGAGAGGGCGGTCCCGATCCGCGTGCCGGGTCGGGACCGCCCTCGTCGTGATCACCGTGAGGGACCTACTCGAACCGGGCGGTGGGTACCGCGGACGCCCTGGACTCCCTCACGCCTGCAGTTGGTCCACGAGCAATGGGACGCCGGAGGCGCGGGCGGCATCAGCCAGCGCGCGGTCGCACGTACCCAGCGCGAGCCCGGTGCGCTCGGCGAGCCAGAGGTAGGCGGCGTCGCAGGCGGTGAGCCCACGGTGCCAGGCCAGGCCCACCAATGAGGAGATCACCGGCTGAACGAACTCGGCGTGGGCAACTCGGATCGGCAGCCGGACCAGGGTCTCACTCGCCCTGATCGCCTGAGCGGCGCTCATCCGCCCCCGGCGCTGGGCGCCGACGATGACGTTGGCGATCTCGTACTCCCACAGGGGCGGGACCACGGCCTCGTGGGTGGTGAGCAGGTCGAGTGCCGCCTCGGTCGCTGCCGTCTGCTCGTCCTCGAAGAGCCAGGCAGCGGCCAAGGAGGCATCGAGGACGAATCGGCTCACCGCCTGCCCTCGTTGATCAGCTCGCGGATCGAGGCCTCCCCGCGGCGGATGCCCGTGCGGGCGATCCGCAGCTCGGCCACCGCTGTCGCGGCATCCGCACGGTGCTGCACCGGCACCAACCGGGCGATCTCTCGACCGTGCCGGGTGATCGCCACCGATTCCCCGGCCTCGACCCGCTGCAGCAAGCGGGCGAGATGGGTCTTGGCCTCATAGGCACCCACCGTCTCCATGAGAACAGACTAGTTGTAGACCAGTCGGCTGCCTGCAGCAAACAAGCTGAGGGCGGGTTCCCGACCACGCGGGGAGCGTGGTCGGGAACCCGCCGGGGTAGCCGCGTAGGACTGGGACTACTTGTCGGCGACGACCTTGACGGCCACCTTCGCCTGCACCTCGGGGTGCAACCGGACGCTGACCGTGTACTCGCCGGTCGACTTGATCGGCTGGGTCAGTTCGACCTTGCGGCGGTCGACCTGCGGTCCGCCGACGGCGGCCACGGCGGCCGCGACGTCCGCGGTGGTGACCGCACCGAACAGCCGGCCGTTGGCCCCGGCCCGCACGGTCAGGGTGACCGGCTTGCCCTCGAGGCTGGCGCGCAGGGCCTGCGCGTCCTCGAGCGTGGAGACCTCGCGCGCCGTCCGGGCCGCCCGGATCGAGGCGACCTGCTTCTCGCCGCCCTTGGTCCAGGCAACGGCCAGACCACGGGGCAGCAGGTAGTTGCGGCCGTAGCCGTCCTTGACCTCGACCACGTCGCCGGGGGTGCCGAGGCCGGTGACCTCCTGGGTCAGGATGAGCTTCATCGTCCTTGTCCTCCGTCCTGGCTCAGCGGGCCGAGCTCGAGTACGGCAGCAACGCCATCTCACGCGCGTTCTTGACCGCCTTGGCGATCTCACGCTGCTGCTGCACCGACACCCCGGTCACCCGGCGCGCACGGATCTTGCCGCGGTCGGAGATGAACTTGCGCAGGACGGTGACGTCCTTGTAGTCCACCTTCTCGACGCCGGCGGACTTCAGCGGGTTGGACTTCTTCTTGGGCTTGCGGACAGGTGGCTTGGCCATCGTGGTGCTCTCCTCCTCGAAGAGCCCGGGACGGTGTGAGACCGATCCGGGATGGTCGTTGGTCAACAGGGATTCAGGTCGTGCCAGGTGGCAGCTGCCGGTTTTCGGGGCTGCCAGTGCAGTCAGGACGAAGCGGTCGAGAGGGTCAGAACGGAGGTTCCTCGTGCGAGCCCCCGAACCCACCGCCGGACGACGAGCCGCCACCGGAGGGGCCGGTGGCCCACGGGTCGTCGGCAGGACCCTGTGAGCTCCCACCGCCACCGCCGTACCCGCCGCCCGAACCGCCGCCGGAGTACCCACCGCCTCCGCCGCCTCCGAAGCCGCCGCCCCCGCCACCCCGCTGGGTGCGGTTGACCTTGGCCGTGGCGTAGCGCAGGGAGGGGCCGACCTCGTCGACGTCCAGCTCGACCACGGTGCGCTTCTCGCCCTCCTTGGTCTCGTACGAGCGGCTCTTCAGCCGGCCGCTGACCAGCACCCGGGTGCCGCGCTGCAGCGACTCGGCGGCGTTCTCGGCCGCCTCACGCCACACCGAGCAGCGCATGAAGAGGGTCTCGCCGTCCTTCCACTCGTTCGCCTGGCGGTCGAACGTGCGGGGGGTGGAGGCGACGGTGAAGTTCGCGACCGCGGCCCCGGACGGCGTGAAGCGCAGTTCGGGGTCGTTGGTCAGGTTGCCGATGATGGTGACGACGGTCTCGCCGGCCATGGCAGTCCAGCTTTCCTGGGTCTCGGGCGAACGCTGCGGGTCGAGCGATCGATCTTCCACCCCGTCAGGGGTGGTCGACGACAGCTCTATCTCGAGGGACCGACAACCCTCAGCGGGCGCCGGGGCGGACGAGCTTGGTGCGCAGCACGGCCTCGTTGAGGTTCAGCTGACGGTCGAGCTCCTTGGCCACGGCGGGCTCGGTGGTCATGTCGACCACCGCGTAGATGCCCTCGGTCTTCTTCTTGATCTCGTAGGCCAGCTTGCGCCGGCCCCAGATGTTGACGTTCTCGACCGTTCCGTCGGCCTTGCGGACGACGTTCAGGAACTTGTCGAGGGACGGGGCGACGGTGCGCTCCTCGAGATCGGGGTCGAGGATCACCATCAGCTCGTAGTGACGCATGCTGAGAACCCACCTCCTTTGGTCTGGGCGGTCACGGTCTCTCCGTGACAGGAGGGTCGTAGCGTCGTGGCATCCGGACGGCGCCACCGTGGCGCCGTCCGCAGTGCCGCCGTGTACGGTACCCGGCCGCACCGACAAGCCCGAAATCGGGCTCCCCGAACAGCACAGCACCCCCACCCCAAACCCGCTCATGCTCCCCAGGGCACCGGTCATGCTCCGCGGCCGACGCCATCGCGGACCCACCGGCGGAGCATCGCCGGTCACCCAGGGAGCATGAGCGGGTTTGGGGGGTCAGGTACGGATCAGGAGGGCGTCGGGGCGGCGGTCGAGGGGGCCGCCGGCGGGGTCGTCGGCGTCCGTGGGGCCCTCGGCATCGTCCACGGGGACCCGCACGGGGTCCAGCACGGGGTCGCGGGCGGCGCGCACGGCCTGGACGGCGAGCCAGCCGATCGCTCCACAGCGCAGCAGGATCAGCACCAGGTAGAACCCCGCGGGCAGACCCTTGGCGCTGTCACTCGAGGCCGCGATGTAGAGCCAGACCCCGATGAAGTAGGCGATCTCCGCGCCCGCCCAGATCAGGTGGTCGCGCCACCTCAGCCCGGCCAACGCGATCAGCGGCAGCAGGAGCAACCCCGACTGCGGCGGGATCGACTTGACCACCAGCAGGCCGCCGGCCACGGCGAACAGCGCCAGATGCGCCACCCGGGCCCGGTATCCCGTACTGAGGGCGAGCGCCACCGTGGCGACCGCGACGATCAGCAGCCCGAGCAACGTGATCATGCTCGAGGTCGGGCCGCCGATCCCGGTGCCGCCGTACCAGAACCGCGCCGAGACGGGCTGGCTCTGGGCCAGCAACGAGGGCACCAGCCACAGCGAGCCGTACCCCGGGGTGGAGTCCTTCCAGGCCTGCCAGCTGTCGGTCAGCGCCTGCAGCGGGCTCGGGAAGAGAATGAGCCGGACGGCGAGCCAGGTCACCAACGCCACCCCGGCCGTCCGCGCCCACACCCGCCACAGTCCGGTCCGCAGGCTCAACCCCAGCAGCGCGACCGCGACCAGGGCCACCACCGGCCGGGATCCCACCGCGAGGCCCAGCAGGACGCCGGCCGCCACCGGCCTCGAGCGCGACCAGGCCCACAGCGCCCCGGCGAGCAACGCGACCGCCAGCAGCTCGTAGGAGATCAGCGCCGTGGCCAGCAGCACCGGCGAGAGGGCCAGGTGCGCCGCGTCCCAGCGTCTCCGGCGGCCGACCGCGAGCGCGACCGCCACCACGGCGGCCAGCAGCGCCGCCGTGAGCACCCCGGCCGAGACGTCGAAGAACCGCCGCGACTCCACGGCCACCTCGAACTGGCCCCGCGCCCCGCTGGTGGCATCGACGATCCCGGAGACCACCCACATCGCGGCCCCGGCCACCGGGGGTTGCCCCAGGCCCTCGCTGCCCAGGGCATCCATCACCGACGGCCGCGCCCCGGTGCCCAGGGACTCCGAGACGTACAGCACCGGGATGTCGCTGTAGCAGGCGTGCCAGAACTGATCCGGCGTCGACCACCCCTGCGCCCGGCAGTGCTGCTTGGTCAGCACGGCGCCGACCATGGTCAGGCTCGCCAGCAGCACCAGCACCGGCAGCGCCCGCCAGAACCCCCGGGACGGCGCGAGCCGGCGTCCGGCCGGCCCGCCGACGGCCGCGCTGGCCACCCGCGCGACCGGGTCACAGCGGGACGGCGCGCTGACGCTCACCCGAGCGCGCCCTGCGCCGCGGCCGACGGGTCGGCGATCCCCCCACCGCCGTCACTGACACTGGGCAGCGGGACGGTCGGGCTCGGCGGGGGCGGCTCGCTGGGCGAGACCTCCGTCGGCTGCGGGCTGGGCTGATCGGTCAGGCTTGGCTCGGGGCTCGGCCCGGACGCCGAGGGGGTCGGGGTGGCGGTCACCCGGGGAGCCGGGTTCACCGTCTCGCCACCCCAGACCGGCTCGGGGAAGTCCACCCGCTCGGTGCCCTCCACCGCGTCCTTCATGAACGTCGTCCAGAGGCGTACCGGGAAGGTGCCGCCGACGATCTCGGATCCCCGGTAGCGGCCCCACCCCTCGAGTTCGCCCTCGACCAGGTCCCCCGCATCGTTCTTCACCGAGCGGTACATGCCCACCGCGGTCACCAGCTGCGGGGTGAACCCGACGAACCAGGCGGACCTGTTCGAGGAGGAGGTGCCGGTCTTGCCCGCCGCCGGCCGGCCCAGATTCTGGGCGTAGCTGCCGCTACCGCGCTGGACGACCTGGCGCAACGCATGGGTGGTGTCGGCCATCACCCCGGGGTCGAAGACCTGCTCGGTCTTCACCGGGTGCCGGAAGAAGGTCTTCTTGCGGTCCAGGCTGAGGATCTGGTCGATCACGTAGGGATCGTTGCGCTTGCCCTGCGCGGCGATCGTCGCGTACGCGGAGGCCATGTCGATCACGTGCGGGGAGGCCGAACCGAGCACGTTGAGCGGGTTGTCCTTCAGCCCGTAGGTCTTCTCGGGCAGGCCCGCCCGGACGGCGACCCGGCGGGTGAACCCGGGGGTGACCCGCTCGTTCAGCTGGGCGTAGACGGTGTTGACCGAGTTGGCGGTGGAGGTCAGCAGGTCGATCTGGCCGTACTGGGCACCGTTGCCCCGGCCGAAGTTCTTCGCCTCCATCGCCCCCTGGTCGTCACGCTGCTTCAGCTTGTACGGGCTGCGCCCGCTGAACCGGCTGCGCAGGCTGAGCGGCTCGGCCCCCTCGACGTCCGGGTTGCCCTCCAGCGCCGCGATCAGGCCGAAGACCTTGAAGGTCGAGCCGGCCTGGAGCTGCGCCTGGGTGACCGCGCTGTAGTTGTTCTTGTCGTCGCCGGCGTAGATCGACAGCACCGCGCCGTCCTCGGGCCGCAGGGTGACCATGCCCACCTCGGTGCCGTCCGGCCAGTCATCGCGCGGGCCGAGGATCTCGTCGACCGACTCGATCCCCTGCTGGATCAGCTTCTTGTCGAAGGTGGTCCTGATCAGGTAGCCGCCGGTGTCGAGCTCGTCGCGCTCGAGGCCGTACTTGTCCCGGGCCTCCTGCTCGATCATGCGCAGCAGGTACCCGCGCTGGTTGCTCAGATCGGTGCGCGGAGCCGACTTGTTCACCTTGGGCAACCCGGCGGCGAGGATCTTCTGCGCCTCGGCGGACGGCAGCCAGTTCTCCTCGACCATGGCGTTGATCACGCCCTGCCAGCGCACGGTGGCCCGGTCCCGCGAGGCCTGGCCGTCGATCGGGTCGTACAACTCGGGGCCGTTGATGATGCCGGCCAGGAAGGCACCCTCGGAGACCGAGATCTGGTCGACCCGCTTGCCGAACCAGGCCCGGGCACCGGCCTGGATGCCGTAGGAGTTGCGGCCGAAGTAGATCTTGTTCAGGTAGTCGGTGAGGATCTCCTCCTTGGGCACCTCCCGGGCCACCTTGAGCGAGATCACGAACTCGCGTGCCTTGCGCTTGACGGTGCGGTCGCTGGTGAGGAAGAAGTTCTTCACGTACTGCTGGGTGATCGTCGAGCCACCCTGGGCGGGTCGGCCGCGGGCGTTGTTCCAGGCCGCGCGGACGATGCCCCGCGGCGAGATCCCCTTGTTGCTGTAGAAGCTGCGGTCCTCGGAGGCCAGGACGGCGCGCTGCACGTAGTCCGGCACCTCGCCGGGCTTGGCCGGGGACGCCTTGGCCAGGGTGACCAGGGTGCGCTCCTCCTGCTTGAACTGCCCGATCGGTGAGCCGTCGGAGTACAGCGCGGTGGAGGTCTGCTTGAGGTCGGAGGCCTGCTTGGTGGGGATCGGGGTGGCCAGGTAGACGACGAGCAACGCGATCAACCCGGCCGCCACGGCGCCGGAACCCAACCCCAGCACCAGCTTCCACGAGGGCAACCAGCGCAGGACGCCGCGGCGTCCGGATCGGGGGTAGTCGATCAGCCGGCGCCCGCCCGAGCCGCTCGACCCTCCGGACCCACGACCCCCGCCCCGACCGCCACCTCGGCCTGAACCACCGGAGCCCCGGCCGGATCCCGGTCCGCCCCCGCTCGCCACCGCACCGGCACCGAAGAACTCCTCGGGGGTGGTGGTCGGCACCCGGGCTGCCTGGCCGTACGGGTCACCGCCGTACGCGTCCTGGGCATGGGGATCCTGGGCATAGGGATCCTGGACATAGGGATCCTGGGCATACGGACCATGGGGATACGGATCCCGGGCGGGGCCGCCCTGGGTCAGGTCCGTCCACCAGGCCGGGGAGTCACCCTCGGACGGGTTCGGCTGCGTCCTGCCTGCCACGTGTCGTCGTTCCTCGGATTCGCTCGGGGTCCGATCTCGCGCCGTTTCGTCTGGCGCCCTCTGGCACCGTCGCTCGCCGCGCCCCTGCCCGGCTCGCTGGGGCCCAGTATGCGCAGCCTTCCTGTGGTCCGGGGAAATCGGCCGCGCGGGGACGCCCGGCCCAGGCTACGCCGCCGAACGGGTGAGCGCCCTCGGCATCGCAGCGCGGGGGCTTGCGCGCAACCCGCGGTGCACCTACCGTTCGGATGTATCGTCCCGATACATCCGATGGATGCATCGGGGGACCGACCCGAGAGCCGGGACCGACCGGACGGAGGACGCATGACCCGCACCGCTCGACGCAGCGACGTCCTGGAGTTGGCGGTACTCGGCGTCCTGCACGAGGCGCCCATGCACGGCTACCAGGTGCGCAAACTGCTCAACGGCCGGCTCGGCACCTTTCGCGCGTTGTCCTACGGGACCCTCTACCCCGCGCTGAAGGGGCTGGAGACCAAGGGCTGGATCCGTGAGCTGCACGAGGCCACCCCGCAGGCGGACGCCGCCCTCGCCGAGGCCCCGCTCGGTGGCGCTCTGACCGGCCGCCGCGGCCGGATCGTGTACGAGATCACCGCCGAGGGCAAGGAGCACTTCCAGAACCTGGTCGCCGACGCCGGGCCGACCTCGTGGGAGGACGACAGTTTCGACGTCCGGTTCTTCTTCTTCGCCCGCACGGACGCCGCCACCCGGCTGCGCATCCTCGAGGGACGGCGGATGCGCCTCCAGGAACGCCGCGAGGGCGCGCGGACCGCGATGCTGCGCACCCGTGAGCGCCGGGACGCCTACACCCAGGCGCTGGCCCAGCACGGCCTGGACGCCGTCGAGCGCGAGGTCCGCTGGCTCGAGGAGCTGATCGACTCCGAACGCGCCGGCAACATGACCCACCTCACCGAACCGCCTGCCTGACAACCCTTCTCGGCACCCGAACAGCATCCCCACCCACCACGGAAGGAACACCATGGGTTCGATCCGCGTCGCCCTCGCCGGCGTCGGTAACTGCGCCGCCTCCCTCGTCCAGGGCGTGCACTACTACGCCGGGGCCGACCCGGCCGGCACGGTCCCCGGGCTGATGCACGTCCAGTTCGGCGACTACCACGTCAGCGACATCGAGTTCGTCGCCGCCTTCGACGTGGACGGCAAGAAGGTCGGGCTCGACCTGGCGGACGCGATCGGGGCGTCGGAGAACAACACGATCACCATCTGCGAGGTGCCGCCGACCGGCGTGACCGTGCAGCGTGGGCCGACCCTGGACGGCCTGGGCCGCTACTACCGCGAGACCATCACCGAGTCGGACGCCGAGCCGGTCGACGTGGTCGCCGCTCTGCGCGAGGCGCGGGTCGACGTCCTGATCTCCTACCTGCCGGTGGGCTCGGAGGAGGCCGACAAGTTCTACGCCCAGTGCGCGATCGACGCCGGGGTGGCGTTCGTCAACGCGCTGCCGGTGTTCATCGCCTCCGACCCGGAGTGGGCCGAGAAGTTCCGGGCCGCGGGCGTGCCGATCGTCGGGGATGACATCAAGTCGCAGGTGGGCGCGACGATCACGCACCGGGTGATGGCGCGGCTGTTCGAGGACCGGGGGGTTGTCCTCGACCGGACCTACCAGCTCAACGTCGGCGGCAACATGGACTTCAAGAACATGCTCGAGCGTGAACGGCTGGAGTCCAAGAAGGTCAGCAAGACCCAGGCCGTGACGTCCAACCTCAGCGGCCCGCTGGCCGGCAAGGTCGCCGACCGCAACGTGCACATCGGCCCGAGCGACTACGTGGCCTGGCTGGACGACCGCAAGTGGGCCTACGTGCGGCTCGAGGGCCGGGCGTTCGGCGACGTCCCGCTGAACCTGGAGTACAAGCTCGAGGTGTGGGACTCCCCCAACTCGGCCGGCGTGATCATCGACGCCCTGCGGGCCGCGAAGATCGCCAAGGACCGCGGCGAGGGCGGCCCGATCATCCCCGCCTCGGCCTACCTGATGAAGTCCCCGCCGGTGCAGATCGAGGACCGCGCCGCCCGCGAGGAGCTGGAGTCCTTCATCCGCAACGACTCCTGACCCACCCCCCAACCCACCACCTCACCCACCCCCCACAACCTGCTGATGCTCCGCAGGTGACGACTGATGCTCCGCTGGTGACGCGCGCGGGGGCGCCGCTGCGGAGTACGAGGAGTCACCTGCGGAGCATCAGCAGGTTGTGGGGGTGGGTGAGGTGGTGCAGGGCCCACTCGAGGGGGCCGCGTCGGTGGCGGAACAGCCCGCCCACCGCGAAGGCCACGATCCAGAACACCGCCAGTGCCCGGACGGCGGGCCCCGAGGTCTGCTGCAGGCTGCCCCCCGCCAGCCAGGACCAGTCCGTCCACCAGAGTGCAGCCAGGTGCCCCACGTACACGGTCAGCGCGATCCGACCCGGCCACGCGAGCACCCCGGCAACGGCCGAGCCCGGCCGGCCCGCGGCGCCGAGCACCGCGGCCAGGGTGTGACAGGTCAGGGCCACCGCCAGGATCTGCACCAGCTCGAACGGTGTCCCGGTGTGATGGCCGGCGATCAGCAGCAGCGGCCACTCGGCGGCGTACGGCACGCCGTAGGCGTGATCGACCAACCGCGCCGCCTCCTGCGGGTCGTACCCGGTGGCGACCGCCGTGGCAATGGCCTGCGCCCGCGGGTGCCAGACGGCCTCGACCAGCGCCGCTCCACCGAACCCGAGCGCGAGCAGGCCCGAGCTGAGGGCCGCGAGCCGCGGCAACCCGGCGACACCTCGACTCAGCAGGCCGCAGCGGTGGGCGCCCCAGGCGATCAGGGCCAGGGCCAGCCAGGTGGGCACGGGGTAGGCGCCGTCCAGCAGCAGGATGCGGGCCGCGGTGCGGCCGCCGTCCGGACCGGTGAGCACGCCCCAGGTCAGTTCGAGCGGCGGCGGGCCGAGCCGTTCTGCCCAGTGGCGGCGCGCGGCCAGCGAGACGACCGGCCAGCCCACGGCCAGCACGCTTCCCAGGCCGATCAGCCCCGCCGGCGGCAGCCCGCGCAGCACCGGCGCCACCACGAACAGGACGCCGTACACGCACAGGATCACCAACACCGCCCCGGACAGCGGCTCGACCAGCAGTCCCACCCCGAACAGCAGGACGCCGCGCAGCAGCGTGGGCAGCCAGGCAGGCCCTTCGTGCAGGGTTCGGCCGGGGCGAGTGGCGTCCCCGGCGGATGTCGGGGGGTTCATCAGCGAGAGCGAGACCCCGGCCACGACCGCGAAGGTGCCGGCCGCGAACCCCGCCGCCAGGCTCAGCACCCGCCACGGACCGCTGGGGACGTCGATGTGCGGACCCCCGACGTGCACCGCGATCATGCCGAGGATCGCCATGGTGCGGGTGACGTCGAGGGCGACCAGGCGCCCGCCGTCCGATTGCCTTGCCGTGGTGCCCACCCCCGCCCCCGACCCCCCGCCGTCCGCCATACCCCTCATGGTCCCCCGAACTCCCCCACAAACCCGCTCATGCTCCGCGGGGAGCCGGCCATGCTCCGCCGATGAGGCACACCCGGCGTCCACAGCGGAGCATGAGTCGTCACCAGCGGAGCATGAGCAGGTTGGTGCGGGGGTCAGCGGGGGGTGAGGGTCAGGGCGCGGTGGTAGGCGGCGGCGATGTCGTCGCGGGTCCAGGGGCCGGGTTCGACCGGGATCCAGCCGGCCAGGGCGACGTCGGTGAGCGGCTCGACGTCCGCCTCGTCGACCCCACACTCGCGCAGGGTGGGCAGGCCCACCTCGGCGAGCAGGCGGCGCACGGCGCGGACGGCGCGACTGCCGTCGCCCAGGCTCGCCGGCCCGCCACCGGGCTCACCGAGCGCGTCCGCGATCCGTTCCATCCGCTCGGGGGCATACCGGCGGTCGTGCTCCATCGACTCGGCCAGAACCAGTCCCACGGTCAGCCCGTGCGGCAGGTGGTGCCGGCTGCCCAACGGATGGGCCAGGCTGTGCTCGGTGCCGGCCTCACTGACGTTCATCGCCAGCCCGGCCAGCAGCGCAGCCGCGGACAGGTCGGTGCGCGCGTCGAGATCCGACGGGTCCGCGAGCACGTCCGGCAGGGCCCGGGCCACCAGGCGCACCGCCTCCAACCCCAGGGCGTCCCCCACCGGGGTGTGCACGGCCGCGATCACCGAGCCGATTCCCTGACCGAGAGCGTCCACGCCGCCCCACAGGGTCGGACCCGGTGGCAGGCCGAGGGTCAGCCGCGGGTCGACGAAGCAGTACTCGGCCCGGTTCAGCGGGCTGGGCGCGGCCACCTTGAGGCCGCTCGTCGGGTCGAGCATCACCACCCCACCGGTCACCTCGCTGCCGGTGCCCGCCGTCGTGGGCACGGTGATCAGCGGAACCGACGGCGCGGCAACGGGTTCGGGGTCACCGGGCCAGGTGTACCGGGCGATCGAGCCCGGGTTGGCCAGCAGCAGCCGGGCTCCCTTGGCGCTGTCGAGGGTCGATCCGCCACCGATGGCCAGGACGGCGTCCAGCCGGCCCTCTGCCCGAGCCTGCCGGGCGAGTGCCCCCAGGGCGTCGACCGACTCCAGGGTGGGCTCACCGGCGGGGACCTCGGCGGTGGTGACGACCCGGCCGGCGGACGCCAGGTCGGCCAGCAGGGCCCGTACCTCGGCCAGGGTGAGCACGACCGGGTCGGCGATCAGCAGGATCGCCCGCGCCCCCAGCGTGGTCAGGGCCTCCGGGAGCCGCTCCAGGGACCCCGGTCCGAAGTCGATCCGGACCGGCAGGTGATTGCGGAAGTCGGGAACCTGGCGTGCCATGGGTCCTCCTCGAAGCCGATCAGATGAGCTCGAAGTAGCGCGAGCGTTCCCAGTCGGTGACCGAGTCCAGGAAGCGGTTCCACTCGAAGCGACCCAGCGTGGAGTGGTGATCCACCACGGCGTCCCCGAAGGTGGCCCGGGCGAACGCCGAGCCGGCGAAGGCCTCGACCGCCTCACCGAGCTGATCCGGACCCCCGGACGGCGCGTCGTAAGGGTTGCCGGTCATCGGGTCCCCCGGGTCGGTCCGCTCGGTCAGGCCCTCACGCACCGAGGCCAACAACGCGGCGAGCACCAGGTAGGGATTGGCGTCCGCACCGGGCAGCCGGAACTCCATCCGCAGCGAGTCGGGATCGTGGCCGACCACCCGCACCGAGCAGAACCGGTGGTCGATCCCCCAGGTGCGTCCCCAGCCCGCGGCGTCCTGACCGCGCAGCCGGCGATAGGAGTTCACCGTCGGGGCGTACCAGGCCATCACCTCTCGCGCCCGGGCCAGTGACCCGCCGATCGCGTGCCGCAGCCGATCCGAGACGTGGTGCGGCGCCCCGTCGTCCCAGAAGATCGGGAGCCCGCCGGAGTCCCGGATCGACAGGTGCACGTGGCTCGAACATCCCGGGCCCCCGTCGAACGGCTTGGCCATGAACGTCGCCGACAGGCCGGCCCGGGCGGCCATCGAGCGGGTGGCCAACTTGTACAGCGCGTGCCGGTCCGCCATCGCCAGCGGTTCGCCGTGGCGCAGGGTCGTCTCCCACTGCCCCAGACCCCACTCGCCCTGCGAGGCCTCGATGTCGATCCCGCTGGCCTGCAACCGATTCCGGACGTCGGCGAAGAACGGCTCGTACACCTCACCCTCGTAGATCGAGTAGTCGGCCGGGTTCAGGGTGGTCGGTTCGAGGTTGCGGTACCCGGCGAGGCGGCTCGCCCGCGGGTCGCCGCGATAGAGGTAGAACTCCAGCTCGGTGCCGACCGAGGCCCGCAAACCCGTTGCCTGCCAAGCGGACAGCTCGCGACGCAGCACCGTGCGCGGCGCCACCGCCGTGGGGGTGCCGTCCGGCTCGACAGCGTCCGCCAGGCAGATCGCCGTCCGGTCGAGCCACGCCGCCCGCCGTAAGGTGGACAGGTCCGGCATCAGGGCGACGTCCCCGATCCCGGTGTGCATGCCGGTGTAGGTCAACGACCCGTCGGCCAGCAGGGTGGCGTCCTGGCCGATGTCCCAGCCGAAGACGCAGTTCGACATGTGGACGCCACTGGTCAGTGCCGCACGGAATCCGTCGACCGTGGTTCGCCGGCCCGACAGGCGACCCTGGATGTCGGGAGTGGCCACGACCACCGTCTCGACGTCGGCGAGTGCCCCGCTGAACGGGTCCATGGGTCCTCCGCTGGTCTCCGGGGTGACGATCACCGATCGGGCAGCCCGCCCGCCGCCGACTCAGATCGGCGCATCGGGATTGTCCACCCCCACGATGCGGTTCCCCCGGAAGAACTCCAGCGCCTCGCCGGCCCCGTGCCCGCCGTACCCGCTGGTGCCCCAGAAGCTCTGGTGCGAGGCGTCGGTCAGGTCGAGCAGGCTGGTTCCGTTGACCCTGATCTCCCCTCCGCGCAGGTGCGCCCCGAGAGCGAGCGCCTGCTCGACGTCCGCCCCGAACACGAAACCCGCCAACCCGTCCGTGGTCTGGTTGGCCAGAGCGAGCGCCTCGGCGTCCCCACTCACCCGGTGCACGCTCACCACCGGACCGAAGATCTCGGCCTCGGCATGCCCCGGTTCCAGGTCGGTCAGCACCGTCGGGGCCATGAACCACCCCTCGGCGGGCAAGGACACCTCGGGGATCAGTGCCCGGGCCCCCAGCTCGACCGCGCCGCTGACCTGGTCGGTGAGCAACTCGAGGTGGCGCCGGTAGGCGATCGGACCCATCTGGCTCGACGGCTCGGTGCTCGGGCCGATCCGGACCCGGGCCAGCTCGGCCAGCAGGGCCTCGATCAGCTCGTCGTGCAGCGCGGACGGCACGAACACCCGGCCCGGTCCCTCGCACCACTGGCCGTTCAGCTTGGTCATGCCGGAGGCCAGCGCGGCCGCCGTGCGTGCCAGGTCGGCGTCCGCCCGGATGATCGCCGGGTTGTTCCCGGCCAGCTCCAGCTGCAGGCGGGTGAAGTTCGCCGCGGCCGAGGCGGCCACCGCCCGGCCGGCCACCGTTCCCCCGGTCATCGCGATCGCCCGCACCCGCGGGTCACCGACCAACTGGGCCCCGACCCGGCCGTCGCCGTGCACCAGCTGGAAGACCCCGTCGGGCAGTCCCGCCGCCTGCACGGCATCGGCGAACAGGGTGGAGGTCGAGGGCGCCCACTCGCTCGGCTTGAGGATCACCGGGCAGCCGGCCGCCAGGGCCGCCACGGACTTGCCGATGGCGGTCGGCAGGGACGTGTTCCACGGACCCACCACCACCGCCGGTCCCCAGGGGTCACGACGCAGGAGCACCCGGCCCGGACCACGACCGGGCAGCTCCCGGACCGTTCCCGCGGTGCGCAACTCCTCGACCAGCTCCCGGACATGGTGGGCGAAGCCCGCCGCCATCGGGGTGGTGACCCCGATCACGATGCCGGTGTTCAGGGACTCGGTCACCGCCATCGCACGGCCCCGCGCCTCGAGTTCGTCGGCCAGGCGCAGCAGCACCTCGGCCCGCCCCTCGACCCCCGCATCGGCCCAGGTCCGATCGAGATGGGTGGAGTGCGCCGTGGCCAGCGCTTGCTCGACCACGTCCGGCGCACTCGCCCGACGAGCGGCCAGCGGCGTCCCGGTGTTCGGATCGTCCAGCGTGCCGTCCAGCAGCAACCCGGGAACCTGACGCCGTCCGGCCACCAGATCGAGACTCACCGGCAGGGCAGCCCCCGGCCCGCCGAGACCCACGGCGGCATCGCCCGTGCGTGATGCCGCACTCCCCGAGTTCACACGACCCTCCCGAACGCCTGACCGTCCGTGACCGCCCCCATGATCACGCTCGCTGGCGACTGCGTCCAGTCAGCGTGGCCGGGTGCGTAGCCTGGCCAGCGTGAACGTGTACGGACGGTTTGTCGATGATCTGCGCATCGTGATGCGCGGACGCGACTTCCGCCGGCTGTTCGCCACCAGGCTGTCGTCCCAGTTCGCGGACGGCACGTTCGAGGCGGCGCTGGCCAGCCTGTTCTTCTTCTCTCCCCAGCGAGCGGCAACCGCCGGGGCGATCGCCGCCGCGTTCGCGGTGGCGATCCTGCCCTACACGCTGGTCGGGCCGTTCGCCGGGGTGGTGCTCGACCGGTGGAGCCGCCGCCAGATCCTGCTGCGGGCCAACCTGATCCGGGCCGTGGTGGTGATCGCGGTGGCCGCGATGGTCGCGACGGGCCGGATCGGGCTGCCGCTGTACGTCGTGGTGCTGGCCTGCCTGTCGATCAACCGGTTCTTCCTGGCCGGGCTCGGCGCGAGCCTGCCGCACGTGGTCGTGCGGGACGAACTGGTCATGGCCAACGCCGTCTCGACCACGTCGGGCACCGTGATGGCCCTGGTGGGCGCGGGGGTGGCGGTCGGCGTCCGGAGCCTGCTCGGCTCGGGTGACGGGACCGACGCCGTGATCCTGCTGGTCGCCGCCGGCTGGTACCTGATCTCGGCCGCGCTGGCCTCGCGCATGCCACCCGGGCTGCTCGGCCCCGATGACGCCGACCGGCGGCCATGGCGGGATGCCGGAGCTGCCGCGCGCGCCGTCCTCACCGGGCTGGCGCAGGCCGCTGAGCACCTGTGGCACCGCCGGCCGGCGTTCGACGCACTCGCCGTGGTGGCCGGCCAACGCTTCGCCTACGGCGTGGTCACCGTGGCCATGTTCCTGCTGTGCCGGGCGACGTTCGCCGACCCGGCCGACCCGGACGCCGGGGCGCTGGCCCTGGCCACGGCGTTCATGACGTCGGGGGCGGGCTTCTTCGCCGCCGCCGTCATCACCCCGGCGGTGACCCGCCGGATGCGCCTCGAGAGCTGGATCCTCATCTGCTGCCTGGCGGCCGCTGCCCTGTCGGCCGGATTCGCGCTCTGGCTCACCTACCCGATGGCCCTGGCCGCGGGGTTCGCCCTCGGGATCGCGATGCAGGGCACCAAGATCTGCGTCGACGCGCTGGTCCAGGGCCACACCGATGACGTCTACCGGGGGCGGGCGATGTCCTTCTACGACCTGCTGTTCAACCTCACCTTCGTGGCCGCGGCGGGGGCCGCTGCCCCGGTGCTGCCGGACGACGGGTACTCACCCGCGGCGTTCGCGGTCGTGGCGCTGGTCTACCTGGCCACCGGCCTGGCCTATCGGGCGGCGAGGTGGCGGGTGACCGCCGGGTGACCGCCGGCTTATCGGCCGCTGCTCGGCGGCGGATCAGCCGGTGGGCCGAGAGCGGCACCACGAGATCGACACCGCAGGACTGTCCTATGCCAGCGTCAAGATTGCGCGGCAGGGCGCTCACCTCCCCCGATCCGTGCCAGAGTCGATGCGGTGGACAGGGGGTCGGGGAACCTGCCGAGCCGCCGCAGCCTGCGCGAGGCCGAGCGGCGCCGCGAGGCTGCTGACCGCGACCCGGACCCCTTCGAGGAGCTGTACCGAGCCGGACACTCGACGGCCGAGGCGGTGCGTCACCCAGATCCGGACCACCCCGGGGAGCCCCTCGCCGGACCGCCGGTCGTTCGGCAGGACTACCCCAGCCGCCGCAGCCTGCGCACCGAGCAGGCCAGGCGATCGCGGTCACGCGGCACCGGACCCGACCGTCCACTGACCCCGCATCCCGGGCGGGCCGTCCCCGCGTCACTGCCCGTCCCGACTCTGGTTCCCATCCCGCAGCCGAACGGGCCCTCGGCTCCCACGGTCGACCCGTTCCCAGCCGGGTTCCCCGCCGCGTTCCCCGTCCCGGTGCCGACCGGCGGTGATCATCGCCGGCCGAGCAGCCACACAGGGGATCGGAGCCCGGGGTACCGAACGCGCGATCGCCGCCCGCAGGCGCGCCCGGAGCCGGTTCTCCGGCCGGCGTCGCCCGCGCCTTTCTGGGCCCGGTTCCGTGAACCCCGGTCAGGGCGCACGCGCCTGGGCAGCGCCACGCGGTGGGAGCTGCTGGGCCTGGGCAGCGTGGTCGCGGGGGTGGTGGCGCTGGTCGTCGTCCTGGTCTCTCACGGTTGGTTGGCTCGGACGCCGGAACAGACCTTCCTCTCCTCCGCCGACGCCGCAGCCGCGGCGCCGACGTCGGCCGCCGCATCACCCCAGACCGCGGTGGGCGTCAGATCGTGGCTGTCGGGTGCCGGCGGCCCCCAGGGCATCGGTGCCAACGGAACCTGGGCCCGCTGGCGCGGGGAGCCGGTGACCATCGGCGGCACCTGGGACAACGGGAACGCCGAGATGGTCGAGATGCACTCGATCTGCCCCGGTGGCGCCTGGGCCCGCTGGACGGCGGCGCTCGACATCGCGGTGGGCGCGATCGACGTCCGGGCCGGCGAGACCTGGGCCAAGGCCGCCCAGGGCGCCTACGACACCCGGTGGCGCACGCACCTGCGCAAGGTCGCCTCGTGCTGGGGTACCCGGGATCCGGCCCTGCTGTACCTGCGGTTCGCCCACGAGATGAACCTGACCGACATGCCGTGGCAGGTGAGGGGCGGCGAGGAGGGCGCTTTCGTCGCCGCCCTGACCCGCTACTCCACCCTGCGCTACGAGATCCTCCCCAAGGCCAAGATCGTTCTCTGCCCCTCGGACGGCACGAGCGGCGGGCTGGGGATCGACATCCACAAGCTGTGGCCGGGCAAGGACTCGGCCGGACGCCAGGTGGTGCAGGTGTACGCGGTGGACAGCTACAACAGCTGGGTCGTGATCCGCACAGCGGGCGAGTTCCGCAACAAGATGAGCGCCACCCAGAGCGGCATGCCCCTCGGACTGGAGGCCCATCGGTTGCTCGCCCAGCAATGGGGGGTGCCGTTCGCGGTCGCGGAATGGGCCGGCAACGGCGATCCGAAGGACGAGGGCAAGGGCGACGACATCCCGCTGTACCACCAGCTGATGAACGAGTGGTTCCGGGCCAACGCAGGCGACCCACGCAGGCCCCGGCCCGGGCAGTTGCTCTACGAGATCTACTTCAACGATCTGGATCAGTTCCGCCTGCTGCCGCAGACCGTGCAGCCGCGATCCGCCCAGCAGTACCGCGATCTGGTCTGGGGGCGATGACCGGCACCGGCTGCCGGCGGGCCGCGGGAACCCCTGGGCCGCGGGAAACTCCCGTGACACCGCGCGCTCGCGCGTGCTGGGCTGTCAGCCGTGCCGTCCACCCTCACGCTCGAGACCTTCGACCCGCTCGACCCCACCCGGCGTCACCTCGCGCTGGCCCACCTCGCCGTCCGCGAGGCGGCCGGACGTGCCGACCACGGTGATCGATTCCGCCGCTACAGCCTGGACGAGCTGCGGGCCGACGCCCGTCCTGCCCGCCAGGACCGCAGCGAGTACGTGACCGCCCTGGTACCGGACGGCGCCGGTGGCGCCCGCGTCGTGGGCACGGCCGTGCACGTCTTCCCGTTGCTGGACAACCGGAATCAGACCTTCGCCGACGTGTGGGTGCTTCCCACCCATCGGCGGCGGGGCATCGGATCGGCGCTGATCGAGCACCTGGTGACCCGCACCCGCACAGGCGGCCGCTCGCTGATCACACTGGAGAGCCTGCGCCTGCTGGACCGGCCCGACGAGGCCTCGGCCTTCGTCGCCCGCCACGGCTTCCGGGCCGCGCTGACCGACCACCGCAGCGACCTCGACCTCCCGGACGATCCGGCCGAGAAGGAGCCGGCGGTCCGGACCCTGCTCGCGCCGCTGGACGCCGAGGTGGCCGCCGCCGATCCGGCGTCCGACCACGACCTGGTCACCTACCTCGACGAGATCCCCGAGCGCTGGCTGGCCGGCCGCGCCGTCCTGGAGGGCCGGATGAGCACCGACGCCCCGCTCGGCGACCTCGAACTCGAGCCGGAGCACTGGGACGGCGAGCGGTTGCTCGAGAGCCTCGCGCGGCTTCGGGACGCGGGCCGGCGCCTGGTCGAGACCATCGCCGTCCAGCGCTCCAGCGGGCAGGTCGTCGGGTTCACCATGCTCGTCGTGCACCCCGACCACGACGGCATCGCCCAGCAGTGGAACACCCTGGTCCTGCCCGAGCACCGGGGGCGCCGGCTGGGGATGTGGATCAAGGCGGCCAACCTGCGGGCGCTGCTGGCCCACCACCCGGGGGTGCGCCAGATCCGGACCTACAACGCCGAGGTCAACGAGCCGATGCTGCGGGTCAACCGGGCGATGGGCTTTCGCGCGGTGGCCGAACTGACCGAGTGGCAGCGCCGCCTGACCCCCACCCCCTGATGCGAGCTGACCCGCACCCCTGACCCAACCCCTGACCTCCGGAGCATGGTCACAAGAGGCAGGGTGGCCGCGAGGATCCGAGGGCCCCACAATGGACCTCTCTCGGGCCGCCTCTCGGCCAGGCCCGTCCGGCATGGTGAGAGGGATGGGCCAAACAACCACCGAGCTGGTCCTCGTCGTGATCCTGATCGTGGTCAACGCAGTGTTCTCGGGCAGCGAGATGGCCCTGGTCACCCTGCGCGAGAGCCAGCTCCGGCGGCTCGAGCAGGAGTCGGCGCGCGGACGGCGGCTGGCCCGCCTGGCCCGGGACCCGAATCGGTTCCTGGCCACCATCCAGATCGGGATCACCCTGGCCGGCTTCCTCGCCTCGGCCGCCGCCGCGGTCTCTCTCGCCGAGCCGCTCGTCGGCCTGCTGTCCTTCGCCGGCGGCGCCGCCGAGGTGATCGCTGTGGTGCTGGTGACCCTGGTGCTGACCTTCATCACCCTGGTGCTCGGTGAACTGGCCCCCAAACGGGTCGCGATGCAGCGGGCCGAGTCCTGGGCGCTCGCGGTGACCCGGCTGATCGACGTCACCGCGACGATCTCGCGGCCCGCCGTCTGGTTGGTCGGTCGCGCCTCCGACCTCGTCGTCCGGCTGTTCGGGGTCGACCCCAACGCCCCCCGCGACGACGTGACCGTCGAGGAGATCCGCGACATGATCGCGGCCCGGCGGGAGTTCTCCGACGAGCAGCGCACCATCATCAGCGGTGCCTTCGAGATCACCGAACGCACCTTGCGCGAGATCCTGATCCCCCGGGGAGAGGTCATCTCGATCCCCGGGACAGCCTCGATCGAGGAGGCCCTCGGCCTGCTGGTCGCCAGTGGGCGGTCGCGGATCCCGGTGACCGGGCCGAACGGCTTCGACACCGTGCTGGGCATGGTGCACTTCCTCGACCTGCACGGCCGCACCGGGCAGGTGGCCGACCACGTCCGTGAGGTGCTCTTCCTGCCGGAGACCCTGCAGGTCTCCGACGCCCTGAGGCAGATGCGCCAGGGCCACCGGCACTTCTCCGTGGTGGTCGACGAGCACGGCAGCAACGACGGCATCGTCACCATGGAGGACCTGGTCGAGGAGGTCGTCGGGGAGATCTACGACGAGCTCGACCGCGACATCCAGGGAGTGGTGCACGAGCCGGACGGCGGGATGCTGCTGCCGGGCTCGTTTCCCATCCACGACCTGCCCGACCTCGGGGTCGAGCTCGGCCTCGACGACGAGCTGCCGTTCACCACGATCAGCGGCCTGATCATGGCCGAGCTACGGCACATCCCCCAGGTGGTGGGCGAGACAGTCCGGATCGGGCCCTACCGCTTCGAGGTGGTCTCGATCATCGGCAACGCGGTCGAGCGGGTGCGCATCCAGCAACTCGCCCCCACCCCGTGATCATGCACTTTCGACTGTTCGAAAGTGCATGATCACGACTGGGAGTGCCACCAGCGCAGCAGCTCGGCCTCGGCCTCCTCGCGGGTCAGCGGGCCGCGGTCCAGGCGTAGCTCCTTGAGGTGGTTCCAGGCCCGGCCGACGTCCCGGCCGGGAGGGATCCCGAGCAGCTGCATGATCGCGTTGCCGTCCAGATCGGGCCGGACGGCGTCCAGCTCCTCCTGCTCGCGCAACCGGGCGATCCGCTCCTCCAGGTCGTCGTAGGCGGCGGCCAGGCGCAGCGCCTTGCGCTGGTTGCGGGTGGTGCAGTCGCTGCGGGTCAGCAGGTGCAGGCGCTCCAGCAACGGGCCGGCATCGGTGACGTAGCGGCGCACGGCGGCGTCCGTCCACTCCCCGTCCCCGTACCCGTGGAAGCGCAGGTGCAGTTCGATCAACCGGACGACGGCCGCGGTGGTCTCCTTGTCGAACCGCAACGCCTGCATCCGCTTGCGCGCCATCTTCGCCCCGACCACCTCGTGATGGTGGAAGCTCACCCCGCCGCCGGCCTCGAACCGGCGGGTGCGCGGCTTGCCGATGTCGTGCAGCAGGGCCGCGAGGCGCAACACCAAGTCGGGTTGGCCATTCCCGGGACCGGACGCCTCCAGCGCGATCGCCTGGTCGAGCACGGTGAGGCTGTGCTCGTAGACGTCCTTGTGCCGATGGTGCTCGTCGATCTCGAGCTTCAGGGCCGGCAGCTCGGGGAGCACGTGATCCAGGACGCCGGTCTCCACCAACACCTCGAGCCCGCGGCGCGGGGACGGTGCGAGCACCAACTTCTCCAGCTCCACCCGGCTGCGCTCGGCGGCCACGATGGTGATCCGTTCGGCCATCGCGGCCATCGCCGTCAGCAGTGGCTGGTCGACGTCCAGCCCGAGCTGGGCGCTGAAGCGCGCAGCCCGCAGCATCCGCAGCGGGTCGTCCCCGAAGGACTGCTCCGGGGTGCCCGGCGTGCGCAGCCAGCCCGCAGCCAGGTCCTCGAGGCCGTGGTGCGGGTCGACGAAGGTCAGCGACGGCAACTCGACCGCCATCGCGTTGACCGTGAAGTCGCGGCGGGACAGGTCCCCCTCGAGGGTCTCGCCGTAGGCGACCTCGGGTTTGCGACTGTCCGGGTCGTAGGACTCGCTGCGGTAGGTGGTGACCTCGACGATCACCTCACCGCGTCGGGCCCCGATGGTGCCGAACGCCTTGCCGATGTCCCAGCACGCCTCGCCCCAGCGGGTCAGGATCCGCTGCGTCGCCTCGGGCGGGGCATCGGTGGTGAAGTCCAGATCAGGCGAGGACGGGCGGCCGAGGGCGACGTCCCGCACCGGCCCGCCCACCAGCGCGAGCCGGTGGCCCGCGGCGGTGAACACCTCGCCCAGCTCCGAGACCTCGGGGGGCAGTGCGAGCAGCCCGGATGCCAGCCGGCGGCGTACCTCGGCCACGTCCTCGGTGACGCCCGAACGGGCAGGGCGGACGGGGGGCGCGGGCAGCGGCGGACGGGGGCGAGCGGACACGGAGTGCAAGCCTGCCAGAGCAGGGCCGAGGGCGGCGAACGGCCGAGGCAGCCGCGGTGGCCGACTCGTTACAGTGACAACATGGTCCGTCCGCCGCGCTCTCCGCGCACGCCGCGGCGGAACCTCCCCACGGTGCAGGAGACCTCTGCCGGCGGTCTGGTGGTCGCGATCGGGGATCGCCCGATGCGGGCAGCGGTGATCGCCCGGGTCAACCGCGCCGGCCGGGTCGAGTGGTGTCTGCCGAAGGGACACCTGGAGAGCGGCGAGACCGCCGAGCAGGCCGCCGTCCGGGAGATCGCCGAGGAGACCGGCATCACCGGTCGGGTGGTGACCTCCCTGGGGACGATCGACTACTGGTTCGCCGCCGAGGGACGCCGGGTGCACAAGCGCGTCCACCACTACCTGCTCGAGGCCACCGGCGGCGTCCTCAGTCTCGAGGGGGACCCGGACCGTGAGGCGGTCGAGGTCGCCTGGGTGGCCCTGGACGACCTGGTGGGGCTGCTCGCGTTCCCCAACGAACGGCGGATCGCCCGCGAGGCGTCCGCGTACCTGGCGGACAGCGCGTGATCCCGCGGCCGCCCCGTGGCGCCGCCCGGACGCGGCCACTGATCACTGCGATCCTCCTGGCCGCGGTCACCGTCCTGGCCGTGCTGCCGATCCTGATTGCCGGCCCGGCCGCCGGCGCCCCCGCTGCCGCCGCCACCACGATCCCGCGGGCCACGGCCGGTGCGGCACTGACCGTCGAACTGGACGACGCCAGCGCGGCGTCGATCTCCCCGGGTAGTACCTACGTGCTCACCGGATCGATCCGCAACACCGGCACCACCCGGCTGCGCTCGATCACGGTCCGGCTCCGCGTGGACTGGCCGCGGCTGACCGGGGCCGAGATCGCCGCCTGGGCCGACCGCGCCGCCACCGACCGACTCGGCGCAGTGTGGGCCACTCAGACCCTGCCCGGCGAGCTCGCCGCGGGTGAGTCCAACTCGTTCGAGATCACCGGCCGGGCCGACGAGCTGGGCCTGCCGATCGCCGACGGGTTCGGGCCCCGCGGGCTCGCGGTCGAGGTGCTCGCCGATCCCGGGGACGGCGCGCGGCGCCTCGCCGTCCAGCGCAGTTTCGTGGTGTGGGACCCGGGCGAGGGCACGGTCGCGACCCGGATCAGCGTGCTGGCCCCGATCACCCCGCTGGCCGGGCAGGCGAGCACGGACGCCGGCGCGCCCACACCGGAGCTCACCCGGCAGTGGCTGCCGGGTGGCCGGCTGGCACGGATCATCGCCGCCACCGCCGACACCCCCGCTGCCTGGATCCTCGATCCCTCCCTGCTGACCGCGGCTCTGAGCGCCCAGGGTCTGAGCGTGACCCCGTCCGGTCAGGGCCCCGCCACCGACCCCACGGCCCCCGCCTCCGGCGCTGCCACGCCAACTCCCGTCCCGGGCTCCGGCACCAGTCCCTCAACGGGTGGCGCCAGCCCGACCGGGACGCCGGGCGCGGGCGCCGTCGACCCGGCCCAGTCCGCGGCCGCCCGGGCGTGGCTGGAGGCGATCGTGGGGCGATCGGCCGATCGTGACGTGTACGCGCTGCCCTGGGGCGATCCCGACCTGTCGGCCCTGGCCCACGCCGACGCCGGCGCGGTGCTCCGGGCCGGCGTCGAGGAGGCCGCCTCGGTCACCCGAGCGGTCTGGGGGCGTCCGGTGGACGGCTCCCTGTTCTGGCCGGTGGACGGCACGGCGGACGCCGGGGTGGTGGCGTTGATCGCCCGGGCGCCGGCCACCGGTCCTGCGGGCACCCCGACTCGCGCCGACCTCGTGCTGTCCTCGGCCTCCCTGCCGGCCTCGACCACCCCGGACGCCGTGGCGAGCGGGCGGATCGAGGTGCCCGGCAGCGATGCCGGGACGACCGCGCTGATCAGCGATCCCCGGCTGGGCCCCGCCCTGGCCGCTGTGGCCGGCTCCGGGTCCGGGTCCAACTCCGGGTCCGGGTCCTTTCTGGCCTTCCAGCGGGTGCTGGCCCTGATCGCGGCCCACAGCGCGGGAGCGACGGCCCAGGATCCCCCCGGGGTGGTCGCGGACCTGCCGCGAGACTGGGACCCGGTGCATCCCGAGGCCTTCTCCCGCGCAGTGGCCGAGCTGGACCGGGTGCCGTGGATTCACGTGGAACATCTCAGCCAGGCACGGCAGGCTCGGGCCGAACCGGCACCCGCCACGCTGATCGGCGCCCGGGAACGGTACGAACTCCCCCGGGCTCACGTCCGGCAGGTGGCCCAGGCGTTCGGTGAGCTGGAGGCATTTCGGCCGGCGCTGCTGGCCCCCGAGGTCAGCTACCAGCCGGCGCGGCGGGCGGCGCTGTCACTGGTCGCCCGCGGGTGGCGCAGCCCACTGCTCAACCGCGACCAGCGGGATCGGGCACTCACCGTGGCCCGGGCCCGGCTGATCGCCCAGCCGGCTCGGTACCGCCAGGGACTGTCGGTGATCACGGGCAGCACCGCCAACCTGGTCTCGACCAGTGGTCAGCTGCCGGTCACCGTGACCAGCACGCTGGCGGAGCCGGTCTCGCTGCTGCTGGTGCTCGAGCCGGAGTCGCGCCGGTTGCGGGTGGGTGATCCGGTGCCCATCTCGATCAGCGCCGCCACCGGCGGGACGGCCCGCGCGAGCGCGCTGGTGGACGTCACCGCGGTGGCCAACGGTGACGTGGACGTGACCGCCGAACTGTTCGCCCCGGGCGGTACCCAGCCCTTGGTCGTGATCGACGAACCGATCCGGGTCCGGGTGCGCCACGACTGGGAGACGCGCACGCTCACCGGGGCGGCCATCGTCCTGGGGTTGCTGTTGCTGGTCGGGTTGCGGCGCAGTGTCCGCGCCGGACGCCGTGCCCGCATCCCGCTCGACCAGGTTCCCGACCCGGACGACGTCGCGCTGGTGGCGGCCGGCGAGCGACTGCCGACCCCTCCCCTGGGGCTGCACCGGCTGGCCCCCGTCGGCCCTGGCGACCCCGCCAGCCCTGGCGGCAGGCCCGGGGGCACCGGCGGGCCCGACGACAGCGGCGGGTCCGGGGGCGCGGGTGGGCCGGGCGGCAGCGGCGCGGCCGGCGCGTCAGGGATGGCCGGACCACACCCCTCACCGCAGGCCGGCGGCGAGCCGACGACCCCCGAACAGACCGCCACCCACTCGCTGATGCGCAGCAGCGCCGTGATGTCCGCCGGCACCGTGGTCTCGCGCGTCCTGGGCTGGGTACGGGCGAGCGTGCTCTCCGCAGCGATCGGCGGGGCGGCGTCCGGCAGTGTCTTCGCCACCGCGAACACCCTGCCCAACAGCGTGTTCATCCTGATCGGCGGCGGGGCACTGAACGCCATCCTGGTCCCGCAGATCGTGCGCGCGGCCAAGCAGAGCGACGACGGCGGCACCGAGTACATCGACCGGCTGCTGACCCTGGCCACCCTGATCCTGGGCGGGGCGACCATCGTGGCCACCGCCGCCGCGCCGTTGTTGATCCGGCTCTACAGCGATGGCTGGGATCAGCCCACTCTCGACCTCGGCACGGCCATGGCCGTCTGGTGCCTGCCCCAGATCTTCTTCTACGGCCTGTACACGCTCTACGGCCAGGTGCTCAACGCCCGCGGCAGCTTCGGGCCGTACATGTGGGCACCGGTGGTGAACAACATCGTCGCCATCGCGGGGCTGGTGGTCTTCATCGCCCTCGCCGGCTCCGGGGAACGCCCGGTCACCGGATGGAGCGCCGGGGACGTCGCCCTGCTGGCCGGGACGGCGACCCTGGGCGTGGTGGCCAACGCCCTGGTCCTGGTCCCCGTGATGCGCCGGTCCGGCTACGTCTGGCGGCCTCGGTGGGGCTGGCGCGGGATCGGCCTGCGCAATGCCGGCTCGATCGCGCTGTGGACCCTGGCCGGCGTCGCGCTGGCCCAGCTCGGGTTCCTGGTGATCTCCCGGGTGGTCAACGCCGCGGGCAGCGCCGCTCAGCGGGACGGGATCCCGGCCGGTCGAGCGGTGTTCGACTTCGGCTTCATGATCTTCATGATGCCCCACTCGCTGATCGCGGTCTCGCTGGTGACCGCCGTCTTCACCCGCCTGTCGGCCCGCGCCGCCGAGGGCGACCTGGCCGCCGTCCGGGACGATCTGTCGCTCGCCTGGCGAACGGTCTCGGTGGCCACGACGTTCGCCACCGCAGTGTTCCTCGCCCTCGGACCGCTGATCACGGCGGCCATGTTCCCCGGGACCAGCCGGGTGACGACCGATCAGTACGCCCTGGTGGCCACGGCCATGCTGATCGGGATCGTGCCCTACAGCGCCCAGTTCCTGTTCCAGCGGGTGAGCTTCGCCTTCGAGGACGCGCGCACCCCGTTCTGGATCGGGGCGCTCGGGACGGGTCTGTGGACGGCGGCGGCCCTGTGGGTGCCGACCTGGCTGGAGCCGCGCCTCGTACCGGCGGGCGTGGGGCTCGCGATGGCGATGAGCAATCTGGTGACCGCGTCGATCTGGGTGCCGGTGCTCCGCCGCCGCCTCGGGTCCCTCGACGGTCTCCGGGTGCTGTCGACACATCTCAAGGTGCTGCTGGCCGCCGGGGTGGCGACCGGCATGGGAATCCTGGTCCGCGAGGGCACCCAGGTGATCGTGGGACGCGACGGCGCGCTCGGCGTCCACGGCGTCCTGGTGGCCGCCGGAGCGGTGATGTCGATCACCTACTTGCTGGCGCTGAGGGTTCTGCGGGTCCGCGAACTGGACTCCCTGCTGCAGCCTCTGCTCGCTCGCTGGGGTCGCTGACGCCCCGGTCGCGCAGGTTTCGACGGCGCTGCGCTGGCCCAAGACCCGGTCGAGGTGCATACCATGGACCGCGACCGCAGGGTGGAGGCTTCTGTCCGCGCGTGTCGGTACGGGCAAGGTCGCAGGACGGCGGGCGGGAAACGGGTGAGGCGTCCGGTGCGCCGGGGCGTCGGCTGACGAGTCGGCAGGACAGGTCGGCAGGTCGAGTCGACAGGACAGTGAGGGATCAGGCTGGACGGGGTAGGCAACGGCAGCGTCCTGGCGGGCCGCTACCGCTTGGAGCAGCAGCTCGGCGCGGGGGCTGACGGGTCGCTGTGGCGTGCCGTGGACGAGACGCTGCAGCGCCAGGTCTCCCTGCGCGTGGTCCGCGCGGGGCACCCCTTCGGCGCCGATGTGGTGGACGCCGCCCGCCGGGCAGCCCTGGTGGACGACGCCCGGCTGGCGCGGGTGCTGGACGTCGGCGAGTCCGACGGGATCACCTACATCGTCACCGAGTACGTCCAGGGTCGCCTGTTCGAGGACTACCTGCGCGAGGGACCCCTGCCGGCCGAGACCGTGCGCCGGATCATCGGTGAGATCGCCGAGGCGCTGGACCGCGCGGGCATGCGGGGGCTGCACCACCTACGGCTCAGCCCGGCCACCGTGTGCATCGTGCCGGATGGCTCGGTCAAGTTGCTCGGAACGGCGATCGAGGCCGCCGCTGCCGGGGCCGAGCCCGATCAGGCCGACGTCGCCAGCCGTCAGGACGCGGTCGGCCTGATCAGCCTGGTCTACGCCGGTCTCACCGGCCGCTGGCCGGGAGTGGCCGACGGCCCCCTCGGTCCGGCTCCCCGGGTGACCGGTCGCGCCGTCCCGCCGGGCGATCTGGCCGCCGGGGTTCCGGGTGATCTGAACACGTTGTGCGTGGTCACCCTCGGCCCCGGCGACGACGGGCCCCGATCCCCGGGTGAGGTGGCCGAGCAACTGTCCCCCTGGGCGGCAGCCAGTCCGCTGACCGAGCCCCGGGGGATCGAGCTGAGTGCGCCCGAGCGTCCGCCGGCCCCGCGGGCGGAGCCTGTTCAGGACGCCGCACGCGCAGCCGGGCGAGCGGGTGAGGAACGCTCCGCGGTGGCCGTCGTGGTCGCCGGGGAGCCCGAGGGCGAGGTCCCCGGGTCGGCCAACGGCCAGGACCCTCGGGGGACCGCCGGGCGAGCGTCCGGCCCGGTGGCGAGCGAGGCCCCGGCGAGCGACCCGGCCCCCGAGGAGGCCGACGCGCAGGGGGACGCCGCCGCACCGGGCGAGCCGGCCGGCGTCACCGCCCGACCCGCGACGCCGGCGGCCGCCCCCGCCCCGCCCGCGACGCCCCCGGATGAGGTCGTGGCGCCGGACACCAACGCCATCCCGATCGCTGCGGTGGCCTCCGAGGTGATCACCCTGCCCTCGACCCCCACCGATCACCGCGAGCCGTTCCCGGTGCGTAACGCCGGGCTTCAGCCGCCACTCATGCAGGCACAGGCCTTCCCGGTGCCGGCTGACCGCCCCGGCTCCCATCGGCTCTCCGAGGCGGGGCACGCGTGGCCCACTCCCCCGACCGCCTCCCGCACCAGCGTCGCCACCGATCCTGAGACCCCGGTGCGGCCGATGAGCCGGCTGGGCGACGACATCCTGGGCAGCTCGGGCGTCCCCGGCGTCCGCCGGCTCGATCCCGCGCCGCCGCCGATGCTCGGCCAGTCGGCACGGCCCGGCCCGCCGTCCGGCTGGGGTTCCGGCCCGGACGACGATCGCCTGGGTCCGTTCATGCCGCCGGTGCCGATCGACCGGCCACCGCAGGGTCAGGCGCGGATGGTGCTCGGCCTGATCGCCGGCCTGGTCGTGCTCGGTCTGGTGTTCTCGCTGTTCGCCCTGCGCGGGGTGATGAGCGCGGATCCGCTGACCCCGCGGTCGAGCCGCACCCAGGCCTCCGGGGATCCGGTGGCCACCTCGGCGCCCGCCGCCGTCCCGCAGGTGACCGGCGGGCTGGTTGACATCGCCGGGGTCAAGGTCCTCGATCCCCAGGGTGACAAGATCGAGAACGACGCCGCAGCGCCGCGCCTGATCGACGGGGACAGCGCCACCGAGTGGCGTTCGGAGCGCTACGACACGGCGAAGTTCGGCGGCCTGAGCAAGTCCGGCATCGGGTTCGTGGTCGATCTGGGTGAGGTGGCCACCGTGACCCAGGTCGTGGTGGAACACCGTGGCACCGGTGGCGTGATGGAGCTGCGCACCGCCACCGCCCCCAACCTGGATGCGTCGACGATGGTCAGCACGGTGCCGATGGAGGGCAACCGGCTCACGATGACCCTGCAGCAGCCGGTGACCACGCGATACCTCGTGCTGTGGTTCACCACACTCACCAAGCAGTCGACCGGGGAATTCCGGCTGCGTGTCTTCGAGGTGTCCGTCAGGTAGGTTCCGTCCGTGAGCGGTAGCCAGGCACCGCAGGCGTCAATCGACGACCGGGAACTCCTGGCTGCTCACGTCCGCGGTGACCCCGATGCCTTCGCCCACCTGGTGTCACGCCATCGCGACCGGCTGTGGGCGGTGGCGGTCCGGACCCTCGGAGACCACGAGGACGCTGCCGACGCTCTCCAGGATGCACTGATCTCCGCCCTGCGCAACGCCGCCGGGTTCCGGGGGGACGCCGCGGTCACCACCTGGCTGCACCGGATCGTGGTGAACGCGTGCCTGGACCGGATCCGGCGACGCAAGGCCCGCCCGACGGTGCCGCTCGGCACGCACGACGTCGCCGCCCCATCAGATGCCACCGGGCAGGTCGACACCCGACTCGCGGTCCGCGCCGCCCTGGCCTCCCTGCCGGCCGAGCAGCGCGAGGCCCTGATCCTGGTCGACCTCGAGGACCTCGCGGTCGCGGATGCCGCCCACCTGCTCGGCGTCCCGATCGGCACTGTCAAGTCCCGGTGCTCCCGGGGACGCACCGCACTGGCCCAGCTCCTCGCCGGCACCCTGCACGGCACCGACATCGCCGGACCGGCGGTTGCCGTTCCCGGATCCACCCCCCTGATCGGGAACCACGGGGCTCCCGCGAGCGTCGCACCGGCGGATCCCCGTGGAGGGCGGCGCAGCCGCCGTGAGCGGGACCACGATGGCTCCGGAGCACGGGATCGAGGTGAGCGGTGATGGTCAGTGCGCTGGGTGGCCGGCACCCCGACCACGACACCCTTGCCGATCTGGCAGCGGACGTGCTGCCCGAGCACGAGGCTCGGGTGATCGAGGCCCATGTGATCGGGTGCCCACGCTGTGCGCAGCTGCTGGCCGACGCCGAGGGAATTCGCCGACTGCTGCGTACCGCCGATCCGGGGCCCATGCCGGCCCAGGTCTGGGATCGCATCGCCGGGGCGCTGGCCGCCGATGCGGCCCGGGGGGCCGAGGTCCACCGGGGGCTGTCGCCCGAGGTGGCGGCCGTCGCCGGCGGTGCGACTCACGCGCCCGGAACGGCCATGCCGTCCGGGGCTGACCCCTGGCTCACCCAGGAGTGGCCCATGGACGCCGCCCGGGATCCCCAGCATGGATCCCCCCGAGGCCCATCGATTCCGGTAGCGGCGGCGACGCCGATGGATGCCCCCACCTCGCAGTGGGAGCGGTTCGTCGAGGAGGCCGAGGCCACGTCCGGGCCGTTGCCCGGGTCGGCGGCCACCGAGATGCCGGACGGCGTGCGGATGGCCGGCCCGGCAACCGACAGCCACCAGCTCCTCCCCCGTCGCCGGACCGGGTCACTACGAACCCGGCGGGACGTGCGGACCGAGGGCACGTCCCATGTCGCCGTCCGATTCGGGCGACCCCTGGCCATCGCAGCCGGGGTGCTGGTGCTCGCCGGGGCCGGCGGCTTGGCCGTGCTCCGGCTCCCGATCGGCGGGGACACCTCTGCCGACACCGCGAGCGGCGGGGCCGAACGCGCTGCCGCGAGCAGCGCCGCCGAGGGGGCATTCGCCTCGGTGATCCGTTCCACCGGGACCGACTACACCACGGCGGACCTTCCGGTGCTCGCCGCACAGCTCGCCGCCGCAGCGCGCCAGCCCGCACCCGCCGCGGGGGGCGCCTCGCCCCTGGCCGCCTCGTCCTCGGCTCTGGTCGGACCCCAGTCGTCGCGGCAGGGAGCGGTGTCCGCAGCCTCGGGTGGGGGCGCACAGAGCGACGGGCTGGGGTCCACAGCTGCCTCCCTGACCGATCCCGGGCGGCTGGCGGAGTGCCTGGACGCACTCGAGGCCGGCGGCCAGCAACCGATCGCGGTGGACCTCGCCCGCTACGAGGGCCGCGACGCCGCGATCATCGTCCTGGCCGGCCGGGACGGCGGGTACGAGGTCTGGGCCGTGGGGCGCGACTGCGGTGCCGGGGATGCGCGCAAGTTCGGCTACGTGCCGGTGCCGCCCTCCCGCTGACGGGGAACATCGGGGCCCTACGATCGAGTTGACAGCGGCGTGAGCACGCTGCGGGTGCCCTCTCACCCGGCATCCGGCGCATCGAGAACCCCCGCGAGGAGACCCGTGAGTGACGACGTCCGCGAAGTGATCATCATCGGTTCCGGCCCGGCCGGCTACACCGCCGCGATCTACGCGGCGCGGGCGGATCTGCGTCCGCTGGTGTTCGAGGGCTCGGTCACCGCGGGCGGCGCGCTGATGAACACCACCGAGGTGGAGAACTTCCCCGGCTTCCCCACCGGGATCATGGGTCCGGATCTGATGACCAACCTGCGCGAGCAGGCCGAGCGGTTCGGGGCCGAGCTGGTGGCCAACGACGTGGTCGCGGTGCGCCTGACCGGCGAGGTCAAGGAGGTCGACGTCCCGGACGACACCGGCGAGGGCGTGACCACCCATCGGGCGCGCGCGGTCATCCTGGCCACCGGCTCCGCCTACCGCGAACTCGGGCTGGAGAACGAGAAGCGCCTGTCCGGGCACGGCGTCAGCTGGTGCGCGACCTGTGACGGGTTCTTCTTCCGCAACCAGCACATCGTCGTGGTGGGCGGAGGCGACTCGGCGGTCGAGGAGGCCACCTTCCTGACCCGGTTCGCCGAGTCGGTGACCCTGATCCACCGCCGCGATGCCCTGCGCGCCTCGAAGATCATGCAGGCCCGGGCCTTCGCGGACCCCAAGTTGAGGTTCTCGTGGAACAGCGAGGTGATCGACGTGCTGGGCCAGGACAAGGTCACCGGCCTGCTGGTGCGCGACGTCACCACCGGCGCGGAGCAGACGCTGGAGGTCACCGGGCTGTTCGTGGCCATCGGTCACGACCCGCGCGTGGAGCTGGTGCGCGGTCAGCTCGACCTGGACGCCGAGGGGTACATCGCGGTGCGCGAGCGGACGACGCTCACGTCCGTGGAGGGCGTGTTCGCCTGTGGCGACGTCGTCGACCACCGTTATCGTCAAGCCATCACGGCAGCCGGCTCCGGGTGTGCGGCGGCCCTGGACGCCGAGCGCTACCTCGCCTCCCTGGACGACTCGGGGTCCGGTGAGAAGCCCCTGGAAGCCGTCCTGTCCTGATCCCCGATCGATCACGACCACACGCAGCAGTCCCCCCTGACGTCAGAGGAGCATCCACCCATGTCCGCGAGCCACGCCGTCACCGACGCGACCTTCGATCAGGAGGTGCTGGGCAGTGACAAGCCCGTCCTGGTCGACTTCTGGGCGCCCTGGTGCGCCCCTTGCCGCCAGGTCGCCCCGATCCTGGACGAGATCTCAGCGGCCCACGGGGACAAGCTGACGATTGTCAAGGTCAACACCGATGAGAACGCCGTCGTGGTCGGCCGTTACGGGGTGACCTCGATCCCGACTCTGGCCGTGTTCGCCGGTGGTGAGCTGGTCAAGACCATCGTCGGTGCCAAGCCCAAGCCCAAGCTGCTGCAGGAGTTGTCGACCTGGATCGACTGACCGCACCCCGCCCCACTCCGCACGCCACGTCGCCGGGCCCTCGTCGAGGGTCCCGGCGACGTCGCTGTGTCCACCCCACCCAGTGCGGCCGGAGGCGGTCAGTGCTGACGGCGGCCTCGAGAGCCGGTCGGCTGCCCCGGATCAGTCGGCAGCCTGAGAGGTCAGGGCTGGTTGCCTGACGGTACCCAGGATTCGTTCCAGCGCCTGCTCGACGTCCTCACGCCAGGACAGGGCGGTCTTCAGCTCGAGTCGCAGGCGCGGGTAGCGGTGGTGCGGCCGGACTGTCTTGAAGCCGACGGCGAGCAACAGGTCTGCGGGCACGAGGCAGGCATGTCCCCGCTGGCCGGGGGCCGGCAGGCCCGCTGCCGTGGTCAGCCCGAACGCCTCGATGGCCCGGACGCCGCGGCGGGTGAGATCCTTGGCGGCCGACTGGATCAGCAGTCGCGCGAGGCCCCCACCCGTGAACTCGGGCAGCACCCGTGCGGTGGTGAGCAGCACGGCGTCGACGCTGACCGGCGAGGTTGGGAACGACATCGACCGCGGGACGAAGGCCGGCGGTGCGTAGAGCACGAACCCCGCGGGCTCGTCGTCCACGTAGGCGATCCGGCCGCACGACCCCCACTCCAGCAGGGTGGAGGAGACCCAGACTTCCTTCTCGAACGCGGTGTCCCCCGCCTCGACCGCACGGCGGCCGGCGACCGCATCGAGCTCCCAACTCACGCATCGACGACACGGGTCAGGCAGATCGCCCAGGGTGTCCAGGGTGAGGGCGGCGACGCGTCGTCCCATCAACAGTCCTTCAGACTCGAGCCCACCGGGCGTCGGACGACTGCCCGTCGTGACGATATGGCGATCGGGGACGGACCAGCGCCACGAGGAAGGAGACCACGGCGCCGAGTACGAGACCCACGACCACGCATCGAGCCAGTTGCATGCCAGGCTCCCCACGACGGTGGCGGACAGGGCTCCGAGAAGCCCAGGGGCAATGGTACGCAGCAAGCGGGGTGCCGAGAAGCCAGAGTCTGTCGACCGCTGGCTGCTCGGCGATGACTCTGCACTGTACCGAGAGTGACCGTCGTCGGCACTCCGAGTAGTCGGCGCGTCGGGGGTGTCTCCCCTGTTTCACGTGGAACACCAGCGCGGGGCGCCGTCGCCTGCCCCTGACCCTGACCCGGACCCGGACCCGCCAACAGCCACGGGGACGACAGCCTCGGCGGCATGTCGTCCCCGTGGGAAGAGCAGGGATCGGGCGGTGCTCAGGAGTCGCTGAGCGCACCGGCGAAGACGCGACGGACTTCGGGGGTCATCAGCCCCAGGATCCGGTTCAGGTCCTCCACGCTGGCGAAGTCGATGCTCAACCGACCCTTGCGCTGCCCCAGGGCAATCACCACGCGAGTGTCGAGAGCGTCCCCGAGGCGGGAGGCCAGATCGTCCAACTCGGAGCGGTGTCCCCCCGCACGAGGCTTCTTCTTGGCGGGGGTACCCGGCGTCGGCACATCCCCGAGGGCAACCACCTCTTCGACGGCTCGAACGGACAGCCCCTCCGACACAATGCGCTGAGCGAGGACCTCCATTGCCGCCACGTCATCCAGGCCCAGCAGAGCGCGGGCGTGCCCGGCCGTCAGCACCCCGGCGGCCACCCGGCGCTGAACGAGCGGTGGCAACCGGAGCAGGCGGATCGTGTTGCTGATCTGCGGCCGTGACCGTCCGATCCGGGTGGCCAATTCCTCATGGGTGCAACCGAAATCGTCCAGGAGTTGCTGATAGGCGGCGGCCTCTTCCAGCGGGTTGAGCTGACTCCGATGCAGGTTCTCCAGCAGGGCGTCGCGGAGGAGGTCGTCATCGGAGGTGTCGCGGACGATCGCCGGGATGGTCTCCAAGCCGGCCTGCTGGGTAGCACGCCAGCGACGTTCACCCATCACGAGCTCGAACTGGATCCCGGCATCCTCACCGGTCTCGGCAAGGCGGCGCACGACGATCGGCTGGAGGACGCCGATCTCCTTGATGGAGTGGACGAGCTCGCCGAGCTCCTCCTCGTCGAAGACCTGGCGCGGCTGACGGGGGTTGGGGCGGATGGCCCCCACCGGGATCTCGGCGAAGGTGGCTCCCGGCACGGGCACCAGGTCGGGGGTCGTCCCCAACTCCTCGGCCTGCATCGGGACGACGGCGATCGCTTCCTCGACCGGTCGCTCGAGGGTGGCCGTGGCAGTGGCTGCCCCGATGTCCGTGGGCTGGGTTCCCGCGCCCCCATCGGACTTGTCCCGGAAGAACACGTCGTCCACCGGGCGGTCCGAACCTTGCTTGGCGATCGGACCGCTCGGGATCAGTGCGCCCAGTCCACGGCCCAGGCCCCGTCGCTTCTCGCTCACAATTGCTCCTCGCGCGTCGTCGATTCCCACGTGAGTACCTGTTCGGCAAGTTCGCGCGACGCCTCAAGGTATGAGAGTGCACCGCTGGACGCCGGGTCGTACGTCATCACAGTCTGACCATGGCTCGGAGCCTCCGAGATGCGCACCGAACGTGGAACGGTCGTCCTCGTCACCTGCTCGGGGAAGTGCGTCCGAACCTCGTCCGCCACCTGCGACGAGAGCCGCGTCCTCGCGTCGTACATGGTCAGCATGATCGTGGACACGTGCAGCGAGGGATTGAGCTGCCTGCGAATCAGCTCGATGTGCTTCAGCAGCTGCGACAGGCCTTCCAGTGCGTAGTACTCGCACTGGATCGGGATCAGGACTTCGCGGGCGGCGACGAAGGCGTTGACGGTCAACAGGCTGAGGCTCGGCGGACAATCGATGAACACGTAGTCGATCTGGTCCAGCCCTTGCTGTCGTCGGCTCTCGAGGTAGACCTCGACTGCCTTCTTCAGTCGCACCTCACGAGCGACGAACGAGACCAGTTCGATCTCGGCACCCGCCAGATCGATGGTGGCAGGCGCCACCCACAGATTGGCGATGTCGGGACACGGCTGAACCACCTCGGCCAGGGGGCGATCCTCCACGACCACGTCGTACAGACTCGGGACCTCGGCGTGATGATCGATTCCCAGGGCAGTCGACGCATTGCCCTGCGGGTCGATGTCGAGCACCAGGACGCTCAGACCGGCCTGGGCGAGCGCTGCGGCGACATTGACGGTCGTCGTGGTCTTGCCCACGCCCCCCTTCTGATTGGCCACGGTGAGGATCCTGGTGTGCGGGGGCCGGGGGAAGGCCCGCCCCACCAGCGAGATCCGGCGGCGGGCGTTCTCGGCGATCTCCGCCGCCAGGGGGGTGGTGTCATCGACAGTCGGCAGGCTTGCCACCAGCTGCACCCTGTCCTCCTCGTTGAACGGGACAGCCGGCGCGAGAGGTGCGCCTGGAGGCTGCCATTGAGCCGACGCGGCCGGACGATCCACTGCCTGGTCGGGCACGGTGGCCACCGAGAGGCCACCCGCAGAGACCGCCGAAGGACCGACCGGCTGCTGCATCGCTGAACTCCCGTCGTCCGATTCGGGCAGGGCCGCCAGGTGATTGTCCCGCGAACCAGCGGTGCTCATGACCAGACCGGGGTGATCGATCGCTGTCGCTGAGGATGGCACGACTTCTCGAACCGGGTCGTCGCCGTCAAGTCCACCTTCGTCCGCGACACCCCCGCCCACGGCAACCCTGTCCGCGACACCCTCGCCCGTACCGTCCCTGTCCGTGCCGTCCTCGTCGTCCCTCGAGTCGTCCGAGGCAGCCCGATCCCCGGGTGGATCCTCCTGGTCGCCCATCGAACCGCCGCTCCCGGCGGGCGTCACGGCCTTCGGGGTCACCGACTCGAGTGTCGCGAGCTCAGGGGTCACGAGTCCGAGAGTCACGGGGGTGCGTGCCAGCTGCTCCCCCGTGAGATCGACGGTCAGGGACTCCCCCGGCGTGGAGTCGGGCACCGGGTCGAGGCCAGGCTCGGAGACGAAGCCGCTCGGTGGCGCCGCGTCCACAACGCGCTCCCCTGGGTCGAGCAGGGAATCCGCGGCTGATGCAGAGGCTGGGGTATCCCCCTCCAGGGGTGACGCTGAATCACAGGACACTGGACCGGGACGCACCGCGAATCGATCGCTCTGGGACGCCCAGATGGTGTGGGCCCACGGCCGGACCGTGGAAGCCTCCGGCGCCTGTGTCCCCCACTCCGGCGGCTGGGCTCGGTGGACGTCGGTCAGGCTGATCCCCAGAACCGGCGTGGGCACCTCGCTCTGGTCGACGCCCGCAGTGTCGACCTCCCCGTGCACCACGACTTCTGTTTCACGTGAATCCAACCGCCATGAGGGGGCTGGGCCCGCTGCTGAAGGGGTCTCCGGCAGAGCGATCACCGTGTCGGGCTCCATGACCATGGACACGAACTCATCCAACGGGCCGAGCTGACCGTCACCCTCGTCCGGGCGGCCGACATTCAGGGACTCGTCGTGGGACCCGCCTGCACCAGGGCCGTCCGGCATCGGCGTGATCCGCAATGCCTCCACCTGCGCGGCCAGCACAAGGTCGCCACTCTCAGACCCAGCATCGTTCGGAACTCCCTCACCGGACGAACCCGGCCAGCCGAGACCGGCCAACACTGACGACACCCGGCGACTCGGCCAGCCGATTCCCACAGTGATCACTCCACTCCCATCCCCCGCGCATGCCCATCCTGACAAGCCCGCGCGATCCTCCCGAAGGGCCACGCCGCGCGACGACCCGTTCTCCCCGATTCCCATCCGAGCAGTGATCCGGGGACTCCCCCGAACACATGATCCTCAGAGCAGCTCGGGCTGCCTCGCACCCACTCGCGCCGCCGCGAGCGCCAGCACCAGCTGGACCGGCGACTCGGTTGCCGGCCCTCAGTTCGCCCCGACAATGCGCCACCACGCTAACCCCGTCCGGTGCCGGGCCAGCGGATTCCCCCAAGTGCCTGTGGACAACTACACATCCACTTGCGCATGTGAACGGCCCGTGCTCGATCCGACGTCCACAGAATCGGGCAAGATATCCACACATCGGTCGTAGCTCTCGGTACGCACCAGTAGCTGGCTCCCGAACACCGCACGGAGTTCCTCAGGGGTGGTGTCACCGCCCAGGCGCCGCATGACTGACCGATGCGGTGCGATCATCAGCAGGCCTTTCGAGTGCTCCCTCACAGCCCGACGAAGGTACTCGCCAGGATGACCGGATCACTGGCGGCGACCCAACCCCGTTCCTGCCCGATCGCCTCGCCCCGGCCCTCGCCACCTGATGGGCGAACCCTGGGCCGCGACACGACCGTGGACGCCGTACCACCCGCTGGCCACTGCGTCGACGGCGTGATGACGTGGCGGCCAGGAGGCGCCCGGTTCGCCCGACGGGCTCACCAAACCCGGATCAGCCGCAGGGCAGCGGAGAGGGGGCCAGCCTCCCGGCCTGGGTCGCCACCCACTCGGAGCTCCCGCACTTCCGGGGCGGGGACCTCAGTTGGGCGACGAGATTGGCCAGCGAGGCGTCTCCCGCGGGGGACCACCGGGGCCGCCGTTCGGGAGCGTCGAGGAGTCCTTCATCGTCTTCCCGCGCGTGGTGAAGTGAGGGACGCGGCGCCCCCGGGTCTGGTGTTTCACGTGAAACTGGGCGAGGCCTTCATGCCGATCGCGAGCCAGTCCAAGCCGCTTCTCCGAAGGCGCGGTGACGCGATGATGAGCGCCGGCCGCATCGCGGGCCACCGGGCGGAAGGCTGGATTGTCTGGCACACGCGCCCATAGTCCCGGCACGACCTCTCACGTCGCGTGGCCACGGATCGGTCGTGACTCTGTAGCAGCGGCCGCCTCGTGCAGCCTGCGCGCCAGGCGCGCGCGACTGCCAGCCCAGGTCGACCGTGCCCCGCCCGGCCGGGCGGCGGCCCTCCCCCTTTGCCCTCGCTCCGAGCAGCGGACGGCACGCTCACGGACACCAAGCGCACCTTTCTTCGACGGCATGGGGGACATCGCGACGCGCCCCCTGCGGCCTACGACCGCGGGCACGATCAGCGCCGCCGACAAAGATCATCAGTCCCTCGACCCGGACGTTGGTGAACAGGCGCGGACCATCGCACGAGGCCTCACTCAGCCACGAGTGCACGCCCTCGAGCACAGGTCCGTCGACCGCCGTCGACGGCACGGACAGGTCGACGTATCGGTGCGCGCCAGCCACCTCACCGCCTGATGCTCGACAGAGCCGCCAGTTGGACGACCTCGTCATCGTCGACCTCGGGTGCCGGGCTCGGAGCCAGTCGACGGCACCGCGCAACACGTCGGACCTGTTAGGCGGCCTCGACGCCACTCGTCAGGGTCGTGACCGTGGGGCGCCGGACCCCTGTCTCGGGCCGCCGGAAAGCGAGTCGCCGCAGATGTCCTTCTCGGCCGGCCGTTCGTCCCCAAGCGCACCCGCGCCCGACGGGGCGGCCCCGAGCGGTCGCCCATCCTGCGGCGGCCCCCCAGGAGGCCACCGCGCCGCCGTACGCCGCAATCATCGTCGACTCCGACCTCGAGCGGACCGCCCCGAGTAGGCCACGGCATGGCCGAGGACACGACCTTCGCTGAGGCGGGGCCGCCCTCATCGGCGGCGGCGCGCTCTCCCCGACGTCCACCGCAACGACCATTTGGGTCACCCGCGGCAAGGGGGGACGTCAACACCTCCGACGGCCCAGACGCCGAGACCAGGGAGGTCCTCACCGGGGTTCTTCCTGCTGAAGACCGCCGACCTCGACGAGGCGTACCGCTCGCCGCCAGGATCCCGGGTGCCCCGACCGGCCCGGTTGAGGTCCGACCGGTCTTTGACTTCGGCCACAGGGGACCGCAGCTTCCGACAGCGCAGCCTGACGACCGCGTACGGCTCGTCCGCGACGAGGGAACCTCCGTGCTCGCCACGCTGATCCGCCTCACCGGCGATCTCTCCCTGGCACAGGACTGGGTCCAGGACGCCACCGTCCGCGCGGTCGAGACCTCGCCCCGGGACGGCATCCCCCATTCCCGAGGGCCTGGCTGGTCGCCGCCGCCTGGCGGTGTGCAATCGACGTTGTGCGGCGCGAGTGGGTCCGAGCGGTCACGGAGGCCGCGGCGGTGGACGACCCCTCAACCGTCCGGCACCCGACGGCGGCTGGGGCTGCGACCACGCGGCGCGGCACGGCCTGGACGACGTCCTCGAGGAGCTGGCCGACGACGACTTGCTTCGGAGCGTGTTCACCTGTTGCCACCCGGCGCTCGCTCTCGACATCCAGGTGGCGCCGGCGCGGCGCATGCCGTGCGGGCTGACCACCGCGGAGGTGGCGCGGGTGCTGCTGCTGCCGAAGGCGACCGCCGCGAAGCGGCTCACCCAGGCACGGCAGAAGATCGCCCGGCCCCGGATCCCGTCCCGGGTGCCGGCCGCGCAAGAGCCACCTCCGGCGTCGCCGCCTGTGGGTACCTGTTCCTCAACAAGGGCGACGCGGCGAGGTCCGAGGACGACCCGGGGCGCGCGCTGACCTCGTGGAGGAGTCGGTCCGGCTCGGGCTGCTGGTGAGGCTGATGCCCGCCGAGCCGGCAGTGCTCGGCCGGCTCGCGCCATGCTGCTGCGACTCCCGCCGAGCGTTGCGGCTCGATGCCGCTGGGGAGATCGTCCTGCGACCTGCACCGGGGGCGTGGGACGGCGACGGCGTGCACCAGGGCGTGGTGCTCGTCGGCGAAGGACTGCGGCGGACGCCGGACCACCGGCCGCGTGTCCACCGTGGCATTCGACCCGCGGCGAGTTCCCGGGCCGGCTCGGGCACACCGACCAGGGGGTCGCCGCACTGCAGGCTGCCGCCGCGCTCGACCCGAACGCCACGACGCGGCGGCACCTGGAGAGCGCCCGGTGGACGAGATGCTGCGCACGCGCTGAGTGGACTGTGCCTCGCACGCGCGCTCCCCTGCCGGGGCACCTGGTCTTCTCACCGTCGTGGAGCGCCGCCCGGGCCGATCGCAAGCACACCATTCACGCTGAGAGAGGGCCGATGACGCGGACCAGCGGCGGACGACGGACACCGCCGGCGGACGCGCGTACGACGGCTCGCGGGCCTGGGCTCCCCCGCCCCCGGCCTCGCCTCCTCGGGTTACGGGAGGTCACCCCGGTGGATGAGGCCCGACGCGCGCAGGCTGCACGCCCTCGATCTCCTCGACGGGCAGGCAGCGGCGCTCGCCGCGCGCGAGGGCTCGCCCGGAAGACTCCAGCGGGTGCGCAGAGCGCTGACACCAAGCACCTTGCCGCTCGTGACGCGTGCGGTACGGAGCCCCTTCACTCGGGGCAGCGCCGCCGCGACCCGGACCCGAGGCGCGGGCCCTGGGGGATCGCGATCGGACAGGCTCCCGTTTCACGTGGAACAGCGCCCCGCCGAGCGAGGCGCCCGCGCCGCCCCCATGGACGATCACCGCCCCCGACGCCCTCGACGGTTCCCGCCCTGCTCACCTCGTCCACCCACCGGGCCTGTGCTGCCACGTGCGCCACCCGTGCGGCCTCCGTGCCCGGCAGGACGTCGAACTGGCTCCCCGGCCTCGATCTCCACCACCGTGGTCGGCACGGCCAGCACGCTCTCTCCACACAGCCGAACCCCCCAACGGCGAGCGCCCAATCGGCGGAGCACCGGCTCGGCAGAGTCCAACTCCGAGGCCGCCGACTGCCCCTTCACGGCGAGCAGGACACCGCCGGCCCGGGCCAGCGGGAGGGTCAGAGCGGCCAGTCGGTCCAGCGAGGCCACAGCCCGGGCCGTCACGACATCTGCCGGCGGCAGCGAGGCCTCCTCGGCCCGACCTCGCTCCACGGTCACCGCTGCCGCCAATCCGAGGCCGGCCACTGCTTCCATCAGCCACGTGACTCGCCGCTGCAGCGGCTCGACCAAGGTGACGTGCAGATCCGGACGCACCACCGCCAGCGCAATTCCCGGCAGTCCGGCACCGGATCCGACATCGATCACCCGGCTCCCGTTCGGGATCAGCTCACCGATGACCGCGCAGTTCAGCAGGTGCCGGTCCCAGAGTCGGGGGATCTCGCGTGGTCCGATCAGGCCGCGTTCCACCGCCGAGCCGGCCAGCAGCTCCCCGAAACGGATCGCCAGCTCCAGCCGATCACCGAAGATCTCCGAGGCGACCGCGGGAGCAGGGCCGAGCACGTCACCCACCGGTAACGGCTCGGCCATGGGCAGGTCCGGATCCACTGAGGGGTCGGCCACCGGCGGGGGAAGCGTCCGACGTCCGGTCAGGCGCTCGCCGGGTGAATCACCACGCGCCGTCCCGGGTCCTCACCCTCGGACTCGCTGATCAACCCGGCGACGGCCACGACGTCGTGAACGACCTTCCGCTCGAAAGCAGTCATCGGCTCGAGCCGATACGCCTGACCCGTGTGCTTGACCTCCTGGCAGGCACGTGCCGCGACGTCCTCCAACTTGCGCCGGCGTGCCGCTCGAAACCCCGCAATGTCCAACATCATCCGGCTGCGTTCGCCCGTGCGCGCCTGCACCGCCAGCCGTGACAACTCCTGCAACGCCTCGAGGACCTCGCCCCGCGAGCCCACCAATCGACGCAGCTCGCGGTCGCTTCCGTCCTCGCCCACGATGGCGACCGACGCCCGGCCGTTCTCCACATCGATGTCGATGTCACCGTCGAGATCGGCGATGTCGAGCAGCTCCTCGAGGTAGTCCGCGGCGACCTCCCCCTCCTCCTCCAACCGGCGAATCGAGGTCTTGCCCCGACCCGACCCCGGCTTCTGGCCCGGGTCGGCGCCATCGTCGTCCCCGGCACTCTCGCCGTCGGGCGCACCCGGGTCGCCGACCGAGTCGTCGGCGGCGGCAACGCTCTCGCCGTCCCGAGTGCCCTCGGCCTCGACAGCCGCCAACTCGTCGGACGGCGCGCTGCGGACGTCCTGCGGGGTCGCGTCCGTCCCCGAGGTCTCGGCTGCCTCGGTCGTGGTGGTCTCGCTCACGGTGTTCCTCCCATCAGGGGATGGCCACGCCATCTGGATCTCGACTCACGCTGCGGCCCGCCCGCGGTCCGCGCCCACGAGGCGCCGGACACCCGTCGGGCCGGGGTCAAAGGTGTCCTCTCAGCCGCCGCCGACAGTGTCGGCATTCAGCTACCGCCGACGGCGTCGGCATCAGGGCGCTTCTGCCCTTGCGACGGTCGTCCCCCGGGACGTTGAGGTGAACCCCGCTTGCTCCGCGGCTGCCGCTTCGGCTGTTGACGCTGGGGGGTCGCACGCTCGGGTGCGGAGTCGGCGGTCCCCGTCCCGGGCTCACTCACGGTGGACGACGGCGATCCCGCTTCGCTCAGCGGAGCCTTGCCGGCCCTCTGACGCCGTGCGTTCAGCGCCTGCTCGGCCAACGACCCGGGGGCAGGCATCCGACGGATGACGTAGAACTGCTGACCCATCGACCAGAGGTTGGTGGTCAGCCAGTAGAGCAGCACCCCGATCGGGAAGTTGACCCCGGACACCGCGAAGACCAGCGGCAGCACGTACAGCATGATCTTCTGCTGCTGCGCGAACTGTCCCTCCATCGCCGAGGCAGGCATGTTCTTCTGCATCAGCTGGCGCTGGGTGGTGAAGGTCGTCAGCGACATCAAGATGATCAGGACGACCGTGAGCACCTGCGTCGACAGAGTGTCGGCCTTGAGGAAGGTGTCCGACAGTGGCGCACCGAACAGGGTCGCGGCGTCGGCCTGACGCACCAGCTCGGCGTCCAGCGGCCCGACGGTCCGCTCGTTGGGGATGCCGTTCAGCACCCGGAACAACGCGAAGAAGATCGGTGACTGGAGCAGGAGCGGCATGCAGGAGGACAGCGGGTTGGTGCCGTGGTGCTTGTAGAGCGCCATCATCTCGCGGGTCATGGCCTCCTTGGAGGCCTGATCGCTCTTGCCCTTGTACTTCTGCTGGATCTTCTTCATCTCCGGCTGCAAGAGCTGCAGCCCGCGCGAGGCCTTGATCTGCTTGACGAAGAGGGGAATGAGCAGGATCCGGATGACGATGACCAGGCCCACGATGGACAGGGCCCAGGTCAGCCCGGATGCCTCGGGCAGGCCCACGAGCGTGAACAACTTGTGCCAGGCCACCATGATCCAGGCCACGATGTACTCGAGTGGCTCCAGAATGGCGTTGATCACTCCCATGGGGCTCCTTGCCGATCAGGCGGCACGCCGAGGCGTGTGGTCGTGGTCGAGGGGACGCGGCGAGGGGTCTGCGGACGCCCGGGCGAATCGGCGGGACGTCGCCGGCGGGACGTCGTCGATCCCGCCATCGCTCCAGGGGTTGCAGCGCAGGATCCGCCAGATGGTCAGGGCACTGCCCCGGACGGCCCCGTGGGTGCGTACGGCCTCCAAGCCGTAGGCCGAGCACGAGGGGTGGTACTTGCACGTGGGTCCGTACAGCGGCGAGACCAGCAATCTCCACAACCGGATGAAGCCGACCAGAAGATCTCGTGGCAGGTTCCAGACGAGCAGGGCCGCCCACCGAACGGCGGCGCGCACCCGCTGGGCAGAGCGAGCCGGAGCGCCGCCGACTGCCGCGCTCACGAGGACATCACCGGTGCCTGCCCGCAGCGGCGCAGGGCGGCGTCCAGGGCACTGTCCAGATCGGCCGCCAGTTCTGCACCCCGTGCGCTCGCGGCCGGTGGGAGCGCACGAACCACGAGCTGCGAGCCGTCACTCAAGCGGCCCAGGCGAGTGCTCATGTGCGCGCGCAGGCGACGCTTGACCAGGTTCCGGACGACGGCGCCGCCCACCGAACGCGCCACGATGAAGCCCACCCGTGGCTGCTCGTGCGCAGGAAGGATGCCATCGTCGGCACGCGCGCATCGCAGATGGACCACCAGAGTCCGCCGTCCCGCCCGGCGTCCCGACCGCATGACGTCCGTGAACTCGGAGGATCGACGCAAGCGATGACCGGCGGGAAGCACGACGTGGTGCCCGCCGTGCTCAGGCGGAGAGCTCGGCGCGGCCCTTGCGGCGACGGGCAGCGAGGATGGCGCGGCCGGCGCGGGTGCGCATGCGCAGCCGGAAGCCGTGGGTCTTGGCCCGACGCCGGTTGTTCGGCTGGAAGGTCCGCTTGCTCACAGGAATGACTCCAACGCTCTACGACCGCCAGGTGCGGATGCTCTGATGTCGCTGAAGTGCGACGGACGCCAGGGAGAGCACCGGTCGTGCGACCGGCGTTCTCGAGACTCCTCACGGTACGGTGCCCGGCGCAGCAGGGTCAATTCGGCCCACTCGCGGCCGACGGGGTGCGCTGCATCGGCCCCACCCCGCCTCAGCAGCACGTCAGAATGTGACCCTGTGTAGACAGTCGTCAACTGAGAGTATGCTTCGGGACCGGACACCGCGAAGATCCCGAACAGGCTATGGTCCAGTGGTGCCAGCCTCGGGGAGCGCACGACACGCCGTCCGATCTCGAGAAGTTGCGACTTCGGGCGACGAAGTGGGCCGAACCTGGGAGACTCGGGCCCTGTCCCGCCCCCCTACGGCCCGCAGGGGGACACAACGTGGGGGAGTTGCTCCGCCCGCTGGCAACGGACGGCCAACTCTCGTTCACAGGCTGTGGACAACTATGTGGACTGCTGTTGCCGTCCCCGAGCCAGGAGGGTGCCAGCGTGACCAACGGAGTTGACTTCGTCTCCGTCTGGCGTCGTGCGCTGGCTGCCCTGGACACCCTGGGGGTGAGTTCGCAAAACCGCGCCTTCGTTCGCCTCACCCGGCCGGTCGGACTGCTGGACGGCACCGCCCTGCTCGCAGCACCCAACGATCTGACCAAGGACGTGCTCGAGCACCGGATGCGGGACGCGATCACAGGTGCCCTCGCCGCCGAACTCGGCCATCCCGTGCGCCTGGCCGTGACCGTCGACTCCTCGTTGAACGATCAGGAGTCGGACGCTCCCACGGATCAGCTGCCGGTGATCGGCGATCCGGCGTCCGCCAACGGGATGCTGACCCGCGACTCCCGCGGCTCCCACGGCACCGAGGTGGTCGACGTCCGCGAGGCCCTCACCCACGCCGGCCCGTCCGCGAACGGGGCCAGGCTCGGCCGGATCGACGAACCGGCGGGCGGACCGACCTACGACGGCTCACGTCCGGAGCTGTTGCGCACCGGGTCCGGACGCAGCGGCGCCCGGGTCGTGCCCGGGGAGCCCAGCCGGCTGAACCCCAAGTACACCTTCGAGAACTTCGTCCCCGGGTCGAGCAACCGGTTCGCGCACGCCGCCGCGGTCGCGGTGGCCGAGGCGCCCGCCAAGGCGTACAACCCGCTGTTCGTCTATGGCGAGTCGGGGCTGGGCAAGACCCACCTGTTGCACGCGATCGGGCACTACGCGACCAGCCTCTACCCCGGTGTCCGGGTGCGGTACGTGAACTCGGAGGAGTTCACCAACGACTTCATCAACAGCATTCGCGACGACAAGGCGAGTTCGTTCCACCGCCGCTACCGAGACGTCGACGTCCTGCTGATCGACGACATCCAGTTCCTCCAGGGCAAGGTGCAGACCCAGGAGGAGTTCTTCCACACCTTCAACACCCTGCACAACGCGAACAAGCAGGTCGTGATCACCTCCGACCTGCCCCCCAAACAGTTGTCCGGCTTCGAGGAGCGCATGCGCAGCCGGTTCGAGTGGGGCCTGATCACCGACGTCCAGCCGCCCGACCTCGAGACCCGGATCGCCATCCTGCGCAAGAAGGCCATCGGGGAGCGGCTCGAGGTTCGCGACGACGTCCTGGAGTACATCGCCAGCAAGATCTCGACGAACATCCGCGAACTCGAGGGCGCGCTCATCCGGGTGACGGCGTTCGCCAGTCTCAACCGGCAGCAGGTCGACCTGGCCCTGGCCGAGATCGTGCTCAAGGACCTGATCCCCGCCGACGACACCCCGGTGATCACGGCGGCGACCATCATGGCCCAGACCGCCGGCTACTTCGAGCTGACCATCGAGGACCTCTGCGGCTCCTCGCGCTCTCGCGTGCTGGTGAACGCCCGACAGATCGCCATGTACCTGTGTCGCGAACTGACCGATCTGTCGCTGCCCAAGATCGGGCAGCACTTCGGCGGTCGCGACCACACCACCGTCATCCACGCCGACCGCAAGATCCGCCACCTGATGGCCGAGCGGCGCAAGACTTACACCGAGGTCACCGAGCTCACCAACCGGATTCGTCAGTCCGCGCGCTCCTGAGCTCCCCGGCGGGTGAGGTCTCCGACCGCCCGCGCAGTCCCCGGTGAAGTACGTGCCGTGCCGCGCCGTGCCGCGCTGCCGTGCCGCGCTGCCGAGCACTGTCCGTGACCGGCCTCCCGGGTCGTTGTCCACAGCCCCCAGGACCTGTCGCCGTCCCGGGCTCGACCCGGCGAACCACCGTGACACCCGGGACCACCAGCCGCCCTCGGTCGCAACCCGGTGGCTGTGTGTGAACGATCACGCCCATCCGAGTCGACAACCAGGGGCAATTCGACGTTCTGCCCCGGAACCACCGCCCAGTGGCCCGCCATTCTGACTCTTCGTGATCAGTCCCAACCAGACACCATTTCGTGCACAGTTTGGGGACAACCCTGTGGATTCAACCGGACTCACCCATAACGGTGCGTACACCCACCCTGCTGCCATCGGGCCGGCGCCGAGCGGCTCCCCCCGAACCACCCCCGCGAACCACCCCCGCGCACCACCCCCGGGGAGCCACCCCCTGTGGACACCCGGTGGACGCCGTGGTGACCATCCCCCGGCGGCTGTGGAACACCCCGACGCGCGTGTGCATCCGGCAGAGCTCACGTGGTGACGGTCCCCGCGGTCCTCGGCCGCCGTCCACGGCCCCGCCTGCGGTGTCCACCTCTCGTCGACACCGCGATCCGCGGCCCCACCAGCACCGACGACCACTTACCCACAGCATCCACATCCCCTACGACAAACCCGAGAGATATCCGATAGAGGGAAGGTGCCCGCCCACACCTGGGTGCCGACCCGGCCGAGCGCGACCCGGTTCGTCGTCTCCGGTCCGGGCACACGCCGCTCGGCTTCACCTGATCCTCTCCACTCGCGTACTGTCGTTCGCGCCGGCCCCTCGGGCGCTGCCACCGCGCAGCCCCACTTCCCCAGGCCGCGGCAATCGAGCCATCCCGGCATCGGAACCGGTCGTGAGCCCCACGCATCGCGCCCGGCGCAGAAAGGCAGGAGATCGTGAAGTTCCGGGTCGAGCGTGACGTTCTGGCCGAGGCGGTCACCTGGGTGGCCCGTGCGCTGCCGAGCAATCCCCCGGTCCCGGTCCTGGCGGGACTGCTGCTCGAGGCGTCCCCGGACGGCATCCTGCGCCTGAGCAGCTTCGACTACGAGGTCTCGGCTCGGATCGAGGTCGCGGCCGACGTCGCCGACCCCGGCACCGTGCTCGTCTCCGGCCGGTTGCTGGCCGACATCTCGCGCTCGCTGCCGACCTGGCCGGTGGACGTCGCCACGGACGGCTCGCGGGTCGAGCTGACCTGCGGGGCGAGCCGCTTCACCCTGTTGACGATGCCGGTGGACGACTACCCGAGCCTGCCCGCGATGCCGGACGCCGCCGGCGTCATCGCCGGCCACGACCTCACCCAGGCCGTCAGCCAGGTGACCGTCGCGGCCAGCCGGGACGACACCCGGCCGGTGCTCACCGGCGTCCAGGCCCAGATCGACGGCGAGAAGCTCACCCTGATGGCCACCGACCGCTACCGGCTGGCGGTGCGCACCCTGCCCTGGCGTCCGGCCACCCCCGGCATGCAGGCGACCGCCCTGGTGCGGGCCCGCACACTGTCCGAGGTGTCCAAGGCGCTCGGCGCGATCGGCGACGTCACGGTCGCCCTGCCCGCGGACGGCGCGGGCGAGCTGATCGGTTTCGAGGCCGGCGGACGGCGCACCACGTCGCTGCTGATGGACGGCGAGTACCCCCAGGTGCTCGGGCTGTTCCCGAGCGAGCACCTGGGCTCGGCGGAGGTCTCGACGTCCGCCCTGGCCGAGGCCGCCCGCCGGGTCTCGCTGGTCGCCGGCCGGCACGCCGCCGTCCGGCTGCGCTTCGGTGACGGCGCGATCGTGCTCGAGGCCGGTCAGGGCGAGGACGCCCAGGCCTCGGAGGCGGTCGAGGCGGCACTGTCGGGCGACGAGGTGGTACTGGCGTTCAACCCGCAGTACCTGCTCGAGGGCCTGTCGGGCGTGGCCGGTGAGGTGACCAGGCTGACGTTCACCCAACCCACCAAGCCGGTGGTGATCTCCTCGGCCGGGGAGCACGAGGCGACGTTCCGCTACTTGGTGCTCCCGGTCCGGCTGAACAGCTGAGGCGCGCCGAGTATCCCCCCGGGGCCGGTCGGGGCACGATCGGCTCAGCGCGCCGGCTCGCGCCCCCGACCCTGGGGGCCTCGACCGCCGTCGCCACGTCTCGAGAGAGGGCACGATCGTGCACATCGGTCTGGTCGGGCTGGGCAAGATGGGTGGCAACATGCGCGAGCGGCTCCGCCGCGCGGGCATCGAGGTCACCGGGTTCGACATGAACCCCGACCTGCGCGATGTCGACTCGCTCGAGGCGCTGGCCGCGGCACTGCCCGCCCCGCGGATCGTGTGGATCATGGTGCCGCACGGCCGGCCGACGACGGACACCGTGGCCGCGCTGGCCGAGCGGCTCTCGCCGGGCGACCTGGTGATCGAGGGCGGCAACTCCCGCTTCACCGATGACACCGTCAACGCCGCCACCCTGGCCGCCCGCGGGATCGACTACCTGGATTGCGGGGTCTCCGGCGGGGTCTGGGGCCTCGAGAACGGCTACGGCCTGATGGTCGGTGGGGACGCCGCCGCGGTCGAGCGGGCCATGCCGGTCTTCGACGCCCTGCGCCCCGAGGGCCCGCGCGAGGAGGGGTTCGTGCACGCCGGCGCGGTCGGCGCCGGGCACTACGCGAAGATGGTGCACAACGGCATCGAGTACGGCCTGATGCAGGCCTACGCCGAGGGCTACGAACTGCTGGCCGCCAAGGACATCGTCACCGACGTGCACGGCTGCTTCCAGGCCTGGACCCGCGGCACCGTCGTCCGGTCCTGGCTGCTCGACCTGCTGGTCAAGGCGCTGGACGGCGACCAGGACCTGGCCGCGATCAAGGGGTATGTCAACGATTCCGGCGAGGGCCGCTGGACCGTCGAGGAGGCGATCGCGAACGCCGTCCCGATGCCGGTGATCTCGGCGGCGCTGTTCGCCCGGTTCGCCTCCCGCCAGGAGGACTCGCCGGCGATGAAGGCGGTCGCCGCGCTGCGCAACCAGTTCGGCGGGCACGCGATCACCACGGCCGGGCCGACCTCCGGCGCCGGCGAGGTCCGGCACCCCCAGCACCCGTAGCACCCGCAGCTGTCGGAGCGGTCGGAGCGGTCGACTCCCCCGGTCGGTCCGCGGCGGACCCCCGGGCGCGACAAGATGGGGTGTGCACGTCACCCACCTCTCGCTGAGCGACTTCCGCTCCTACGCCGCGGTCGAGCTGCCGCTCGAGGGCGGGGTGAGCGCCCTGATCGGGCCCAACGGGCAGGGCAAGACCAATCTGGTCGAGGCGATCGGGTACGTGGCCTCGCTGTCCAGCCACCGGGTGCCGGCCGACGCGCCGCTGGTGCGGATCGGTGCCCCGCGGGCGGTGATCCGCACGGCGATCGCCAAGGCCGGGCGGGACAGCCTGGTCGAACTCGAGATCACCCCGGGGGCGGCGAACCGGGCCCGGGTCAACCGCGCCCCGGTGCCCCGGCCGCGCGAGGTGCTCGGCATGTTGCGCACGGTGCTGTTCGCGCCCGAGGACCTGGGCCTGGTCAAGGGCGATCCGGACGGCAGGCGCCGGTTCACCGATGACCTGCTGGTCGCTCGTGCCCCCCGGTTCGCCGGGGTGCGCGCGGAGGTGGAGCGGGTGCTCAAGCAGCGCAACGCCCTGCTCAAGTCGGCCGGGGCCTCGATCCGCTCGGGCCGCGGGGACGTGCGCACCCTGGACGTGTGGGATTCCCACCTGGCCACCGCCGGTGCGGAGCTGCTCGCCGGCCGGCTTCACCTGGTGCACCTGTTGCAGCCGCTGGTCCGGCAGGCCTACCGCGAGGTCTCCGGCGGGCAGGGCGAGGCCCGGATCGACTACCGCTCCAGCCTGGGTGAGGACATCACGGTCGACACCCCCCCGGCCGAGCGCAGCCGGGACCTGCTCGCCGCCCGGATGCTCGAGGCGCTGGCCAGGGTGCGGCCGAGGGAACTCGAGCGGGGGGTCAGCCTGGTCGGCCCGCACCGGGACGACCTGGTGCTGCAGCTCGACTTCGGCGGCACCCAGCCCTCCCCCGGTGGGTCGGGCGCGCTGGTCCCGGCCAAGGGGTACGCCAGCCACGGGGAGTCCTGGTCGTACGCGCTCGCCCTGCGCCTGGCGTCCTATGAGTTGTTGCGCGCCGACACCAGCGGGGACGGCGACGGCGAGCCGGTACTGATCCTGGACGACGTGTTCGCCGAGCTGGACACCGGACGCCGCCGGCGGCTGGCCGAGCTGGTGGCCGGCGCCGAGCAGGTGCTGATCACCGCGGCGGTGCCGGACGACGTCCCGCAGCTGCTCGAGGGCGCACGGATCGACGTGATGGGCGGGGAGGTGCGCCGTGTCCGGTGACCGCTCGTCCGGCCAGTCCGACCACCCGTCCGAGCGCCCGACCGAGCGTCAGGCCGAGCGCCCGGCCGAGCGCCCGTCGGCGTCCGGCCGGAACAGCCCCGAGCACACCCTCGAGGACGACCCGGTCGCCCTGGCCCTGAACCGGGTGCGGGCCGCGGCCCGGGCCAAGGGGCTGCGCCCCGGGTCACCGGCGGCCCCGGCGGGGTCGGCGGCCGCGCGCCGGGCCGCCGCGCGCCGGGCGGCCGAGACCCCCCGCTCGGGGGCCCACCCCGACGGTCGTGACCCGCAGCTGCTGGGGTCGGGGATCGACCGGCTGGTCACCGACCGGGGGTGGCAGGCGCCGGTGGCGGTCGGCGGGGTGATCGGGCGCTGGGAGGCGGTGGTGGGGGCGGAGATCGCCGCGCACTGCCGTCCGGAGACCTTCCGGGACGGCGTGCTGAGCGTGCGCGCGGAGTCGACCACCTGGGCGACCCAGCTCAAGCTGCTGGTGCCCACCATCCTGAGCCGGCTGAGCGAGGAGGTCGGCGAGGGCGTCGTGGAGCGGGTCGTGGTGCAGGGGCCGAACGCGCCGTCCTGGCGGCGGGGTCCGTGGACGGCGTCGGGCGGCCTCGGGCCGCGGGACACCTACGGCTGAGGTCAGCCACTGCGAGCGGTCGATCCCGAAGCCCATCCCGAAGCCCCCATCCCGAAGCCCATGGTCCTGAGCGCCGACCGGCCGGCCGGCCGGATGATCGCAGGAGGTCCCCGGGCAACGCGCCTCCACAAGGGGGTGGGCGATGCTGGCAGCAGAGCTGGTGGGGCACATCGTCGTGTTCGGGATCCGGGGTGTCGCCCGCCGCGTCGTCCGGCAGCTGTCGACCACCGGACACCGGATCGTGGTGGTCGCCCCCGGCGCCACGCAGGTGGAGCGCGACGAGCTCGAGCGGTGGGACGTCGACTACCTCGCCGGGTCGGCCCAGAGCGTGGACACCCTGCGCGCTGCCCGGGTCTGCGAGGCCCTGGCGGTGATGTGCGTGACCCCGGACGACCTGATCAACATCGAGGTCGCCCTGCTGGTCCGTGAGATGTCCACCCAGGTGCGGGTCGTCGTCCAGATGGGCAACGCCTCGGTGGCCCAGGCGCTGCGCCCGCTGGTCATGCCGGGTGCGGTCTACGACGCGGCCGAGCTGGCCACGACCTCGATCGTCGAGGCGGCGCTGGGCCGGACCACTCACCGGGTTGCCCTGGGGGGCCAGGACTTCCTGGTGTCCTCCTTCGTCAGTAGCGGCCACGGCACGTTCCGTTCGCTGTGGGGCGACATGACCCCGGTGGCGGCCGCGCGCGCCGGGGGTGGCCCGATCGTCTCCTGCCCCAGCCGCGACCTGCCCGTGGCCGTGGGTGACCGGGTGACCATGATGGGGACCCCCGAGGAGTTCGCGGCGATCGGCGTGCACCCGGTGCCCGAGGCCGCCACCCGCCCGAACCGGCCGTGGCGGCGGCGGGCGCGTGAGGCGCTGGCGGCGGTCAACCACCTGCTCGACCGGCCCTTCCGGGTGACCTTCGCCGTCCTGGCGGTGTTGGGCGTGATCTCGGTCGCGGTGCTCATGGGCCACTACCGCGAGCCGGACGGCACGACGATGACCCTGCTGGACGCCGTCTACTTCACCGCCGAGACCATCGCGACCGTCGGATTCGGGGACTTCTACTTCCGCGATCAGACCCCGGGACTGCGCATCTGGGCGATCGTCATCACCCTGCTGGGCGCCACCCTGATCACGATCGTCACCGCGCTGCTGACCAACACCCTGGTGACCCGCAGCCTGGCCCAGTCGCTGGGCCGGCAGAGGGTGACCGGCATGCGCGGGCACATCGTGGTGGTCGGGCTGGGCCAGGTCGGCAGCCGGGTTGCCCTGCAACTGCACGAGTCCGGGTACGAGGTGGCCGTGATCGACGGCGGGCAGGGCCGGCGGTTCACCCCGCGGATGCAGGCGGTCGGGTTGCCGGTCCTGATCGGCGACCCGACCCTGCGCGAGACGCAGCTGGCGGCAGGTGTGCACCGGGCCGCCGGGCTGGCGGTGCTCACCGACGACGACCTGACCAACATCGAGATCGGCCTGGCCGTGCGCGGTCTGGTGGGTGAGCGCCGGTTCCCGATCGTGATGCGCATCTTCGGGAGGGATCTCGCCCGGGTGTTGGCCGCGGTGTCGGACACCTGGAAGCCGCGCTCGATCGCCGAACTGGCCGCGCCGTGGTTCATCGGGGCGGCTCTGGGCATGGAGGTGGTGGGGACCTTCTACGTCGGGTCCTCCCCCTACATGGCCGCCCGGTTGCACATCCGGCGCGGCTCCGGGTTCGACGGCCTCCTGGTGGACGACTTCCGGGTGCACACCCGGGTGGCCGCGATCCAGCGGGCCGACGGCGGCCCGCTGGAGTTCCCGCCAGGGCGCCAGGCCCGGTTGAACGCCGGGGATGTGGCCTATGTGGTGGGCCACTACGAGGACCTGTTCGAGGTGCTCGCCCACGGGTGAGCGCCGATCCGGGCTCGGTGGTGACGCTCACCCTGTGCGGCCTTGTGAGCGCCCGGGATGGCCGGGTGCGTGGAGGGGCTAGCATCCCGATCCGCTGGTGGCTCAGGCGGGGCGGGACATGCCGCTGGTGGCCTGTGGACAAGGCGGCTGCAGCCCTCGCTCACCGGTAGGATGGACAGGTCCGGGCGGCCGCCCTCCGGTACCCGCTCCGCACCGTGCTCGAGCAGCCCCGCGCTGCCGGGTCGTCGGGCGGCAGCGAGTGCGGACCGACCGTCCCACCGTGCCGGGGGCTCGTCCGTGAATTCGTCCCCGACGATGCCGTCAGGAGCCCGACCACCGGTGACCGATCAGATCAGCGAGAACCTCAGCTCTCCCCAGGCCACGACGGCTGCTCCGGCGGAACCGGTGAACCCGGTCACGGCGGGGGCGTCGGGCACCAACGGCCACGGCGACTACGACGCCAGCGCGATCACCGTGCTCGAGGGGCTGGAGGCGGTCCGCAAGCGTCCGGGCATGTACATCGGTTCGACCGGTGAGCGCGGCCTGCACCACCTGGTCTACGAGGTGGTGGACAACGCCGTCGACGAGGCGCTGGCCGGGTACTGCGACACCATCGAGATCAGCCTGCTCGCCGACGGCGGCGTCCGGGTGGTCGACAACGGCCGCGGCATCCCGGTCGACATCGTCGAGTCCGAGGGCAAGCCGGCCGTCGAGGTCGTGCTCACCGTGCTGCACGCCGGCGGCAAGTTCGGCGGCAGCGGGTACGCGGTCTCCGGCGGGCTGCACGGTGTCGGCGTCTCGGTGGTCAACGCCCTGAGCGACCGGGTGGACGTCGAGGTCCGCCGCGAGGGGTCGGTGTGGCGGCAGACCTACCGCCTCGGCGTCCCCCAGGGGCCACTCAGCCGGGACGAGGCGAGCACCACCACGGGCACCACGGTCACCTTCTGGCCGAGCACCGAGATCTTCGAGACCACGGTCTTCGACTTCGAGACCCTGCGGGCGCGGTTCCAGCAGATGGCCTTCCTGAACAAGGGGCTGCAGATCACCCTGGTCGACGAGCGTCCCGATCACGCCGACGACGAGGGCACGGCGCCGTCCGCCGATTTCAAGTACGACGGCGGTCTGGTCGACTACGTGCGCCACCTCAACTCGAGCAAGAAGTCGGAGCCGGTGCACCCCGAGATCATCGACTTCGAGGCCGAGGACGCCGAGCGCCGGCTGTCGGTCGAGATCGCCATGCAGTGGACCACGGCCTACTCCGAGAGCGTGCACACCTACGCCAACACGATCAACACCCACGAGGGCGGCACCCACGAGGAGGGGTTCCGGGCGGCGCTGACCACGCTGGTCAACGAGTACGCGCGGGATCAGAAACTGCTCAAGGAGAAGGACGACAACCTCGCCGGCGACGACATCCGCGAGGGCCTGACCGCGGTGGTCTCGATCAAGCTGGGCGAGCCGCAGTTCGAGGGGCAGACCAAGACCAAGCTCGGCAACACCGAGGCGAAGACGTTCGTGCAGCGCGTCGTCCGGCAGTACCTGACCGACTGGCTCGACAGCCACCCCCGCGAGGCCAAGCTCGTGGTGGGCAAGTCGATCCAGGCGGCGGCGGCGCGCATGGCGGCCCGCAAGGCGCGCGAGGCGACCCGTCGCAAGGGCCTGATGGGCGGCGGCGGCCTGCCCGGCAAGCTGGCCGACTGCCAGTCGACCAACCCCGAGGAATCCGAGATCTACATCGTCGAGGGCGACTCGGCGGGCGGCTCGGCGAAGATGGGCCGCGACCCGAAGACCCAGGCGATCCTGCCGATCCGCGGCAAGATCCTCAACGTCGAGAAGGCCCGGATCGACAAGGTGATGGCCAACGCCGAGGTGCAGGCGCTGATCAGCGCCTTCGGCACCGGGGTGGGCGAGGACTTCGACCTCGAGAAGCTGCGCTATCACAAGATCGTGCTGATGGCGGACGCCGACGTCGACGGCCAGCACATCACCACGCTGCTGCTGACCCTGCTGTTCCGGTTCATGAAGCCGCTGGTGGACGGCGGGTACGTCTACCTGGCGGCCCCGCCGCTCTACAAGATCAAGTGGAGCAAGGCCGAGCCGGACTACGTCTACAGCGACCGCGAGCGGGACGCCGTGGTGGCCGACGGGCTGGCGCAGGGCCGCAAGCTGCCCAAGGAAGAGGGCATCCAGCGGTACAAGGGTCTGGGCGAGATGAACGCCGACGAGTTGTGGGAGACCACGATGGACCCGGCGCACCGCCTGCTGCGCCAGGTCACCCTGGACGACGCCGCCGCGGCCGACGAGATCTTCTCGGTGCTGATGGGCGAGGACGTCGAGTCGCGGCGCTCGTTCATCCAGCGCAACGCCAAGGACGTGCGTTTCCTCGACATTTAGGAGCGGCGACGATCAAGCGAGGAACGAGCGCTGAGGAGCGCGACAGACAAGCACTGAGCGGCGACGAGGAATCGATCGTTTCCCGTGAAACACCGCGCCGTGTCACATCACAGGTACGAGTAGAGGAACCCTCGTGAGCGAGCAGCCACCGCAGGACCCGCCGAACGGCACCTCCGGCGATCGGGTCGAGGCCATCGACCTGCAGTTGGAGATGCAGCGGTCCTACCTCGACTATGCGATGAGCGTGATCGTCGGGCGCGCGCTGCCCGACGTCCGGGACGGGTTGAAGCCGGTACACCGGCGCGTGCTCTACGCGATGTACGACGGCGGGTACCGGCCCGACCGGGGGTACTCCAAGTGCTCGCGCATCGTCGGCGACGTGATGGGCCAGTACCACCCGCACGGTGACTCGGCGATCTACGACACCCTGGTGCGCCTCGCCCAGCCGTGGTCGCTGCGCTACCCGCTGGTGGACGGGCAGGGCAACTTCGGCTCCCCCGGCAACGATCCGGCGGCCGCGATGCGGTATACCGAGTGCCGCCTGGCCCCGCTGGCCATGGAGATGGTCCGCGACATCGACAAGCAGACCGTCGACTTCAAGGCCAACTACGACGGGCGCACCAAGGAGCCGGTGATCCTGCCCAGCCGGTTCCCGAACCTGCTGGTCAACGGCTCCACCGGGATCGCGGTCGGGATGGCGACGAACATCCCGCCGCACAACCTGCGCGAGGTCGCGGACGGCGTCCAGTGGTTGCTCGCCCACCCGGACGCCGGCGAGGACGAGCTGCTCGAGCAGTTGCTGGTGCGGATCAAGGGGCCGGACTTCCCGACCCACGGCCTGATCATGGGCACCCGCGGGATCGAGGACGCCTACCGCACCGGCCGCGGTGCGATCACCATGCGGGCGAAGGTCACTGTGGAGGAGATCCAGGGCCGCACCTGCCTGGTGGTCACCGAGCTGCCGTACATGGTCAACCCCGACAACCTGATGATCAAGATCGGGGAACTGGCGGTCAACGGTCGGGTGGCCGGCATCGCCGACCTGCGCGACGACACCTCGAGCCGCACCGGCCTGCGGATCGTGATCGTGCTCAAGCGCGACGCGGTGGCCAAGGTCGTGCTGAACAACCTGTACAAGCACACCCAGCTGCAGGAGACCTTCGGGGCGAACATGCTCGCCCTGGTCGACGACGTCCCGCGCACGCTCAGCCTGGACAAGTTCATCCGGCTCTGGGTCGACCACCAGATCGATGTCATCGTCCGGCGCACCCGCTACCTGCTCGCCGAGGCCGAGCGCCAGGCCCACATCTACCGCGGTTACGTCAAGGCGCTGGACGCGCTCGACGAGGTCATCGCGCTGATCCGGCGCTCGCCGTCCGCCGAACAGGCCCGCGCCGGGCTGATGGACCTGCTCGACATCGACGAGGAGCAGGCGCTCGCGATCCTCAACCTGCAGCTGCGGCGCCTGGCCGCGCTGGAGCGGCAGGAGATCATCAACCGCCTGGCCGAGCTCGAGGCGCAGATCGCCGACTACCAGGACATCCTGGCCAGCCCGGCCCGGCAGCGGCAGATCGTCTCCGACGAGCTGGCCGAGATCGTCGAGCGGCACGGCGACGAGCGGCGCACCCAGATCGTGCCGTTCGAGGGCGACATGGTCGCCGAGGATCTGATCCCGGTCGAGGAGGTCGTGGTCACGATCACCCGCGACGGGTACGCCAAGCGCACCCGCAGCGACAACTACCGGGCCCAGCGGCGCGGCGGCAAGGGCGTGCGCGGCGCGCAACTGCGCAGCGACGACGTGGTCGAGCACTTCTTCGTCACCACCACCCACCACTGGTTGCTGTTCTTCACCAATCTCGGCCGGGTCTACCGGGCCAAGGGATACGAGCTGCCCGAGGGCGGGCGCGACGCCAAGGGTCAGCACGTGGCGAACCTGCTCGCCTTCCAGCCGGGCGAGACGATCGCCCAGGTGATGGACCTGGCCGGCTACGACGCCGCGCCGTACCTGGTGCTGGCCACGCGCGGCGGGCGGGTGAAGAAGACCCGGCTGAGTGAGTACGACTCGAACCGGTCCGGCGGGGTGATCGCGATCAACCTGCTGGACGGCGACGAGCTGGTCTCGGCCCGGCTGGTGGACGACGGCGCGGACATCCTGCTGGTCTCGCGCAAGGGCATGTCGGTGCGGTTCACCGCGGACGACGAGGCGCTGCGTCCGATGGGGCGGGCGACGTCCGGGGTGACCGGCATGCGGTTCCGCGCCGAGGACCAGTTGCTGTCGATGGACGCCGTGCGCGACAACGACGCCTACGTGTTCGTGGTCACCGAGCACGGCTACGCCAAGCGGACGCCGCTCGAGGACTACCGGGTGCAGGGCCGCGGGGGCCTGGGGATCAAGGTGGCCAAGCTGACCGAGGAGCGCGGTGACCTGGTCGGCGCCATGATCGCCGGTGCGGACGACGAGGTGCTGGTGGTGATGGAGGGCGGCAAGGTGGTGCGCTCGGCCGTCGCCGGGGTGCCGGCCAAGGGCCGCGACACCATGGGCGTGGTGTTCGCCAAACCCGATGCGGGAGACCGGATCATCGCTGTGGCCCGCAACAGCGAGCGGGTGATCGAGGATTCCGCCGACGAGACTGTCGACGAGCCCGGTGAGGGGGCCGAGGCGATCGCGATCGAGGACGTCGCCCTGCCGGGTGAGGGGTCCGGCGATGAGCCGGACGGCACGACCGACGAGGCCGCCGCTCCGGACGACGAGAGCGGCCCGGACGGCGAGGAGTAGTCTCCGGCGTCGGTCGAGGTCAGGGGGTGGCCAGGTGACGCCGGTGCTGGACGACGTGTCGTGGCTGCTCGACCGGGCCGCGACCTACCTGCAGACCCGGGGCGAGCCGCGCGCGGCGCGCCCCCTCTTCGAGCGGGCGCACCGGTCGTACCGGGACCGGCTGGGTGAGGACCACCCGGACACCCTGGGCTCGGCGGGCAACCTCGCCATCGGCCTGCGCGCGGTGGGGGAGGTGGCCGCGGCCCGGGACCTGGACCAGGACACCCTCACCCGGCGGCGGCGGGTGCTGGGTGAGGACCACCCGGACACCCTGACCTCGGCGAACAACCTCGCCGTCGCCCTGCGCGCGGTGGGGGAGGTGGCCGCGGCCCGGGACCTGAACCAGGACACCCTGGCCCGCAAGCGGCGGGTGCTGGGTGAGGACCACCCGGACACCCTGACCTCGGCGAACAACCTCGCCGACGACCTCGACGCCCTCGGCGAGCACGAGCAGGCCGAGCAGTGGCGGGCCTGGGCCACCGAACGCCAGGCCGACCGCGACGCCCGGGACGCCCGACCCTGACCCCGTCCATGATCTCGCCGAGCGCTCGGGATCCGGCGCCCGGCCGAGGCCTCGCTCGATCGATCGGATGACTCGCGCCGCCGTCCTGAATCCGAGGGCCCCTGCCGCTGGGGAGGGCGGTCGTCACCGGATAGCATCTGGTCAGTCACAAGGCGCATGGCCCGCTGACCTCGGTGATCAGCGACGACGGGGGCTCGGAGTGCCGTACCGTCGAAGGTGTCAGCGTCGCGGAGGTGAGCGGTGAACTCGTTCGACCCGGTGTCCCGTCAGGGGACGACCCCCAGGGTTTCCCCCCGACCGGGCATCCCCGGTGACGCGGTGAAGAACACCAAGAAGCCGGCCCCCGGGACGGGTTCCCCCTCCCCCACTCCGACGTCCAACGGCCGGCCGTCCGCGGCACCCTCGACCACCTCGGGTGCCTCGAGCGGGTCGAAGCCACCGTCCGGTTCGGGGTCGGGGTCGTCGAACTCGTCGGGCTCGCCCGCGTCGTCCGGGTCGACGCCGAACTCCGGCGGTGCCGGCGCCCGGCCCGCCTCCGGCGCCGGATCCCCCCAGGCTCCCGGGTCGTCGTCCGGGTCCTCCGCAGGCGCCTCGAATGCCGCGAGCGGTGGCCCGGCCGGGCCCTCGCTGCGCCCGGCGCCGTCCCCGCTGGTCAAGACCGCAACCGAGACCGTTCGCCCGGCCGCCAGCACCACGGTTCGCGACGACCTGCCGCGGGTCGATTCCGCTGCCCGCCCGGCAACCTCGGCTCCGGCCCCGAGCTTCGGCAGCCTGGCCCCGGCAGCGACCTCGGCTCCGGCTGCACCATCCGGCGGTGGAGCGTCCGGGCCGTCCGCGCCCGCCCCCCAGCCCGCCGCCGTGGCGCCGGCCGCGCCGTCCGCCCAGGCCTCGCCCGGCGCGATCGCCCCGGCCCGGGACGCCGCCGGGGCTCCCCGGACGGTCAAGCTAACCGTGGCCCGGATCGACCCCTGGTCGGCGTTGAAGCTGTCGTTCCTGCTCTCGGTCGCCCTCGGGATCGCTCTGGTGGTCGCCACCGTGATCCTCTGGCAGGTGCTGAACGGCATGGGGGTCTTCGACGACCTCAACGGCCTGCTGCGCGGCGTCGGCGGCGTGAAGTCGCAGTTCGACCTGTACGACTACGTCGGCCTGGGCAAGGTGATCTCGTTCGCCACCCTGGTGGCCGTGTTCAACGTGCTCACCATCATGGCCCTGACCACGCTGGTCACCGTGCTGTACAACATCGCGGGCAGCCTGGTCGGGGGCCTGAACGTCACCCTGGCCGACGAGTAGGGACGTTGTCTCGCATCCGCTCTCGACCGGGTGCGAACTCGCCTCGAGTTCGACCAGCGACGGGCGGTGGCCCACTCCCGGGCGGGCCAATCCGGTTTGGGTCGTCGGCGCCGCCTGCGATAGTCTGCCTCGGCGCGATCGCGCAGCGGGCCTATAGCTCAGTCGGTTAGAGCGCTTCCCTGATAAGGAAGAGGTCGGAAGTTCAAGTCTTCCTAGGCCCACCCCCTCGTGCATGTCAGGGCTTGTGTGAGGCCCTGTGGGTTCGGCTGCGGGCGGAAAGCAGCAGTTCTGCCGCCTTGGAGGCGACCACCACGTCTGCGCTTGACCCAGGTGGAGCTCGTGACCCAGGTGGAACTGCCGGGCAGGGCAGGGCGGGTGTCGCCCAGAGTGTGATCAGCGCCCACGAGTCGGGGCGACGTCAACCGGCGCTGCCCACGCTCATGGTGATTCCGAGCAGCGGGCAGGCCACGGTGCCTTGCGCCGGCGCGCTCGGAGATGATCGACGACGGCTCGCGCGATCGGCCGTTCGATGACCAAGTGAAGTCCAGTGGTACCTTCCATATGGAAGTATTTACCTTCCATATGGACGCAGAACGGAGCCTCAGCGTGGATCTGTCTGACCCGGCCCGGGCGATCATGACGCCTTCGGTCTCGGCGGTGCTGAGGGTCCTCGTCCGCGCGGCGCCTGCGGAATTCACCTTGCGAGAGGTCGCCGGCCTGGCCGCGGTCAGCCACAACACCGCCCAGACCGTGGTGCACCGGCTCGCCGATCACGGGCTGGTCGTGGTGCGTCCGGCCGGACGGGCCCTGATGTGCACCTTCAACACAGAGCATCTCGCCGCGGACGCCGTCACCGCGTTGGTCACCTTGCGGGCCCGGCTCGTGCAGGCGCTCGTCGAGGAGCTGTCCGGTTGGTCGAGTCGGCCGGTCCATGCCAGCCTGTTCGGCTCGGGTGGGCGCGGCGACGGCGACCTGCACAGTGATCTGGACGTTCTCGTGGTTCGCCCGGAGCTGCCCGACACCGCGGCCGAGCACACCTGGGACGGCGAGCTGGCCGACTCGACGGCCCGGCTACGGCGACGCACCGGCAACCCGGTCAACATGGTCGAGACCACCCGCGAGGGCCTGCGCCGGGCGGTCCTCGACGCCGAGCCGCTGGTCGCGGCCTGGCTCCGCGACGGGGTGCATCTGGTCGGGCAACGCCTCGACGCCCTGCTCGCAGAGGTGGCCTGATGGCGCGGCAAGTGCGCTGCGGACCGGCCGAGGCGCGGGCGCGCTGTACCGTGGCCCGCCGCTACCTGGACGTCGCGGAGCTGGCCGAAGCCGAGGACGATGCCTCCGCCTGGCACAACGTCGCGGCCGGGAACGCCGTCCTGGCGGGCATCGCCGCCGCGGATGCACTGTGCTGTGTCCTGCTGGGCCGGCACTCCCGCGAGGCCGATCACCGGCCGGCTGTCGCGCTCCTGGCGACAACTCGCCCGGCGTCGGCGCGTGACCTGGAACGGCTGCTGCAGTTCAAGGACACCGCGCACTACGGCAGCCGACTCATCACCGCCGCCGCGCTGCGCAGCGCCCTGCGCGCTGCGGAGCGACTGGTCACCGCCGCCGAAGAGGCCCTCACCACGTAGCGGCGACGGTTGCGGGCACTTCTCGTCGCCGGACGGTGCCGGACTGGTAGGCGTCAAGGCGCAGGAAGTCGGGAATGCGCAGGCGGTGGATGCCGCCGCTCCTGTCTCCTGCTGTGGGATCCAGGCTGACCACGTACTTGGGGTAGTTGTCGGCGATGGCCTCCAGGGGCGCGTACTCGCGGCGGACGGAGAGCGGCCACACCTCGATGGACACGTACCTGCCCGCGATGTAGATCGCCAGTTCCCCAGACAACAGCCGGAATTCGAGCCGGTGACATACAGATCCACTCGAGCGAGTCGTAGTTGATCTGGACGATCCGCTCGTCGGGAACCCCCCCGCTCCCGCAGCCGCCTGGCCACGTGCTCCAGCAGGTGGGACTTTGCCGGTACGCCGCAGGCAAGTCAGTACCTTCACGACCGGGGCATCGACGAAGGGTTCGATGCGACCCTTGGTCCCTTGACCCCAGCTGCACCACCCAAGAAAGTGGGGTCCTCCTCCTGGAAACATCCTGCCGAATGAGGAGCTTGCCTCGGCATGTCGAGGGTTTTCCGGGCGGTTTCGAGAGGCGATTCGGGACACGTGCGGGAGGTGGATCGTGGAACTGGCTCGGTTGTGGAGACGCGATCTCTTGGGCAGCCACGTCCTCCTTCGGAATGAGGACGTCGTCTCGCCGTCCGGCGTCTCTGTGCCAGGCCGAGGAATTCCGGGCGCCGCTCAGTTCCTGCACCTGTTCCCGGCGGGAATGGCCACCAGGGACGAAAGGCAGCGAGATGCCGTTGACACGATCATTGAGTTCCGGACGTCCTTCTCGGTGGCGGGCACGTACACGGACCGACAGACGACCGCCCTCAATACCCAGTGCCGGTTGTCCATTCGTGACTCACGTAGTGGATTCGTCATGCGGCAGCGACGGTTCGTCAGCATCCCCCCTCAGCAGATCGAAAGGGTTCACTACCCGGGGCACAGCGATTGGTCGAGCTCCGCACTGCGCGCCTGGACCTGGCCAACTGCTGAGGTGGAGCGATACTTGGCACGGCTGGTCGAGTATCACCGGAGGGGGTATCGAGCGCCTCGACGCACACCGGGCCCCAAGTCGATCCGCATCCTCGTCAACGCAATCACCGTGATCGCGGTGATCGTTGGACTCGCCATCGCCCTTCTGGTGTTCTTCGTCGTGATTCATCTCTTGGAGGAGTCCACGCGCTCGTAGAGCAACCCCGCGCACTCAGCTCAGCAGTTCAGCTGAGAGTGGACGACAGCCAAGCGCGCATCACTGCAACACGCCTATCACCGAGACAAGAGAACCGTTCGTCCGTGATCGGGACCATGGTCCGGTCTCAGCGAGTTCCCCGGACCCGATACCCGAGCAATCCCCTAGTACGACAGCGCCACTTGGGCTGATCATGATCCGACCTCGGCTTGTTGATCATGCGGTGAGACTGGCTGCTGTTCGGCGGTGGTGGCTGGCTTGGGCGCTGGCTTGGTGGTCGCGCCGCCAGATCGACCAAGCCAAGACGTG
>JAEUJN010000053.1 GCA_016794595.1 Kineosporiaceae bacterium
CCCCGGCTCGCCGACGGGGCTACAGCCTCACCTGCTGCCCGTCGACACGTATGGGGTGCCGTCCGACGCCGACTCGACGAGCACCCGCGAGGCGTTGCCGGCTGGATCCCCGCAGCGGTGGGTGATCCGCTCCGGCCACCGGGTGCGCTCCTGGCGCACCCTGATCACGGTGATCCTGCTGATCATCATGGGCTCCGCGGCCGGGGCGTTCACCCTTGCCCTCGAGCACTCGGCTCTGGCGGCCATCGAGTCCGAGACCGATCTGCACCAGGTGGCCAGCGAACTGCACCGGATCGACGCCCTCGAGTGGCGGCTGAGTGCGGGCAGCGCGACCCCGGACGAGGTCCGGGTCCGGCTCGCCGCGTCGTCCGCGGTGATCGAGCACCTGCTGGCCGACGCCGCGGCCGAGCAACTCCACCCCACCGAGACCGAGAGCCTGCGCCGGGACTTCGCCCTGTATCGGGACGCCCTCGAGCGGGAGATCCGCTTCATCGAGCATGGCGTCGACCAGCAGGCTCGCGAGGTGGACGCCTTCCTGGTCGACCCGCTCTTCGAGAGCCTGGTCAGCGCCATCGCGCAGTACAACGAGCGGCTGCGCGCCGACGCCGAGCGCCAGTCGAGAACCAGCGACATCGGCATCCTGCTGACCCTGGCCACCCTGCTGGGAATCTGTACCTGGATCCTCGACCGCCGGGTGCGTTCCGACGTCCAGCACCGGGCCGAACACGAGGCCGGCGCTCGCTACCGCGCCCTGATCGACCAGTCCTCCGACCTGGTCATGGTCGTGGATCCCACCGGGCACCCGAGCTTCGTCAGTCCCTCGGCCGAGCGATTCCTGGCCCAGCACCCCACCGGACGTCCCGGTCCGGGACTGCTCGACGTCGTCCACGCCGAGGACCGCGACCTGGTGCGGGAGCGCCTGGCCGACCTCAGGGCCGGCGCCGGATTGGCCGCGCTCTCGGTCCGCCTGGGCAGTGGTCACTCGTGGCGCGACTTCGAGCTCGCTGCCGAGGACCTGACCGCCGAGCCCTCGGTGCAGGGCATCGTGATCACCGCCCACGACGTCACCGAACGTCAGGCCCTGCAGTCCGAACTGACCCACCAGGCCATGCACGACGGACTCACCGGACTGCCGAACCGTGTCCTTCTCGCGCAGAGGGTCGAGGAGGCCCTCGGCACCGACGACCTGCCTGCCTCGGCCCTGCTGCTGATCGACCTCGACCGGTTCAAGGAGGTCAACGACACCCTCGGCCACCACATCGGCGACCAGCTGCTGGTCCAGATCGGCCGGCGCCTGGACCACGTCGTCCGCCCCGGTGACACCATCGCCCGGCTGGGGGGCGACGAGTTCGCCGTCCTGCTGGTCGGCGTCGCCTCCCAGGAGAGGGCCTGTGCCATCGCCCGGCGGGCACTCGACTCCTTGACCCAGCCGTTCCGGATCGAGGGACTGGACCTGCAGGTGGAGGCGAGCATCGGCGTGGTGCTCTCGGGCGAGCACGGCGAGGACGTGCCGACCCTGATGCAGCGGGCCGACATCGCCATGTACGTCGCCAAGGCGCGCGGCATCGGCGTGTTCGCCTACGACCCGGACACCGATGACCACCACCCCGAACGGTTGGCCCTGTTGGGCGACCTGCGCCGCGCCCTGGACGGCGACGAGCTGCTGATCCACGTACAGCCACAGGTGAGCCTCAGCAGCGGTGAGCTCATCGGCGTCGAGGCGCTCGTGCGCTGGCAGCACCCCGAGCGCGGACTGGTCTTCCCCGACGACTTCCTCCCGGTGGCCGAACACACCGGCTTGATCATGCCGCTGACCGCCCGGGTGCTCGAGCTCGCCGTCCGCCAGGCCCGCCGCTGGATCGATGCCGGCACCCCCACCCCGATCTCGGTCAACCTGTCGGCGCGCAACCTGCTGGACGACGAGCTGGCCGCCGGGGTCGCCCAGCTCCTGCACCGCCACGCGGTTCCGGCGGAGCTGCTGGTCCTCGAGGTCACCGAGTCGGCCATCATGAGCGAACCCGCCCGGGCGACCGAGGTGCTGCGCGAGCTGACCGCGAGCGGGCTGCGAATCGCCATCGACGACTTCGGGGTCGGCTTCACCAGCCTGGCCCAGCTGCGCGACCTGCCGCTGTACGAGCTCAAGATCGACCGCTCGTTCGTGATGACCATGGCCGAGGACCGCAGCAACGACGTCATCGTGCGCAGCATGCTCGACCTCGGCCACAACCTCGGCCTGCGCACCGTCGCCGAGGGCGTGGAGAACCCCGCGACCATGGCCCTGCTGCGCGCCTACGGCTGCGACATCGTGCAGGGCTACCACCTGGCGCGTCCCCTGCCCATCGAGGCGTTCGACACCTGGCGCGGACAGCACCTTCCCTGGCCCGTCCCCGGGCCGCGCTCCGTCGAGGGCACCCCCCGGACGGCGCCGGTGACGCCCCCAGCGCAGCACCGCGACCGTCAGGGCGCCGACGGCTGACCACCACGGGTCGAGCAGCCAACCTCAGCGGCGGCGCTTCTCCCGCGCGCGCACCGACACCTCGATCGGGGTGCCGCTGAACCCGAACTCCTCCCGCAGCCGGCGTTCCACGAAGCGGCGGTACCCCGCCTCCAGGAAGCCCGTGGTGAACAGCACGAACCGTGGCGGTCGGGTGGCGGCCTGGGTGCCGAACAGGATGCGCGGCTGTTTGCCCCCCCGCAACGGGTGCGGGTGGGCGGCCACGATCTCGGCCAGCACCGCGTTCAGTTTGGCCGTCGGCACCCGCTGCTCCCACGAGGCCAGCGCGACGTCCAGCGCCGTGGCCAGCCGGTCCACGTGCCAGCGGGTCCTGGCCGACACGTTCACCCGCGGCGCCCAGGTCACCTGCACCAGGTCCTGCTCGAACTCGCGCTCGAGGTAGCGGCGGCGCTCCTCGTCGACCAGGTCCCACTTGTTGTAGGCGAGCACCAGGCCGCGCCCGGCATCGACCACCATCTGGACCACCCGGGTGTCCTGCTCGGTCAGCGGCTCCTCGGCGTCCAGCAACACCACGGCCACCTCGGCCTTCTCCAGTGCCGCCCGGGTCCGCAGCGAGGCGTAGAAGTCCGCCCCGTGACTCTGGTGCACCTTGCGCCGGATCCCGGCGGTGTCCACCACCCGCCAGGGCCGCCCACCGATCTCGACCACCTCGTCCACGGGGTCACGCGTGGTCCCGGCGGTGGCGTCGACCACCACCCGTTCGCGCCCGGCGAGGGCGTTGAGCAGGCTGGACTTGCCGACGTTGGGCCGGCCGAGCAGGGCCACCCGGCGCAACCCGTCCTGCTCGGCGCCGCTGACCCCCGACACCTCGGGCAGCACGGCCAGGCAGGCATCGAGCAGGTCGCCGCTGCCCCGACCGTGCACGGCCGAGACCGGGTGGGGCTCCCCCAACCCGAGGTTCCACAGTGCCGCGGCGTCCGCCTCGCCCCGCTGGTCGTCGACCTTGTTCGCCGCCAGGACGACGGGCTTCCCGCTGCGGCGCAGCAGCTTCACGACGGCCTCGTCGGTATCGGTGGCGCCCACCGTGGCGTCCACCACGAACAGCACCGCGTCCGCCAGGTCCACGGCGAGTTCGGCCTGCTCGGCCACCCGGGCCGCCATCCCCCGGACGTCGCGCTCCCACCCGCCGGTGTCGACCACCAGGAAGGCGCGCCCGGACCACTCGGCCGGGTAGCTGACCCGGTCCCGGGTCACCCCCGGGAAGTCCTCCACCACCGCCTCACGCCGGCCCAGGATGCGGTTGACCAGGGTGGACTTGCCGACGTTGGGCCGGCCCACCACCGCCAGCACCGGCAACGGGCCGGCAACGGCCTCCCGGTCGGGATCGAGGTCTCCCGCGGCCAGCAGCGCGCGGTCCTCCTCGGACAGGTCGTACTCGTCGAGCCCGGCGATCAACGCCCGGCCGACATCCGGCTCACTCATCCCACGCTCACGTTCCCGCACACGCTCAGCACTGCCTGGACGGTCTGCTCGAAGGTCAGACCGGAGGAATCCAACTCCAGCACGCCGTCTGCCGCCGTGTGGAAGCTCGACACCGTCGCATCGTCGGCGTCCCGGCGCACCACCACATCCCGCAGGGCGGCCACGGTCTCGGCGCTCGCCTCACCGTGCACCTCGCGCGCGCGGCGCGCCAACCGGGTGGCCTCGGTCGCGGTCAGCAGCAGCCGGACGTCGGCGTCCGGGGCGACGACGGTGGTGATGTCACGGCCCTCGGCGACCATCCCCCGGCCGTCGGCGCGGGCGGCGTCGATCAACTCCCGCTGCCGCCGCCTCAGCTCGGCGCGCACCCCGAGGTTGGTGGCCACTGCGCTCACCGCGGCCGAGATCCGGTGCTCGCGGATCTCATCGGTCACCTCGACCCAGCGATCCTGGTGCCGGACGGCGACCAGCGCGTCGTCCGGGTCGGTGGAGATCTCGAGCCCCAGCGCCACCGTGTGCGCTGCCACGGCGTCCTGGGCAGCCTCACCGGCACCGGTGTCCAGACCGCAAGCGAGCACCGACCAGCACACCGCGCGGTACATCGCCCCGGTGTCCAGGTAGCGCAGTCCGAGCCGGCGGGCCACCTCACGCGACACGCTGGACTTGCCGGACCCGCTGGGCCCGTCCACCGCGACGACCAGGCCGCGCTCGCGGCGTCCCGTGCCTTCGTCGGACACGTTCGACCTCCGGGTGGTCGTCTCGGGGGATTCCCGCCATGGACGGGCCCGGGACTGGGTGACTGGGTGGGATGTGCCGGTCGGCGCTCGGGATCGCGCTGGACAGCGCCTCAGGATATCGGCTCGGCCGGGGGGCTCGGTCGTCCGGCCGCGCGGTGCACCCAGTACCCCACCCAGCCGGCGCCGGCCAGGGTGACCAGCCCGGTCAGGACGACGGCCGCCGCCAGCGGGGCGACCGCCGCCAGCGCGGCCAGTACCAGCGGGCCGCCGACCTGCCCGGCCTCACCGCACGTCCGCCAGGCACCCAGGAACTGCGAGCGCCCTCGCACCGGGGCGCTGTCGGCCCCCAGCGTCATCACGACGCCCGAGCCCAGACCGTTGCCGATGCCGATCAGCACCGAGACCGCCAGCACGGCCCAGGCCCCGTGGGCGAGCGCCAGGGCAGCGAAGCCGACGGACATCAGTCCCACGCAGGTCACCGCGACCCAGAACCGGCCGTGGTGGTCCATGATCCATCCCGCCGGGTAGAACAACAGGATCTCCACCCCGACCGAGACCGCGACGATCACCGAGATCAGCTCGGCGCCGAGGCCGACGTGCTCGGCCCACAACGGCACCAGCACCGCCCGGATCGCCCGCGTCCCCGAGATCACGATCACCGAGGTGCCCAGGGTGGCCAGCACCCACCGGTGACGTGCCAGCACCTCCCGCAGGGTGGTGTCACCGTGCTCGGCCCGCGCCAACGCACTCAGATCCGGCATGGTCAGCGCCAGCCCAGCAGCCGCCAACGAGGTCACCGCCGCCAGCAGGAACGGTGCCCGGATGCCCCAGCCTCCGATCAGCACCGCCCCGAGCAGCGGCCCGATCAGCATGCCGATCCGGTGCGTACCGCCGAGGGCCGACAGCGCCCTCGCCCGCAGGGCGGGCGGCACGGCGTCGATCATGTACCCCTGCCGGGCCAGCAGGAACACGGTCCACGCCAGGTTGCTCACCAGGATCGTCAGCAGGAACAGCCACAACGTGGGGACGATCGCCGTGGCCGCCGTCGCGGCGGCCTCGACGATGCCCGCCGCCACCAGCGCCCGCCGCTCCCCCACCCGGGCGACCAGAGCGCCGGCCGGCAGCGAGCCGACCAGCGGGCCGAGCGCGGCGAGCCCGATCACCGTGGCGGCCAGGTGGACGCTGGCCCCGAGGTCACGCGCCAGCAGTGGCAGCACCGCCGCGGTGGCGCCGTAGCCGATGGCGGCCAGCGACGAGGGCCCGTAGGCGGTCAGCGCGATCGAGCGCAGCCGGAATTCCTCCGACACTGTCCCCCCTCCCCCGTGATCATGCACTTTCGACTATTCGAAAGTGCATGATCACGGCGGGTGTCAGCCGACGATCTGCCAGCCGTGCTCGGCCAGCGCTCGCTCCAGGTCCTCGCGGGCAGCAGGCAACACCGACAGATCGACCAGGCCGACCGCACGGCCGGGAGCGTGTTCGAGGGTCAGCTCCTCGATGTTCACCCCGGCGTCCCCGGTGTCGGCGAACAGCCGGGCCAGCGCCCCGGGCTCGTCCGGGATCGCCACCGTGACCGAGGCGAACGCCGTCGGGCGCGTGCCGTGCTTGCCCGGCAGCCGCTCGCGCCCCGACCGTCCGGCGGCGACCGCCCGGGCGATGTCGGCGCGCGCGCCCCGGGCCGGGGCGGCGTCCTGCTCGACCGCCAGGGCGTCCAGCGCGTTCAGCACGCCGTCCAGGTCGTCGCGGACGGCGCGCAGCACCGCCGCCACCGGACCGGCGTTCGCCGCCAGGATCTGGGCCCACAGCGTCGGGTCGCTGCCCGCGATCCGGGTGACATCGCGCAGGCCCTGCCCGGCGATCGCCACCGCCGCATCCGGCGCGTGCTGCAACCGCCCGGCCACCAGGCTCGCCATGACCTGGGGAGTGTGCGAGATCAGGGCCACCGCATCGTCGTGCTCGGCGGCGGACATCGTGACCACCGTCGCCCCGAGCGCACTCGCCAGTCCCCGGACGGCGTCCACCCGGCGAGGGTCGTTCTTCGGCGTCGGGCAGATCACCCACGGGCGGCCCAGGAACAGGTCACCGCGGGCGGCCACGGCCCCCGAACGTTCCCGCCCGGCCATCGGGTGCCCGCCGACGTAGCGGGCGGCATCGCCCCCGGCAGCGAGGACGGCGTCCAGCACGCTGGCCTTCACGCTGGCCACGTCGGTCACCGTGGCCCGCGGGTGGCGGGCCAACTCCGACAGCACGACCTGGGCCGCGACATCGGGCGGGCAGGCCACCACGACCAGGTCCGGTTCGACCTCCCCCCGGTCGATCTCGCCGGCACCCAGGTCCCTGGCCAGGGCCAGGGAGGTCGGCGAGGGGTCGGAGAGCACGATCCGCACGCCGTCCACCCGCGAACTCAGGCCGAGCGCGACCGAGGTACCGAGCAAGCCGGTGCCGACCACGCGCACCACCTCGGGGCGCGCGGACGCGGCGTCCGAGATCACGCCAGGCTCACAGCTCGACGCTGGCCATCAGCGACCCCAGCTCGGGCCCGCTGATCACCCGGTGGCGGCCCGTCCGCAGGTCGCCCAGGCGGATCGGCCCGATCTGGGTGCGCACCAACTGCAGTACCGGATGCCCGGCCGCCTCCATCAGCCGCCGGATCACCCGGTTGCGACCGTCGTGCAGGATCAGCTCGATCAGGGCGTGCCCGGGGCGGGCGTCGACCACCCGGAAGGAGTCGACCGCAGCCGGCCCGTCGTCCAGCTCGATGCCCGCGAGCAGCTGGCGGCCCAGGTGACGCGGCACCGCGCTGCCGGTGACGGCGATCTCGACCAGGTAGGTCTTGGGCACCTCGTACCGCGGGTGGGCCAGCCGGTTGGCCAGCTCCCCGTCGGTGGTCAGCAGGATCAGTCCCTCCGAGTCGGCGTCCAGGCGGCCGACGTGGAACAGCCGCTCCTCACGCCCGCTCACCAGATCGCCGAGGTTCGCCCGGCCCTGAGGATCGCTCATGGCCGACAGGACGCCGAGCGGCTTGTTCAGTGCCAGCGTCACCACCGAGTCGTCCAGCTGCACCCGCAGCCCGTCGACGTGCACCACCGCGCGCCGGGGATCGACCCGGACCCCCAGCTCGGTGACCAGCTGTCCGTCGACCTCGACCCGGCCGGCCGCGATCAGCTCCTCGCAGGCCCGCCGGGACCCGAGGCCGGCATGGGCGAGCACCTTCTGCAACCGGACGCCGTCCGGGTCATGAACGTCCAGCGGCGGTTTCGGCGGGCCGGTCCGCACCTTGCCGGGCACCTTGCCGGTCACACTGCCGGACCCGCGCTGACCAGCCGGACCGCCCGGGGTGGCCGGGCGAGCGGGCTTGCCGGAACGAAGGGGCTTGCCCGAACGCGGGGGCTTGCCGCCACTGGTGGACTTGGCACCGCTGGTGGACTTGGCACCGCTGGTGGACTTGGCACCGCTGGTGGGCTTGCCGCCGCTGGTGGGCTTGCCGTTGCGGCGACTCGGTGGCGGCGTCATGCCGTCCCCCCGACCCCGAGCTCCTCGAGCGCGTCCACCTCGGGCAGGAACGGGGCCAACGCCGGGAGCTCATCGATCGAGACCAGCCCCACCCGGTTCAGGAAATAGGTGGTGGTGCGGTAGAGCACCGCACCGGTCTCGGGGTCGTGGCCGGCCTCCTCCACCAGTCCGCGGGTGAGCAGGGTGCGCATGACCGCGTCCACGTTCACCCCGCGGATCGCCCCCACCCGGGCCCTGCTGACCGGTTGCCGGTAGGCGACGATGGCCAGGGTCTCCAGAGCCGCCTGGGTCAGTTTGGCGGTCTGGCCGTCCAGCATGAAGCGCTCGACGGCCGGGGCGTACGCCGCCCGGCTGTAGATCCGCCAGCCCCCGGCCACCTGCCGCAACTCGAAGCCTCGTCCGGCGGCGTCGTAGTCGGCGGCCAGGTCGGCCAGCAGGACGCCCACGGTGTCCGTGGTCAGTCCCAGCGCCGAGGCCAGGGCCACCTCGCTCACCGGCTCGTCGACCACCATGACCACAGCCTCCACGGCCCCTCGGGCACCGGAGGGCATGGCCTCCAGATCGAGCTCGAGCTGGCCTGCCTCGGCCGGAGCCGGGCGCGCCGTGGTCGTGGGGGCGTCGTCGACGGCCGCGGCGGCGGCAGTGACCTCACTGTGTTCGCTCATCACCCTGCTCCGGGTTTCCCCTGGTCTGCGACGCGGTGGGCTCACCAGTGTCGTAGTCATCGAATTGTCCGTCGAGTTCGACCTCGTCGTGGTCGCCCCCGGTCCAGCGGATCGTCAACTCGGACAGCGGCGCCGCCTGGTCGAAGGCCACCACCCCCTCGCGGAACAGCTCCAGCACCGCGAGGAAGCGAGCCACCACGACCAGCGTGCTGTCGGCGTCGGAGATCAGGGTCCGAAAGCTCGCCGAGGGGTGGCGGCGCAGCCGGTCGACGATCAGGGCCGCCTGCTCGCGCACGCTCACCGGCGGGGCGTGCAAATGGTCCAGACCGACCACGGGCACCGGTTTGGGTTGCAGCGCCCGCGCGGCGATCGCGGCCAACGCCTCCGGGGTGATGCCGAGCACGAGCTCCGGCAACAGTTGGGCGAACTGCGGTTCGAGGCCCGCCACCCGCGGGTGACGGGACGACTCGGTGGCGATCCGCTGGGCGAAGGTGGCCGCGACGTCCTTGAACGCCCGGTACTGCAACAACCGGGCGAACAGCAGGTCGCGGGCTTCGAGCAGGGCCAGGTCCTCGTCGTCCTCGACCTCGGCGGCGGGCAGCAACCGCGCCGCCTTCAGGTCGAGCAGGGTCGCCGCGACCAGCAGGAACTCGCTGGTCTCCCCGAGGTCCCAGTCCGAACCCCGCCCGCGGATCCAGGCCATGAACTCATCGGTCACCTCGGCCAAGGCGATCTCGGTGACGTCCAGCTTGTGCTTGGCGATGAGACCGAGCAGCAGGTCGAAAGGACCCTCGAAGTTGTCCAGGTGCACCTCGAACGCCGACCCACGCCCGGGCAGCACCCCACCCGGCGTCTGAGGTGGGGCCGGGCTCGACGCGGGCTCGGTTGCGGACTCGGGCGTGGTGTCGGCAGTCGGTTCGAGGGCGATCACGCTATGCGGCGTCACCGCGGGCGATCAGCTCGCGGGCCAGCAGACGGTAGGCGTAGGCCCCGGCGTGGGATGCCGCATACGTGGTGATCGGCTCGGCGGCCACCGAGGCGTCGGGGAACTTGACCGTGCGCCCGATCACGGTGTGGAAGACCTGGTCCCCGAACGCCTCCACCACCCGGGCCACGACCTCGCGGCTGTGCAGGGTGCGGGGGTCGAACATGGTCGCCAGGATTCCGTCGATCTCCAGGCCCGGGTTGAGCCGGTCCTTGACCTTCTCGATCGTCTCGACCAGCAGGGCCACCCCGCGCAGCGCGAAGAACTCGCACTCCAGCGGGATCACCACCCCGTGGGCGGCGGTCAGCGCGTTCACGGTGAGCAGGCCGAGCGAGGGCTGGCAGTCGATCAGGATCACGTCGTAGTCGTCGACGATCGGGCGCAGCACCCGGGCCAGGACCTGTTCGCGAGCAACCTCTCCGACCAGCTGCACCTCGGCGGCGGACAGGTCGATGTTGGCCGGCAGCAGGTCGATGTTGGGCACGTTGGTCGCCCGGATGACGTCCTGGACGGCGGTGCTGCGGTCCATCAGCAGGCTGTAGATGGTCTTGTCGAGCTCGTGCGGGTTGATCCCCAGGCCGACCGACAGTGCCCCCTGAGGGTCGAAGTCGACCAGCAGCACGCGGCGTCCGTACTCGGCGAGCGCGGCACCCAGGTTGATCGTCGAGGTGGTCTTGCCGACCCCGCCCTTCTGGTTGCACATGGCGATGATCCGCGATGGCCCGTGGGTGGTCAGGGTGGGCGGTTCCGGGAAGGCCGGCATGGGGCGCCCCGTGGGTCCGATGCCGCCGGCGGCGAGGCCATCGAGACCTTCCGGGACGTCGAGGACCACCGTGAGCCCGTCCTGCGTCTGGTTGATCACGACCTCATCCTTCCGTGCCGATCGCGTCAGGCCCGGCGCCCCCTGGCGGCGAGGCCGCACATCGAGGTCGACGTGACGGCAGTCCCGGCGCGGATACCACAATCCTCCCCCGCGTCGGGCTCGGATCCCGCGAGGCTATCCGGCGCGTCGCCGGACGCTCAACCACAAGATCCACATCCGTCACACCAGTCACTTCAGTCACATTCTCGCTCGGCCAGAGTGCTGATCTCCCCCACCAACTGGGGGAAATCAGCACTCCGAGGCGCCTGCGGTCGCCGGGTCACGCCTGCTCACGCCAGCGCCCGGGGATGCGAGGCGGCGTAGACCTCGCGCAGGGTGTCGGCGGTGACCTTGGTGTAGATCTGCGTTGTGGTCACCGAGGCGTGGCCGAGCAGCTCCTGCACGACGCGGACGTCGGCTCCACCCTCGAGCAGGTGGGTCGCGAAGGAGTGCCGCAGGGTGTGCGGCGAGACATGAGCCGCCACCCCGGCCCGCTCGGCAGCTGCCTGCAGCGCCGTCCACACGCTCTGCCGGGACAGCCGCCCCCCACGCAGGTTGCAGAAGACCGCCGGCGTGCCCCGGCCCCGGCGGACCAGGTCCGGGCGCACGCGCACCAGGTAGGCCTCCAACGCCCGCACCGCATAGCTGCCGATCGGCACGATGCGTTCCTTGGACCCCTTGCCGCGCAGCCGAACCAACCCCTCGACCAGGTCGAGGTCATCGACGTCCAGCCCGACGGCCTCGCTGATCCGTGCACCGCTGCCGTAGAGCAGTTCCAGCACCGCGCGATCGCGCAACGCGCTAGGGGTCCCGCCGAGCGAGGCCGCGTCCAGCAGCGCCTCGACCTCGCCGACCGCGATCGCCTTGGGCAGCCGACGCGGTGGGGACGGCGGCCTGACCTCCCCGGCCGGATCCAGCGGACTCATCCCCTCCAGCACCAGGAACTTGTGCAACCCCCGGACGGCGACCACCGCTCGCGCCGCGGAGCTGGCGGTCAGCGGCGATCCACCGTCCGAGCCGCTGCGCAGGGCCACCAGGAAGGAGCTGACGTGCTGTTCGCGCACCTGCTCGATCGCGCTCAGACCGAGGACCGTCAAGTGGGCCAAGTACCGGTCGAGATCGCGCCGGTAGGCCGCCAGCGTGTTCGCCGCCAGCCCCCGTTCGACCCGCAGGTGATCCAGATACCCCCGGACGGCAGCCGCCGGTGTCGCGGGCACCGACCGTCCGCCTCCCGCCCCCGGGGAGGAGGATCCGGCCACCTCGATGACTGTCATCTCGGCCGCAGTCTGGCACGCCACCGGCCTCAGCGGTTGAGCGGATGCTCCGGCCAGGGCGCGTCCACCGGACGCAACGTCGTCCAGCCGGCATCCCGCGCGGTGCAGGCGGCCAGGATGCCGATCACCGCCGCCGGGTTGTGGATCCGGCCGGCCAGGACGGCATCGCGGGCCTCGTCGAGCGGTACCCAGCGCACCGGCATGTCGAGTTCCTCGGCGGTGCGCACGTGCCGCTCGTGCGCGGCCACCGGGTGCACGTCACGGGCCAGGAAGCAGCGCAGCGCCTCGTTCATGCCTCCGGGTGAGTTGAACCAGTCGATCAACACGTCCCATCGGTCGGCGCGCAGGTCGGCCTCCTCGGCCAGCTCGCGCTGTGCGGCCGACACCGGTGGCTCGCCGCGGACGTCCAGCAGCCCCGCCGGTGGCTCCCACAACGCCATGCGCACCGGATGGCGGTACTGGCGCAGCAGCAGCACGCGCTCGGCGTCGTCGAGCGCGATGACGCACACCGCACCCGGGTGGTCGAGATACTCGCGCCGCACCACGCCCCCGGCGCCCAAGTCGACGGTGTCCCGCACGACGTCCCAGATCAGGCCCCGGTGCACGGTCTCGCGAAGGGTGACCGGGTGATCGAGGAAGACGTCCCTCACCGGCTTCTCACAGCGAGGCCGTCAGGTCGACGTCCACCTCGAGCAGCCGCCCGGCGGCCTGACGTTCCAGGGCGGCACGCACCAGACCGGCGAACAGCGGGTGCGCGCGGTCGGGCCTGGACTTGAACTCGGGGTGCGCCTGGGTGGCGACGTAGTAGGGGTGCACCTCACGCGGGAGTTCGACGAACTCGACCAGCTCGCGGTCCGGTGAGACACCCGAGACCACCAGCCCGGCCTTCTCCAGCTCCTCGCGGTAGGAGTTGTTGACCTCGTAGCGATGCCGGTGCCGTTCGGTGACCTGCTCGGTCCCGTAGGCCTGGGACACCAGCGAGCCTGGCGTCAGCACCGCGGGGTATGACCCCAGCCGCATCGTCCCGCCGAGATCCCCGCCGCCGGAGACGATGGACTTCTGTTCCTCCATGGTGGCGATCACCGGGTGGACCGCCTCGGGGTCGAACTCACTGCTGCTGGCCCCCTCGAGCCCGGCGACCGCGCGGGCGAACTCGATCACCATGCACTGCAGTCCCAGGCACAGCCCGAGCGCGGGGACCTCGTTCTCGCGCGCCCAGCGCAGCGCACCCACCTTGCCCTCGATCCCCCGGACGCCGAACCCGCCGGGGACGCACACGGCGTCCACGCCGTCGAGCATGCGGCGCGCGCCCTCGGGCGTCTCACAGGTGTCGGAGGCCACCCAGCGGATCTCCACCCGGGCGTCCCGGTCGAAGCCCCCCGCCCGCAGCGCCTCGGTGACCGACAGGTAGGCGTCGGGCAGGTCGACGTACTTGCCCACCAGGGCGACCTCGACCCGGTTGGCCGGGCGGTGCACCCGGCGCAGCAGCTCGTCCCAGGCGTGCCAGTCCACGTCCCGGAACGGCATCCCCAGGCGCCGGACGACGTACGCGTCCAGGCCCTCGCGGTGCAGCACCTTGGGGATGTCGTAGATGGACGGCGCGTCCACGGCCGCCACGACGGCCTCGGTGTCCACGTCACAGAAGAGGGCGATCTTGCGCTTGACGCCGGCGGGGATCTCCCGGTCGGCCCGGCAGACGATGGCGTCCGGCTGGATGCCGATCGAGCGCAACGCCGCCACCGAGTGCTGGGTCGGCTTGGTCTTCAGTTCCCCGGACGGCGCCAGGTACGGCACCAGCGAGACGTGGACGAAGAACACGTTGTCCCGGCCGAGGTCGTGGCGCACCTGGCGGGCCGCCTCGAGGAAGGGCAGCGACTCGATGTCGCCGACGGTTCCCCCGATCTCGGTGATGATCACATCCGGCGTGCCCTCGGCCCCCACCTGGGTGGCCTGGGCCCGCATCCGGGCCTTGATCTCGTTGGTGATGTGCGGGATCACCTGCACGGTGTCACCCAGGTACTCCCCGCGTCGCTCCTTGGCGATCACGGTCGAGTACACCTGCCCCGTGGTCACGTTGGCCGAGGCGTCGAGCTGGACGTCGAGGAACCGCTCGTAGTGCCCGATGTCCAGGTCGGTCTCGGTGCCGTCCTCGGTGACGAAGACCTCACCGTGCTGGAACGGGTTCATCGTGCCGGGATCGACGTTGATGTAGGGATCGAGCTTCTGCATCACCACCCGCAGCCCCCGGCCGCGCAACAGGTGACCGAGGCTGGAGGCGGTCAATCCCTTGCCCAGGGAGGAGGCCACACCACCGGTGACGAAGATGTGTTTGGCGGGAGCCGAGCCCGCCGCTGACGAGGTTCGCGAGTGCGTGTCAGGTATGCGCTGCGCCACGGGGTTCGAGCCTATCAGCCGCCAGTCGCCGGTAGACCTCGTTGACCTGAGCCAGCGCGTCGGCCTGGGTCGGCAACTCCCGCGCCCGCAGCTGGGCACGTTCACGCAGCTCCGCTGCGAGCCCGGCGACGGTGAGCACGCCCCGGACGGCGGCCGACAGGGCCGCAGGATCACCCGGACGGACCAGCACCGCGGCCCGGTCGACGACCTCTGCGGTGCCTCCGGAGTCCGTCGCGACGATCGCGGCCGCCGCGGCCAGTGCCTCCTGCGCGATCAGTGGCTGGCCTTCCCACAGACTGGGGATGATCACCAGGTCGGCGGCGGCCAGCAGGTCGGGCACGTCGTCCCGGGCACCGACGAGCCGCACCGGCAGTCCGCGCTCTGCGATCGTCTCGGTCAGCGGGTCGTGCAGTGGTCCTCCCCCGGCGATGACCACCTGGACGCCGAGGTCGCGCAGCCCGTCGGCGGCCTCCAGCAGCACCTCGAGCCCCTTCTGCGGCGCGAGCCTGGCCACCGTCACCGCCAGCGACTCGGGCGCGGCCAGGCCGAGCCCGGCCCGCACCCGCTCGCGGGTGGCCGCGCGGTCGGCCTCGGGCACGGGGTGCACCGGGCTGGGCACCAGGGCACGCCGGACGTCGCGGGCACCGCGCGCGCGCATCCGCTCCCCCAGGTCGCCGGAGACAGCCAGCACCACCGCGGCGCGACGGGCCACCAGGCGCTCCAGCACGCGGTAGACGACCGCCGCCATTCCCGGGGCCGGCGGCGCGTTGTGCACGGTGACCACCACCGGCACGCCGCGTGCACCCAGGACGGCGATCGCCGCGGCCCGCAGCCCGTGGGCGTGGATCACGGCGGCCCCCCGGCTGAGCGCGGTCAGGCGGCGCACGGTGTCGAGGTCCTGCGCCGGATCGGGCCGATCCCCCACGGCCAGCTCGCGGATCGGAACCCCGTGACCGGCCAGGTCGAAGGCGGTCAGGGTCGCCGCCGGCCCGGCCACCACCACCACCCGGCCGGCGGCCGACAGCCCCTCGGCGAGCGCGAGCACGTGGCGTCCGATGCCCCCGGCCGACGACCCGAGCACCTGGACGACCGCGCCCGGTGGCACCGGCTCGGGCATCGCGGCCGGCTCGCCCCGCCCGCCGATCACGCCGGTGCCCACCAGGACCGCCGGGACGGCGTAGAGCACCAGCGCGACCGCGGCACCGGCCACGGTCGCGGCCAGCGCCTGCATCACGGTCGCGGTCGTCTCGGGACCGGTCATCACCCGGCCCAGCCACCAGCCCGCTGCCCCGGCGGGGAGACCCGCGGTCACCAGGGCGGCCCCGGCAGGCCAGCCACCGGCCGTGGCCCCGGCCGAGGCGCGCCGGCGCAGGGCGACGAGCAGGACGGCGGCGCCCAGACCGGTCCCCACGCTCTGCCCCGCGGCCAGGGCGACCACGGTCCGGTCCGAGGGCACCCACCAGGCCCCCGCCGCGGCCAGTACCACGGCCGCCCCCCACCCCACCGAGGTTCCCCAGGCGGCGGCTCGCGGGGCACCCACCGCGTAGAGGGTGCGGCCGGCAAGGGTCAGCAGCGAGAAGGCGATCAGTCCCGGGGCACCGGCCAGGACGGCGTCCTCCATGGCCAGCACGCGGCCGCGGTCCAGCGCCCCGAACAGGGCCGCGATCCCCGGCGCGGTGGCTGCCAGCACCACGCCGGCGCCGGTGCCTGCGACCAGGACGACGCGCAGGGCACGGGCCGAGAGCGCGCTGAACCCCGGATCGGGCAACGGGGGCTCGGCCGCCCGGGACAGCCGCGGGAACAGGGTTGTGATCAGCGGGGCGACCAGCACCGCGTACGGCAGCACGGTGACAGCCTGGGAGTAACCCAGGGTGACCACGGTGCCCGGGTCGCCACGGTGATTGGCCAGGACGACCCCGGCGAGCAGGAAGCCCTGCTGGGCGAGCACGGCCAGCACGCCGGCGCCGGCCAGCGCCGCGGTACGCCGTCCGGTGCCGGGTGGGAAGGTCAACCTCGGCCGCACCCGCACCCCCGAGCGGTGAACCGGGATGGCCAGGGGCAGGGTCATCGCAGCCACCCCGGCGGTGGTGCCCCAGGCCAGGACGGTGAACGCATCGGCGGGCAGCGCGGCGTCCGTGGCCGAGGCCGGGCCGTCCCCCACGAGGCTGCCGTAGCCCAGGTAGGCCAGGATCACCACGGCACTCGAGGCGACCGGGGCGAAGGCCGGCCAGGCGAAACGCCCGGCGGCCTGCAGGATCCCGGTGAACACCGCTCCCAGGCCGTAGAGCAGCATCTGGGGCGCGAACACCGCCAGCATCGCCGCTGCGAGCTCCTCCTGGCCCGCGCAGGATCGGCCACCGACCAGCAGCCCGGCCAGCGGCCGGGCCAGCACGAGCATGGCCAGGGTGAGCGGGAGCATCAGCAGCACGGTCCAGCCGAGTACGGCGCCGGCCAGGTGCTCGGCGTCCCGCGGGCGAGAGGAGAGCAGCGGAGCCATCAGCGGGATGATCGTCGCGGCCAGCGCGCCGCCGGCCGCGACCTCGAACAGCACGGTGGGCATCAGGTTGGCCGCGCTGTAGGTGTCCCCCACGCACCCGGCGCCCACGGTCGAGGAGAACACCAGGTAGCGGGCGAACCCGGTCACCCGGGACAGCACCGTGAGCGCGGAGACCACCGCGGCCGAGGCGAGCAGCCCGGTCAGCAGACGCCGGCTCACCACGGGCGCCCCCGGGTGCTCATCGGGGGCGACGCCCCAGCGCGTCGAGTTCGCGCAGCACCGGCGTGGACTCGATGACCTTGGTGAAACTCACCTTCTCGCTGGCCAGGATCAACGCGACCACGCCACCGAGGACGCCGAGCCGCACCCGCCCGGGGGCTGCGGCGACCACCATCGTGCCGGCCAGTGCGCCGAGGGCGTTGGCGCCGCAGTCACCCAGCATCGCCCGCTCCCCCAGGTCTTCGGGCAGCAGTGCGGCCGCGGTGCCACCGAGCGCGGCAGCGATCGCCCCGCCCGGACCCGGGACGACGGCCGCCGCCGACTGCGCCAGCACGACCTTCAACGCCCGGCCGGGTCGCAGATCCAGCAGGTTCACCAGGTTGGCGGTGCCGGCGATGGTCGCTGCCGCCGTGGCCAGGTCGACCACCCGGCCCACGCCGGTGGCGCGCGGGGGCCGGCCCCGGACGGCGAGTGCGCCGGCAAGCAGCCCGGTCGCCCCGATGCCGGCGATCTTGAGTGCCCCGGTGGTCACCTCACCGCGGCGCAGCGCCCCGAGGTGACCGCGCAGACCCTTGGCCGATCCTCGCTCTCCCAGGTCGTCCAGCAACCCGAACGCCCCGGCACCCAGCCCGGCCACCGCCCCGGCGGCCCGCAGGTGCGGTGGGAGGCCAGGGGTGACGGCGAGGGCACCGACCGTGGCCAGCGCCGCTGCCGGTCCCTCGAGCAGGGTGATCGGCTCACCCCGGTGGTTGGTCCGCTGCCAGCGATCCACGCCACCCGGCGGACGTTCCCGCAGCTGGTGCCAGACCAGCCGAGCGGTGCCGGCGGCGACCAACGCCGCGCCGATCCGGGTCACGGTGCCGCCAGGTGCCCTGCGGGTCACGGTGCCGCCCCCTCGGCCGTCACGGGTGCGGGCACGGGGCTCGGCACCGGTGCCACCGCACCCTTGGCGAAGCCGTAGGAGGCCCCGTCGCCTGAGACCTGCTCGGCCAGCGCGTACACCGCGGTCACATCGCCCATCGGGCTGCCGCCCGTGTCGACCGTCGAGACCAGACGGGTGCTCTCCTTCTGCGCCCGGATCGCCGCGATGGTGCCGCCGTCCCCGGCGGAGGATGCGGGGCCCACCAGCACGACTCCGCCACTGGAGCGGTCCAGGGTCAGGGTCAGGCCCGCCCATTCCGGCACCGGGTCGACGACGCTCGGACTCGGCGTCGGCTGCCCCGGGACCAGCGATTGCACCGCAGGCGCCAGCACGACGGCCAGGTCCGCCCGAGTGGACACCCGGCCGCGGAGCGCGATCAGTTCCTGGTCGGCCAGGGCAGCGAGCACCTCCCGGCCCACCGGGTCGCTCTCGCCGACCTCCAGCCGGTTGGCGGTGACCAGGCCACGGGCCAGCAGGTCACGCAAGACCTGCTGGGTGTCCTGCCCGGCCGGGCGGGCCGCCGGGGACGACGCCGCGCGCTGCGGCGTCCGGTTCACTTGCTGGGACGGCGTGGTGAGCACCTTGCCCCACTCGGCGACGAGGTCCGCGCGGGCCTCCGAGCGAGCCGGCGCCGTCCAGTCGGCCCGGATCTCGACCCGGCCGGTCAGCTCGGCGCCGGCGGCGGTCAGCGTGGTGCTCAGCGACTCGGCCAGCGCCGAGGTCGCCCCCGGCAGCGAGACCAGGACGACGCTGTGCCCGCGCAGGCGGTCGGCGACCATCGTCGGCATCACCTGGGTGGTGAACGCGTCACGGTTGCGGACCCCTGCCTCGGCGACCTCCTTGTCGGAGCGGAGCTGGTTACGCTCCACTCCCAGCTGTTCCACCCGCGTGCTCAGCTGCTCGGCCAGCTGTCCCCGCAGGGGGCCGGCGCCGAGCACGATGCCGACCGCGAGGGCGATGAACACCGAGACCAGCGAGACGACGTGGTACCTGAAGTCGATCATTCCACCCGCTCGCTCACGTGATCACTCATCTGATCGCTCATCCGATCGCTGCGAGGGTGACCGGGTCCGACGGCCAGGGCGGACGCCACGCCTCGGGCGGGGCATCGGTGACCAGCGAGGACACGAACGCCCACAGGTCGTCCAGCCGGGCACCCAGCAACTGGTAGAGCACCTGCCCACCCGGGGTCGCGTACAGCGCCACGGCCACCGCCAGCAACCCCGCGAGCACCAGGACGCCGAGCTGACCGTTGCTGATCCGTTGCCGGTACAGCCGCGAGACGCCCTTGGCGTCGACCAACTTGCCGCCCACCCGTAACCGGGTCAGCCAGGTGCTGGCCATGCCGGACCGACCCTTGTCCAGGAACTCCACCAGGGTGTTGTGGGTGCCCACCGCGACGATCACCGAGGCCCCCCGGTCGTCGGCCAGCAGCATCGCGACGTCCTCGCTCGTGCCGGTGGCCGAGAACACGACCGGCTCGATGTCCAGGGCGCGGACCCGCTCCAGCCCCGGGGCGCGACCGTCCCGGTAGGCGTGCACCACGATCTCGGCGCCGCAGGTCAGCGCCCGGTCGGTGACCGAGTCCATGTCCCCGACCACCAGGTCGGGGGTGTAGCCGGCCTCCAGGATGGCGTCCGCCCCGCCGTCCACCCCGATCAGGACCGGGCGGTTCTCCCGGATGTAGGGGCGCAGCGCGGCCAGGTCCTCCTTGTAGTGGTACCCGCGGACCACGATCAGGACCGGACGCCCGTCCAGCGGCGTGGCGATCTCGGGCACCCCGACCCCGTCCAGCAGCAGGCTCCGCTCGCGCTGGAGGTAGTCCATGGTGTTGGCGACGAAGGACTCGAGCTGGACGGCGAGCCCGGCCCGCGCCTCGTCCATGGCCGCCGCAATGGTGTCCTCGTCCTGGGCGAATCCCTTGGCCAGGACCTGATCGTCGCGGTGGATGGCGGCGTCGTGCACCCGCAGCCGGTCCCCCTCCTGGATCAGGTCGAGCAGCTCCTCACCGATCGCGTCGACCAGCGGGATCCCGGCCGCCAGCAGGGTCGCCGGTCCGATATTCGGATAGCGGCCCGAGATGCTCGGCGCCGCGTTCAACACCGCCGCCGGACGGCAGGCCACCAGCGCATCGGCGGAGACCTTGTCGAGGTCCATGTGGTCGATCACGGCGATCTCGCCGGGCTGCAGTCGTTTGGTGAGGTTCTTGGTCCTGCGGTCCACCCGGGCCCGGCCGCTGACCCCCGGGCCGCCCTGCGTCCCCGAGGTGTGGCGTGTCAGCAGCCTCCTCACGCCACGATCGTGCCACGTCTCGCCCGATCCTCGGACCCGGGCGGGTCAAGCGCACGATCGGCTCCGGCTGTGGCCAGCAGTTCCTCGGCGTGGGCCTGGGCGCTGTCGGAGTCGGCGAGTCCGCCGAGCATCCTGGCCAGCTCGCGCACCCGGCCATTTCGGTCCAGGTGGGTCACCCCGCTCTCGGTCACCTCCCCGCTGACCGCCTTGGTGACCACCAGGTGGCGATCGGCGTAAGCGGCCACCTGCGGAAGGTGAGTGACCACGAGCACCTGCGCCGTCCTGGCCAGCCGCGCCAGCCGCCGTCCGATGCCCAGGGCCGCCTGCCCGCCCACGCCCGCATCCACCTCGTCGAAGACGAACGTCGGCACCGGATCGGCCCCGCCGAGAACCACCTCGAGTCCCAGCATGACCCTCGACAGTTCCCCTCCGGAGGCGCCCTTGGCCAGCGGTCGTGCCGGCGCGCCCCGGTGCGGGACGAGCAGCAACTCGACCTCGTCCACACCGTCCGGGCCTGCGGCCAGCAGCTGGGGGGATCCGTCGAGCTCGACCCCCAGCCCCTGCTCGTCGGGTCGTTGGCGGACCTCCACGACGAGCTCGGCGTGCGGCATCGCGAGCTCGGTCAGCTCCCGGCTCACCGCCTCCCCCAGGCTGCCGGCGGCCAGCCGGCGCGCCCGACTGATCCGGGCGGCCAGGGCTCCCAGCTCGGTGCGCAGCTCCTCCCGCTCGGTGACCAGGGCGAGGCTGCGGTCCTGGTCGCCGTCCAGCTCGAGCAACCGCAGCCCCGAGCTGCGCGCCCATTCCAGCACGGCGTCCAGGTCCGGGCCGTAGGCCCGGGTCAGGCCGGACAGCTCCGAGCGCCGTTCCTCCACCGCGGCCAGCCGCGCGGGGTCGGCCTCGATCCGTTCGGTGTACGAGGCGCACTCGGCGGCCACGTCGGTGGCCAGCACGCACAGCTCGCGCAACCGGTCGGCGAGCCCCGCGAGTTGGGCGTCGTGCTCCCGCACCTGGTCGAGCGCCTGGCGCGCGCTGGTCAACAGGGCGACGGCGTCCGGTTCACCGGCCGCGGTGTCCTCCCGCCCGGTCAGGGCTGCCTGGGCGATCGCGGACGCCGTGCGCAGTTCCTCGGCGTGCCCCAGGCGCTCGGACTCGGCGCGCAGGTCCTGGTCCTCACCGGGCCGGGGATCGACCCGTTCCACCTCGGCCAGTCCCAGCCGGAGCAGCTCTGCCTCCTGGGCGCGCTCGCGCGCCTGGGTGCGGATCTCGTGCAGTTCCTCCTCCACCACCCGCAGGCGCTGCCAGCGCTCGCGGTACCCGGCCAGGGGTTCGGCGACCTCGGCGCCGGCGAAGCGATCCAGCGTCTGGCGCTGGCGCGTCGTGGACCGCAGGCGCAATTGCTCGCTCTGGCCGTGGACGGCGATGAGGTCCTCGGCGAGTTCGGCGAGCAGCGACACCGGCGCCGAGCGCCCACCGACGTGCCCCCGGCTGCGACCCTCGGCGCCGACGGTGCGGGACACGATGAGCTCGGCGGCGCCGTCGTCGAGCTCGTCCAGTTCGGCTCCGGCCTCGCGGACCCGTTCGGCCACCACCCCGGTCGACGGGATCGCGATCCTGCCCTCGACCAGGGCGCTGCTCTGCCCGCTCCGGACGGCGCCGGCGTCGGCCCGGCCTCCGAACAGCAGTCCCAGCCCGGTCACCACCATCGTCTTGCCGGCGCCGGTCTCCCCGGTGACCACGGTCAGTCCCGGACCCAGCTCGAGCACGGCCTCGTTGATCACACCGAGGCCGCGCAGGCGCATCTCCAGCAGCACGCCACCAGACTAGGCACTCGACGCGTGCCCGCGGCGCTTACCCACAACCCGGGGCGAGCGCGCCGCCGACCGTGCCGGGGTGGCGCTCAGCCCTGCTCGTGCTTGCCCCGGCCTCGCCACCCGTGCACCGGCAGGCCGAACTTGGCCACCAACCGGTCCGTGAACGGGGGGCGGGCCAGGCGGGCCAGGCGCACCGGCAAGGGGGAGCGGCGAACCTCCACCCGGGATCCGGTGGGCAGCTCGATGCTGCGCCGCCCGTCGCACCAGAGCACCGCCGCGTCGTGCGAGACGATCTCGATCGCCGGCACCGAGGTGGGTGCGACCACCAGCGGCCGGGCGAAGAGGGCATGCGCACTGATCGGTACCAGCAGCAGCGCCTCCACCTCGGGCCAGACCACGGGGCCGCCGGCCGAGAACGCGTAGGCCGTCGACCCCGTCGGCGTGGCCAAGACGATTCCGTCGCACCCGAACTCGGTCACCGGGCGGCCGTCGACCTCCAGCACCAGCTCGATCATGTGGCGACGGTCGGCCTTCTCGATGCTGGCCTCGTTCACCGCCCAGGTGCAGCCCAGCAGCTCCTCACCGAGCATCACCTCGACGTCGAGGGTCATCCGCTCCTCGACCTCGTAGCGGCGCTGGGCGATGCGCAGGACCGTCTCGTGCAGGTCGTCGCGCTCGGCCTCGGCCAGGAACCCCACGTGCCCGATGTTGATGCCCAGCAGCGGGACGTCGCTGCCACGCACCAGCTCGGCCGCTCGCAGGATGGTGCCGTCCCCGCCCAGGACGACGACCAGCTCCGCGCCGTCCAGCGGGTTGTCGGGATCGGCCAGCTGCACAGCCGCCCGGGTGGCCTCTCCGAGTGCGGCCGCCTCCCAGGCGGGCATGATCGACCGGATGCCGGCCAGGTCGAGCAGCCCGATCAGCTCCTCGGCAGCCCGGACGGCGGCCGGTCGGCCGGCGTGGGCGAGAATCAGCACACGGCGCTGGACGGCGGTCACTGGGGGCCCTCCTCGATGGCTCGCGACAGCTGCGCATCCTGCAGTGGACCGGCCCCCGCGGCCAGCCAGAGAAAGTACTCGACGTTGCCGCTGGGCCCGGGCAGCGGGCTGGCGCACACTCCGCGCACCCCCCACCCCTGCCCCGTGGCGGCGGAGGCGACCGAGCGCACCGCCTCCGCGCGATCGGCCGCGCTGCGCACCACCCCGCCGTGTCCCAGCCGTTCTCGTCCCACCTCGAATTGAGGCTTGACCATGACCACCAGGTCGGCCTCGGCCGCGCTGATCGAGATCAGGGGCGCCAGCACCAGCCGCAGCGAGATGAACGACAGGTCGGCCACCACGAGATCGGGGGCATAGGGCAACCGTTCGGGCACCAGGTCACGCACGTTGGTGCGGTCCAGCACACTCACCCGATCGTCCGAGCGCAAGGCCCAGACGAGCTGCCCGTACCCGACGTCGACCGCGATCACGTGGGCGGCCCCTCGGCGCAGCAGGACGTCGGTGAACCCGCCGGTACTCGCCCCGGCGTCCAGGCACTGTCGGCCGGCCACCGGAACGCCGAAGGTGTCCAACGCCCCGGTCAGCTTGTGCCCGCCGCGGCTGGCGAAGTCCGGACCGCTCTCGCCCTGCCGGACGACGATCGCCACCGCCGGGTCCACCTGGGTGGCCACCTTGGTGGCGATCAGTCCCGCCACCTGCACCCGCCCGGCGGCGACCAGCTCGTCGGCGTGGCTGCGGGATCGGGCCAGGCCTCGCCGCACCAGCTCGACGTCGAGACGACGCCGCTGGGCCACGAACTCACCCCTCGACGTCGGCCAGGCGGTCCTGCAGGGTGCGGTGCACGGCCTCGATCACCGGCAGCTGATCCTCCAGTGGGATCGCCGAGGCCAGGGCGAGCTCGCGCAGGACCCGGTCCAGCCCCTCGTCCCCGGTCTCGGGGAGCTCGGCGACCACCTGCCCGGCGTCGTCCGCCGCCGGCTCCTCGGGCTCCAGACCGCCCTCATCCATGACCATGCGTGGCTCCTCTCGCTGCGTTGGTCACGCTATCGCGCCCACCGGCTCGCGGCCGGGAAGGTCCGGCAGGCGGAGTGGACCTCGTTCGAGGACGGCGCGAGGCCTCCGCCGTGCGCGTCCGCCCAGTTCCAGGCGGCGGCGCAGGCGGCACGCAGCAGATCCACGGGGTCCTCTCCGGTTCGGCGCACCACCAGCCGGGGCCGGACGGCGTCCGCGGCGGCCTGTTCCACCGCCACGACGGCCTGCCGGCAGCGCGCCACGACCGGGTCACCCGGTGTCACCTCCACCGCTGGGTGGGTCTCCAGCAACCCGGTGAGGTCTGCCGCCAGGTGATCCGGGCGGCAGGCCGGCGGAGCGCCGACCAGGTCGGCCACCCCACTCACCCCGGTCATCACGGCCAACCCCGGCATGCCCGCCGCGCGTGCGCCCTCCAGGTCGGTGTCCAGCCGATCCCCGATCACCAGCGGACGCCGCGCGCCGAATCTGCGCGCCGCGTCCAGGAAGGGCTCGGGCTGCGGCTTGCCGGCCACCAGATCCGGACGCCGCCCCGCGGCCGTGGCCACGGCGGCGACCAGCGAGCCGTTACCCGGCGCCGGCCCGAAGGGGGTCGGCACGGTGAGGTCGAGGTTGGTCGCCAACCAGGTCAAACCTGCCCGGACGCCGCGCGTTCCCTCCGCCAGCAGGCGCCAGGTGAGGTCGGGGTTGAAGCCCTGCGCCACGGCGCTCGGATCCTGATCCATGGTGTCGACCGGAACCAGGTCGTGGTCCACCAACGCCACGCGCAGGCCCTGACCGCCCACGACCAGAACCCGGGCACCCGGCTCCAGCTGCCGGGCCAGCAGCGCCGCGCCGACCTGGGCGGACGTCAGGACCTCCTCCACGTCGGCCGCGATCCCCAGGCGCACGAGGTGATCAGCCACGGCGTCCGGGGTGCGGCTGGCGTTGTTCGTCAGGTAACACAGACGCAGCCCGGCTGCTCGCGCCGTGGCGATCGCCTCGGGAGCTCCCGGCACCGGGTCGGGGCCGACATAGACCACGCCGTCCAGGTCCACCACCGCCAGGTCGTGGACCTCGGCCAGCGGGCCCTCACTGGGGCGAATGCCTGCCCCACCAACCTCTTCGGAGACTGGCGTGGACCCGGTGGGGCCTGTCACTGCTCGTCCTCCAGGTCGAACAGTTCCGGCTCGTCCTCTGCGCCCGCCTGGTCGGACTCGTCCGTCGGCAACGCCATTCCCGACCGTGCAGCCCAGTGGCTCGCCTCGTCCGTGCGCCCGGCTGCCGCCAGTGCGCTCGCGTACGCCGCGCGCAACCGGGATACCCATTCCTCACCGGAATCGCTCTCCAACTCCGGCAGGTGCAACATCACGACGGCCGCCTCGGGCTGGCCCAGGTCGACACGCGCACCGGCTGCCACGATGCGCAGCTCGATCCTCTCCGCCATCCCGAGCCGAGCCGCCTCGGCAGATCCGGCCAGGGCCAGCGCACGTTCCGGCCGACCCAGGCCTCGCTCACAATCGGCCATCACGGGCAGGTGAGCCGATGAGCCGGTCAGGCGGCGCATGGTGCGCAGCTCGGCCAACGCCTGGGCGTAGCGGCCGGTGTGATACGCGGCGAGGCCCACGGCCTCCCGCACCACGCCGATGCGCGCGCCCCGGGCCCGCGCCGCCAGCGCGTGCTCCCAGGCACGCTCGGGCTCGTCATCCAGCAACTGGCCGACCATCACCAGGTGACGGGCGACGAGGGCCGAACCGTGGGTCCCCAAACTCACCAGCTGCGAACGGATCTCGCGGTCCAGCTCCCTGCCGGTGACCTCCTCGGGAATCGGCGGACCGGCCGGTGCGGGTCTAAGCCCCTGGGGGGACGCCGACCGCTCACCGTCCACAGCTCGGGGGCGACCGCCTCCTGGGCCTGAGCGGGGAGCGCTCCCCCTGGAGTCGCCGGTGCGCCTTGGCGGGCGCTCGTTCCGGCGGTCCGCCGATCCAGGCCGGGCTGCACCGCCCCACCCGTCCCGCCCCGTGGCGGGGCGGGCGGCACGCGAGTCGACAGACCGCGCCTGACGCCCGTCCGTCGAGTCGGACGGACGTCCCGATCGCTTGTCGGCAAACGGCTGACGGGTACCTCCCTGCCGTCGCGGAGCGTCCCCCACCGAACGGGAGCCACCGGGATCCCCGCTCGCACGGGGCCCGCTCCGTGGCGACGCCGGGCGACCCGGGCCGCCAGGGCGACGCGGTCCGCGAAACTCACCGCGACGCGCCTGCTCAGGACCGCTCGACCCCCGTGAGCCGCCGCTCGCGACGCCCCCACGCGATCCGGCCGCGTCTCCCGCATCCGGCGAACCGCCCCTCGGGGTCCCCCCACGCGCTCCCCCGGAGCCACTGCCCCCGCGGGACGCACTCCTGGGCCCACTCCCGCGGGACGCCGACGAATCACCCGCACCACGCGAGCCCCTGCCACCACGCGAGCCACTCGCCGGCGCGCCACCACGCGATCCGGCCGAACCACCTGCGCCACGCGAACCACTCCACGGGCCGGACCCCCGTGATCCCGCTGACCCACCGCTGCCACGCGAACCACCCGACGCCGCGCCCCCCTGGGATCCGGCCGGACCACCGCTGCCACCCGAACCGCCCCTGGGCGCACCGCCGCCCGAGGCCCCCCGCGGAGCACCTCCGGGAGTCGAGGAGCCCCAGGCGCCGCGTTGGCCCCCAGCGCCCGTCCTGGGCCGACGCGCGCCGCCACCACCACGACTCGCATCGCCCCGGCTGTTCTCGTCCATCACCCTCGGCTCCTCTCGTTCGGCGCCCGAACCGAGCCACCGGCAAAACACCGATGGCGGCCACCCGCACGGGTGGCCGCCATCGTGAAAGATGTCCGGCGGCGTCCTACTCTCCCACCCGGTCCCCCGGGCAGTACCATCGGCGCAGGCGGGCTTAGCTTCCGGGTTCGGAATGGAGCCGGGCGTTTCCCCGCCGCTATGGCCGCCGAAACACTATGGAGATGTCGTCGGTCACCGACCGCATCTCGGGAACCGCACAGTGGACGCGAGCAAATCTGTTGACAAGTTGTCGGCTTATTAGTACCGGTCAGCTTCATGTGTCTTGAGTCCACACTTCCACATCCGGCCTATCAACCCAGTAGTCTAGCTGGGAGCCTCTCGGGGTAAACCCCATGGAAACCTCATCTTGAAGCAGGCTTCCCGCTTAGATGCCTTCAGCGGTTATCCCTTCCGAACGTAGCTAATCAGCGGTGCTCTTGGCAGAACAACTGACACACCAGAGGTTCGTCCGTCCCGGTCCTCTCGTACTAAGGACAGCCCTTCTCAAGTTTCCTGCGCGCGCAGCGGATAGGGACCGAACTGTCTCACGACGTTCTAAACCCAGCTCGCGTACCGCTTTAATGGGCGAACAGCCCAACCCTTGGGACCGACTCCAGCCCCAGGATGCGACGAGCCGACATCGAGGTGCCAAACCATGCCGTCGATATGGACTCTTGGGCAAGATCAGCCTGTTATCCCCGGGGTACCTTTTATCCGTTGAGCGACCGCGTTTCCACGAACCACGGCCGGATCACTAGTCCCGACTTTCGTCCCTGCTCGACATGTCTGTCTCACAGTCAAGCTCCCTTGTGCACTTGCACTCGACACCTGATTGCCAACCAGGCTGAGGGAACCTTTGGGCGCCTCCGTTACATTTTGGGAGGCAACCGCCCCAGTTAAACTACCCACCAGGCACTGTCCCTGATCCGGATTACGGACCGAAGTTAGACATCCAGAACGACCAGAGTGGTATTTCAACGTTGACTCCACCGCCACTGGCGTGGCGACTTCAAAGTCTCCCACCTATCCTACACAAGCCGTTCCGAACACCAATACCAAGCTGTAGTAAAGGTCCCGGGGTCTTTCCGTCCTGCTGCGCGTAACGAGCATCTTTACTCGTAGTGCAATTTCGCCGAGTTCGCGGTTGAGACAGCGGAGAAGTCGTTACGCCATTCGTGCAGGTCGGAACTTACCCGACAAGGAATTTCGCTACCTTAGGATGGTTATAGTTACCACCGCCGTTTACTGGCGCTTAAGTTCTGAGCTTCGCCGTGAGGCTAACCCGTCCCCTTAACGTTCCAGCACCGGGCAGGCGTCAGTCCGTATACATCGTCTTGCGACTTCGCACGGACCTGTGTTTTTAGTAAACAGTCGCTTCTCCCTGGTCTCTGCGGCCTTCAAGAGCTAGCCGGCAAGCGGCTTCACTCCTCAGGCCCCCCTTCTCCCGAAGTTACGGGGGCATTTTGCCGAGTTCCTTAACCACGATTCTCTCGATCGCCTTGGTATTCTCTACCTGACCACCTGAGTCGGTTTAGGGTACGGGCGGCTCGAACCTCGCTAGAGGCTTTTCTTGGCAGCATAGGATCACCCTGCTTCCCGCATTCGCGGTCACTGTCAGGTCTCAGGCTCATGAGGTGCGGATTTGCCTACACCTCGCCCTACACCCTTGGACGTGGACTACCATCGCCACGCGGTGGCTACCTTCCTGCGTCACCCCATTGCTTACCTACTACCGGATTGGTTCACGCGCTCCACGCCGAACAGTCCGAAGACCGATCGACGCTTCAGGCGTTCAGCATCACCGGGGTCGGTATGGGCGGTTCTTTGCCGGTACGGGAATATCAACCCGTTGTCCATCGACTACGCCTGTCGGCCTCGCCTTAGGTCCCGACTTACCCAGGGCGGATTAGCCTGGCCCTGGAACCCTTGGTCATTCGGCGGACGGGTTTCTCACCCGTCTTTCGCTACTCATGCCTGCATTCTCACTCGTGTGGCGTCCACGACTGGGTCACCCCGCCGCTTCTCTCGCCACACGACGCTCCCCTACCCACCCGCGCGCCTGGATCCGAAGACCGGGCTATTGCGCGAATGACACAGCTTCGGCGGTGTGCTTGAGCCCCGCTACATTGTCGGCGCGGAATCACTTGACCAGTGAGCTATTACGCACTCTTTAAAGGGTGGCTGCTTCTAAGCCAACCTCCTGGTTGTCTGTGCAACTCCACATCCTTTCCCACTTAGCACACGCTTGGGGGCCTTAGCTGGTGTTCTGGGCTGTTTCCCTTTCGACTACGGAGCTTATCCCCCGCAGTCTCACTGCCACGCTCTCACTTACCGGCATTTGGAGTTTGGCTGACGTCAGTAACCTTGTAGGGCCCATTGGCCATCCAGTAGCTCTACCTCCGGTAAGAAACACGTGACGCTGCACCTAAATGCATTTCGGGGAGAACCAGCTATCACGGAGTTTGATTGGCCTTTCACCCCTACCCACAGCTCATCCCCCAGGTTTTCAACCCTGGTGGGTTCGGTCCTCCACGCGGTCTTACCCGCGCTTCAACCTGGCCATGGGTAGATCACTCCGCTTCGGGTCTAGAGCATGCGACTCAATCGCCCTGTTCGGACTCGCTTTCGCTACGGCTTCCCCACACGGGTTAACCTCGCCACATACCACTAACTCGCAGGCTCATTCTTCAAAAGGCACGCCGTCACCCCGCTAGGAGGCTCCGACGGATTGTAGGCACGCGGTTTCAGGTACTATTTCACTCCCCTCCCGGGGTACTTTTCACCTTTCCCTCACGGTACTTGTCCGCTATCGGTCACCAGGGAGTATTTAGGCTTAGGGGGTGGTCCCCCCAGATTCGCACGGGATTTCTCGGGCCCCGTGCTACTTGGGAACTCGTCAAGGAGTTCGCGCCATTTCGTCTACGGGGGTGCCACCCTCTGTGCCGGATCTTTCAAGATCCTTCGACTATGACGCGAATTTTTGACTCCTTGTCGGGGCGGCAGCCCCGACCTGACGGTCCCACGACCCCGAACGCGCAACGCCTGCCGGCTGTCACACGCGCTCGGTTTAGCCTCTTCCGCTTTCGCTCGCCACTACTCACGGAATCGCGGTTGCTTTCTCTTCCTGCGGGTACTGAGATGTTTCACTTCCCCGCGTTCCCTCCACATGCCCTATGTGTTCAGGCATGGGTGACTGGGCTTTACCCCAGCCGGGTTTCCCCATTCGGAGATCCTCGAATCACAGCTCGGTTGCCAGCTCCTCGAGGCTTATCGCAGGCTCCTACGTCCTTCTTCGGCTCCTGGTGCCAAGGCATCCACCGTGTGCCCTTAAAAACTTGACCACAGATATATAGATGCTCGCGTCCACTGTGCAGTTCTCAAGCTACGGGCGGCAACCAGCGCTTCGTGATCGGCGCCTGCTCGCCCAAGGCGAGTGGTTCGTCCGGAAGCCGGTCCGCGCGACACCGATCAGAGAGATCGGCGCAGAGGTGGGGGGCTACGATTGCCCGCTCCCTCAGGACCCAACAGCGTGCCAAGTCACCATCACTGGCTGGTTCGAGTGGTTCCTGTCCCGAAGGACGTACTGACTCGACAACCAGATCCGGTGACCATTCAGTCGATGTTCCACCCTCGAGCAACCACCTCGGATCGTTCGTCCGAGAAGTGGCCCTGGACGCCCAGAGGCGCCAGATGCTCCTTAGAAAGGAGGTGATCCAGCCGCACCTTCCGGTACGGCTACCTTGTTACGACTTCGTCCCAATCGCCAGTCCCACCTTCGACGGCTCCCTCCACATGGGTTGGGCCACCGGCTTCGGGTGTTACCGACTTTCGTGACGTGACGGGCGGTGTGTACAAGGCCCGGGAACGTATTCACCGCAGCGTTGCTGATCTGCGATTACTAGCGACTCCGACTTCACGGGGTCGAGTTGCAGACCCCGATCCGAACTGAGACCAGCTTTTTGGGATTCGCTCCACCTTACGGTCTCGCAGCCCTTTGTACTGGCCATTGTAGCATGCGTGAAGCCCAAGACATAAGGGGCATGATGATTTGACCTCATCCCTACCTTCCTCCGAGTTGACCCCGGCAGTCTCCTATGAGTCCCCGCCATTACGCGCTGGCAACATAGAACAAGGGTTGCGCTCGTTGCGGGACTTAACCCAACATCTCACGACACGAGCTGACGACAACCATGCACCACCTGTGAGAGGCCCTTACGGACCCGACATCTCTGCCGGATTACCTCTCATGTCAAGCCTTGGTAAGGTTCTTCGCGTTGCATCGAATTAATCCGCATGCTCCGCCGCTTGTGCGGGCCCCCGTCAATTCCTTTGAGTTTTAGCCTTGCGGCCGTACTCCCCAGGCGGGGCGCTTAATGCGTTAGCTGCGGCACGGAACTCGTGGAAAGAGTCCCACACCTAGCGCCCAACGTTTACGGCGTGGACTACCAGGGTATCTAATCCTGTTCGCTCCCCACGCTTTCGCTCCTCAGCGTCAGTTATGGCCCAGAGACCCGCCTTCGCCACCGGTGTTCCTCCTGATATCTGCGCATTTCACCGCTACACCAGGAATTCCAGTCTCCCCTACCACACTCTAGTCTGCCCGTACCCACTGCAGGCCCGGGGTTGAGCCCCGAGTTTTCACAGCAGACGCGACAGACCGCCTACGAGCTCTTTACGCCCAATAATTCCGGACAACGCTTGCACCCTACGTATTACCGCGGCTGCTGGCACGTAGTTAGCCGGTGCTTTTTCTGCAGGTACCGTCACTTTCGCTTCTTCCCTACTAAAAGAGGTTTACAACCCGAAGGCCGTCGTCCCTCACGCGGCGTTGCTGCATCAGGCTTGCGCCCATTGTGCAATATTCCCCACTGCTGCCTCCCGTAGGAGTCTGGGCCGTGTCTCAGTCCCAGTGTGGCCGGTCACCCTCTCAGGCCGGCTACCCGTCGTCGCCTTGGTGGGCCGTTACCTCACCAACTAGCTGATAGGCCGCGAGCTCATCCCTGACCGAAGTTCTTTCCAGCTGCTGAAGATGCCTTCGCAGCTCGTATCCGGTATTAGACGTCGTTTCCAACGCTTATCCCAGAGTCAAGGGCAGATTGCTCACGTGTTACTCACCCGTTCGCCACTGATCCAGAGAGCAAGCTCTCTTTCACCGTTCGACTTGCATGTGTTAAGCACGCCGCCAGCGTTCATCCTGAGCCAGGATCAAACTCTCCGTATGTGGAGTTTTAAATCCTTGTATGCGTTGGTCGCAGCACGCATACTCGCTGTCTATTGACTGGCTTGTTGTTTCTCTTA
>JAEUJN010000010.1 GCA_016794595.1 Kineosporiaceae bacterium
CGCTGAAGTCGGCGGTGGTCGAGTTCAAGAACTCGTTCACCACCGGCGAGGGCCACGCTCTCGGGGCTGCGGGTGCCGAGACGGTCGAGACGCCGCTGGCCGAAGAGGACATCGACCAGGCGCAGATCGTCCGGCAGAAGCGCGGCTGACGATGGGCGCTCAGCTCCGCGTCTACCGACAGCGGATCAGGTCGGTCAGCGCGATGAAGAAGATCACTCGCGCGTTCGAGCTGATCGCGACCTCGCGCATGGTGAAGGCGCAGCAGAGGACGGCGGCCTCGGCCCCCTACACGCGAGCCATCACCCGTGCGGTCTCGGCTGTGGCGACCTACTCCAACGAGGAGCACCCGCTCACCAGCGAGAAGCCGGGGATCGATCGGGCGGCCGTGCTGTTGGTCACCTCCGACCGGGGGTTGGCCGGCGCCTACTCGTCCAACGTGATCAAGGAAGGCGATCGCCTGCACGAGCTGCTGCGGGCCGAGGGCAAGCAGGTCTCCACCTACATCGCCGGGCGCAAGGGGATCGCGTTCTACAACTTCCGGCACCGTCCGATCGCCGGGGAGTGGTCGGGGCACTCCGACGCGCCGACGTTCGAGATGGCCAAGGAGATCGCTCAGACCCTGATCACGGCGTTCCTGACCCCGAACGACGAGGGGGGGGTGGATGAGATCCACATCGTCTACACCCGGTTCGTCAACATGGTGACCCAGGAGCCCACGGTGATCCGCATGCTCCCGCTCGAGGTGGTCGAGGGCGAGGAGCCGCCGGACGAGGACGACGTCCTGCCGTTGTACGAGTTCGAACCGTCGGCGGCCGTGGTGCTCGACACCCTGCTGCCGAAATATGTGGAGGCGCGGGTCTTCAACGCGCTGCTGACCTCGGCCGCCAGCGAGCTGGCGGCCCGGCAGCGGGCGATGAAGTCGGCCACCGACAACGCGGAACAGCTCATCCGCAAGTACACCCGCCTGGCCAACACCGCCCGTCAGGCGGAGATCACCCAGGAGATCAGCGAGATCGTCGGTGGCGCCGGGGCATTGGCCGACGCCGGCGCCACCCACTAGTCCGTGAAGACCCGAACCCGGTTGTGAGAGTGAGAGAGACATGACTGCCACTGCTGTTGAGTCGGCTGCCGTCAGCGGTGCCGCTGGTGTCGGCCGGGTGTCCCGGGTCATCGGGCCGGTCGTCGACATCGAGTTCCCGGCTGACGCGATGCCGGAGATCTACAACGCCCTCAAGGTCGACGTCACCATCGGCGGAGCAACCCGCACCCTGACCCTCGAGGTGGCCCAGCACATCGGCGACAACATGGTGCGCGCCATCTCCATGCAGCCCACCGACGGCATGGTGCGGGGCTCCTCCGTCACCGACAGCGGTGAGCCGATCATGGTGCCCGTCGGGGACGTGACCAAGGGCCACGTGTTCAACACCATCGGCGAGTGCCTGAACCTGAAGCCCGGCGAGCGGCTCGAGATCACCGAGCGCCGGGGCATCCACGCCAAGGCACCGGCCTTCGACCAGCTCGAGAGCAAGACCGAGATGTTCGAGACCGGCATCAAGGTCATCGACCTGCTCACCCCGTACGTCCTCGGCGGCAAGATCGGCCTGTTCGGCGGTGCCGGCGTCGGCAAGACGGTGCTCATCCAGGAGATGATCTACCGGGTCGCGGAGAACTTCGGTGGGGTGTCGGTGTTCGCCGGTGTCGGTGAGCGCACCCGTGAGGGCAACGACCTGATCGCCGAGATGACCGAGACCGGCGTCATCGAGAAGACCGCGCTGGTCTTCGGCCAGATGGACGAGCCTCCGGGCACGCGTCTGCGGGTCGCCCTGTCGGCGTTGACCATGGCCGAGTACTTCCGCGATGTCCAGAAGCAGGACGTGCTGCTGTTCATCGACAACATCTTCCGGTTCACCCAGGCCGGGTCCGAGGTGTCGACCCTGCTCGGCCGGATGCCGAGCGCGGTGGGCTACCAGCCGACCCTGGCCGACGAGATGGGCGTGCTGCAGGAGCGGATCACCTCGACCCGCGGTCACTCGATCACCTCGATGCAGGCCGTGTACGTGCCCGCCGACGACTACACCGACCCGGCGCCGGCGACGACGTTCGCCCACCTGGACGCCACCACCGAGCTGTCCCGCACCGTCGCCTCGCTGGGTATCTACCCCGCGGTGGACCCGCTGACCTCCACCAGCCGGATCCTCGACCCGCGCTACATCACGGCCGACCACTACAACACCGCGATCCGGGTCAAGCAGATCCTGCAGCGCAACAAGGAACTGCAGGACATCATCGCCATCCTGGGTGTCGAGGAGCTCTCGGAGGAGGACCGGACGATCGTCAACCGGGCCCGCCGCATCGAGCGCTTCCTGTCCCAGAACACGTTCGTGGCCAAGACCTTCACCGGTCTGGAGGGCTCGTTCGTGCCGCTGGCCGACACCATCGAGGCGTTCACCAAGATCGCGGACGGCGAGTACGACAACGTCCCGGAGCAGGCCTTCTTCATGTGCGGCGGTCTGGACGACGTCGAGCGCAAGGCGGCCGAGATCGCGAAGCAACTCGCGGGCTGACCTGACAGCACCGCTCGTCTTATCCTGACCACAGGGAGCCGGCGCCCCCGGGCACCGGCTCCCTCGGCCCAGCAGCAGGAGGAACAGTGCCACTCGAGGTGGAACTGGTCGCCGCCGACCACAAGGTCTGGGGCGGTGAGGCGTCGATGGTGGTCGCCCGCACGCTGGACGGTGATCTCGGGGTACTGCCCGGCCACACTCCGGTGCTCGCCGTCCTGGCACCGTGCGTCATCACGATCAAGGCCACGGACGGCGGCGACGTGCTCGCCCACTGCGACGGCGGGTTCCTCTCGGTCGAGCACGACCGAGTCATGATCGTCTCCGACCGCGCCGACCTGGGCTCGGCCCCGACCGCCGACCGCTGACCGGCTGGTGGGTGGCGGCATGGGCGATTTCCTCGTTCCCGCTGCCGTCATCCTGGGGCTCGTGCTCGTGGTGGTCGCCCTGCTCGGGGGGCTACTGGTCCGGCGCAGCATCCTGAGCCGAGGGGTCGGGGCCTTCGACTGCTCGCTGCGCTCCAGCGGGCATGCCGAGGGCTGGAGCTTCGGCCTGGCCCGCTACGAGCAGGATCGCCTGGACTGGTTCCGACTCTTCGCCCTGAGCCTGAGACCCTCCCGGTCGCTGACCCGATCCCAGCTGACCATCCTGGACCGGCGTCGTCCGGAGAGCCCGGATCGCGGCCTGCTGGAGGCCGACTGGGTGCTCGTGCGCTGCACCTACGAGACCGCGACGCTCGAACTGGGCATGAGCGAGATGGCCTACAACGGCCTGGCCACCTGGTTGGAGTCATCCCCGCCGGGGGAGCACGTCAACATGGCCTGACCCTCGGGGGTTCTGCCTCACCTCCCGAGTGCGGTCACGTCCACGCACGTGGCAACGATGTCGAGGGTGGGACGTGACCGCGCCTGCCCGGAAGTGACCGCGCGGGGTGGGGGACGGCTGGGGACAGGGCGGGGCGGGATGGGGGAGAAGGCGGGGATCATGCGGGGGGAGTGGCCCGCCCGCCCCCGGGACGCCACAGGACATCGCCGCCGGCGGACAGGTTCGCATGCCGGCACAGGATGAAGAGCAGATCGCTGAGCCGGTTGAGGTAGGTGGCGGCCAGCCGGTTCACGCCGCCGTCCGGCTCGGTGCCGTAGGCCTGGACAGCGGCCCAGACGGACCGCTCGGCCCGACGGCAGACAGTACGGGCGACGTGCAGCTGGGCTGCGGCGATCGTCCCCCCGGGGAGGATGAACGAGCGCAGGGGCTCCAGGTCGGCGTTGTAGGCGTCGCAGGCCGCCTCCAGGTCGTCCACGTAGTCAGCCGTGATCCGCAGTGGCGGGTGCTCCGGGGTGGTGGTCGCCAGCGGCGTGCACAGGTCGGCCCCGACGTCGAACAGGTCGTTCTGGACCCGGGTCAGGGTTGCGGCGACCTCGTCGGTGACCCCTCCGTGGGCCAGCACCACGCCGATGGCGCTGTTGGTCTCGTCCACGTCGGCGTAGGCGACCAGCCTGGGGTCGGTCTTGCGGGTCCGGCTGAAGTCCCCGAGCCCCGTGGTGCCGTCGTCGCCGGTGCGGGTGTAGATGCGGGTCAGGTTCACCATGGCGGCCAGCCTACGTGCCGGCGTCCAGCAGACGCCGAGCGGCCAGGGCGTCCTCGGAGAACACCATCACCGCGGGTCCCTGGTCGGTCGGGGCGAGCGTGGCGCGCAGACCCCCGTCGCTCAGCCGTAGCCGGATCATCTCCGCCTCCATGAAGGTCGCGGGCGAGGCCACGCGGACCAGGAGGCCGTACTCCTCGGGAGAACCGATCTGGGGACGACGCTGGACCAGTGAGCGGCGCGGGCCGCCGAACGCCCAGCGCATCAGCATGATCAGTACCCCCAGGCACACGAGGGAGACCAGGGGGCCGAACATGAAGGAGGCGCTGCCCCAGGACGGCACCCGTCCAGTCTCCGTTCCCGGGGGGTGGTTGCCAACCCACTGGTGTCGCCACGGGGTCGAGGGCGGGCGTGAAGTGCTCCCGCTCGGCCCGGCATGCTGCGCCGTCCAGGGTCGATGGCCTACTCTGGGATGCACATCGGCTACCTGGCGTGACGAAGTGCCGGCGGTCCATCGGCAAAACCCCTCCCCGACCACAAGTCGATCACCACTGTGTGATCATCTGGTGAGCCGGGAGGGCGGCCGGGTGGGCCGAGCCGGGCGAGGGGGGAAGTGGGGGACGTGAACAGCCTGCAGATCGACGTGCTGGCTCACGGTGCGCACCTCGTGCTCAGCGGCAAGCTGGACGCCCGGTCAGCACCGATCGCCCGCGCCGTCCTGCACAGCGCACTCGACCAGGGCCAGGGAGACCTCCTGGTGCGGGTCAGCGAGCTGGAGATCTGGGACGCCGTCGGGATGAGTGTCCTGGTCGGCGTCCACGGCAAGGCCCGACGGGCCGACCGGCGGCTGGTGCTCATCGACGTCCCGCCACGCCAGCTCAGGCTGTTGCGGGCCACCCGGGTGGGCAGGGTGCTCACCATCCACCCGCTGGCCGTGGCCTGACGCGATCCCACCCCACCCCGCTCGACCCGACAGCGGTCCGCCAGTGGACCGGCGCTGGTCCGATCCTCCGGCCGCGCCGCGCCCTGACGCACCCCGCCCTGGCCGATCCGGGCCCGGGTGGGTAGGTTCCCCGAGTGCACGGATCCGGGGTGGCCCTGCAGCTCCTGGCCCTGGTGGCCGCCGCTGCCGCCGTGGCCGGACTCTCCTCCCGGTTCGGGCTATCCGCGCCACTGGCCCTGACCACGGTCGGGATCGTGGGCTCGTTCGTCCCCGGCCTGCCCACCTACGGCCTGCACCCCGACATCGTCCTGCTCGGCATCCTGCCGCCCCTGCTCTACAGCACGGCCATCCGAACCCCGTTCGTCGACCTCCGTCGCAACCGGCGCCCGATCATCCTGCTCTCGGTCGCCCTGGTGCTCCTGACCGCCTTCGCCGTGGCCCTGACGGCGGTGGCCCTGCTGCCAGGGTTGCCGTGGCCGGCGGCGATCGCTCTGGGCGCGGTGGTCGCACCCCCGGACGCGGTCGCGGCCACGGCCGTCGCCCGCCGCGTGGGCCTGCCCCGCCGGGTGATCACGCTGTTGGAGGGTGAGAGCCTGCTGAACGACGCCACTGCCCTGGTCACCCTGCGGATGGCGTTGGCTGCCCTGGCCACCACGTTGACGATCACCGATGTGGCCGTGTCCTTCGGCCGGGCCGTGGTGTTCGGGGTCCTGACCGGCTGGGTCGCAGCCGCCCTGCTCACCCCCGTGCGTCGTCGGGTGCACGATCCGGTGCTGGACACCACCGGTTCACTGCTGGTGCCCTACGCCGCGATGCTGGGCGCCGAGGCCGTCGGTGGGTCGGGGGTACTGGCGGTGGTGGTCGCCGGGCTGGTGCTCGGGCACCGCTCGCCGCGCATCCAGAGCGCTGCCTCGCGGGTGATGGAGCGAACCCTGTTCACCACCGTCGGCTTCCTGCTCGAGTCGGTGGTGTTCCTGCTCATCGGGCTCCAGCTGCGCGAACTGCTCGACGGTGTCACCGCCGGGACCGGGGGCGGGCTCGCCGAGGAGCTGACCGGTCCCCGGGTGGTGCTGGTCTGCCTGGCGGTGGTGGCCACCGTGGTCGTGGTGCGCATCGTCTGGGTGTTCCCGGCGGCCTACCTGCCCGTGCTGGTTCCCGCGGTCCGACGGCGCGAGGGTACGCCGTCGTGGAAGGGGGTGGCCGTGCTGTCCTGGGCGGGGATGCGAGGAGTGGTCACCCTGGCGGCCGCGTTCACCCTGACCGCCGAGTCGGTCCCGGGGGGCTATCACGGCGTGCTGCAGCTGGCCGCGTTCAGCGTGGTGGCCGCCTCCCTGCTGGTGCAGGGGGCAAGCCTGCCCGCGGTGGTGCGACGGCTGGCCCTGCCCGGTCCGGACCGGGCCCAGGAGGCACTCCAGCAGGCGCTGGTGCTCCAGCGAGCGGTCGACGCCGGTCAGCAGCGATTGCACCAGGCAGCCGGTGACGCGCCCCGCGAGGTGGTGGAGGCCCTGCAGGGCTGGACCGATCGGTTCGCCCAGTCGGTGTGGGAGCGACTGCGCACCAACGACTCCCTGGCCGAGCCCCCGGCGCGGGCCTTCCGCCGGCTGAGGCTGGAGATGCTGGACGCCGAGCGCGAGGTGGTCTCCCGGGTTCACCAGTCGGGGGCGGTGGCCTCGGAGGTCCTCTCCGAGGTGCTGGCCCGGCTGGACCAGGAGGAGGCCATGCTCGGCAGCCTCGGCGTCGAGGACGCCGTGGACGAGGAGGAGGACGCCCGGACCGCGCGGGGCGCCGGCGGTCCCGGGCCGTCGCCGGCGATCGAGCCGCCGTGTGAGCACCTGGCCTCGGCGCCGTCGCTGGTGGTTCCGGTGTCCCCTGACGGGTGCCAGGACTGCCGTGACCTCGGCCGCACGGACTGGGTCGCGCTGCGGCTGTGTCTGGACTGCGGGGCCGTGGGGTGCTGTGACTCCTCGCCGCTGCGGCATGCGCAGGCCCATCACCACGCCACCGGGCACCCCGTGATCCGCAGCTTCGAGTTGGGGGAGTCCTGGCGGTGGTGTTACGTGGATCGGCTGCTGGGCTGACCGGGCCGACCCCCGGACGCTAGGGTGCGGCCATGCCCAGCCAGCGCAGCAGACGAACCCTGGCCGGGGTGCTGACCGGGGTCGTCCTGACCGGGATCAGCGGGTGCAGCGTGATCGACAGCCTGAGCCCCGACCCGACCCAGGTCTCCCTGACCGAGGCGCCGAGTGCCTCGTCGACGCCCTCGGCCACGGCGTCGGCGGCCGCGGCGTCCGGGTCGGCCAACCCCTCGCCGTCCGCGCCGGCCACGCTCCAGGACGCCTTCGAGCAGGTGAGCTCGGGCGTCGTCCGGCTCGAGGTCGCCGGCTGCGAGAGCGACGGCATGGGAACGGGTTTCGCCATCGACGACCAGCTGGTGGTGACCGCGGCCCACGTGGTCGACGGCGGCCGGCTGGTGCGGGCGATCAGCGGCACCAGCTCGCGCTCGGCGAGCGTGCTCGGGCTGGACACGACGGCGGACGTCGCGTTGTTGCGCATGGTCACCCCGGTCTCCGGGCACCGGTTCGCGTTCAGCCAGTCCCCGGCCCGGGTCGGTGACCAGGTGGCAGCGATCGGGTTCCCCCAGGCGTCGTTGCTCACCTTCACCCCGGGCACGGTCAACGGCCTGGGTCGCAAGGCGGTCGTGGACGGGGTGGCGCGGTTCGGGTTGATGGAGTTCGACGCCGCGACCCACCCTGGCAGCAGCGGGGGGCCGGTGATCCGGCCGGACGGCACCGTGGTCGGCCTGGTGGACGCCGGACCGCAGGCCGCGCAGGGGCGGCGGCTGGCGGTGACCAGCCAGACGGTGCGGACCACCATCGAGCCCTGGATGAGCCGGACCAGCCCGGTCCCCACCCGGGCCTGCCCCGAGGCGCTCGGGCCGGACGGGCAGCCGGTGCCGCCGAACCTGGCCAAGGGCAGCGACGTCGATCAGGCTTTCGGCACCCTGCGGCTGTACTTCGCCTCGATCAACCAGGGCGACTACTCCACCGCCCTGGCCCAGTTCGTGCGTCCCCTGCCCCTGGCGGCGTTCTCCGCAGGCGTGGAGTCCAGCCAGGACGAGGACTTCCAGGTCCGTGACGTCCAGCGGACCGGCGGGAAGATCAGGATCTGGCTGACCTTCACCAGCCGCCAGCAGGCGGGGCGAGGCCCCGCGGCCCGCCCGCAGGAGACCTGCACCGACTGGTCGCTGGACTACACCATGGCCCCGCGCAACGGGTTGTGGCTGATCGAGTCCACCAAGGGTCACGGCACCGCCAGTCAGCCCTGCGCCGCCGGCTGAGTCGAGTCGCCGAGGGCCCCCACGGTCGGCGACCTCGTCCGGGGTGAGACGTCTCACCAGATCGGCGGTGGGCGCGACCCGGGGGCGCGGATAGCCTCCGGGCATGGTGGCCGAACGCAAGCGGGAACGTCCCTGGGTGATGCGGACCTACGCCGGGCACTCCAGCCCCGCCGAGTCCAACGCGCTGTACCGGCGCAACCTGGCCAAGGGCCAGACCGGCCTGTCGGTGGCCTTCGACCTGCCGACCCAGACCGGCTATGACTCCGACCACGAGCTGGCCCGCGGCGAGGTCGGCAAGGTGGGGGTGCCCATCGGTCACCTGGGTGACCTGCGGGCGCTGTTCGACGGCATCCCACTGGCCCAGATGAACACCTCGATGACGATCAACGCCACCGCCATGTGGCTGCTGGCGCTCTACCAGGTGGTCGCCGAGGAGCAGGGCGCCGAGGTGGCCTCCCTGGCCGGGACCACCCAGAACGACATCATCAAGGAGTACCTCTCCCGCGGGACGTATGTGTTCCCGCCCGGGCCGAGCCTGCGGCTGACCACCGACACCATTGCCTACACGGTGGCCGCGATGCCGCAGTGGAACCCGACCAACATCTGCAGCTATCACCTGCAGGAGGCGGGCGCCACGCCCGTGCAGGAGGTCGCCTTCGCGCTGTCCACCGCGATCGCGGTCCTGGACGCCGTGCGCGACGGGGGCCAGGTCGCGCCCGAGAGGTTCGGGGACGTCGTCCAGCGGATCTCGTTCTTCGTCAACGCGGGCGTGCGCTTCGTCGAGGAGATGTGCAAGATGCGCGCCTTCGTCGAGTTGTGGGACGAGATCACCCGCGACCGCTACGGCGTCACCGACCCCACGCAGCGCCGCTTCCGGTACGGCGTGCAGGTCAACTCCCTGGGCCTGACCGAGGCCCAGCCCGAGAACAACGTGCAGCGGATCGTGCTGGAGATGCTCGCGGTGACGCTGAGCAAGAAGGCCCGCGCGCGCGCCGTCCAGCTGCCGGCATGGAACGAGGCGCTCGGGCTGCCGCGGCCCTGGGACCAGCAGTGGAGCCTGCGGATCCAGCAGGTGCTGGCGCTCGAGTCCGACCTGCTCGAGTACGAGGACCTGTTCGACGGCTCGGCCGTGGTCGAGGCGAAGGTGGCCGAGATCGTCGCCGGGGCCAAGGCCGAGATGGCGCGGATCGCCGAGCTGGGCGGGGCCGTGGCCGCGGTCGAGAGCGGCTACATGAAGTCGGCGCTGGTGGCCTCGCACGCCGCCCGGCGCCAGCGGATCGAGGCCGGGCTCGATGTGGTGGTCGGGGTCAACCAGTTCACCACCACCGAACCGAACCCGCTGACCGCCGACCTCGACGCGGCCATCCAGACGGTCGATGCGGCCGTGGAATCCGCTGCGGTGCAGGCCATCCAGCGCTGGCGGGCCGAGCGGGACGCCACTGCGCAGGGCCGCGAGGCCTGGGCGGGCGCGCTGGCCCGGCTGAAGGCGGACGCGACGTCCGGGGTGAACCTGATGGCCGCCAGCCTCGAGTGCGCGCGGGCCGGGGTGACCACCGGGGAATGGGCCGGCGCCCTGCGGGAGGTGTTCGGTGAGTACCGGGCGCCGACCGGGGTGAGCGGCACGGTCGGGGTCGCATCCCCGGACGCCGACCTGACCGCCGTCCGCGACGCGGTCGCCCGCACCGGACAGGAGTTGGGTGGGCGGCTGCGGATCCTGGTCGGCAAGCCGGGGCTGGACGGGCACTCCAACGGTGCCGAGCAGGTGGCGGTGCGGGCCCGGGACGCCGGGTTCGAGGTGGTCTACCAGGGCATCCGGCTGACCCCCGCGCAGATCGTCGCCGCGGCGGTGGCCGAGGACGTGCACTGCGTCGGGCTGTCGGTGCTGTCGGGCTCGCACCGGGAACTGGTCCCCGAGGTGCTGAACGGGTTGCGCGAGGCGGGCATGGACGACGTCCCCCTGGTGGTCGGGGGGATCATCCCCGAGGCGGACGGCCGGGACCTGGTGGCCCTCGGGGTGGCCGCGGTCTTCACCCCCAAGGATTACGGGCTGACCGAGATCATGGGCCGGATCGTCGACCTGATCCGCGAGGCGCGCGGACTGGCCCCGCTGGTCGCGGAGCCGTCCGGCGCCTGAACGGCTCACCCCGGGTGGGCCCGGGCGGTCTCACCAGCCCGGGCGGCCCGAGGTCACCAGCGCGGCGGCCAGGGTGTCGAGCAGCATGCCCGCGGTCAGCACGACCCGCTCGGCGGCGTGGGGACCCGCGGCGTCGGCCCAGTCGGCCAGCTCGCGGCGCATCAGGTTGCGCGCGGTGGCCACCTGGAGGCTGTGGTGCACGAAGCTGCGCGGCAGCGGCGTCCGGCTGGCGGTCAGGGACAGGTGGTCGGCGTCGGCGGCGAGCACCGCGACCTCCTGGCTGACCGCGACGGCCACGTAGGCGGCACCGGCGAGGTAGGCGGCGTCCAGGTCCTCGGTGAGCTGGGTGGCCCGAGCGGCCGGACGTGACACCGACTGGTTGCGGCTGCGCGGTCCGCCGGTCGAGCGGGCCAGGTCACGCAGGTCGGCGTCCAGGTGGGCGGCGGCATCCAGGCAGGTGGGCGCCATGCTGGCGAACGGCCAGATCGCTGCCGACTGCGCGGAGGTGGGCATCGGGACCGCGCTCCAGGCGGTGGCGGTCCGGCGCAGCCAACTGCCGTACCCGGCGACCGAGGAGACGGCGTCCGGGTCGCCCAACCGGTCGGCGGCGTTGTACCGAGCCATCCAGGTGGCGCTGTCCAGCTCGGTCAGGAACGCCATCCGGCGGGCGTAGTCGTGCACGCTGCGAGTCGCGTCCGATCGCCCGTCCGTGGACGGGGTGGTCACGATCGGGGTGGGCTCGGGGGAGTGGATCACCCCGACGCCGCGGCGCAGGTGGCCGTGGGCACGGCCAGTGCGGACGGCGGTGGTCGTCCGGGCAGCTCTGGCCGGGCGGGGGTGATCGTGGGCTGAGGGGGTCGTCGACATGAGCGGTATCTCGGAAGGCCCCCCGGTCGGGCTAAAGCCCGCCCCGGCAGATTCCTCCGTTGAGCTGACCGATTCCCGGTCGGCCCGGTCAGCCGCCCCAGGCCCGGGCGAGCCGGTCCACGATGCGCTCCAGCCGCTCGGCCGAGGTGGCCAGGTTGACCCGGGCGAAGCCCTCGTAGCCCTGGCCGAACAGGCGCCCGGGGTGGACCATGACGGCGGCCTCGGCCAGCGCGGTCGCGCTCGGGTCGGCCAGCCCGGTGCCCCGGGCATCGACCCAGGCCAGGTAGGTGGCCTCGTGCGGCGTCCAGGAGACCTGCGGGAGGCGTTGGGCCAGAAGGGATCCGAACTGTTCCCGGCGCTCGGCGAGGTCGCGTAGCAGCGCGTCCAGCCAGGTGTCTGCGTCGGTGTAGGCGGCCACGGTGGCGACCACTCCCAGGGGGGAGGTGCCGTGATTGGCCACCAGCGGGGCCGCCCGCAGGGCGGCCAGGTCGGCCGGGTTGCCCGCGATGACCTGCGCGCACTTCACCCCCGGGATGTTCCACGCCTTGCTGGCGGCGAGCACGGTCGTCACGTGGCCCTCGGTGCCCTCGATCGAGGCATACGGCACGTGCCGCGTGTCGCCCAGCACGATCGGTGCGTGGATCTCGTCGCTGATCACCCGAGCCCCGTGGGCCAGGACAACGTCCCGCAGCGCGGTCAGCTCCGTCGCCGTGAAGGCCCGGCCGAGCGGGTTGTGCGGGGCGGACAGCAGCACCGTGCGCCCGCCGGCGGCTAGGGCGGCCCCGATGGCCTCGACGTCGAGATCGCGCCCCCGGCAGGGCACCGTGATCAGCCCGCGCCCGGTGACCTCCGGCACCTGCAGGAAGGGTGGGTAGGCCGGGGTGGGCACCACCACCGGACCGGGGTCGCACAACACCTCGAGGGTGAGCCGGACGCCGGCCATCACGTCGCCGCAGCTGATCACCCGGGCAGGATCGACCGGCAGGCCGAACCGGCGCCCCACGAAGGCGGCCGTCGCCTCGGGCAGGCCGCTGGCGGCGTCCGGCATCGGGTAGCCGAGAGCGCCCCGCTCGACGGCGTCGAGCAGCGCGGCCCGGACGGCGGGTGCCGGCCGGACGTCCATCTCGGCCACCCACGCGGGCAGGATCCGTGGTCCGGCGAAGGTCCACTTGATCGAGCCGGCACGCCGCAGCTCGTCGTCGTCCAGGTTCCAGTCGGGCAGGTCGTCGGCCATGGCGCGGAGTCTGCCAGCCCGGCCTGCCCCGCCGCACCGCCGGGCGGCCGCGACGAGACCGGGCCCGGCCGTCTCAGGTGGAGCGCGGGGTGGTGAACCCGAGCCGCCCGGGCCGGAACCCGGGGAAGACCTCGCTCACGCCGGCGACACCGCACCGGGTGGACAGGATCTCGCTCATCACCGAGCGGTAGTCGGTCCGGCCGGCCAGGTCACCGCTGTCCAGCGCCGAGGGGGCCAGCCCCGGCCAGGCGCCGTACACCTTGCCGCCCTTGATCCCGCCACCCATCAGCAGGACCGCGTTGCCGTGGCCGTGGTCGACGCCGTTGGACCCGTTCTGCTCCACCCGGCGGCCGAACTCGCTGAGGGTGACCACCGTGACCTGGCCCAGCAGCGGGCCGAGCTCGGTGGCGAAGGCGGCCATCGCCCCGGCCAGTTCGCTGAGCTGGTTGAACATCCAGCCGCCTTCGGGCCCGCCCATGTTCTGGTGCATGTCCCAGTTGCCGAAGTCCACCGTGGCGAAGCGCAGCCCCAGGTTCGCCTTGATCAGCTGGGCCACGTCGTGCAGCGCGTTGCCCAACCCGCCCCCCGGGTAGCCGGCGGCCTGCGCCTCGACCGCCTGCGGGAGGGACTTCAGCTTGCCCACGGCCTCGACCGCCTCGAGGGTCGGCCGGGCGAGCATCGGCCGCGCGCCCTTGTGCAGGGTGGTCATCGCCCGCTTCCAGGCGGCGAACGGCACCGTGTTCTCGTCCACGCCGATCCGGATGTCGCGCAGGGAGGCCACGGCGAACTTGCTGTGCTCGCCGTACAGCGAGGCCGGCATGGTCGTGTTGCCGACCTGGGCCGCGGCCAGTGATCCGGCCCCGGCCGCTGCCCCGATGCAGCGATCGAGCCAGCCGCTGCGCACGCTCGATCCCGGCGCAGCCCGCTCCATCGCCGCGGCCGCCTCGAAGTGGGAGCGGGTGTCGTCGGCCTGGCCGACGGCGTGGATGGCGGCCACCCGGCCGGCGTCCCAGAGCGGGTAGAGCGGCTCGAGTCCCGGGGCCAGGCCGAAGGTGGTGTCGACCTTCTTCAGCGTCGAGGCCGGCAGGCCCACCGACGGCCGGGCTCGCAGGTAGTTCGCGTCGCCCGCCGGAACGATGGCCGAGAGCCCGTCGAAGCCGCCGCGCAGGCTGATCACGACCAGCACGTCCGCCGTCCCGGTGGTGGACACCGGGGCCAGTGGTGAGCCGCTCGCGCTCGGCGAGGCGCTGGGCCGCCCGGACGGCGACAGGGAGGGAGAGGCGGACGGTGTGACCGACCGGCTGGGCGAGGGTGAACGGCTGGTGGACGGCGAGGCCGAGGGGCTGGGCGAGGCGCTCGCGGTGCCGGTCGGGCTCGGGGACGGCGCGGCGAAGGCCACCCGAGCCCCGTGCACGGTGCTGGCCGTGACCAGCCCGGCGACCGCGGTGAGCTCGAACATCCGCCGCCGGCTGACCAGGGCCGCCTGGTGCTCCTCGCAACCGCAGGACTGCGCGGGCGGGGACGATGCGGCCCGGGCCGCCGAGTCGTTCACGGGCATCCTCGACTCCTCAACGGCTCAGGAAGGCAGGGGAGGTCATCAGCACGATCGCTGCCAGGGCACCGGTCTCGCTGCGTGCCCACTCCTGACCCCGGTAGGAGGTGGGCAGCTTGGTGGCCGAGAGCAGTTGCGCCACGGCGGTCTTCTCCTGAGCGGTGGGCAGGCGGCCGAGTACCTTGCGCCCGATCGCGTCGATCGTGGCCGAGCGGTTCGACGGTGGCTTGGCCAGCAGCCGCTCCGCCTTGGGCAGGCCGAGCTTGTCCGGGGACCAGCCGTGTACCAGCGCGGTGGTCAGGTTGATCAGCTCCAGCGCGCTGGCCGGTGACTGCCACTTCGCCGCCAGGTCGGCGTAGCCGTCCGGGGTGGGCCAGGCCATCGGCGTCTGGCCGGCGGTGGTGGTCATCCAGTACAGCTGCTGCAGGGCGTCCTTGTTGCCGGTGAACTTCGGTTGCAGGGTGCGCACCACGGCCACCAGCCGCTCCAGCGGACGACGCGTCTTCTGCGCCTGCGCCCCGGCGAACTCCTGGGAGCCGAACAGCTGGCGCAGCACCGGCACGATGGCCGTCTTGTTCCTCAGGTAGGTCGAGGCGAGTGCGCCTACCAATTCGTCGGAGGGGGTGTCGGACACGAAGTGGACGGCCAGCTTGCGGCAGATGTACCTCGCGGTGGAGGGGTGGGAGGCCAGGGAGCGGACGAAGCGCTGCTGGGCGATCCGCCCGGTCTGCCCGGTGCCGTTGGCGTGCCGGACGCCGAGGATGGTCACCGGACGGCTGTAGTGCCGGGCGGGGACGTAGCGCAGGGCGCCCTTGTCGGTGATCTCCCACCCGGTGAGCAACAGGGCCGCCTGCTTGATGTCCCGCTCGGTGTAGCCACCGTTGACCCCGAGGGTGTGCAGCTCCATGATCTCGCGGGCGTAGTTCTCGTTCGGCTGCTGCTTCGTCGACAGGGCGTTGTCCAGGTAGGCGAGCATCGCCGGATGGGTCGAGCTGGCGACCAGCATGTCCTCGAACCGGCCCAGGGCGTGCTTGCGGATGACGTCGGCGTCGTAGCGGTGCCGGGCGAAGGAGCCCTTGTCGGCGGGGGCCGGCACGTTGAGGTGGTTGGACCAGAAGTCGACCATCACCTCGAACAGCTGCCGCTCGCTCCAGATCGCCTTGCCGATGTGCAGCAGGCCCACCTCGTAGAGGAACTTGTAGTAGTCGTCGCCCTGCTCCTGCATCGCGCGTACCCGGGACATCGACCAGTCCAGCCGGGGGTACAGCGCGGTCACCTTGTTGCCCAACGGATCCGCGATCCGGGTCGGTGACAGCTGCAGGGCCAGCCAGTTCGACAGGCCGAGCGAGGCGACCTGGGCCCGCATGCCCGGGGTGGCTCCGTAGGTGACCCGGCTGAGCAGGTGCTCGGCGGTCAGTGAGCGGGCCACGGCCACCGGTTCGAGCCGGGCGGGGGCCTGCCCGGTGCCCAGGCGCAAGGTGGTGTCGGTGCCCACACCGACCGCACGGGCGGCGTCCGAGGTGGCGCCCGCAGCGGTCGCGGGTGTCTCACCGAGTTGGCGGCCCAGGGCGGCGGCGCCCAGGCTGCCCGCTGCGGCGGCCACCCCGGCGGCCGCGAGGGCCTGGCGCCGGGAGAGGGTCACCGGTCGGAAGACCTTGGCCGCCTCCCGGGCGCCGTCCCGGGCGTGTACCCGCAGCCCCTGCACGGTCAGCCCTGGCCCGCGCAGCCCTGGGCCCCGCAGCCCTGCGGCCCGGCCGCGGGTCAGCCCCAGCTGCCGCTTGCGTCCCAGCCGGTCCGCCCGCCGTGACGCCCGTGATGCCTGCGACGGCCCAGATGCCGTGGAGAACTCCGCGTCATCACGCCGGCGATCCTCGTCCAACCACGATTCCCCGAGCACGGGCGCAGCCAATCACGGGAGTCGTGGATCACGGGTCAAGCGGCTGCAAAGCAGGTCACAAGGATCCGACAGCGGCCTACCAGAGCCCGGTATCGGCCGCCGCCGGCGCCGTGACCAGCGAGGACACCCGGCGGACGACCTCCTCGGCACACCCCCAGGAGAGGCTCGGCCCGGCACTGCCGTGCCCGTAGCAGTGCAGCACGGTCCGCTCCTGTTCGTGGCGCACCGAGAGCTGGACCCCTGGCCGGTGTGCCCGCAGGGCCGCGCGATGAGCGCTCACCTCGACCCCGGCCAGGCGCGGCTCGAGCCGGACGGCGCGCGCGAGCAGCGAGCGGCCGTCGGGGTGCGGTTCGTCGGTTCCGGGTTCGTCGTCCGCCGCGATCGCCAGCAGCCCGCGGTCGGGCACGATCGAGACCCCGGAGCCGGCCGTCCACTCACCCAGCCCCGGGTCGGTGACCCTGAGGTACTGCCAGCGCCAGGGCAGCACCTGCAGGTCCTCGGCCAGGGCACGGGCCGCCAGCCCCGAGCAGTTCAGCACCAGGCCGCGCTGCGGCAGGGTCGGCAGGGACATCCGGGTCAGGGTGCCGCCGGCGGCCAGCAGGCGCCGGACGAGGTAGCGCAGGTAGGCCACCGGGAAGATCACCGGCGCGGTCACCCGCTGGACGTCCCCGCGGCCGCCGTCGGGTGAGCCGTCACCGACCAGGCGTCCGGGCAGCAGGACCACCCCGGTCTCCGGCGACGCGCTGCCCTCGGCCAGCTCCCCCAGGCGCTCGCGGGTCAGGCGCGCCCAGGCCGCGGCCTCCGGGCCGAGGCGGGCAGGTGGGGGCAGCCAGGGCACCGGCCCCAGCGCGGAGGCGTTCTCGCCCGGCAGGTCCCGGGCCAGGACGTCGACCAGCAGGTCGGTGGACTCGGCCAGGCGGACCGCGCAGGTGAGGCCGACGACCCCGGCGCCGACCACGATGACGCGTCGGGACATCAGTGCCTCCCTCCCACGGCCACGGTGCCGGATGGTCGTGTATCGGAACGAACGGTGCCTCGGACCTGACGGTGCCTCAGAACAAACGGTGCTCGCTGGAATCGTGGCCCCGCAGGGCGTCGTAGTCGAGGGTCAGGCACCGGATTCCCCGATCGGCGGCCAGGACCCGCGCCTGGGGCCGGATCTCCTGGGCCGCGAAGACCCCGCTCACCGGTGCCAGCAGCGGGTCGCGGTTGAGCAGTTCGAGGTAGCGGGTCAGCTGCTCCACCCCGTCGATCTCACCCCGTCGCTTGATCTCCACCGCGACGTGGGCGCCGGCGGCGTCCCGGGTGAGCAGGTCGACCGGGCCGATGGCGGTGGGGTACTCGCGCCGGACCAGGGTGTACCCGGTGCCCAGGGTGTGCACGTGCTCGGCCAGCAGTTCCTGCAGATGGGCCTCCACACCGTCCTTGACCAGCCCCGGGTCGACGCCGAGTTCGTGGCTCGAGTCGTGCAGGACCTCGTGCAGGTGCACGGTGAGCCGGTCGTCGCTCTTGTCGTGCCGAACGGTCCACACCTGGGTGATCCCGTCGCGTGCCTGGTCCTGGGTGGGGTCCGCGGTCGCCAGCCGGCAGGGGGGGCTCATCCAGTTCAGCGGCTTGTACGAGCCGCCGTCGGAGTGCACCAGCAGGCTGCCGTCCGCCTTCACCATCAGCAGCCGGGTGGCCAGGGGCAGGTGGGCGTTCAGGCGTCCGGCGTAGTCGACCGAACAGCGGGCAATCACCAGGCGCACGCCCCGCAAACTACCGCCGGGCGGGCGTTATCGGTGCACGCAGTGTGTCCTGCACCGCACTCGCGGGGGCACGATCAGTCCCACCCCGGTGCGAGACTGCCCGCATCAGCCCCTGGGGGAGGCCCGTCGGACGCCGGGGCGAGGGCCATGTCGAGGAGGACACCCATGTCGCGCGAGTTCACCACAGCTGCCGTGATCGGTCTGGGGACGATGGGCGCGGGCCTGACCGAGGTGCTCGCGCGCCACGGTCTGAAGGTGGTGACCGTCGAGGTCGACCAGGCGGCGTCCGACCGGGGCCGGGCGCGGATCGAGGCCTCCGTCGAGCGCGCGGTCAGTCGCGACAAGCTCTCCCCGCAGGACGCCGAGAGCCTGCTGGCGCGGATCACCTACGCCACCGAGCTCGAGCCGGTCGCCCCGGCCGACCTGGTGGTCGAGGCGGTGCCGGAGCGGCTCGAGTTGAAGAAGGAGATCTTCGGCAAGCTGGACGCCATCTGCAGCCCGGACGCCATCCTGGCCACGAACACCTCCAGCCTGCCGGTCACCGACATCTCGGTGGCCACCGAACACCCCCGCCGGGTGATCGGCCTGCACTTCTTCAACCCCGCGCCGGTGCAGAAGCTGGTCGAGGTGATCCGCACCGTGGTCACCGACCAGGGCGTGGTGGACGATGCGGTGGCCTTCACCCGAGAGGTGCTGGGCAAGACCCCCGTCGTGGTCGGGGACCGGGCCGGGTTCATCGCCAACACCCTGCTGATGGGGTACCTGAACCACGCGGTGAGCATGCTCGAGTCGCGCTACGCGACCCGCGAGGACATCGACGCCTCGATGATCTTCGGCTGCGGCCTGCCGATGGGCCCGCTGTCGGTGATCGACCTGATCGGTCTGGACACCGTCTACGAGGTGCTGGACACGATGTACCACCAGGGACGTGACCGGCTGCACGCGCCGTCCCCGATCCTGAAGCAGATGGTCACCGCCGGGCTGCTGGGGCGCAAGAGCGGGCGGGGGTTCTACACGTACGCCAAGCCGGGCTCGTCCACGGTGGTGCCGGACGCCGCGACGCCGGCAGCCCGGGCCGGCGGCCAGTCGGTGCGTCCGGTGAGCTCGGTCGGCGTGATCGGCTCGGGGACGATGGCCTCGGGCATCGTCGAGGTGCTGGCCAAGGCCGGCCTCGACGTGATCTTCGTGGCCCGCAGCGAGGCCAAGGTCGAGCAGGTCGTGGCCAAGGTGACCAAGAGCCTGGACCGGGCCGTGGGGCGCGGCAAGCTCGACCAGGCCTCGCGGGACGCCGCCCTGGGGCGGGTCACCGGCGCCACCTCGGTCGGTTCACTCGGTCAGGTCGACCTCGTGGTCGAGGCGATCGTGGAGGACCTGGAGGTCAAGCGCGCCCTGTTCGCCGAGCTGGACGGCATCTGCAAGCCGGGCGCGATCCTGGCCACCACCACCTCCTCGTTGCCGGTGATCGAGTGCGGCGCGGCGACCTCGCGGCCGCAGGACGTGGTCGGCATGCACTTCTTCAACCCGGCGCCGGTGATGAAGCTGGTCGAGGTGGTGCACACGGTGGCCACCGCGCCGGACGTGGTGGACACCGTGGTCGAGGTGTGCGGGCGGATCGGCAAGCACCCGGTCATCTGTGGGGACCGGGCCGGGTTCATCGTCAACGCCCTGCTGTTCCCCTACCTGAACGACGCCGTGCGCATGCTCTCGGAGCACTACGCCACCGCCGATGAGATCGACGTCGCGATGAAGAACGGCTGCGGTTACCCGATGGGGCCCTTCGAACTCCTGGACGTCGTCGGTCTGGACGTCTCGTTGGCGATCCAGCGCACCCTCTACCTGGAGTTCCGCGAGCGCGGGTGGGCCCCCACCCCGCTGCTGGAGCAGATGGTGCGGGCGGGCTACCTCGGCCGCAAGACCGGCCGGGGGTTCCGGATCTACGGCTGAGGTCGCGCCGGGTCGGGTTCGGGGCGAGTCGCGGGTCGGGGCGAGTCGCGGGTCTGGGTCGGGGTCGGGTCGGGAGGTTCGCCGACTCACAGGCGCGCGCTCGTGCAACATGGACCTGTCCGAGCGCGTCCCAGACCCGTGAGCGTGGTGAGCCTGTCCGTGTCCGGCCTGTCCGGGAACCGCCCGCCGGAGACCGGCGGCCTGCCCTGGGCCGGCCCGCAGGTCTCGACCGGCCCGCAGGGTTCGGCCGCACAGGTCTCCTCGGCCGAGCGCGCCGAGGCCGAGTTCGTCGCGTTCGTGACCGCCGAGGGCGAGCGTCTGGTCCGGCTGGCCCGCGGGCTGCTGCGCGATCCCGCCGCCGCTGAGGACGTCGTTCAGGACGTGCTGGCGACCGCGTTGCTGCGCTGGTCGCGGGTCGGGTCGGCGAACGACGTCTCCGCCTACGTCCGGCGGATGGTGGTCAACGCCTGCACCTCGCACTTTCGCCGGGCGGTGCGCCGCGAGCGGGCCCACGACCCCGAGGTGCTCGGGCGGCGGATCGATCACCCGGGGGCGGGCGGCGGGTCGGCTGGTGGGTTCGTCGGCGGGGTCGCCGGGCCGGTGGCCGATGCGTTCACCACCCTGGACGACCGGGACCGGTTGGTGGCCGCCCTGCGGAAGTTGCCGGCCAAGCAGCGCGCCGTGCTGGTCTTGCGTCACTTCGAGGGGCTGGCGGACGCGGAGATCGCCGCCGTGATGAACACCCGCGAGGTGACCGTGCGCAGCAATGCCCACCGCGGGCTGGCCCGGCTGCGCGAGATCCTGGGGGAGCCGTGAACCCGATGAACGACCCTGATCGCCTGCCCTGGCCCGGGCCTGCTCGGGACGCCCCGGATGTCACCGACCGCCTCGGACGGGCGGTGAGCGGTGTCGTGGGCGGTCCGGTGGACGTCGATGCACTCATCGTCGGCAGCCACCGGCGGGCGGGGATACGCCGCCGCCGTCGCCAGGCCGCGGCCGGGGTGCTGGCCGCCGCCGTGATCGCCGGTGGGGGAACAGGGATCGCCCTGGGCGTCCTGGGCCGCCCGGAGGCCGCCACGGTGGTGGCCGACGGCCCGACGTCCCTGGACGCCAGCCTCGCCGGCGCGCCCTCCGGGACGGCCGGCCCCACGGTCACCGCGGGCCCGGGGCAGGGGTCGGCCACTCCCCTGGGCACCGGTACCGGGTCGACCCCCGCAGGCAGCCACCTGTCGATCTCGGCCGGCTCGACCCAGACCGCTGCCTCCGGTCCCGGATCCGGGCCCGGGACCGGGATCTCCCTCTCACCGGCCCCTCCGCTCGGCTCGCCGTCGCCGCTGCCGCGGACGGGCGCCGGGCTGGTCATCGTCCCGGATTCGGCGTTGCTGTCCGGACGGCTGGGTGCCCAGGCCCTGGATCAGGACCTGGACGTCGGGCAGTACGTGAAGGTGCCGACCACAGCGACCAGCGCCTGCCGGGACGAGCCGCTCGGGCTGCAGTACGCCGTGGGGGGTCGCAGCGTGCAATGGTCGCTGGTGGCCGGTCCGGATCGCAGCCTGAGCAACGCCGTCCGGGTGTTCTCGGGCGACGGGTCGCTGGACCAGATCGACTGGCTGCGCCGGCATCTCGACGGCTGCGCCGGGGTGTGGCCCGGGCTGCGGGTGATCGCCCGGGACTCGGTCGGTGAGGGCTCGGTGCTCGCGGTCTCGACCAGGGCCGTGCCGGACTCGGTGATGGTGCTCGGCGCCGTCCGGTCGGGTCGGGCCACCTCGGGTTTCCAGCTGGTGGTCTCGACCGGGCAGCCGGCCGAGGGCGCGGCGATGACCGAGCGTTCGGCCGGTGAACTCGGCCAGGACCTGCTGGACGAGGCCTACCGGGCGCTGGTCTCCTCCGGGCTGGGCCCGGCCAGCGCCCGGGATCCCTCGCTGGCCGGGTCCTGAGCGGTTGGGCCTGACCGGCGCCTCCGGGCCGGCGTGCTCCGTGACCCCGCCGCAGGTCAGTGCCGCTGTTGCCTCGGGATGATCACTTCCTGGACGATCAGCAGGATGCTGGCCGCGATCGGGATGGCGATGAGCGCGCCGAGGATGCCCAGCAGCGCAGCGCCGGCGAGTGCGGCGAGCACGGCCAGGAACCCGGGCAGGTTGACCGTGCGGGCCATGATCCGCGGTGCGATCACGTAGTTCTCGATCTGCTGGTAGATCAGGTAGTAGACGGCCACGATCACCGCGTACTGCCAGCTGTGGAACAGGGCCGCGACCGTGATCACCAGGGCCCCGATGGTGGCGCCCACCATGGGGATCAGGCCCAGGATGCCGACCGTGATCGCCAGGACCAGGGCATAGGGCAGTCCGAGGACCAGGAGGCCGACGTAGGTGAACGCCGCGTTGATCGCCGCCACCGCCACCTGGCCGGAGGTGTACCCGCCGATCCGGCGGATGATCTCGTCCCCGATCAGGCGCACCCGCGAGCGACGCGAGGCGGGAACCAGGGCGTACACGGCCTCGCGCAGGGTGTTCAGCGAGGCGGTGAAGTACAGCGTCAGGATCAGCACGGTGAAGGTGCTGAAGGCTCCGGAGATCACCGCCTGCCCGGCGCCGAGTACCCCGCCGAAGAGTTGCACCACGGTCTCGCCGCTGGCCAGGCGCGCCTGCAGTTGGTCGGTGAGGTTGGCGATGATCCCGAAGCGCTCGTCCAGCCGGACCACCCAGTCGGTTCGCTGGAAGGACTCGACCCAGCCGGGGAGCGCGGTGGTGATGTCCGCCGCCTCCCGGGCCAGCGGTGGGACGACCGCGAACCCGAACCCGACGAACAGGGTGAGCACCCCGACGAAGACCACCGCCACGGCCGCGCCGCGGCCGAGTCCCTGGGCCTGGAGCCAGCGCACCAGGGGGTCGAGCGCCAGAGCCAGGAACAGCGCGATCACCACCAGGGTGAGCACGGAGGTGAGTCGCCCGAGCAGCCCGAGAAGGAAGTAGGCCACCAGGACGCCGAACCCGCCCATGAACCCGATGTAGAACGGGTGGCCTCGGCTCAGCGGGACCCCGGGCAGCCCGTAGCGCGGGCCGTCCTGGTCCAGTGGTGATCCGGCCGGGACGACCGGAGCGTCGGGGTGGGGCCGGACCGGGGGCACGGTCGACGGTGCCTCGCTGACCGCCGGCTGGGCGGCCGTCTCGGTGTCCGGGGCGCCGAGCCCGAGCTGTTCTGCGGTCACCCGGTCGGCTTCCCAGGGGTCGCTGGTCCGCCGTTCACGATCGGCGGCGGTGGTGGCCCGATGGGCCACCACCGCGTCCCGGACGGCACGCAGGTTGGTGGACCGGGGGAGTCTGTCTCGCCAGGGGCTCACCGGTACCTCATCGACGGCTCAGGGACACGGGTGGATCACCACGTGTCAGCCTCCCACGGGCGGACCCCATCGTGCAGGTCGACGCACGAGCGGGCACCGAACGGGCCGGCCGCCTCGAGGAGACGACCGGCCCGGTGGGTGGTGCGGTGGGTCAGTTGCGCGCCGGGGCCTCGGACGTCGGCAACACGATGGTGCGGTCGGCCTGTTCGGCGATCTCGCCGGCGGTCGGGACGCCGTCCGCGAGCGCGGCCTCGTGCTGGCGGGACCCGCCCTTGTCCAGCCCGGGGATGGTGCCCGGCATCGAGGTGCCCAGCAGCGAGCGCAGCTGGTCGAGGTGACCGGAGATGAGGTCGCGCTGACGGGTCAGCTCGTCGACCTGGCGCTGGGCCGCGCGACGGTGGCGCTCGGCCTCGGCCTTGGCCTCGGAGAGCACCTTGTCGGCGTGCGCCCGGGCCTCGGCGATGACCGAGTCGGCGTTGCGGCGGGCGTTGCCCAGCAGCTGCTTGGCGTGGTCGTCGGCGTCCCGGCGCACGTGCTCCGCCTGCTCGACGGCCTTCGCGGCCCGCTGCTCGGCGGCGGCGGCCCGCTGCTCGGCCTCGGCCACCAGCTGGGTGGCCTGGCCCACGGCCTGCTCGTGCCGCTCGGCGTCGATCCGCTCGGCCTCCTCACGCCGGGCGGCCAGCATGACCTCGAGGTCGGTGGTCATCTGCTCGACCTTGGCGCGGGTGTCCTCGTGCATGGCCGACGCCGCGGCCCGCAGGTCCTCGGCCTCCTTCTTGGCGGCCGCACGGTGCTCGTCGACCTCGCGCTTGGCCGCGGCCCGCAGCTCGGTGACCTCGCGCTCGGCCGTGGCCCGCAGGCGTGCGAGCTCCCGGTCGACCGTGGTGCGCTTCTCGCTGGTCTCGTGCTCGGTGACGCTCTTGAGCTTGGCCGCCTCGCGCTCGGCGACGGCGAGCATCTCCTCGGCCTTGCGCGTGGCCGTGGCCACGATCTCCTCGGCCTCGGTCATCGCACTCTGGCGCAGCTCGGCGCTCTCGCGCTGCGCTCCGGCGGTCATCTCCGCCGACTCGTTCTGGGCGGCGGCGCGCACCTGGGCCGCCTCGACGCGGGCCTGGGCCAGCGCCTCGTCGGCGTCCTTGGTGGCCGCGGCGATGACATCGCTCGCCTGTTCCTCGGCCAGCCGCAGCAACTGTTCGATCCGCGCACCCAGCCCGCTGTAGGAGGGCCGTTCCACCTCGCGCAGCTGGCGGTGGGCCTCGGCGACCTCACCGGAGAGCTTCATCGCCCGGGCGTCGACTTCCTCGACCCGGGCGCGCGCGTCGCGCAGCTGGGCCTCCAGGGCCCCGATGCGCTCGTCGACCTGGGCCTTGTCGTATCCCCGCATGACGATCTGGAACGGCTGGTGGTGCTGGTCGCCGGCCACTGTGTCGAGACCTCCTCAGGCCCGCCCAGGGGCCTACTACGTGTTACGGAATCTCATGATTACATCCATGTGCCGGTGACGGAGAGCGATGTCCCGAACTCCTGGATCTGGCTCCGGCGCTAGGCAGAGTACCCCCAGATTGCCTCGGTCCATGATGCGAAGCACGGCAAAGCAGCCGGTGGGGCTAGCGCGTGTCGCCCTGACGGGGGAGGGGGGTGCTGGAGGGGATCAGATGCTATCAGATTGTAAGTGAACTGCCACTCAGCGTAGCCATCCGTTCCGGGGTGCGGCCGACCGCTCGGTGAGCCCACCAGGCGGAGGGCCTCAGGGGCGCTGTGGCTCAGGTGTCGCGGGTGGGGCGGGCGGCCAGGAAGGCGATGGGGGTGAGTGACCCCGGATGGCGGGCACTGTCGTGCCCAGGGCGCACTGTCGTGCCCAGAGCGCACTGTCGTGCCCTGAGCGCACTGTCCTGGTGGTATTCCGGGGGGACAGTGGCCGTGCGGGGAGGGCAGTGGCCATACCCGTGGGACAGCGATCGTTGTCGAGGCAGGTCTCGCCTCGTCCTGATCAGCGCTCCACGGGAACGGGGTAGTCCCCGCCCGCTCGCCGTGGACGGTCCTCGGTGGTCCCCGTCTGCTCGCCGGGAACCCGAGAGCCCCCAGCCCCACGTCAGGTCAGGTCAGGTCAGCAGGAGCTTGCGGACGACGTCGGTCATGGACAGGACACCGGAGGGTTGGCCGTCGGTGGTGACGACCAGGCGGTGGGTGCGCCGGCTGGTCATCAGGCTGACGGCTTGGCTGAGTGGGGTGGTGGACTCGCAGGTCAGGCAGCCCGCGGTCATGACCTCGCCCACGCTCAGGGCCTGGGCCTGCTCGCGGGTTCGGTCCTGGGTGGCGAGCACCAGGTCGGTCTGGGAGAGCACCCCGACCGCGTGGCCCTGGTCCATCACCACCAGGGCGTGGATGTCCTGCTCGATCATCAGCTCTGCGGCCCGGGCCACGGTGTCCTCGGGTGAGCACCCGATGATGCCGCGGTGCATCAGGTCGGCGACGGTGGTGCCGTCATCGACGATCGTGACCTCGTCCGTGCCCGCGATGCCCGGCAGGGGCACCGACAGCGGGTAGGGGTGCGGCGTGGCGTGCACGTCGTCGGCGGGCAGGGTCGCTCGCGGTAGCTGCACCGGTGGCTCGCCGCTGATGCCGAGGCCGAAATCGGTGGCCCCCACCAGGACGGCCATGTTGCCGTGCGGGTGCTTGTTCTCGTACATCAGCTGGTGGGCCAGGGGGATCTCGTCGTAGGTGAACGCCCGGGACATGCACGGGTCGAGCTGCCCGGCCAGGGCGAGCTGGTTCATCTGGTTGGACTGGACGTCGTTGGCGAAGTGCGATCCCTGCAACCGCTTCTGCCGCATCCACAGGTAGCGCAGGTCGACCGTGGCGTTGAAGCCGGTCGTGCCGGCGCAGATCACCACCATGCCCCCGGTGTCGCAGACGAAGATCGAGCTCGGGATGGTCGTCTCGCCGGGGTGCTCGAAGACGATGTTCGGTGCCCGCTTCTCGCCCAGCACCTCCCAGATGGCCGACCCGAACTTGCGGACCCCCTTCAGCCAGGCGGCGTAACCGGCGGAGTCCTTCCAGTGCGGCAGCATCCCCCAGTGGTCGAAGTCGTTGCGGTTGATGCACCCCTTGGCGCCCAACTTGATGCAGTAGTCGAACTTGTCCTGATCCGAGACGACGGCGATCGGGGTGGCCCCCGCCGCCTTGGCGATCTGGATCGCCATCGATCCCAAACCGCCTGCGCCGCCCCAGATCAGCACGACATCACCGGCCTTGACCGAGTTCGCGCCCCACCCGTGCAACATCCGCCAGGCCGTCGCCGCGACCAGGGTGTAGGCCGCCGCGCCCTCCCAGGTCATGTGCTCGGGCTTGGGCATGCACTGCTGGGCCTGCACCTTGGTGAACTGGGCGAAGCTGCCCCAGTTGGTTTCATAACCCCAGATGCGGAAGGTGGGCGAGTACATCGGATCGCCGCCGCTCTTGACCCAGGCGCAGTCGCGGCTGTATTGGCCGCAGTGCATCACCACTTCATCGCCGACCTTGACGTTGGTCACGTCCTTGCCGACCTTGTACACGATGCCGGAGGCGTCGCTGCCGCCGATGTGAAAGTCTTCTTTCTCGCCGGCTTTGTTGCGCGCGGCGATGACGTTGACCGGAATGCCCAATCCCGCCCAGACGTTGTTGTAGTTGATGCCGGCCGCCATCACGTAGACCAGCACTTCGTCGTCGGCGATGGGCGGGACGTTCACCACTTCCTGCTGGAACGCTTCCGTCGGCTTGCCGAAGCGCTCGGCCCGGATCAGCCAGGCGTGCATCTTCTCGGGAATCTCGCCCAGCGGCGGCATCTCACCGAGGTTGTACAGTTCTTTAGCCATCGTTCATTCCTCTTGTTGGTCTGGGGTTGTTCTGGTAGCCAATAATTCAGTGATCCGTCGAAAAGCGCCGGGACATCGCGACGCACCGTCCCGCCCTCCGCTGTCAGCCCTTCGCCTTCACTTCCCGGATCACGCGAGCGCGCAGGGCGTCGTACTCGGCGATGGGTGAACGGCGCGGCGTCGCGGCCAGCGTCGCGAGCAGCGCGGTTTCGCCGCCCAGCAGGCCGATGCCGAAGCGGCCGAATTCCTCCCGCAGGTGTTTGACCAGCCATTCCGCCTGACAGCGCTGGCGGCGGGCGGCGAACTGGCCCCGCTCCATCAGCCAGCGGCGGTGGCTGTCCAGCGCGTCCGCCAACTGCTCGATGCCGCTGCCGAGCGCGGCGCTGGCGGACAGGGCCGGCACCTGCCAAGCGTCGGCATCGACCTGCCGGCGCAGCGTGTTCCGCAGCTCGGACAGGGTTTTGCGCGCGGCCATGCCGATATCTTCCTTGTTGACGACGATGACGTGCGGAATCTCCATGATGCCGGCCTTGAGAAACTGGATGCTGTCGCCGGAGGCCGGCTGGGCGACGAAGCAGGTGGTGTCGGTCATCTTCGACACGTCGATTTCCTTCTGCCCGACGCCCACCGTCTCCACCAGCACGACATCGAACGCCGCCAGCATCGCCAGGCTCATCGGCCAGACTTCGGCGCTCAGGCCGCCGAACTCGCCGCGACAGGCCAGCGAGCGGATGAACACCTCGCGGTCGGCGCCGCTGGCGTGCATCCGCAGCCGGTCGCC
>JAEUJN010000055.1 GCA_016794595.1 Kineosporiaceae bacterium
CGCCAGCGACGGCCAGACCATCCTGCTGGTGCGCGGCTTCCGCACCGATCCGGCCGAGAACTCGCCCAGCGTCAGCGTGATATCGGTGCTGTGACGCGGCGGCGGGGGGGGGGGGGCGCCCCCCCCCCCCCGGGGGGGAACCCCCCCCCCCCCCCGGGGCCCCCCCCCCCCCCGCCCCCCCCCCCCCCCCCCCCCCCCCCCGGGTGGTGCCCTTTCGCCCCCCACCCCGCGGGGTTTGGCCCCCTACCCCCCCCCACTCCAGGTGCCCTCGGCTCGGTCGATCGTGAACCCTTGACAAATAAAGATATGAAGTCAATGGTTTGGCACCATGACCGAAGCGCCGTCGTCCTCGTCCGGGCCACTGTCCTGGGATGACCTGGCTTACCTGCCGGTCTCGGACCCCTCGTTCTCCGTGCAGTCCGAGCTCGTCCGGCAGGCGCGTGACCACAACTGGTGCGCCCGGACCCCCTACGGCCTGGCCGTGCTGCGCTACGACGAGGTCAATCGGCTGATCAAGGACCGTCGGTTGCGTCAGGGCAGTTGGGCCTGGCCGGCCCACAACGGGGTGACCGGTCGTTTCGCCGACTGGTGGGGGGGTTGGTTGCTGAACATGGAGGGCGAGGATCACGCCCGGTTGCGACGGCTGCTCAACCCGGCGTTCTCGCCCAAGATGCTCACCGAACTCTCCCCGCGGTTCATCGCCCTCGCCCACGAGCTGATCGACGCATTCTCCGAAACCGGGCAGTGCGAGTACGTCTCACAGTTCGCCGAGCCCTACGCGGCCCGGGTGGTCGCCATGCTGCTCGGCATCCCGCAGGAGGAGTGGCCGATCATCGCGGAGGTCTCGGCCACCATCGGACTGTCCCTCGGGGTCACCTTCCAGCAGGAGCTGCCGCGGATCGAGGCCGCGTTGGACCGGCTGTTCGAGTACTGCGACGAGATCATCGCCGACCGGTCCGCCACCCCACGGGACGACTTCGCCACCACGCTGGTCCAGGCGCAGCGGGACGGGGAACGGCTGAGTCATGTCGAGTTGCGCAACTCGATGGCGCTGTTGGTCTTCGGCGGCTTCGACACGACCCGCAACCAACTGGCCATGGCCATGAAGACCTTCGCCGCCCACCCGCAGCAGTGGGCCCTGCTGGCGGAGCGGCCCGAGTTGGGCAAGGCCGCCGTCGAGGAGGTCATGCGGCTCAACCCGACGGTGACCTGGGTGACCCGCGAGGCGATCGCCGACTTCGAGTTCCAGGGCCTGTCGATCCCCGGGGGCACCACCATTCACCTGCTGTCGGAATCGGCGGGCACCGACCCGGCGGCCTTCGAGAACCCTGCGTTCGACATCACGGTGGAAGGGCGCAAGCCCCACTTCGGGTTCGGCGGCGGGGCCCACCACTGCCTGGGCCACTTCGTCGCCCGGATGGACATGTCGGTCGGCCTGGCGATCCTGGCCGAGCGCCTTCCCGGCCTGAGCATCGGCCCGGGGGCGGAGTGGATGCCCCTGTCCGGCAACACCGGTGCTCACCGGCTGCCCCTGCGGTTCACGCCGACGCCGGTGCGCTCCCCGGTCGGCTGAGCCTCACCCGACATCCCCGTGTTCGTTGTGCACCAGGATCCGGCCCCCGGGCCACCGTCCCGCCGAGAGGATTCCCGATGAAGGTCATCGTCGACCTGGAGCTGTGCCAGGACCACGGGCAGTGCGTGATCGCCGCCCCCGAGGTGTTCCGGATGGACGAGAACAGCAAGCTGGTCTACGACGCTGACCCGGATGAGTCGATGCGCCGGTACGTCGAGGACGCCGTGGACGTCTGCCCGCTGCAGGCGATCACGATCGAGGACTGAGTTGACCTCCACCCGACCCGCCACGGTGGTCGTGGCCGGGGCCGGACTCGGTGGCCTTCGGGCCGCGGAACAGCTTCGCGCCCAAGGGTTCACCGGCGAGATCACGGTTGTCGGCGACGAGCCGTACCCGCCGTACAACCGGCCTCCGCTGTCCAAGGAGGCGCTGCTGTCCAGCGGCGACGCCGTCCGGGCCGCCGAGCTGGCGGCGTCCCTGGCGTTCCGTCCGCGTGCGGCCGCGGGTGACGTCCGGTGGCGACTGGGCCGGACCGTGGTCGCCGCGGATCTGACGGCCCGGTCCATCACCCTGGACGACGGAGAGGTACTCGGCTGGGGCGCACTCGTGGTGGCCACCGGCCTGCGCCCGCGCCGGTTGCCGCAGACGGCGCCGGCCCGTGGCCGGCACACGATCCGCACGGCGGCCGATGCCGCCGGGCTGCGTCACGAGGTGCGGCCCGGCGTCCGGGTGGTGGTGGTGGGTGGCGGGTTCGTCGGATGTGAGGCGGCGGCCACCTTGGCCGCCTTGGGCTGCGCGGTGAGCGTGGTCGAGCCGCTGCCGGTCCCGATGGTCCGGGGTGTCGGACACCGGGTCGGGGCCGCGTTGCTGGAGCACCACCGGGCCGCCGGGGTGCAGTTCGTGACCGGTACCGGGGTCAGCCGGTTGATCGGTGGCCGGCCGGGGCACCCGGACGCCGATCGCGTGCGAGGGGTCGTGCTCGATGACGGGCGCACGCTGGACGCGGACCTGGTGGTGGAATCGGTGGGGTCGCAGGCCACCGTGGAATGGCTGGACGGCAACGGACTCGACCTGACCGATGGTGTGGTGTGCGACAACCACTTGCGGGTCGAGGGGCGCGCCGACGTGGTCGCCGTGGGCGATGTCGCCCGCTTCCCCAACCCGCGCTTCGACTCGGTACCCCGTCGGGTGGAGCACTGGTGCATCCCCGGGGAGACCGCACGCCGGGCGGCGGGAACCCTGATCGCCCACCTGAACGGTACGGCCCTGCCCGATGCGTCCTTTGCGCCGCTGCCCTCGTTCTGGAGCGATCAGTTCGGGCTGCGCCTGCAGTCCTTCGGCGCACCCGGACTCGCCGACCGGGTGGAGGTGCTCGAAGGGGAGTTGGGTCAACTTCCCGCGGGGGTCGCCGTGGGCTGCCACCGCGGGGGCGAGGTGGTGGGCGTGATTCTGATCAACATCCCCCCCGCGCGGCACCCCGGATATCGGTCCCTGCTGTCATCGGCGGCAACCCCCGCCGCTCAACTTCTCTGACCCGGCGACCGTTTCGGCCCGCCCCCTCCGCCCCATCCCGTCCCGCCCGAGAGGAACCACATGTCGCCGACCCCGCTCGACCTGCACCGCGAGGCCAACGCCGATGCGGGACGGATCCAGGAGATCTCGGCCGCGATCGACGCGGCCGGGGTGGAGTTCATCTACTACCAGGGCGTCACGATCACCGGTCGCGTGATCGGCAAGGTGGTGCCGGCCGGTCACCTGCACCGCAACCTCGAACGGGGGGTGAACCTGCACCGCACCGCGATCTCCGATCTGCAGTCGGACCGTACCGGTTCGCTCATGGGGGGCGGGGTGCACGCCGCGGAGTTCACCGCGATGCCCGATCTGAACACCTTCGCCGTTCTGCCCTGGGACACCTCGGTGGCCAGGTTCTTCACCCAGATCTACGAGCCGGACCACCTGCCTGTCCTCGGTGGTCGGCGGCTGGCCACCGACAGCCGTGGGGTGCTCAAGCGGGTGCACGCCGACTTCACCGCCTCCACAGGGCTGGTGATGAGGTCCGGGTGCGAGCCCGAGATGACCTGGAAGGGACCGGGGACCGAGGTGCGGTTCTCGCCGGGATCCTCGCCCGCCTATCACGTGGAGAACCTCGAGATCATGCGCCCGGTCTACCAGCGGGTGATCCGGTACGCAAAGGCGTTGGGGATCAACATGATCGAGGGGGACTACGAGGACCCCGGCCAGCTCGAGCTGAACTGGATGTTCGATCACGCCGACCTGACCGCCGATCGGCTGGTGGTCTACCGCCAGGTCTGCCGCCAGGTGGCGCGCGAGCTGGGCCTGGTGGCCAGCTTCATGCCCAAACCGGCAACCGGCATGATGGGCAACGGTTGCCACCACAACGTGAGCCTGTGGCGGGGCGAGGAGAACATCCTCGCCGAGCCGGGCAGGACCGAACTGCACCTGACGGACGTCGGCAAGCACGCCTTGGGCGGAATCCTCACCCATGCCGCCGGCTCGATGCTGATCAACGGCTCGACCGTGAACTCCTACAAGAGGTACTGGGACGCAGGCCAGTTCGCACCGTCCCAGATCAACTGGGGCCTGGACAACAAGACCTGCACCGTGCGGCTCTCGGCGAACGGGCGCCTGGAGTACAAGCTGCCCGACGCCAGCGTGAACCCCTATCTGTCGCACGCCGCCCTGATCGCCGCAGTGGCCGACGGGTTGGACCAGAACCTCGACCCGGGCGCTCCCACGGTGGGTAGCAGCTACGAGGGGGAGTCCGGGCGCTTCCCGCGCCTGCCGCTGACCCTGGCCGAGGCCATCGACGCCTTCGGCAAGGACGACGTGGTTCGGGGTGCGTTGGGCGAGGAGCTCTCGGATCTGCTGGTGGAGTACAAGAGCGACGAGTGGGCCCGCTTCTGTGCGGCCGTGACCGATTGGGAGCAGGAGCGGTACGAGCAGGCGATCCCGTGAACGCGACCAGCGCGACCGGTGCAGCAGGGGCACCCGGCGCGAGCGGTGGCGACCAGCGGGTGCTGCGGCTGGCCTGTCTGGACGCCGAGGCGCCCCCGCTGTTCCACAAGAGCCCGGACGGCGTGCTGCGCGAGGGCTACGAACCCTCGGCTGCGACCGTGGTGGCCGAGGCGATGGGACGTCGCGTCGAGTGGCTCATGGTGCCGTGGAACGACATGATCCCCTCGGTGATCCGGCACCAGGCGGACGCCGTCTGGTGCGGGCAGAGCATCATTCCCAGCCGGCTCGAGCAGGTGGACTTCACCCGGCCCTACGGGGTCTTCAACGAGGCCTTGCTGGTGCGCAGGGGAAGCGGGATCAGCGGTCCCGACCAGCTCCGGGGCTTGCGGATCGGGGCGATCTCCGGCAGCACCAACATGGCTCTGGCGCAGACGTTTCCGGGTGCGGTGACGGTCCCCTTCGACGGCGCTTCGGGGGACGTGTTCGGCGACATGCTGGCCGCGCTGTCCGCCGGCGAGGTCGACGGGGTGGTCGATGACGACCTGGTGTTCGTCCCGTTGGACGACGACCCACGGTTCGAGCTCGCCTTCACCGTTCCCACCGGCAACCGCTGGGGCGTCGGGGTGGCCAAGGACCGCCCCGAGCTGTGTGCCGAGATCGATGCCGCGCTGGCCGCGGTGATCGCGGACGGGCGGCTGGAAGCGGTGTGGCAGCAGTGGTTGCCCACGCTCGGGTTCCCTTTCGCTGCGGAGGGCGCGTGAGCGGAGCGGTCGTGGTGCGCGTCGAGGACGTCCTGCCGCTCGACCCGGGTCCGCGCACCGGACCGCGGGTCGCCGTCCTGGTCTCGCTGAACTTCCCCGATCTCACTGTCCCCGTGGCGTCCCTGGTCCGCCGGTTCACCCGGGTGGCCCTGGAGCATTGCGCCCGAACGGGTTTCGACTGGCGGCTGGTGGACACCTCGGCCGACCTGCCACCGGTGGCCGAGGTTCTGGCCGCTGATGCGGTGCTCCTGCTGGGCGGCGGGGACGTGGACTCCGAGTTGTACGGGGTCCGGGGCCCGGTGCCTCACGAGTACGGCGTCGATCGGTCGGCCGACCTGTTCTGTCTCGAGGTGATCCGGGGGGCGATCGCCGGTGGCCGTCCGGTCTTGGCCATCTGCCGCGGCGCCCAGTTGCTGAACCTCGCGTACGGGGGATCCCTGGTGCCGGACCTCGACCCGTGGCAGCTGCACCGCGGGGCCGACGACGACGGCCTGTTCATCGACGAGCACGTGAGGGTGGACGAGGGAACCCGGCTGCTGTCCGTCCTCGGACGTCGGGACTGGACCGTGCGCTCGGGTCACCACCAGGCCGTCGACCGGATCGGGTCCGGGTTGCGCCGGGCCGCGGTGGCCGACGACGGCGTGGTGGAGGCGGTCGAGCACCCCAGCGCGTGGGCGATCGGCGTCCAGTGGCACCCCGAGGACGACGACGGGAGCGGTCAGGACCGGGCGTTGCTCTGGGAGGCGCTGCGGGTCGCGGCAGTTGCGCGACGGGTTCGGGTCTGATCCTAGCCCTGGCCACGGTGGGTGTGGGCATGCTGCACCGGAGGCACCGGAGGCACCGGAGGCACCGGAGGCACCGGAGGCACCGGACGGTGCACGATGGGGTCCTGAGCGCCTGCGACTCTCGCATCACCCAGCCTCGACAGTATACCCTCGGGGGTATATGAGAGGGAGTGGTCGATGGTGCACACCCCTGTCGCCGCGCCGGGGGACTCCTCGGCGGGGCGATCGTCACGGGTTCTGCTGGACCGGATAGCCCGGGAGGTGATCGGCGACGACCTGCTGATGCCCGGCCCGTACGGACACCGCCGGATGATCTACGCAGACTGGACGGCATCGGGGCGCGCACTGGGCGTCATCGAGGACTTCATCCGCGAGGAGGTCCTGCCCCGGTATGCCAACACGCACACCGAGGCCAGTGGCACCGGTCTGGCCACCACACGGCTGCGGGAGGACGCCCGGGACGTGATCCGGGAGGCGGTCGGCGGCGACGACACGACAGCGGTGATCTTCGTCGGCTCGGGCAGCACAGGTGCGATCGACCGCATGGTGAACATCCTGGGACTGCGGATTCCCGCCGAACTGGACTCCCGCCACCAGCTGACCGCCACCATCCCGCGGTCCGAACGGCCCGTCGTCCTGGTCGGGCCCTTCGAGCACCACAGCAACGAGCTGCCCTGGCGGGAGACCATCGCCGAGGTGATCACCGTCCCCGAGGACGCCAACGGACACCTCGACCTGGATGCCCTCCAGCAGATCCTGGGCCGCTGTGCGGGCCGGCGGCTGGTGATCGGCTCGTTCTCCGCCGCCAGCAACGTCACCGGGATCCTCACCGACACCGACGCGGTCACCGTGATGCTGCACCGCCACGGTGCGCTCGCGCTGTGGGACTACGCGGCCGCCGCTCCGTACGTGGAGATCCGGATGGTCCCGGACGTCGCCGCCGGCGAAGATCCGTTGGCCTACAAGGATGCGGTGTTCATCTCCCCGCACAAGTTCATCGGCGGCCCCGGTACGCCGGGCCTGTTGGTGGTGCGGCGCGACGTGGTGCGCAACCCCGTGCCCGTGGTCCCGGGTGGGGGAACGGTCGAGTACGTCAACCCCGACGAACAGGTCTATGTGGACGACGTGGAGCGGCGCGAGGAGGGCGGGACGCCGGACATCGTCGGATCGATCCGCGCCGGCCTGGTGTTCCGCCTGCGTGATGCGGTCGGGCTGAGGACCATCCAGGCCCGCGAGAGCGAGCTGCTGCACCGGGCCCTGGACCGCTGGCGGGACAACCCGGCGATCGAGGTGCTGGGCAATCCGGATGCCGAACGGCTGTCCATCCTGTCGTTCGTGGTGCGCCGCCTGACGGCTGACGGGGTTCCCGGCCGATATGTCCACCACAACGCCGTGGTCGCCCTGCTGAACGACCTGTTCGGGGTACAGGCGCGCGGGGGATGCTCGTGCGCCGGGCCGTACGGCCACCGCTTGCTCGGGATCGACGTCGAACGCTCCCATGCCTTCCAGCGCGAGATCCACCGAGGTTGCGAGGGGATCAAGCCCGGCTGGACCCGGGTGAGCCTGAACTACTTCGTCACCGACGCCGTCGCCGACTACCTGATCGAGGCGGTTGACCTGGTGGCCCGCGATGGCTGGAAGCTCTTGCCGGACTATCGCTTCGAGCCGCGCACGGGGTTGTGGCGGCATCGCCACGGGCCCGCGGAGCCGCCACTGCGCCTGCGGGACGTGCACTTCGACGACCAGGGTGACCTGGTCTATCCGCGCCACCAGGACCGAGCGCCGGAAGCTGTTCTGGCCGAACAACTCCGCTCGGCTCGCGCGGTGCTCGACCTCGCTGCACCGCAGCGCCGGGCGGCCGACGGCGCCCATCTCGACAGTGCCGGCTGTCCGACGCCGGAGTTCGCCGACCTGCTCTGGTTCGACCTTCCCGCGGAGTGTTTGCGATGACCATCCAGCCCCCGATCCCCTCGCCGCAGGGCTCCTCGGCGTCCGGCGACCGTCTGCCCGCCTGGAAGCGCCCGCTGGTGGTGGTCGCGCACCCGGACGACGAGTCGTTCGGTCTGGGTGCGGTCCTGGCCGCCTTCGTGGCCGACGGTGCCGAGGTCGAGGTGCTCTGCTTCACCCACGGGGAGGCGTCGACCCTGCACGGGGTGGGCGGGGACCTGCGCGAGATCCGCGCGGGCGAGCTGGCCGAGGCTGCCCGCCGGTTGGGGCTGGCCTGCGTCGAGCTGCTCGACGAGCCGGACGGCGCGCTGGGCGCGGCCGGGTCCGGGCCGCTCGAGGACGCCGTCGCGCGATTGATCGACCAGCACGGGGCCGACGGGCTGGTGGTGTTCGACGAAACCGGCATCACCGGGCACCCCGACCATCGGGCGGCCACCGAAGCTGCTCTGGTGGTGGGACGGCGCCGCGGGCTCGGCGTCCTCGCCTGGACCTTGCCGCAGGCTCTCGCGGAGCAGCTGCGCGCGGAATACGGGGCGCCGTTCGCCGGGCGTCCGGCCGACGAGGTCGATCTGGTGATCTCGGTCGACCGGGCGACTCAGTACCAGGCGGTGGCGGCCCATCCGAGTCAGGCCGTCCCGGGCAGTGTCCTGTGGCGACGCCTGGACCTGCTCGGTCCGGTGGAACACCTGCGCTGGCTGCACCGTCAGCCCGAGCCCGAGTCTGTCTGAGTCTGGGCCTGCCGGTCGCTGAGGCTGCCCGAGTCAGTCCCGGTGCAACACCACCACGACATCGACGGCCTGGCGGTCCCCCACGGTGCGCAGGGCGCGCTCGGCCCGTTCCACCCGGAGCGGGATCGCGCCGATCTGCTCGGCCACGTCGTCCAGCACGTCCTGTTCGGAGTAGAGCACCGCGGGGTCCTGCGGCCCGCCGACCCCGGCGGTCAGGTTGTCGCTGTGATGGGCCACCACGACGACCCGGCCACCCGGTGCCACCGCAGTGGCCGCCGCCACCAGGACGGTGCGCCGCAGGGCGCTCGGCACCTGGAGGTAGACCACCAGGGCGAGGTCGTACTCGGTGTGCGGGGACCAGGACGCGAGGTCGGCCTGAACGGTGTGCAGCCGGGAGGCGTTCTCCCCGAGGCGTTCGGCGGCCAGGCGCCGGGCCCGGTCCAGGCCCACCGCGGAGAAGTCCACGGCGGTGGCCTCCCATCCGCGCTCGGCGAGCCAGAGCGCGTTGCGCCCCTCGCCCGCGGCCAGGTCGACCGCAGTGCCCGGCTCCAGCTCGGCACAGACCTCTTCGACCCAGCGGTTGGGGCCGGTCGACCAGACCAGCTCGCTGGAGGCGTAGCGGGCGTCCCAACCGGTGCTGTCCATGATGCTGTCCTCACTCCGGGGGTCCCGGGTCGATCACTGGGCCGTGCTCCGTCTGTCAGCCTGGCACACCCGTCCTGCACCGTGGGGCCCGTACGGCGATCGCCCCTTGACATCTGCGGATGTACGTACATCCTAGATTACGTACGTATCGTACATGCCCGGTCCACCATCCTCGCTCGGCCCCGTCCGAGCCCCGAGCACATCTCACAGCCCGAGGAGCCAGCATGAGCACGTCGAGCCACAGGGTCGTCATCGTCGGAGGTGGTTCTGCCGGGATCACCGTGGCGGCGCGCCTGCGGCGCGCCGGGGTGAAGGACGTCGCCGTCATCGAGCCGTCGCAGACCCACTGGTACCAGCCCCTGTGGACGCTGGTCGGGGGCGGGATGGCGGACGTCGCGCGTTCCTCGCGCCCCATGGCCTCCGTGATGCCGGACGGTGTCACCTGGATCAGGGCGACGGTGGCGGGGGTCGACCCCCAGGCATCGGCGCTGACCCTGGACGACGGCAGCACGGTGACCTATGACCACCTGGTGATGGCGCCGGGCATCCAGCTCAACTGGGACGGCATCACCGGTCTGCGCGAGACCCTCGGTCACGGTGGCGTGTCGAGCAACTACGATCCGAAACTCGCTCCCAAGACCTGGGAGTTCATCCGCTCCACAACGCGCGGAACAGCGGTCTTCGCCCAGCCTGCCGGAGCGATCAAGTGTGCCGGTGCGCCGCAGAAGATCGCCTATCTCGCGGCCGATCACTGGCGTCGCCAAGGGGTCCTGGACCAGATCGACGTCCACCTGGTCCTGCCCACCCCGGGGATGTTCGGGGTCCCCGAGTTCGCCCGGATCCTCGAACAGGTGGTGGAGCGTTACGGCATCACCGTGCACTTCAACAGTGAGGTGGTCGAGGTCGACGGCGGAGCGCGCGAGATCCTGATCAGGGACAACGCGTCGGACACCAAGGAGCGCCTCGGCTACGACGTGCTGCACGCCGTCCCGCCGCAGTCGGCTCCAGACTGGATCCGCTCGGGCCCGCTGGCCGACGCCGGCACGCCTGCGGGTTATGTCGAGGTCGACAAGCACACCCTGCGACATGTGCGGTACGCCAACGTCTTCGCCCTGGGCGATGCGGGCTCGACGCCGAACTCCAAGACGGGCGCAGCGGTCCGTCACCAGGCTCCGGTCCTGGTGACCAACCTGCGCGATGTGATGGCCGGTCGCGAACCGAGTGCGGCCTACGACGGTTATGCGTCCTGCCCCTTGACCACGGCTCGGGATCGCATGCTGCTGGCCGAGTTCGACTACACGATGCGGCCCGCGCCCAGCATCCCGATTCTCAACACGAAGCGGGAGCACCGGGATTTCGGTCTGCTGAAGAAGGTGGGTCTGCCCACCCTGTACTGGAACCTGATGCTGAAGGGCCTTGCCTGACAGGTGCTGTCGCCGGGGCGCCCTCACTGGGCGCCTCGGCGTTCAGCCGGGGCCTGCCACGGCGCCGACCGACCAGCCGCGCGCCGTCCAGTCGGCGACCACCGACCAGCGGTCGCCGCGAACGACGGTGACCCGGCGCTCGACCACGTCGGTCCCGGCGACCCCGATGCGCTCGACGGTCAGGCAGGCCACGCCCCGAGGCAGGTTCAGCAGTCGACGCTCGGCCGGGCTCGGGGTGGTGGCACTGATCCGCTCGCGCCCTCCGGTCACCCGGACGCCGCAGCGCGCCGCCAGTTCGTCGTAAAGGGCCCCGCGGGCGAAATCGGCCCTCATCAGCGGTTCCGCGAGCGCTGCCGGCAACCACACCCGGTCGTGCGCCAGCGGGGAGCCATCGGCCAGCCGCACCCGTTCCAGGTGGAACAGTTCGGCGTGCTCGGCGAGTCCGAGTGCCGCGGCCGCGGTGGCGTCGGTGGTGATCGACTGGTCGAGCACCTCGCTGGCCTGGACCATCCCCCGGCTCTCGATCTCGCGGAAGAGCGAGTACAGGCTGCCGAGCGGCTGTTCGATGGGGGCGCGCACCTGGGTCGGTCGCCCGCGGGCCGAGTCGAGAACGCCCATCTCGCGCAGTCGGCGCAACGCCTCCCGCACGGTGTGCCGGGACACGTCGTAGTCCCGGGCGATGTCCAGCTCGCCGGGGAAGGCCTCGGCGAACTCCCCACCGCTCAGCCGGCGGGACAGGTCGCGCTGCAGTTGGGCCCACAGGGGGAGGGGGTCGTGCCGGTCCAGTGACCGTCCCCCCGCTGACAGGACCACTGGTGCTCCGTCCTCGCTGACCGCCGTCCGGACCGTGAGGGCGGGTTCGACGGTCGCCTGAGCGTGATTGAATGACCGGACATACTTACCCCGGACAAGCATACCCCCGTGATCATGCACTTTCGAATAGTCGAAAGTGCATGATCACGGGGGTGGTGGGGGTCGCTCAGGCGTTGACGGGTTCGTGCATCGCCTGCCAGGCGGCGAAGCCACCCAGCAGGTCCGAGACGTCCTCGCGACCCTGCTGGCGCAGCAGGCTCGCCGCCACGCTGGAACGCCAGCCGCCGGCGCAGTGGATGACCACCGGGCGTCCGGCCGGGATCTCGTCCTGGCGGCGACGCAGCTCGGCCAGGGGAATGTGCAGGGATCCGGGGATCCGACCACCCTCGAGCTCGCCGATGTTGCGGACGTCCAGCACGACCGGGGCGTCCTCGGCGTTCGCCGCCGGTCCGGTGGCCAGGCCGGCGAGCTGCCCTGGCGTGAGCCGGCTCGCCTGCTCGACCGTGTCCTGGCGCGCCAGCATCAGCGCCGCAGGGTTGGCCACATACCCGGTCACCTTGTCGAAACCGATGCGTGCCAGGCGCGTCGCCACCTCGCCCTCACGGCCCTCGGGGGCGATCAGCACGACCTCGACGTCGGCGGTGAGCACCATGCCGGCGGTCTCGGCGAAGCGGCCGTCGGCGGGCACGTTGAGCGCTCCGCGCAGGTGACCCGCGGCGAAGTCGGTCACCTCCCGGGTGTCCAGCACCACGGCCCCGCGGGCGAGCGCGGCGTCCACCTGGACGTCGTCCAGGGCGGCGACCGGCGCCTGCTCGTCGAAGACCTCACGGTTCTTGCGGTTGAGGATCGCGTCGTAGACGAAGTACTCCGGCGCCGAGGGCTGGCCGGCCGTCACCAGGGCGACGAAGTCCTCCTGGCTCATCGGCTGGCAGGCGTAGTTGGTCTCGCGCTGCTCGCCGATGGTCGACTGCCGTGCGGTGGACAGGTTCTTGCCACAGGCCGATCCGGCGCCGTGGGCGGGGAAGACCCGGACGGCGTCCGGCAGGCCCATCAGCTTGCGCTGGATCGAGTCGTACAGCTGCACGCCGAGCTCGTCGGCGGTGACGCCGATCGAGGCCAGCAGGTCGGGCCGGCCGACGTCACCGATGAACAGGGCGTCGCCGGTCAGCACGCCGTAGGCCACCTCGTCCTCGGCGCGCTCGTAGACCAGGACGCTGATCGACTCCGGGGTGTGTCCCGGCGTCTCCATGACCTCCAGGACGACATCTCCCAGCGAGATGCGCTCACCGTCTGCCAGGGAGCGGGTCTCGAACTCGGCCTGGGCCACCTGGCCGTAACCGATCCACGCACCCGTCGCCTTGGCCAGCTCGAGGTGGCCGGAGAGGAAGTCGGCGTGGAAGTGGGTGTTGATCATCCCGATGATGCTCAGGCCGTGGGCCTTCGCGTCGTCCAGGTACTCGGTGATGTCCCGGCGAGGGTCGATCACGACGGCCTGCCCGGTGGAGGTGTCACCCACGAGATAGGACGCCTGGGACAGGCAGTCGATGTAGTACTGGGTGAACACCATGCTCGACGGGTGGGCCGGGGTGCTGGGGGTGGTGGGGTCGGACATCGAGGGCTCCTGACGGGTCGAGGTGGGGCGGCTGGTGGGGGGCGAGTTGCGGCGGACGGCGAGGCCGATGAGGCCCGCCGTGATGATGAGAGCACTTGCGAGCCAACGGCTCTGGGTGGTGGGCAGCTGTTCGAGGAGGACCAGGGCACCGATCACCAGCACCAGGACGCCGAACGCCGAGCGCAGGCGATCGGCCGGGATCCGACCGGTGAGCCGGCTGCCGGCGAGGCTGCCCAGCACTGCCGAGGCGGTGACGGCCAGCACCACTCCCCAGGGCAGTTCGGTGCCACTGAGGTGCCCGGCCAGGCCCGCCGCGGACTGCATGGTGATCACGAGCAGGGAGGTGCCCACGGCCGCCGGCATGGCGAGCCCGGCGACCAGGACCAGGGTCGGGACGATGACGAAGCCGCCGCCCGCCCCGACGAATCCGGTGATCACCCCGACCAGGGCACCGAGGCCCACCGCGGCCGGCACCCGGAGTTCTTCCCGGCCGGTGGCACCGGCGCGCCGGCCGCGCAGCATGCCGACGGCCGCCGTGAGCATCATGAGCGCGAAGGCGGCCAGCAGGACGTCGCCGGGCACGAGTCCCGAGGCCCGACCGCCGGCATAGGCCCCGGCCATGCCCGCCACGCCGAACACCAGCCCGGTACGCCAGCGCACCCGGCCGGCTCTCGCGTGGCTGACCGATCCGACGGCACTGGTCACGGCGACGATGAACAAGGACGCCGCGGTGGCCTGGTGGGGATCCATGCCCCCCACGAAGACCAGCAGAGGGACGGCAAGGATGGATCCGCCACCGCCGAGCAGCCCGAGCGACACCCCGACCGCGAAGGCCAGGGTGACGGTGAGGACGACGGTGGGCGCGGTCACGGCCGTGCCGCTCCTGCGACGGCCTCGGCTGCCGGGACGCTCCCTGCGACGGTCTTCGGGGCGGTCCAGGACATCCCGGTGACCACGGGCCGACCCGATCGGGCCCAGCCCGAGGTGCCACCGGCCACCGAGGTCGCCGTGAGGCCGGCTGCCGTCAGGGCGGCGGCTGCCCGAAGGCTGCGATTGCCGCTGGCGCAGATGATGTAGACCGTCCGGTCGGTGGGCAGGCTGCCGGCCGCCCCGGCGAGCGAGCCGGCGGGCACCAGTTGTGCGGTCGCCACGTGGCCGGCGGTGTACTCGTCCGGCTCGCGGACGTCGATCAGGAACGCCTCGGGCTGGAGGGCGGCGAAGGATTCGAGGTCGATCTCGAGCTGGTGGGTCATGGGGTCGGGCTCCTCGGACGGGGGCGTGATACATCCGTGGTTCCGGATGTACGTACAATATCGTGGTTGTGCGACGGGTTCAACTGATACCCCAGGGGGTATATTCCGCACTGCGAGCGGCGAGGGTTTGCCGGCGGCCACCCCTGGGCACACGGGGTTTCACACCGGCCCGGCGGGACCCCCGCGCCTCGGACAAGCGAAACGGGACAGACCATGTCGAACGATGCCATCGTGATGTTGCGTGAGGACCACAAGCGGATCAAGGCGCTCTTCCGTGAGTTCGCCGCGGTGAGCGAGAAGAGCGGCCAGCAGCGTGAGCGCGTCGTCCGCCAGATCCTCGAGGAACTGACTGTGCACACCTACATCGAGAACGAGGTGATGTACCCGCGCGTCCGCGAGCTGGTGCCCGAGCTGGAGCACGATGTGCTGGAGTCCTACGAGGAGCACCACGTCGCCGACGTGCTCAGCGTCGAGATCGCTGCCCTGTCGCCGGACGACGAGCGCTTCGTCCCGAAGGTCACCGTGCTGATCGAGAACGTGAACCACCACATCACCGAGGAGGAGCAGGATTGGTTCCCTCAGGTGCGTGAGCGGCTCACCCGTACCCAGCTGCGTGAGATCGGTACCGAGTTGGGCAAGGCGCGCGAGTCGGCCCCCACGGAGCCGACGCAGCCCAGCGCCATGAAGAAGGCCCTTGACGCCCTGATCACCTGACTCTCGGCTCACGGTCGGTCGCCGGCGGCTGCCGACCCCTCGGTCCCTCTCGACCGGGCAACCTCACGGTCTCGCCCCGTTCTCGCCCCGGACGCGATACACAAGTGCGTGCACGTCCGACCCGCGAGAACGGAGCGCCCTCCATGAGTCCACAGATTCCGGCCTTCGCCAATCACCTGCCGGTGAGGATCCGCTTCGGTGAGGGCGTGGCGGGCTCCCTGCCCGACGTCCTGCGTGAGGCGGGGGCGAGCCGGGCGCTGGTGATGCTCGACGAGGGTATCGAGGGCTTCAACCCCGAGGCTGCCGTCCTGCTGGAGCGGCTTGCCGCAGCCGAGGACCTGACGATCACCCTGCACCACAAGCCGGCCGGTGAGCCCAGCATCGAGAACGTGGACGCTGCGGTGGCCGCGGTGCTCGCCTCGGGGGCACAGGCGGTGGTCGCCCTCGGGGGTGGTTCGGTGATCGACACGGCGAAGGCGGCCCGGTTGTGCGCGCAGCTCGGGATGAGCTTTCGTGAGTTCCTGGCCTCGGACCGCCGTTACCCCACACCCGAGCTCGTCCTGGTGGCCCTGCCGACCAGCGCAGGCACCGGATCCGAGGTATCCGGCGGTGCGGTGATCTCCGATCTACAGGCTGGGACGAAGTCGGGGATCGCCAACGCCACCCTGCGCCCGCATCACGCGCTCGTCGACCCCCGCCTGACCTACAGCATGCCGCCGCACGTGACGGCTCACACGGGCATCGATGCCCTGGCGCAGGCGATCGCCGGCATGGTGGCCAAGTGCCGGACGCCGATCGGCGATGCCATTGCGCTGGAGGCGATCCGGATGATGGGCAGGTCGCTCGTGCGCGCCACGCGGGATGGGTCCGACGTGGGGGCCAGGGCGGACATGGCCTGCGGCAGCATGATGGCCGGCCTGACCATGAACATCTCCGACTGCACTGCGGAGCACTCGCTGGGCCAGGCCATCGGTGGGGTCAAGCACGTGCCGCACGGCCTGACGATCGGGCTGGTCCTGGTCGAGACCCTCGAGCGAGAGCGGCAGCACGTTCCGGGGCAACTGGAGCGGGTCGCCGATGCCCTGGGTGTGGCGCCGGGAGGGCCCGCCGACGGGTCGCGCGCGGTCGCCGCGGTCCGGGACATCCTGCGCGAGCTGGAGTTCCCGGTGTTGCGCGACATCGGCGTCACCGAGGACGACCTGGAGGAGCTGACCGACCTGGCACTGCAGGACTTCTTCATCACTCAGGCACCCAGCCCCTGGAGTCGCGAGGAGGTGGCGACGGCCTTCCGGGCAGCTCATGCCCTGGAGCACCGTTGACGGTGCCGGGAGCGCATTGACGCTCGCCGGCGGGCATGGGAGCGTCCAGGTGGTAGTGATCCACTCCTGGTCCACCCTGGGCGACCGGATGGGCGACCTCTGAGGTGATGGCGTGTCGAACGGCTTTCGGTGGGATGTCTTCCTCAGCTACAGCACCAAGGACGAGGGGGGCGCCGAGCGCATCTACCAGCGGTTCCGCGATGCAGGCCTGCGCGTGTTCAAGGCCAGTCATGACCTGGCGCCGCAGATGGGCAAGAAGCGGTGGGAGGAGAAGCTGCTCACCGAGTTGCGTGCCAGTGATCACCTGGCCGTGTACTGCACGGAGAACTCGATCTCCTCCAAGTGGGTGGACAACGAGATCTACCACTTCAACACCTACATCGCCGAGCGCACCGTCCAGCTGACCGAGGGCGCTGAGACGTCTCACAAGATCATTCCGATTCCGGATTCCTCTCTCGGTGAGAGTGAGCGCCGGCAACTGGTGCGCAAGAACCAGCTGTTGCGTGACCTTCTCTACCCAGAGGACGAGGTCAAAGCCCTCGTCCTGCTGACGTCCGACCGGATCGAGTCGCTGAACACCTCGCTGGACCGGGCCCGGGACGAGCTGGTGAAGTCCCGCGAACTGGCGCAGCAATCGTTCCAGTACTACCGCCACGCACGGTTCTGGAAGCCGTTCCTCGAGGCGCCCGATCGCGCGATCCACATCTTCACCTGCGGTCGGAATCTCGACGAGGACACGGACACCCGCGGTGAGGGTGGCCGGACCAGCATCGACAAGTGGGATTACCAGGCCGCGGTCGACGTGACCCACTACTTCGCCCGTCATCATCGCGATGTGGGTGTGGTCATCGAGCGCCCGGTCAGCAAGGCCGACATCGATGCCAACACGCGCTCCTACGACGTGACGCCGTTCACCGGCGAGCTGTTCAACAAGAACTGCGTGGTCATCGGTTCGCCGGACGTCAACGACTTCGCCGAACTGGCGCTGTCGAGGATCTTCGGACTCAAGGAGTACACGCCCGAGGCCGCCTTGCCGGTCGCATTCCGGATCCGCAAGGCGGGCAGCCGGTTCAGCACCTTCTACGAGGCCATCGGGCACGGGACCCCCGGGGGGATCGCCCTCTATCCCGGAGACGGGTCAGGTGAGATCTTCTTCGCCGCGGCGCCGGGCCGCGACTACGGGATCCTGGTCTTCGCGGACAACCCCTTCTCCAATGCCGCGCCACAGAACACCAACAAGATCCTCATCCTGGCCGGGCACAGCGGGATCGCCACGAGGGCGATGTCGCTGCTGTTGACCAGTGAGGAGCAATGGTGCCTGGATGCCTTCTATGACCTCGATCAGAAGGCCGTGGCCCTGGAAGGGTCCTTCGCTGCCGTGGTCGAGGTCCAGGTTCACCGGAACTCCCGTATCTCCTCGGACACGAGAGGGGACAACCGCGAGATCCTGCCCAGGGCTCGCGCCATTCGGGTTCGCGGCGTCCTCCCGCTGGATTCCGGGACCGGCGCGTTCATCGATCTCGACGAGGCCGAGAGCGGCACTGGCGGTGTGGTCGACCTCGCTTCGGTGGAACGTGCCGCCCCGGACCCGAGGCAGCCCCTGGGCCGCTGACGGGCGCGGACCGACCTCACCCTCGCGCGCACTGAGACCACCCGGTCGGGGCGCTCTCAACCTCCGGCGCCTGTCTCGGTCCGCCCGGCCCAGATGCCGCGGGCATGGCGGACATGGGCGGCTGTGAGCCGCTCGGCCACCGCCGCGTCACCGCGGTTCACGGCGCTCAGGATCGCCAGATGCTCGCGGGCCGACTCGGCCAGGCGGCCCTGGTGGACGAGGGCTTGAAGTCCGGGCAATCGACTGCGGTCACGCAACTGCTCGACCATCGCGACCAGGCGGTGGTTGCCCGCCAGGCTCAGCAGCCCGAGGTGCAGCGACCGGTCCACCTCCACGTACTGCACGAGGTCACCCGCCTCGGCGTGGCGCTGCACCTGGGCCGCCAGTTCCAGCAGCCGGTCGAGATCCTCGGTCCCCACCCGGCCCGCGAGTCGACCGACGGTCGGTGCCTCGAGCAGCACCCGCAGCTCGGTGATCTCGTCCAGATCATGCTCGGTCAGCGCGGGGACCTGAAACCCCTTGTTGCGCACGGCGACCAGCAGGCCGTCCTTCACCAGATCGAGCATGGCCTCACGGGCCGGAGTGGCGGACACCCCGAACCTGAGGGCCGTGGCAGGCACCGAGTACGTCTCGCCCGGGTGCATCTGCCCGGTCACGATCGCCCCTCGCAGCGCCGCCGCGATCTGCGCGCGCAGGCTCCGCGGTACCTCCAGTCCTACCGGCGGCGCGCTGTCGCCGGTCATGTCGACGCCGTCTCCAGCACTCCGTCGACCCGTCGCGGCAGGGCCCAGGGGTTGGACTCCTGCACAGCCGCCGGGAGCAACTCGTCCGGCCAGCCCTGCCAGACCACCGGACGTAGGAACCTCCGGACGGCGCTCGCGCCGACACTGGTGTGCAGGGCATTGGTGGTGGACGGGAACGGTCCGCCGTGGTGCTGGGCCCACGTCACGGCGACCCCGGTGGGCCATCCGTTCCAGATCACCCGTCCGGCCCGCTGCCTGATGACCTCAATCAAAGGGGCCAGCACCGGTTCCCCGCCCTGGGCGATGACCGTGGCGGTGAGCACCCCGGGCACCGTGCGGGCGACGTCCACCAGGGCTGCCTCGTCCTCGTACTCCACCACGAGCGAGACCGGGCCGAAGCACTCCTCCAGCAGTTGCTCGGCCTCCAGAAGGCGCGAGACCGGGACGGCGAGCAGGGTCGGCGCCACCGCGGCGTCGTCCAGGACCCCGCCGGGGTGGACCACCTCGACGCCGTCGATCTCCTGCAGTCGCCCCAGGCCGGCAACGAAGGCGCCGCGGATGGTGTCGTTCAGCATCTCCGCGGGGGTGACGGCTGCCACGGCCGAGCGCAGCGCCGTCCGTAGCCCCTCGCTGCGGGGGGCGACGAAAAGGCCTGGCTTCGTGCAGAACTGACCGCTGCCCAGGGTGAACGAGGCGACGTACTCGGCGGCGATCGACCCGGCGCGCTCCGCCGCTGCGGCGGCGGTGACGAAGACGGGGTTGATGCTGCCGAGCTCGCCGTAGAAGGGGATCGGGACGGCGCGGTTCTGGGCGATCTGCTGGAGCGCGAACCCCCCGCGCGCGCTGCCGGTGAACCCGACCGCGCCGATTCGCCGATCCTCGATCAGTTCGACTCCGACCTCCAGGGCAGGTCCGACCGCGGTCAGGACGCCGGCCGGAGCCCCCACCGCCGACAGGGCCTTGTCGGCCACGGCCATCACGGCCTCGGTCAGCCGGGGGTGCCCGGGGTGGGTCTTGACCACGACTGGACACCCGGCGGCCAGGGCCGAGGCGGTGTCGTTGCCGAGGGTGGAGAAGGCGAACGGGAAGTTGGACGCGGTGAACACGGCCACCGGGCCGAGCGGGGCCAGGCAGCGCCGCAGGTCCGGACGGGGAGGTGTCAGATCGGCACGAGGGTGATCAACGGTCACCTCGAGGAAACTGCCCTCGCGGACGACCTCGGCGAAGAGCCGCAACTGGCCCGAGGTGCGGGCCACCTCGCCGATCAGCCGGGCCTCGGGCAGCCTGCTCTCCTGCCCGGCGATCGGTACCAGGTCGGCCGAGGCGGCATCGATCGCATCGGCCAGCGCCTCGAGCAGCACGGCGCGATCGGCGGGCGTGCTCGCGGCCATCCAGGGGGCTGCCTCGGCTGCTGCGGCGCAGGCGGTCTCGACGGTGAGGAACCGTGGCGCGCTCATCAGCGGTAGCCCTTCGCGATCGCGTTCTCGGTGGCCACGCGGACCGCCTTCTCCTGCTCGGGGGACAGGGGGACGCGGGGGTGGCGGCAGGCGCCGCCCCTGCGCCCGACCAGGTCCATGGACAGCTTGATCGCCTGCACGAACTCGGTCTTGGAGTCCCAACGCAGCAACGGGTGCAGGTCTCGGTAGAGCGGCAGGGCGGTGGCGAGGTCACCGGCGACAGCAGCGTCGTAGAGTTCGCGCAGCGTGGCGGGGAAGGCGTTGTTGTACCCGGCGACCCACCCGGTGGCACCGGCCACGGCCAGTTCGAGCGTGACGTCGTCCGAGCCGATGCTCACGTCGAGGGTGGGCGCGAGTTCCTTGATCTCGTAGAACCGGCGAACATCACCGGTGAACTCCTTCACCGAGTGGATCAGGCCCTCGTGGTGCAACTCGGCGAGCAGGTCGGGCAACATGTCGATCTTGGTGTCGAGCGGGTTGTTGTAGGCCATGATCGGCAGCCCCGCCCGGGCCACCTCGCGATAGTGCTGCACCACCGCCTCGCGCGTGGCGCGGTAGGTGTTCGGGGGCAACAGCAGGACGGCGTCGGCGCCGGCCTCCGCGGCCTGCTCGGCCCAGCGCCGCGCCTCGTCCGCACCGTAGGCGGCACATCCCGGCATGACTCGCGCCCCAAGGGGTTTGGCTGCCGCGATCGCTGTCTCGACCACCCGCGACCGCTCGTCGGTGGACAGGTTCTGGTACTCCCCCAAGGAGCCGTTGGGCACGACACCGTCACACCCGTTGCTCACCAGCCAGTGCACATGCTCGGCGTAGGCGTCGTGGTCGACGCGGTTGTCGTCGGTGAACGGCAGGGCGGTGGCAACCAGGATGCCACGCCAGGGGGTCTCGGTCATCGCAGGCCCTTCTCGGTTGGAGGTGCCTGGAGCGTAGCACTGTGTGACATATTACCCGAAGGTAACTTATGGTCTGCCGCCGGAATCGGACGACGCATCGGCTGGGGTGGCGGGGGCGATGAGTGATCCTGAGTCCCAAACCGCTTGTGCGGGAGGATGTGTGATCGGCCATAGCGGTCCGCGCGTCATGGTGACCTTGGGCCCATGGTGCCCCGTGTTCACCCAGTGATCTGCTCGGCGGGTGCTCCCGAGGAGGGTTCCCGTCCCCGAGACCGAGTCGGACTCCTGCCTGGGGCTCCCGCATCCCGCGAGGGCGACAGGGGTCGGACTCCTGAGCGCACCGCTGAAACGGAGAATCTCGTCATGCGTTCCCGCACGTTCCGCCATGGTGTGTCGGCCCACTGGGAGGGCTGGTCCAGACCTCGCCGGATACCCCTGTTGGCAACACTTCTCGCGGTGCTGGTGACTGCCGTCACCGCCACGGCTTCCAGCGCCATCACCAACGACGTTGTCACCGGTTCGGTCACTACCCGGTTCTGCTGGCAGTGGTTCGGCAGCCTGGTCTACGGGTCGGGCTTCGAGATCAAGATGCAGGTCATCAACAACACCCCCAGCGGGCACACCGGGGCGGCCCTGGTGTCCGGCGTGACCCAGGCGACCATTCCGACCGCGGCGCGAAGCACCTCGGCATGGAAGTCGGTGATCGTCTCCAAGGACCTGGGACAGAACTTCACCTACCGCATGGACGGAGCGAGCACGCCCTACACCAATCTCGATTGGAAGGGCATCCGCTACTACATGAGCAACTGCCAGACCCAGGCGGTCACCAATGCCAGCATTCGAGCGGCCATGACCTACGCGGTGAACAAGGTCGGTGATCGCTACACGGGGGGTGGGGCAGGGGAGTCCTATCGCCACGGCGCCATTGCCCCCTACCGAGTCGGCCCGTTCCACGGCGCGGGCCAGACCTACTACTACTACCTGGAGGGAGGATTCGCGGGCTGGGACTGCTCAGGTCTGACCAACCGGGCGTTCGGCAGCGTGGGCGTCTCGATTCCGGACTACACCGGCACGGCGTCCAATGGAGGCCTGTACCAGAGAGCTGTCTCCGCGAACATCTCGCTCGCCAATCGGCGCCCCGGTGACCTGCTGGTCGTTGTCGGCCATGTCGGGATGTACCTCGGGACGGGGATCGACGGCAATCAATGGGTGGTCGAGGCCACGCCCTGGCACAAGTGGCCCGACAACGGCAGCTTGTACGTGGATGCCGAGGGTGTGACGATCACCCTGTACAGCACCTTCATCAGTGGCAAGAGCTACCGGGTGTATCGCCCGATCGCCTGAGGTGCATCGCGCTTCCCGGCACCGGATGGTGTCTCACCCCGGTGCCGGGTGAGCGGCTTTCTCCGTCGAGGCGTTGCACCACCCGGGGCAGGACAACTCCACCAGCTGGTATCGCCAGGTCACGGTGGCTCGACGACCACTGCGTGACCGCGGCGTGCGTGGACCGTTCGGGAGGAGGGGATCTCGGAGTCGCGCGGCTCGCTCAGTCGCCCAGCTCACGTCGCCGGCGGGTGACGAACTCGTCGAGCTCCTCGCGGATCGCCGAGTCGAGCGGTGGCGGCTCGTAGTCCTGGAGCATCTGGGCGCAGAGCTTCGAGGCGCGATCGGTGGCGTCCAGGCTGCCCCCGCGGGTCCAGCGCTCGAAGTTCTCCGACGAGGACAGCATCGGCATGTAGAAGCAGGTCCGGAAACGTTCCATCGTGTGGGCCGCGCCGAGGAAGTGGCCCCCGTGACCGACCTCCTGGTGGGCGTCGAAGGCGATCGACCCCTCGTCGAACTCCAGGGGGGTGAAGGCCGCCTCGAGCATCTGCTGGATCTCCATGTCCACGATGAACTTCTCGTAGCTGGTGACCAGGCCGGCCTCCAACCAGCCGGCGGTGTGCATCACGAAGTTCGTGCCGGCGAGGAAGGTCGGCATCATCGTCATCATGGCCTCGTAGCCCGATTGCACATCGGTCACCTGAGAGGTGGCCAGGGTTCCGCCGGTGCGGAAGGGAAGGTTGAACCGGCGGGCGATCTGACCGGTCGCGAACAGGCCGATGACCGACTCGGGGGTGCCGAAGGTCGGTGCGCCCGTGCGCATGTCGATGCTGGACAGGAACGAGCCGAACACGACCGGCGCGCCCGGTCGGATCAGTTGGGTCAGCGCCACCCCGGACAGCGCCTCGGCAACCTGCTGCACCAGTGCTGCGGGCACGGTCACCGGCGACATCGCCCCCATCAGGATGAACGGGGTCAGCACGACGGGCTGGGCGGCGGCAGCGTACTCGAACAGGGCGCCCAGCATCCGGTCGTCCCAGCGCAGGGGGGAATTGCAGCTGATGATGTTGAGCATGACCGGGGTCTGCTCGATGCTCGCCCGGCCGGCCTCGGCGCCCCGGCCGCCACCGAACAGGATCGAGCTCATGGCCAAGGTGTCCGCCGCGTTGGACTCCGAGATCACGCTGCCCATGTAGATCTTGTCGGTGAGCGTCTGCAGGGCGAGGATCATGTCCAGGTGGCGGCTGTCCAGGGGTAGGTCATTGGGTTCGCAGATCACCCCGCCCGCGGAGTCCATGGTCGGGAACTGCTGGGACAGCTTGAGGAAGTTGCGGAAGTCCTCCATCGTCGCATCGCGACGGTCAGCGCCCTGCCGGACGAACGGCGCGCCGTAGGCGCCGGCGAACACCATGTGATCGCCGCCGATGTGCACGTTGTGTGCGGGGTTGCGGGCCTGCATGTCGAACTCGGCGGGCGCCTTGGCCACCTGCGCGAGCACGAACTCCGGATCGAGGAACACCACGTCGTCCTCGACCTTCTGCCCGGCCGCGCGGAAGAGGTCGAGCGCGCGCTGGTCGCGAAACTGGATGCCGATCTCGGTCAGCAGTCGCTTCCAGCCGCTGTCCAGCGTGGCCAGGGCATCCTGGGAGAGGATCTCGTACCGCGGCATGGTGTTCCGGAACATGTACGCCTCCTGGACGTCAGTGGTCGGTGGGTAGCTGGAACAGGTGCGAGGTCAGGGCCCACATCAGGACGTCGGGTGGGGTGGTGACCACTGTGGATTCCCGTCCGGTCAGGTAGGCCTGCGCGGCCACGCCGTCGACGAGGACCATGAAGTGGGTCGTCGCCAGGTGTGGATCGCCGACCGTGAGGGACCCGTCTCGGCCTCCGCGATCGACGAGTTCGGCGATCGTGGCACGCCAGGCGCCGTAGGACCTGTCCTGCCAGCGGCCGTAGGCCGGGATGTGGCTGGCCAGGGTCCAGAAGTCGAGCCAGAGCAGCCAGTGCTCCCGGGTGCGCTCGCTGTCGACGAACAGCCGGGACACCAGGCGGCGCAGGCCATCCCGGCCGGTCTCGGCGGCCAGGGCGTGGTCGACGATGGGCTGGAAGAACTCGGTCTCCTCCGCCTGGATCACCGCCGCGAGCAACTCGTCGATGCCGGTGAAGTGGTAGGTCAGGGTCCCCAGGGAGACGTCGGCGGCGGCGGCGACCTCCCGCATCCGGGTTCCCGCCATCCCGCGACGCGCGATCACCGATCGGGCGGCCTCGATGATCAGCTGCCGGCGAACCAGCGGTGGGTGACGCCGTCCCTGTCCGCCGGAGGAGGCTGGTCGCGCGGCGTTCGCGCTCGGAGAACCCATGGCTCCACCACGTTCCCGTACGCACGTACGATTAGCCGACTGTGCGACTCTAGCCGGAGGAACCCGCTCGCGCCAGAGCTGGTGTTGTCGGCCGCCGAGCGGGCCGGTTGCCGTCAGCTCGGCAGCAACGAGATCTTCTGCCAGATCTTGCGGGCCATCCCGTTGGTGAGATCCTCCAGATCGCTGACGGTGTTCAGCACCAACGGATCCTGCGACTTCTCGGCGCACAGCGCCGCCACCTTGCCGACCAGGGACAGCAACTCCGAGCAGTAGTCCAGGTAGTACTCCATGTGCGCCCGGTCGAGATCGGCCTCCACGGTGGCGGCCGTGGTCTCGAAATCGGGGCGAAGCCTCTCCGGGTCCTTGGTGAGCTGGTGCATGTCGATGATGTGGGCCAGGGACCGCAGCCGGTGCAACAACCCCAGCAGATGGCCGCGCTCGAGGCGCTGCGGCCAGGCGTGCAGGAAGAACAGCGCGGCCGCGGCGAACACCAGGTCGTTGATCGTCGACTCGACCAGCGGCACCCATTGGAATGCCTGGCCGTTGCGCAGTCCCTCCGCATCGGCGAAGGCCACGACGAGCAGGGCCGCCGTCGCCGCAACGATGATCGCGGACAGCACCCTGGCCAGGGCCCGGATGGTGCGGACCCGGCCCTGGATCGCCGAGGCAACGTCGGCGGACTCGGCGGCCAGCCGACCCAGCTGGGCGGCGACCTCGCGTAACCCGCGATCGGGGAAGCGGGCCGCGATCCGCCGTTCGAGGCGCTCGACCGTGGCGTGCACCGCGTCGGCGCGGAGTCGATCGAACGAGTTCACCGGATCAGGCTACGACCATGATTCACCCAGGAGGTGGCTTCGGGGCTGCGAGGCCACCGACAGGTCAGGTGACGCTGACGTGCACGTGATCGAAGTGATTCGCGGTGCTGCCACCGCGGTCCTCCATCAGCTTCCACTGGCTGGTCGGATTGCCGGTCATCCAGATCTTCTGCTGGTAGATCACGTAGGTGACGTGCAGCGCACGGGCGTGAGCCTGGACGTAGCGGGCGATGGCCCATCCGGGGTCTCCGGACACCATGATGTCGACGGCCCTGCCGCTGCCGTGATCGCCGTCGTCCCCGGAACGGAAGCCGGCGAACGACGAGACGGAGCCGCCGTGGGCCGCGCACACCGCGCGGTAGACCGCCCGGGCGTTGGCGGTCAACCCTGACTCGATGCTCGGGCTGATGGAGCACGGTGCGCTGGACACTCCGGACGGCGCGCTCGCCGCCTTCGGTGTCGGTGCTGGCCTCGTCGTGGACACGTAGCTGGACTTGACCCAGCCGGTCCGGCCATCGGAGACGATCTGGGTCCAGTCGTTGTCGGTGACCCCGGTCGTCCTCACCTGGTGGGCGGCCTCGACCACGCCGACGCGGGCAGCCTCGATCGACGGGCCGGAACGGATGTTGACCCGGCCCTTGGCCCACGCCCGCCCGGCGACGGCCGTGGCGGTCGGCGTCTCGGGTGGGGAGGCGGTGCGGCCTCGCCGGGTGGCTCGCTCCTGCGCGAGCATCACGGTGGCGCGCCGCGCCTCGGCGGCGAGGGAGGCGTCGTCCGGCCCGTGCCCGTCGGCAGTCGCGGCGAGCTGGGTCGTGGCTGCCGTTCCCGGGTCTGGCCACTGGCCGACGGCGAGGGCAAGTCCCAGTACTGCCGTCGCGACACCCACGGCCATGAAGGGTTGAGGGAGACGCGGCAGTCTCGACCTGGCGCGCTCCTGGCGGTGACGGCCCTGAGGCACGGACTCTCTCCCGGGTGAGGTACGTCGTGTCGGATATGTCTCGGCACGTCATGCCTGTCTCGCCAACGTCTCGAGCAACGTAAGCCTCGACCACGCCCCGATCCCACGCGCTAAGGAGACGTCAAATGTGTCTTTGCGCGGCATGCGTGGTTCAGGGCGCGGCCAAGTGCCCGAAGGCCTCACGTCGGGCGGGCAAGCAGGCGGGGCGAGGCCGAACGCCGCGGTCACGATGTGGGATGAGTGGTGTTCGCCGGTGCCGAGCGGAAGGTGTTGCACGCCAAAGTCGTTCGGATGCTCACTGACGCCGGCTCGCCCTAATCGACCACTGAAGCGGTCGGCCGGCGGCGACCATGACCGCCCTGCACCTTGATCGGTGGCCGACTCGTCCGCTGCTGATCGCGGTGCCGCAGTGCCGGTGCCATGCCCGAGGCAGGCGAACCCGGGGACCTCACCATGGCCGCAGCCACCCCGGATGCCTCATCTGCGCATCCCGGTTGCGCACTTTGCCGCGTTCACCCGCCACGGGCTGACCGCGCCCTTGCCGATCTGGTGGATCCTGGGTACACAGGCAGGGCGCGACGCTGGCGTACCGGTAGACACCGCTTCTGCGGGACGGGGCGCCACCCGTTCGTCAGACGACGAGACGGTGAGTGATGAACAGCGTCTGGCCTGTCGAGGAGGATCACCGTGTTCGATGTCGCGCGAAACACCCCAGGTGCCAAGCGAAGTCGCCGACCGCGTGGAGTTCCGGTCGCTCTCACGGCCGTGGCGGGCATGGCCGCGGCCGTCGTCCTGGCCGTCATCCCCACGGCATCCGCCGCCACGACGACGATCACCCCCGCCTCGATCACCACGACAGCCGGGAGCACCGGTGGTCAGCCCGTCAGCGTTCTCGGCGTGCGGGACCAGTCCGGAACGCAGGACGGCTGGGCGAAGTACGTCGAGTTCAGCGGGGCGTACACCGGGTACCTGCAGTACGCCCTGCCCGGCGTCGCCGCGTCGTCGGTGACCGGAATCCAGGTGCAGGCGAACTACCGCGGCCCGGCCACGTCGACCCAGACCTGGACCTGGTCGTTGTACAACTGGTCGACGTCCGCGTGGGTGCCGCTGGGGACCAACGCCGGTGTGCCGAGCTGGGGCAGCTGGAAGCTGCTCACCTTCGCCGCGACGGGGACCCTGGCGAACTACGTGTCCTCCAGCGGCGCGCTGCGCGTCCATCTGAAGGCCAACAACGCCAATGACGCGGCGGACATCGACTACCTGCCCGTGATCGTGACCTCCGGGACGACGACGGCGGACACTGTCGCGCCGACGACGCCCGGCACACCCACAGTCGCGTCGAAGACGGCGACGTCGGTCTCCCTCACCTGGGGTGCCTCCACCGACAACGTCGGCGTGACCGGCTACGAGGTGTTCGTCAACGGCGCGAGCGTTCCGGCCGCCACGGCGAGCGGCACCTCCGCGACGGTGTCGGCACTGTCCGCCTCCACCGCGTACTCGTTCACGGTCAGGGCACGCGACGCCGCGGGTAACCGGTCGGCGGTGTCCGGCGCGGTCACCGTCACCACGTCCGCGGGCACGGGGGCGGGCACGGTCACGCTGCCACCCTTCAACCAGCCCTTCTCGTACGAGATCAGTTCCCCCTACGGACCGTCACTGCCGGCCGCCGCGTGGGTGTCCCGCGCGCACGAGGACACCGCGTCGTCAGGGAAGTACAACGTCTGCTACGTCAACGCCTTCCAGGCACAGGACACGGCCGGGACCGGGTTCCCCTCCGCGGCGTTGCTGCGCACCAGTGGTGGCAGCATCGTGATCGACCCGGATTGGGACGAGGCCATCCTCGACACCCGGACGGCGGCGTCCAGAGCGGCCATCACCTCGGTCATCTACCCCTATCTCGACGAGTGCGCCAGCAAGGGATTCCGGGCCGTCGAACTGGACAACCTGGACACCTTCACCCGGTTCTCGCAGCTCACCCAGGCGAGCAACCTCGCCCTCGCGGACGCTCTCGTCGCCTACGGCCGG
>JAEUJN010000079.1 GCA_016794595.1 Kineosporiaceae bacterium
ACGCCCGGGTGTATCCCGTGCCGTCGGCGCTGCGGGACGCCATGGCGTTTGTCGACGACATCCTCTCCTCGCCCTCGTGTACTCGATTGCGACCCGGCCCCCGACATCTGGGGATCTTCACCGACCTCTGCCGGGCGGTGAACGCCACCGGAAACGTCGTGCCCGACGCCTTCCACGCCGCGCTGGCGATCGAGCACGGCTGCACGTGGGTCACCAACGACCGGGGGTTCGCCCGCTTCCCGGGGCTGCGCTGGACGACGCCCTTCGGCGACTGAGCGCCACCCGATATCTGCCTTCGATCAGCCGCCGCCGGCACCGACCCGAGCAGCGACGGTGTCGCACGCTGATCGCAACAGCGGCAGCGCGGCGGTGCGTGCCGCCGGGGTGAGTCGGGCGCTCGGACCGGAGATGTTGAGCGTGCCCACCAGCTCGCCGTCCACCAGGATGCCCATCGAGATCGAGGCCAGGCCGTCCTCGATCTCGTCCTCGATCTGCGACCACCCGGCGGCGCGGGCCTGGGCCAGATCGGCGCGCAGCACGTCCGGATCGGTGATGGTCCGTGTGGCCACCGGCTCCAGCGGACGCCCCACCAGAGCCTCGACCCGGGCCGGATCGGCATACGCGAGAAAGAGTTTGCCGCTGCTCGAGGCATGCAGCGGGAACGGCCGGCCGACCCAGTTGGTCAACCCCAGCATGTAGGGGCCGTCCACCTGGCGGACCAGCGAGAGCGACCCGTCCGGCATGACCACGGTCAGGGTGGCGGACTCGCTGGTCTGCTCGGACAGCCGCTCGAGCACCCCGCGGCTGGCGTGGATCAGCAGTTCGGACAGGTCCGCCGTCCGGGCCAGCCGGTGCAGTCCCGGCCCGATCACGATCCGGTCGTCGGGTAACCGGGCCAGCAGCCGCTCGGCGATCAGCGACTCGATCATGCGCAGCGCCGTGGCGCGGGGCAGTTCGGCGGTTCGGGCCAGGGCCGACACGGTGGCCCCGGAGCCGTGCCCGGCTGCGGCGCGCAGCAGCGCAGCGGCCTTGCGCACGGACTGGTTCTCGCGAGAGGCCGACCCCGCGCCGGTGGGAGCCATCGGCTCAGGCAGCGCCGGGTTCGGCCAGCTGCAGGGCGCGCAGCTGCTCGATCGGGATGTGGCAGGCCATCTGATGGCCCGGCTCCACCTCGACCAACGGAGGCGCGGTGCTCTCGCAGATGTCGCCCAACTTGCGGGGGCACCGCGTCTGGAACACGCACCCCGACGGGGGATTGGCGGCACTGGGCACCTCACCCTCCAACCGGATGCGTGACTCCGGGGCGCCGTCCACGCTGGGCACCGCCGACAGCAGGGCCTCGGTGTAGGGGTGGTGCGGGCCGTTGAAGACCACCTCGGCCGGACCCACCTCCATGAGGCGGCCCAGATAGAGCACCGCGATCCGGTCGGACAGGTAACGCACCACGCCCAGGTCGTGCGAGATGAACACATAGCTGGAGCGTTCGTTGCGCTGCAGATCGGCCAGCAGGTTCAGGATCGCGGCCTGCACCGAGACGTCCAGGGCGCTGGTCGGTTCGTCGCAGACCACGATCCGCGGGCCACCGGCGAAGGCACGCCCGATCGCCACCCGCTGCTTCAAACCGCCTGAGAGCTGACGGGGTTTGAGGTCCAGGTGGCGTGGGGTGAGCCGCACGTGGGTGATCAGCTGATCGAGGTGCTGCTCGGCGTCCACGCCGGTGATGCCGGCGAGCTTGGCCAGTGCGCGGCCGAGGATGCTGCGCACCGAGTGGCCGCGGTTGAGCGCCGAGTCCGGGTTCTGGAAGACGATCTGGATGGCCCGCCTGGCCAGCTGAGAGCGGTCCTTCGTGGACGGCTCGAGCGCGGTGCCGTCCAGGATCACCTGGCTGCCCGGGTCGGCCGGCTGGATGCCGAGAATCGCCTTGGCCAGGGTGGTCTTGCCCGACCCGGATTCGCCGACCAGGCCCAGGGTCTCGCCGCCGCGCAGGTCGAGCTCGATGCCGACCAGGGCGTGGATCTCCTTGCGGTTCTGCCGGAACGTGACGTTGACGTCGCGCAATTGCAGGATCGGCTCACCCGAGGCCCCACTGGCGCTGCCGTCCCCGGACGCCGCCGCGACGGCGCGCAGCCCGGGCACCCGGTCGGTGTGGTGACAGCGCACGAACCCGCCGCCGCCGGTACCCACCTCCACCACCGGCGGAACCGTCGACCGGCAGATCTCGGTGGCCAACGGACACCGCTCGACGAAGACGCAGGCCGGCAACTCCTCACCGATCTGCGGCAGGAACCCGGGAATCGTCTCCAGCCGCCGGTGGGCCTTGCGGGCCCCGTGCCGGGGCAGGGCACGTAGCAGGCCCACTGTGTAGGGGTGTGAGGGGTTGTCGAACACCTCGGCGGCGGCGCCCTGTTCCACCACGCTGCCGGCGTACATCACCCCGACCCGGTCACACATCCGCCGGATCACGCCCAGGTTGTGGGCGATCAGCAGGACGGCGGCGCCGGTGTCGGCGCGCAGGCTCTCGACCAGGTCGAGCACCTCGGCCTCAACCGTGGCGTCCAGGCCCGTGGTCGGCTCGTCGAGCACCAGCAGTTTGGGGTCGTTGGCCAGCGCCATGGCGATCACCACGCGCTGTTGCATGCCGCCGGAGAGCTGGTGTGGGTAGCGCTCCATCACCCCCCGCGGGTCCGAGATCCGCACCCGGCGCAGGGCCTCGTAGGCCCGCTCGACGGCCTCGGCCTTGCTCGCCCCGAGGAGCGTGAAGCACTCGGCCACCTGGACGCCGATGCGCAGGGTCGGGTTCAGGGCGGCGCCGGGGTCCTGGTAGACCATCGACACGTCGTCCCGGCGCACCTTCTGCAGATCCTCGGTGGACAGCGAGGTCACCTCGCGCCCGGCGATCGCCGCGCGCCCGCCGGCCACGCGCCCGTTCTCGGCCAGCAGGCCCAGGGCGGCATAGGCCGTGGTGGACTTGCCGCACCCGGACTCGCCGACCAGCCCGTAGGACTCGCCCGGGGCGACGGTGAACGACACTCCCCGCAGGACCCGGCGGGGGATGCCGCGCACCAGGAAGTCGACCTTCAGGTCCTCGACCTCGAGGGCCGCCGGAATCCGGTTCGACTGCTCGCTCGAATCGGTCATCGCGAGAGCACCCCCTGCAGCGAGTCGGCGATCAGGTTCACCGCGATCACCAGGCTGGCGATCGCCAGCGAGGGGTAGACCACCGGCCACCAGTAGCCGTTGATGATCTGGGAGTACTCCTCCGAGATCATCAAACCCCAGTCGGGAGAAGGCGGTTGGATGCCCACGCCGAGGAACGACAGCGTGGCGATGGTGAAGATGGCGTACCCGATGCGCACGGTGAGTTCGACGATGATCGGGCCGGTGACGTTGGGCAGGATCTCGCGGAACATGATGTAGGGCGCGGATTCCCCTTGCAGTCTGGCTGCCTGCACATAGTCGAGTTCGCGTTCGGACAGCACCGCGGCGCGCACCGTCCGGGCGACGATCGGGGCGAAGAGCAGGCCCACCACGCCGATCACGGTCCAGTTCGAGGGCCCCAGGACGACCAGTGCGAGCAGGCCGACCACGGCCACCGGCAGCGAGAGGAACGCCTCGACGATGCGGCTGAGGATGTCGTCGGTCGGGCCGCGGAAGTACCCCATCACCAGGCCGAGGATGGTGCCCACGGCCACCCCGATGACGGCGGAGATCGGCGCCACCAGCAGCACGTCCCGGGCGCCGCTGATCACGCGGGAGAGCACGTCGCGCCCGAGCCGGTCGGTGCCGAGCCAGTACTCGCTGCCGGGGGAGGCGTGGGTCTGGAACGGGTCGCCGGTGAACGGGTCCTTCGGGGCGAGGGCGCGGCCCCCGATCGCGCAGGCCACCCAGAAGGCCACGATCAGCGTGCCGATCACGAACTCCGGACGGCGCAGCAGCAGCCGGAACGTCTCGCGCCGTGCAGCCTTGCGCGCGGTCAGGGCCGCGGCGGCGGCGCTCACCGGGGGTCCGGCGGGCACCGGCACCTGCTCGTCGAGCGCGCTGTCGATCACGCCGTGGACTGTCTCGGCCACGGTGGGCTCGGTGAGGTCGTGGGTGTGGGTGACCGGGTTCTCGACCGGATCGCCCACCGGATCACCGCCCCGACCGGGGGAGTTCGGTGTGCTCGTCATGACGTCGCCCCCAACCGGATGCGCGGATTGAGCCAGGAGATCAACAGGTCGGCCAGCAGCGTGGCCACCATGTAGATCACGCCGATCACCAGGACCCCGGCGGACAGTACGGGCAGGTCCTTGGCCTTGGCTGCGGTCACCATCAGGCGGCCCAACCCGTTGACGTTGAAGATCAGCTCGACGGCGAGCAGCCCGCCGAACAGGTACCCGGTCTGGGTGGCGATCACCGAGATGGTGGGCAGCAGGGCATTGCGCAGCACGTGCCTGCGCAGCACCGCTGCGCGGGACATGCCCTTCATCGTGGCGGTCCGGGTGTAGTCCGACTCGAGCGCCGAGATCGTTCCGGCGCGCGCCATCCGGGCGATGTAGCCGAAGTAGACCAGCACCAGAGAGAGCGCCGGCAGCAACAGGTAGTAGATCTGCGTCCCCACCCCGGAGCCCTCGGGCCAGGTGGCCAGGACCGGCAGCACGTTGAGCTTCAGGCCGAGCAGGAAGATCAGGAAGGTGCTGGTCACGAACTCGGGGATGGCCGAGCCGGCCAACCCCAGGGTGACGATGACGCGGTCGGCGAGGCGGCCCTTGCGCAGCGCGGCGAAGACACCCCCGACCAGTCCCAGCGGGATGGTCAACAGCAGGGCAAGCACGGCGAGCTTGGAGGAGTTCACCAGCGTTGTGGTCACCACGTCCCGCACCGGTTGGCCGGTCTGGTAAGAGGTGCCGAAGTCGAAGGTGACGATGCCCTTCAGCAGCCGCAGGTACTGGTTCACCAAGGGCTGGTCGGTGCCCAGCTGACGGTTGAGCTCGGCGACCGCCTCGGGTGCGGCGAACGGCCCGAGGATCGCTCGGCCCACGTTCTGCGGCAGCACGTTCGCGATCGCGAAGATGATCAGCGAGAGCAGCAGCAGGGTGACCAGGGCGAGTGCGACGCGGCGGATGACATAGACCAGCATGGGCGGCCCCCTCGTCGAGTGCTGGTGCCGGGAGAGACGCAGGTGGCGGTGCGGACGGCGTCCGCACCGCCACCTGCGGTGGAACTGCTCTGCGGCGCCGGATCAGGCGACGAGACCGGCCTTGGTCACGTCCACCTGACCGAGGGCGGTGGTGGCCATGCCGGCGAACTTCTTCGAGTGCGCCGACAGGTACTGGTAGAAGTACGGCACCACGAGCGGGGTGTCCCGCTGCATGATGTCGCTGATCGCCCGGGCCGACTTCTTCTGGGCGTCCACGCCGATCGAGGCCTGGAAGGCCTTGAACGCTGCGTCGAACTCCGTGCTGGCGTACTGCGAGGAGTTCCACACACCGCCGGTGGACAGCGCCGCGTTGAGGAAGACGTCCGGGGTGCCGCGGTGACCGTAGTCGACGATGCCGATGTCGGCGGCGCCCGAGCACGGCGGGTCGGCGGGGGATTCCGGGCACCACGACTTGCCGTAGAAGCTGCCGGTGTCCTCGACCGCGACGTTGAGGGTGATCCCGGCCTCGGCGGCGCCGGCCTTGATCAGCACGGCGAGGTCGGGCACCTCCTGCAGCTTGACCGCGTGCAGGGTGGCGGTCAGACCGTTGACCCCGGCTGCCTGCAGCAGGGACTTGGCCTTGGCGATGTCCTTCTTGCGCCCGGGCAGTGAGGCGTCGGCGTAGGGGAACACCGGTGCGATCACGGTGTCGGCGCCGACCTCGGCCTTGCCCTTGAACAAGGTCTGCACCATGGCGTCGCGGTCCAGGGTCCAGGCCAACGCCTCGCGCACCTTGGGGTCCTTGAACAGGCCCTTGTCGGTGCGCATCCACACCTGGCGGTGGGTGGAGGCGTTGAGGGCGATGACGTTGAGGTTGGCGTTGTTGAGCAGGCCCTCGCCACCGGTCACCGAGAACTGCACGATGGCGTCCACCTGGCCGGACTGCAGCGCGACCACCTGGGCCTGGAGCTCCTGGAAGAACACCCACTCCACGCTGTCCAGCGGGGTCTTGCCGCCCCACCAGGCGTCGTTGCGCACGAAGGTGGCGCCCACCTTGGCATCGAACTTGGACAGCTTCCACGGCCCGGTGCCGTTGGGCGCCTTGTCGAGGGTGGTGCCGTCCGCCAACGCCTTCGGGATGATCGGCGACTGGGCGTTGTCGGTGGAGACCAGGTAGGGGAAGTTGCCGTTGGGGCCGGTCAGCTTGAACACCACGGTGCTGGCGTCCTTGGCGGTCACCGACCCGGATTCGATCACGCCCTTGAGGGCCGAGTTGCCCGCCTTGACCAGGCGCTCCATGGTCGAGACCACGTCGTCGGTGGTGAACGGGGTGCCGTCCTGCCACTTCACACCCTGGCGGATGGTGAAGGTCCACTCCGACCCGTCGGCGTTCGGTTCCCACTTCTCGGCCAGGCCGGGGCGCAGCTGCAGGTCGCCGCCGGTGTAGACCAGGAACTCGTAGCACTGGGCGACCAACCCGTACGCGGCCAGGTCGACCATCTTGACCGAGTCGAGCGGGCTGGACGGCGCGACGCTGGCGATCTTCATGGTGCCGCCCTGCTTCACGTTGGCGGCGCTGCCGCCGCCGACGCCGACGCCGGTGGCGACCGTGGCGCTGCCCCCGGAGGGAGTCGTGGAGTTGGCCCCACCGCAGGCGGCCAGCGCGGCGCTGGACAGGCCCAGCGCCAGACCCATGCGGACGAAGTCGCGTCGCGCGAGCTTCCCCGCGGCGAAGGACTCGATGAGGTCGAGCTGCAGCGGGCTCGCGGCCCGCCGGATCCGGTCGTACTCCCGGCGATCAGTCATGGGCTGGGCCACCTTCCGTTGCGGGCCTCGTGGGGCCCCGGACCATCGAGCAAAGTGGGGCTAAGTCATGCACTGCCCGGCGCGGGTGTCAATAGAGTCAGCCTGACCGCAGGGTCACGATCCAGTCACCATTTAGTGGACGCTCAGGAGGATCGATTGTCCGGACGCACGCCGTCGTCCCTGGCCGAACCGGCTCCCGCCGTCGGCCGAACAGCTCTGGTCGGGGCGCGGGTGCTGACCGACGGTGGCTGGACCGAGCCGGCCACGGTTGTTCTGGACGGTGGCCGCATCGCCGAGGTGCGGCCGGGAGGCTCCGCACCCGATCAGGTGCCCGTCGTCGACCTGACCGGCCGGTACCTGGTGCCCGGGCTGATCGACGCCCACGCCCACCTGTCCATCCTGGACGCTCGTTCCACCGGCCCCGGCCGCCGCACGGCGCGGAGCCGCTGTACCCGGCACTCACCGGTCACCTCGTGGCCGCGGCGCTGCGCCGCGCCGTCCGGGCCGGGGTGACCACGGTGCGCGACGTCGGCGCGTACGGCGATGTGGTGCTCGAGGCCCGGCAGGCGATGCGCTACGGCGCCTTGACCGGTCCCCGGCTGCTGGCCTGCGGCCGGATCGTGGCGGCCACCTCGCCCGGTGGCCGGTTCTTCGCCGGGATGTACGCCGAGGCCGACGGGCCGGACGCCGTGCGCGCGGCGGTGCGCGCCCAGCATCGCCGCGGGGCGGACTTCGTCAAGATCATGACCACCGGTGCGCGATCGGTGGAACTGGAGGACCCGCACCCGGCGCAGGTGGTGCGCGCCGAGGTCGAGGCCTTCGTCGAGGAGGCGCACCGGCTCGGGCTGCGGACCGCGGCGCACTGCGAGGGCATGCCGGGCACCGAGCTGGCGGTCGAGTGCGGCGTGGACACCATCGAGCACGGCATGTTCCTGCACAGCCGGCCCGATCTGCTCGACGCGATGGCCGAGCGGGGCCAGGTGCTGGTGCCCACCCTGGAGTTCTTGCACAAGGTGGCCGAGGACGGCGAGTGGACGCCCGAACTGATCGAGCAGGGCAAGGCCAACCTGGACGCCGCCCACCGCACCCTGCAGGCCGCCGTCGCCGCCGGGGTGAGGATCGCGATGGGCGCCGACGGCCCGGACGTCGACCGGGCGGCGGTGGAGCTGGTGCGCCTGGTCGAGCACGGGATGAGCCCGGCCGCCGCGCTGGCGGCCGCGACGTCCGGCAGTGCCGTGGCGTTGGGGCTGGACGGCGAGCTGGGCGCGGTGGCACGCGGGATGCGGGCCGACCTGGTGGTGCTGGACGCCGACGTGCTGGCCGAGCCGGCGGCTCTGCTGAACCTGGATCGGGTCCGGCTGGTGCTGCGTGGGGGACACCTGGTGGCCGGCGCCGACCTCGAGGCGGACCCGGTACGCCGCTGAGACGAGGTCGGGCATCCTCGGTGCCATGAGAGGTCGCTCGAGGGAGGCTCGCCCGGTTCGGGTGGGGTGGGTGGTGGGGGCGCTGGTGATCGGGCTGGGGGCGGCCGGGTGCTCGGTCGTCGAGACGCGCACGGTCGGGGCCGGCACGCCGGCCGGTTCCCCGACCGGTTCGGTCGCCGGTTCCGTGGCGGGACGCACGCCGTCCGTGGGGTGGGAGCGGGGGCTGGTTCCCCGCGACTACACCGGCCGCTTCCGGGTGGGGGCGACCGTTCTCCAGAACGGGGCCGGGGACGCCGGGCGGCCGGCCCTGTGCTCGGCCGTGGCCACCTCGCTGCCGCCGCAGTGCGCGGGCCCGCCGATCGAGGGCTGGGACTGGGCTGCCATCCCGCGCGAGTCCCAGGAGCAGGCCTCCGGCGTGCGTTGGGGGGAGTTCGTGCTGGTCGGACGGTTCGACGGCACCGTGTTCACCCTGACCGAGCCGGCGGCCCCCGCCGGCAGCCGTTCCGACCCGGCAGGCCCGTCCGATCCCGGAGATCGGTTCGACACGCCCTGCGTGCAGCCATCCGGGGGATGGGTGGTCGTCGACAGCTCACGGGCCGGGCAACGCGACCTCGACCGGGCCGTCAGCGCGGCTCGGGCCCTGCCCGGGTTCGCCGGGGTGTGGATCGATCACCGCGGCTCACCACCCGAGGTCGAGGCCGGCAGGGAATCGGATGTCTCAGGGGTCGTGCTCACCGTGGCCGTGGTCGGCGACGAGGTCACGGCTGAGCAGCGGGTGCGCGAGGTCTGGGGTGGCTCGCTGTGCATCACCCGTGCTGCCCGGGCGTACACCGACCTGCAGCAGGTGCAGACCGAGGTGGTCGAGGAGCTGGAGGGTCAGGGGTTGATCGGCGCCAGCCTGGACGAGACCGCCGCCCGGGTCGAGGTCGTGGTCAGGGTGGCCACGATCGAGGAGCAGAGCCGTCTCGACGAGCGGTACGGGCCGGGCGTCGTCCAGCTCAGTGGCGCCTTCTGGCCGCTGGATCGGTAACCGGCCCTGGCCCTGGCAGGCGCACCCACGACGACAACCTGGCGATGCTCCGCAGGTGTCGCTCGGCGTGGGCGGTATGGGGCATTTCGGCGTCACCGGCGGAGCATGGCTGGTCAGCTGCGGAGCATGAGCGGGTTGGGGTGGGGGGCGTGGGAGGATGAGGGGGTCCCCGATGCTCCCGGAGAGGTCCTGCGTGTCCCCGATGGCCCGAACGGCCCTGACGCCGTCCGCGACCCCGCCGGAGATGATCCGGAACTTCTGCATCATCGCCCACATCGA
>JAEUJN010000092.1 GCA_016794595.1 Kineosporiaceae bacterium
GCGAAACGGAGGGGGAGGGGCGAGTTTCTTCGTCTGCCCTCTGGCAAGCCCGGTGATCCGATCCCTGGAGGGAGGGAGACGATCACCGGTGGGGCTGCCGCGTCGGTGACCGGCCCACGTATCCGACGGCGGCAGTTCCCACTGTGGGGAGCTGTGTCGGCTCGATATGTCTGGGGGAGAAGGCGTTCGCTCGCGGACGCCACGCGAGCCGGTGCAGAAGCGGGGCACGTCACCTCGGTGGCGTGCCCCGCATCTCGTGGTCGATGACCGCTTTCCCGCTCGGAGGATCCGCTCGCCGGGACGGCGTTCGCCGAGGCGGGCCCGGGCGCCCGTAGAGTGACCCGGTGCCCTTCCGCGGACGACGTCGACTCTGGGCCTCGGCGCTGGCCATCGTGGTCGCCCTGGCCACCGGACTGCTGGCTCCCGGGACAGCGGCTGCCGCCACCGGCCGGGGATACGCCGTCTCGACCGCGAAGCTGTCCGACGGACGCCGGGTGGTCCTGCGGTGGAATCCCTGCCAGGTGATCACCTACCGGGTCAACGTGTCCGCGGTGCCGCTGAGGCGGCGTCCGGCGATGCTCGCCCAGGTCCGGGCGGCCGTCACCCGGTTGGGGACCGCGAGCGGCCTGAGGTTCTCCTTCGTGGGGACGACGCGCACCGTGCCGCGCAGCACCACCATCGCCGGGCAGGACGCCGAGTTGATGATCGCGGTGACCACACCGTCCTCGACCGACTTCACGATCGGCAAGGGCGTGCTCGGCTACGGCGGGTACCGCTATTGGCAGTGGACGACCACCACCCCGTCCGGACGGCGGGTCGGCGGCGCGGCCATCGCCCGCGGCTGGGTGGTGCTGGACTCGGCCGGGCTGGGGAGCATGAGGCCGGGGTTCGGTCCCGGAGCCACGCAGGGCAACGTGATCCTGCACGAGCTGGCGCACGCCATCGGGCTGGACCACGTCGACGATCGTCGCCAGTTGCTCTACCCGACCCTGCTGCCGACCGCCCCGGACGGCTACGCCCGGGGCGACCGGGCCGGGCTGCGGGTGGTCGGCCGCGCCGCAGGGTGCCTGTCCGTGCCGTCCTCGGTGGTCCGCGACCTGAGGTGACGCGCGTGGCCGTTGCCACAGACCGGTGATCCGGCGGTGCCCTGGCCTGCGATCATCACTGTGAGTGAAGAGATAAGAGGACTTTACGTTGTCTGGGGTACCGGCGGTGGCGTAGCGTCGCAGCGACGTGACCTACGAGGGGACCAGTCAATGGACCTGTACGTCGGTGCCGGCCAGCGCACCACCGTACGCATGAACCAGCGGGAGGAGCACCGGCGTCGCCGGGCGCTCATCGGTTCGGTCGTGGCCCCGGCCCTGCTGGTCGGTGGCTGGCAGATCGCCGTTCACACCTGGTTCGCCGAGGAGACCCCGGCGGTGAGCACGCTCGAGCTCGGGGCCGCCGTGGCCGCCCCGCAGGTGTTCCCGCAGTCCGATGCCGAGCTCTACCCCGCACCGGCCGCCTCCGTGATGGGTGCGGCGGTCAGCACCGAACGTGGCGGCACGATCCCGCTCTCCGCTGCCCAGGCCATCGCGGTGACCAGCCCCTCCCAGGGCGAGAACGGGGGACCCGGGACGGCACGCCCGTCGAGCGCAGTGGTCACCGCGACGACCGCCGGGTCCGAGGTGCCCTCGACCACCGCCCACCAGGGATCGTCCTCGGCCACCGATGGCCTCACTCAGGCCGCGGGCACCACGCAGGCCGGTCAGACCAGCGTCCCCGGGCACACCCACGCCACCGGGACCACCACGACCCCGCCCACCCAGTCCGGCAGCTCCCCCGGGCACACCCACGCGGCGCCGACCAGTCAGCCCACCCAGCCGACCTCGAGTTCGAGCCAGGCACCGGTGCCGAGCAGCAGCTCCGCGTCCAGCTCCCCGCCGTCCGACCCGCCCTCCAGCAGCCCGTCGTCCTCCGAGCCCGCGCCGCCGTCGGTGCCCGAGAGCCCATCGGCCGCTCCTGCCGCCGAGTCGACGCCCACGCCCGCCGAGGCCTCCGCCGGCGACTGACCTGACCGGCGACTGACCTGCCCGGAAGCTGATCAGTCCGGAAGCTGATCAGTCCGGCAACTGACTGGCAACTGATCAGTCTGGCGCCGTGATCAGCCGCGCTGCTCCCGGGCGCGTTCGCCGGCCCGGACCAGCAGCGGGGCCGCCGGCAGGGTGACCGACCGCGGCGGTGCCGTGGGAGTGGCTGCGGCCACCAGGCCCCAGTGTTGCCGGCTGCTCATCATCGCCCGGGCCAGCGCGGTCGGCTCGGGCTCGCAGACGAACACCGTGGGCCGTGAACCGAGGGACCCGGCCACCGCACAGGCGGTGCTCACCACCACGTGCCGTCCGCGATCGAGGGCCTCGTGCACGATCGGCGCCCAGACCTCGTCGGTGCTCGGAACCACCACGGTGTGCGCCTCCTCCAGGACCTGGGAGCGCAGCTCCTGCTCCCCGGGAAGGAAGATCACGCTGTCGCCGATGCCCAGCTCGGCCGAGAGCCTGACCAGATCCTCGAGCAGCGGCCCGTCCCCGGCGATGGTCAGCACGTCCCCGAGCCCCCGACCCAGGTGGAAGGCGCGGATCACCCCGGCCGGATTGGTGGGGGTCACCAGCGGTCCGACGAAGGCGAACCGGTGGCCGTCGCGCACGTCCACCACCTCGGACGAGCTCGCCGAGCGGGCCGCCCGCGCGGTGCGCGACGGGTCGGTCGCCAGGGCAACCCGGTCGCGGGGGACGCCGAGCCGCACGGCCGCCTCGAGCGAGGCCGTCCCCGCTGCCAGCACCGCGTCCGCCTGACGCAGGAGGGTGCGTTGCAGGGTCTCGGCGCTCAGATCGACCGGGCCACCCGCCGTCCCCGGGACCTGGTAGGCGGCGATCACCGGGATCTCCTCCCGGCGCGCCCAGCGGGCGGCGGCGTGGAAGGCCGGCGACTCCCACCCGTCGAGCACCACGGCGTCCGGCCGGGTGCGGATCAGGTCGCGCAGCGCCCGGGTCGGCTCGTAGATGCGCACCCCGTGCGGGGTGATCGTCGACCGGGCGCGCAACCGGACGACGTGGAACGGTTCGTCCTCGCTGTTCAGCACCAGGCGCCACGTGGTGTGGCTGCCGGCCAGCACCGCCACCGTCAGGTCGGTACGGCCGGCCACCTCGCGCCACAACGCCATCCGGTGCGCGGTCGCCGTGGTGGCCACCCAGAGCAGCCGCTCGGCCAGGAGCTCGGGCTCCTCGGGGGAACCGCTCGAGGTCTGGTCGACCTCGGGGCCGGTCACGCGGCCGGCTGCGGGCCGGCCCTCGGCGAGGTGCTCCTCGGCGGGTGGGTGCGGGAGGGGCCGGTCGTCGTCCAGCTGGGCATCGAGCGGACGGCGCGGCGCGGCCAGATCGATCACGCGCGACACCGGTCGCTGTCCTGCTCGGGGGCCGGCCGGGTGGTTCTCGGGGGAGTCCTGCGCACCGAGGCGGTCCGGGCCCAGCTCGCCCAGGCGTGGGCCGTCGTCCTCGCCGTGCAGTACCTGCTCGAGCACGTGCCGGTAGATCGTCAGCAGCTGGTCGACGACGGCGCCCACGTCGAACAGCTCGGCCGCGGTCTGCCGGGCCTGGCGGGCGAAACGTGCGCGCAGGGCCGGGTCGTCGGCCAGCCGCACCACGGCCTGGGCGATCGCCGAGCCCGAGGACCGGGTGACCAGGGCGGCCTGGTGTGCGCGCAGGGTCAGCGCATGCCGGGTGTCGTCCGTGCAGATGCAGGCCAGGCCGGCGGCCAGCGCCTCCAGCAGCACCATCGAGCGGCACCCGTCCATGGCCGGCAGGACGAACAGGTCCGCCCGAGCCAGCCGTTCGAGCAACTCCGGATGGCCGAGCGCTCCCTCGTAGCGCAGCCGCCCGTCGAGGTGGTCGTGGGTGGCGATCAGGCGGTGCAGCGCGGCGAGGTCGCCGTCGTCCGGGCCGATGACGCTGAAGGTGGCGTCCAGGCCGAGTTCGAGCGCCGCCACCGCGGCCTCGGCGAAGGCGAGTACCTGCTTGGACGGGTGCAGCCGGGCCACGGTGACCACATCGAGCGGGCGCTCGGGGACGGCGGGTGGCTCGGGGTCAGCCCGGGTGCCGGCCTGGGTGCCGGCTTGGGGGGCGCCCAGCCACACGCCGTCCCCGATCACCTCGAGCCCCTCGTCGTGACCGACCAGCCGAGAGATCACCGTGCGCTCGCCCGGGTCGATCGCCAGGCGGTGAGCCGCTGACCGCAACACCGGCACGATCAGCGCCTGGTCGGCGAGCCGTTGCCAGCCGCCCTCGGCGGGCAGCAGCCGGCCATGGGTCTGGATGACGTACGGCACCCCGGCCCGGTCGATCTGGGCGGCAGCCAGCAGGGGCAGCGCCTCGCGGCCGCCGTGGACGTGGACCAGGTCGACCAGGGGGAGGGTGCGGCGCAGCCAGCCGGTCATCCGGGGGGAGATCCGCGCGCCCAGTGAGCTGCCCGGGCGGCCGCCCACCCGGAACAGGTGAGCGGGCACGCCGTCCAGAGTCTGCGGCGGCTCGCCGGAGCCGCGCCAGGCCGCGACCAGGCGCGCGTCGTGGCCGCGACGGCGCAACTCGGCGCACTGGTTCAGCGCGACGGTGAGTGGACCGCCACTACCCATCTGGTCATCGACGAGCGAGACCACGTGGAGTATGCGCACCCGACATCTCCTGCTGGCCGGGAACCCCCGCTCGGCGACGGCGGGGCGCACCTGTCACGAGGCCGTCCCGACCGGTGTCCCCCACCGCCGCCGCTTCATCGCACGGATGATTGCGGAGAGTTCATGGAATGATGCATTGCGTAACACTTGGATCGAGGTGACCCTACTGTCGATCACGCAACGAATCAATGTGAACGCGGAAAGTTACCAAGTTGAGGTAGCTCGAGCGACCAGCGCCTCCATCGCCTCCATGGCCTCGCGGTGCCCGGGCGCCTGCCGAGCGCACTGCGCGGCCCGCTCGCCCATCACGGCGCGCAGGTCCGGGTGATCGCCCAGCCGGGCCACCGCGGCCGCCAACTCGACCGCATCCCCGGCCGGGACCACGATGCCGGCACCCGCCCCGCGGGCCACCGCCCGGGCGAGCGATCCGTGCCGGTCGGCGGCCGCGATCAGCGGGCGCGCCGCGGCGTAATGGTCCGCGAGCAGTCCCGGGACGTCGCTGATGTCTGCGGCGCCCTGGCCGGCGGCCGGTTCACTGATCACCACCAGGTCGGCCGCGCACAGTGCCGCCGCGGTGCCCTGGGGGTCCAACCGTCCCAGCCACCGGACGTCGCCGCGGCGCAGGCGCCGGGGGCGGGTCCCGGTGCCGCGCTCCCCGATGACCAGGACGCGGACGTCGCGACCCTGCGCGTGCAGCAGCGCCGCGGCCTGCAGCACCGGGGGCAGGTGCTGCTCGCCACGCTCGTCGACGCAGGCCACGACCAGGGCGTCGGCCGGCAGCCGCAGGGCCCGGCGGGCCTGCTCGGGGGTGGAGGGGCAGCGATGGGCGCGGGTCCAGGACGGCGCGAGGCGGACTCGCTCGTCCGGCACGCCGTAGGCCGTCAGGGGTGCCCGGAGGTGCTCGCCGGTGATCGCCACCCCATCGGCATTGAGCAGCACGTGCGCCTCGATCGGGGCACCCAGGGAGGCCCGGCCGCTGGAGGCGGCGAGCAGGTCGTGCGCGATCACGATCAGCGGCACCCGGTGCCGGGGGGCCAGGCGGACGGCGGCGACCGCGCCGCCGAGGCCGGGAAGGGTGGCGATCACCAGATCCGGGCGCCTGCCCGGCTGGTTCAGGGCGGCGACCAGGCGGTTGGCCTCCAGGATCGCCCGGCTGACGGGGCTGGGCTGGGCGCCGTCCGGACGGGCGAGCAGGTGATCGACCGAGACCACGGCGGGCGCTCCCTGGCCGGGGGCTGCCGCCGGCGCGCGGGCCGGGAACGCACCGGGACGGGCCGATCTCGACAGCCACGGACGAGGCGTCCCCGGCCGGCTCCACCCGGTGACCAACCGGACCTCGGCCGCCGTGCGGGCGAGGTGTTCGGCGATCCCGAGGGTGTGCGCGGACCGTCCGGCGGTGGCCAGCTGATCGCCCACCGCGATCATCAGGATGCGCACCTCGCGGGCCGGGGTGCCGTCCGGGGCGCCGGTCGGGCAGGGATCGACGTCCGGCTCGACGACGATCGTCGGGGTCGTCCCCTGGGCGTGCACCCGGGCGGACGGCTGGGTGGACGGCTGGGTGCTCCCCACCGTGGACAGCAACCGCGGTACCGGGTGGGACGTGGGCGGCCTCACCGGGCGCATGACAACCTCCCGCGGGCCGTGGCCCTCGAGGGCCGGAAGAGCACCGACACCGGTCAGCCGGCGCCCCCGGCGGGCCGTGGCCCGCCAAAGAGCTTGTCCGACAAGGTGTTCGGTGCCTCGACGCAACGTCGACTCTACGACCCGAATACGTAGAGTCGCAAGCATGTAACTCTCAGTCGTTTGGCCCGTGGCTCGTGATCCGGCGGACGGCCCGCAGCGGGATGGGCGCCCACGAGGGACGATTACGCGTCTCGTAGACCACCTCGTACAGCGCCTTGTCGAGCTCGAGGGCACCCAGGAGCGCGCTCGAGGCCACGGGATCGGCGCCCCCGCCGTCGGCGTACCCGGCCAGGTAGGCCGCGCGCGCCCGGCGCGCCCACTCGGTGGGGGTCAGGTGGTCAGGTGCCGCGTCGGGCTCGCCCGGACGAGCGGTCAGCTCGGCGTGGCCGGCGGCGTAGTCGAAGGAGCGGACCATCCCGGCGACGTCGCGCAGGGCCAGGTCGGGTACCGTCCGCTCGGCCATCGGGCGCAGTGGTTCGCCCTCGAAGTCGAGTACCACCCAGCCGCGGTCCGGGGTGTGCAGCACCTGGCCCAGGTGGTAGTCACCGTGGATCTGTTGCAGGCGAGCCCCGGCGGGCAGCGCACCGACAGCCGCCCCGACAGAGCCCGGCCCGCCGGAGCCTGGCCCGCCGGAGCCGGGCCGGTCGAGGAGCTCCAGCACCCGGTGAGCGGCCGCGGCCAGCCCCGGGGTGCGGGCGAGCTCGGGCACCTGGGCCAGCGCCCAGTCCAGCCGGTGCCGCAGGTCGGCGGCCAGCCGGGCCAGGGACTCGGCGCTCGCTGGCCGTGAGGGCAGGGCGGCGGCCATCGCCGCGTGGACCTCGGCGCTGACCCGGCCCAGGGCACGCGCCGGCTCGCTGAAGTCGCGGCCCGCAGCGACCGCCTCGGTGGCCAGGCTCCACCCGTCCCGGCTGCCGGCCAGGAACTCGCAGACGAAGGCCAGGTGACCGTGCTGCCGGGAGATCTCGGGCCGGTCTCCGGGTTCGCCGGTGGGCCGGTCTCCGGGTTCGTCGGGCCGGTCGGTGGGCTCGTCGGTGGGCCAGGTGCCCTCGACCCATCCCGCGGGCTGCGGAACCCGGGTGCACCCGGCCGCGGCGAGCGCGGCCTGCACCACGACGTCCGGGTTCTCGCCCGGGTGGACCACCCGGAACAGCTTGAGGATCACCGGCTCCGAGCCGGCGGCGTCCAGCACGACGGAGGTGTTGGACTGCTCGCCGCGCAGCACCGCGAACGTGCCGCCCCGGGGGATCGGGTGACCGCCCGAGGGGCGGACGCCGCGCAGCGCGCAGGCGGGCCGTCCCTCGGCCGGGCCTGCGGAGCGCTGCTCGCGCACCAACGCCACCAGAGCGTGCACGAAGGCGCCGTCGTGCGGACCGTCGTAGACCCATGCGCCGTCACAGACCCCGATCAGCGCGCCGGCGAGCGCCTCGACCGGTTCGGGCCGGTGGGTCAACGGCACCTGGTAGAGCGAGCCGGCCCAGCGCGCCAGGTACACCCCCACCCGCACTCCCGGCTCCGTGGCGGGCAGGTCGATCCGCCCCACCAGGTGGACCCCGCCGGACAGATCGGCACCCTTGGCCGCGAACCACCGTTGCCGCGGCATCCACCCGGCGAGCAGGTCGACCAGGGTGGGCACCCGGCCGTCGACGGGACTCGCCGACGGGGGCCCACCGGCGTCGGCGGGGGCTGCGGGAGCAGCGGGAGAATCGGGGGAATGGTCCACCGGCGGGCTCAGTTCCGCCGGCGCAGCCCGAGCAACTTGCCGGGGGCCCGCTCCGCCTCGCCGTCCTCCGGTACCGCGGCCGCAGGATCGGCCGGCGCCGGGGACACCCTCAGCCAGAAGAAGTCCCGCGAACCCAGCGTGACCGTCACCTCGCCGTCCGCGCCGACCGACGGGAAACCGTTGCCGCCGAACAGGTCTGCCAGCTGGTGGCCGGGGTGCTCGGGCAGCGAGATCCGGGTGGCCTGCGGGGCCGAGGACACGTTGTTCACGCAGAGCACGGTCTCGGGTTCCTCGCCCGGGGCCTCGTGCTCGGCGAGTACCCGCAGGAAGGCCAGGATGTGCGGGTTGTCGCAGTCGAGGGCGATGAACCGGCCCAGGCCGAACACCGGGTGCCGCCGGCGCACGGCCAGCATCGCGCGGGTCCAGTGCAACAGGGACGAGGACGACGCCATCTGGGCCTCGACGTTGACCGCCGCATAGTGGTTGTTCAGCGACTGCACCACCGGCAGGTAGAGCTTGCCGGGGTCAGCGGTGGAGAAGCCCGAGTTACGGTCCGGGGTCCACTGCATCGGCGTGCGGACGGCGTCCCGGTCGGGCAACCAGATGTTGTCGCCCATGCCGATCTCGTCGCCGTAGTACAGGTACGGGCTGCCCGGCAGGGACAGCAGCAGGGCGTTGATCAGCTCGATCTCGGCCCGGTTGTTGTCCAGCAGGGTGGACAGCCGCCGCCGGATGCCGATGTTGGCGCGCATGCGCGAGTCGGGGGCGTACCAGCCGTACATCGCCGCGCGTTCCTCGGTGGTGACCATCTCGAGCGTGAGTTCGTCGTGGTTGCGCAGGAACGTGCCCCACTGCGCCCCGTACGGGATGTCCGGGGTCTCGCGCATGATGTCGATGATCGGTCCGGCCTTCTCCTCCCGCAGTGCGTAGTAGATCCGCGGCATGACGGGAAAGTGGAAGGCCATGTGGCACTCGGGTTCGTTCTCGCTGCCGAAGTAGGCCACGACGTCCTTGGGCCATTGGTTGGCCTCGGCCAGCAGGATGCGGCCCGGATAGTCCGCATCGACCATCCGCCGCACCCGGCGGATGAAGTCGTGGGTGGTCGGCAGGTTCTCGCAGTTGGTTCCCTCGGCCTCGAACAGGTAGGGGATCGCGTCCAGCCGGATGCCGTCGATGCCCATGTCCAGCCAGAACCGGACGACGTCCAGCATGGCCTCCTGGACCTTGGGGTTCTCGAAGTTCAGGTCGGGCTGGTGGCTGAAGAAACGGTGCCAGAAGTACTGGCGGCGGACCGGGTCGAAGGTCCAGTTGCTGGTCTCGGTGTCGACGAAGATGATCCGCGCGTCCGCATAGCGGGTGTCGTCGTCGCTCCAGACGTAGAAGTCGCCGTAGGGGCCCTCGGGGTCGGAGCGGCTGGCCTGGAACCACGGGTGGGCGTCGCTGGTGTGGTTGAACGCCAGGTCGGTGATCACCCGCAGCCCGCGCGCGTGGGCCTGGGTGACGAACTCGGCGAAGTCCGGCAGCGTGCCGTACTCGGGCAGGACGGCGTTGTAGTCGCTGATGTCGTAGCCGCCGTCGCGCAGCGGCGAGGCATAGAACGGCGGCAGCCAGATGACGTCCACCCCGAGCCACTGGATGTAGTCCAGCTTGGACATCAGCCCGTTGAAGTCGCCCGAGCCCGACCCCTTGGAATCGCTGAAGGCGCGCACCAGCACCTCGTAGAACACGGCCTTGCGGTACCAGTTCGGGTCGTTGCGCAGCCCGGGTCCGGGCAGGTCCAGGCCCTTCACCGCCGGCCGCCGATCAGGGCTCGCGTCGTGGCAGGCGTCGGTGGACGCATCGGGGAACGCCTCATCGCAGTTCTTCCTCGCGGTGGTGCCGGTGGGTGGACGGGTCGGTACTGCGCTCGCCGGTCAGTGGTGCTGGAGTGGTTCTCGGATCAGGGAACTCGGCGGACCAACAGGATGTGTGCCGGCTGATGGTGCGGGTCGAGCCGGAGGTAATTGTGCTCGGCCCAGCGGAAGGTCTCGTCCGTGATCAGATCGTGCACCGTGAACTGATCGTGCCAAGGCATCCCGAGGGCCGGCATGTCGAGGTGGACCACCGTCTCCCGGGTGCCGTGCGGGTCGAGGTTGATCACGACGATCAGGCTGTCCTCGCTGCCGGTGGGGGAGTGCGCGGCGTCCAGGCGGCGGGAGTAGCAGATCACCTGGTCGTCGTCGACCCGGTGGAAGTCGATGTTGCGCAGGGTGTGCAGCGCCGGGTGCTCGCGGCGGATCTGGTTGAGCCGGGCGATGTAGGGCGCGATCGAGCGGTGCTCGTTCGGCCCGCCCTGCTCGTAGGAGGCCCAGTCGCGGGGACGGTACTGGTACTTCTCGCTGTCCAGGTACTCCTCGCTGCCGTGCCGGACGGCGACGTGCTCGCACAGCTCGTAGCCGGAGTACATGCCCCAGCACGGAGAGGCGGTGGTGGCCAGGACGGCACGCAGCTTGAACGCCACGGGCCCGCCGTACTGGAGGAACTCGTGCAGGATGTCCGGGGTGTTGGGCCAGAAGTTCGGGCGCATGTAGTTGGCGGCCTCTCCGGACAACTCGGTCAGGTACTCGGTGATCTCGGCCTTGCCGGTGCGCCAGGTGAAGTACGTGTAGGACTGGTGGAATCCGATCTTGCCCAGGGTGTGCATCATCGGCGGGCGGGTGAAGGCCTCGGCCAGGAACAGCACCTCGGGATGGGCGTCGTTGACCCGCCCGATCAGCCACTCCCAGAACTCGACCGGCTTGGTGTGGGGGTTGTCCACCCGGAACACCGTCACCCCGTGGGCGATCCACAGCTCGCACACCCGCAGCACCTCGGCGTACAACCCCTCGGGGTCGTTGTCGAAGTTCATCGGGTAGATGTCCTGGTACTTCTTGGGCGGGTTCTCGGCGTAGGCGATCGAACCGTCGGCCCGGGTGGTGAACCACTGCGGGTGCTCGCGTGCCCAGGGGTGATCGGGGGCGCACTGCAGGGCCAGGTCGATCGCCACCTCGAGGCCCAGCTCGCGGGCCCGGGCGACGAAGGCGTCGAAGTCCTCCAGGGTTCCCAGGTCGGGGTGCACCGTGTCGTGGCCGCCCTCGTCGGCGCCGATCGCCCAGGGCGAGCCGGGGTCGAAGGGGCCGGGAGTGAGGGTGTTGTTCGGGCCCTTGCGGTTGATCCGGCCCACCGGGTGGATCGGCGGCAGGTAGACGATGTCGAAGCCCATGGCCGCGATGGCGGGCAGCCGCTCGGCGGCCTGGCGGAAGGTGCCGGAGACCCAGTGCGGCCTCCCGTCGTCCCCGATCACCTGGTGGGCGCCCTCGGACCGCGGGAACATCTCGTACCAGGCGCTGAACAGCGCGCGCTTGCGCTGCACGGTCAGCGGATAGGTGGGCGAGGCGCTGATCAGCTCGCGCAGCGGGTGGCGGTCGAGGACGGCGTGCAGCTCGGGGGACAGCCCCGCGGCCAACCGGGCCGGCGCGGGCCGGCCACCGTCGCGCAGGGCGTGCACGGCGTCCTCGATCACCTGGAGGTCGTGCGGCGCGGCGCCGGAGGCGGCCGCGTTCGCGCGGGCGCGCTCGAGCATCACGGCGCCCTCCTCGAGCATCAGGTCGACGTCCACCCCCGCGGCGATCTTGACCGTGGCAGCGTGTTCCCACGTCCCGTACGGGTCGCTCCAGCCCTCGATCCGAAAGCTCCACGCGCCCTCGCGGTCGGGGGCCAGTTCGGCGCCGAAGCGATCCAGGCCCGGGCCCAGGGAGTGCAGCCGGGCGCGGGCGAACTCGGCGCCGTCCGGGTCGGTCAGGATCGCGGTGGCGGCGACCGCATCGTGGCCCTCGCGGAAGACGGTGGCGGTGAACGGGACGTGCTCGCCGACGACGGCCTTGGCCGGCCACCGTCCGGCGTCCACGACCGGGCCGACGTTCAGCACAGGGATCCGCCCGACACGCGGAGCATGCGGCCCGTGGAACGGCTCGAGCCGGGCCGGCGAGGGCTGGCGATCACGGTGAGCCGCGGAGGAGCCGGACGTCTCGGACAGGTCCGCTGCCGTGGGCACAGGGCTGATCGAGTGAACCTCACTGTCCGCTGTCGCGCTGTCATCGAGATTCCGCTGGCCGGCCTGTGTCATGACCCCACCTCATCACCGATCCGATCGGACGCATCACCTCAAACACACCAGAGTCCTGCCCGATTCGGGAGGGTCTTCTCCCGGTTGGGACGGTGGTGCGCCCGGCGGTGGCTGCAGTCACTCGATCGGCGGAAACCTACCGGGAATTGAGGGTTCTGTAACCCTTTTCAGTGGCGTGATCCCCGCCGCGTGGACGCACCCAGGAGCCATGCAAACGTTTACTGCTACGCCGGTGTGTCAGTCGGTCACTTGTCGTACTCTCACCCGCGTGAGAGCCATTCGCCGGTTCACCGTCCGCACCGTCCTGCCCGAGCCGATCGCCGCCCTGGGAGACCTGGCCAGCAACCTGCGCTGGTCCTGGCACGCCCCCACCCAGGACCTGTTCGCCTCGCTCGACCCCGCCCGCTGGGAGTCGACCCGTCACGACCCGGTGGCACTGCTCGGGTCGCTCTCGCCCGAGGAACTCGACCGGCTGGCGGCCGATCCGTCCTTCGTCGAGCGCGTGCACGCAGCGGCTGCCGATCTGGGGGCCTATCTGAGCGAGCCACGCTGGTACCAGACGGTGCAGTCCGGCGCCGACGACCAGGACTCCGCGCCCCGGGCGATCGCGTACTTCTCCCCCGAGTTCGGCATCGCCGCGGTGCTCCCGCAGTACTCCGGGGGACTGGGCATCCTGGCCGGTGACCACCTGAAGGCGGCCAGCGACCTGGCCGTGCCGATCATCGGGGTGGGCCTGCTCTACCAGCACGGGTACTTCAAGCAGTCGCTGTCCCGCGAGGGCTGGCAACAGGAGTCCTACCCGTTGCTCGACCCGAACGAGCTGCCCATCGCGCTGCTGCGCGAGGCGGACGGCACGCCGTGCATGGTCGAGATCGGCCTGCCCGGAGGCCGGTTGCTGTCGGCGCACATCTGGCGGGCGCAGGTCGGCCGGGTACCGCTGCTGCTGCTCGACTCCAACGTCGAGGCCAACGACGACGCCGCCCGGGTGATCACCGACCGGCTCTACGGCGGGGGTGGCGAGCACCGGCTCCAGCAGGAGATGTTGCTGGGGATCGGCGGCGTCCGGGCCCTGCGGATCTTCTCCCGGGTGACCGGCGCACCGACGCCCGAGGTCTACCACACCAACGAGGGCCACGCCGGCTTCCTCGGCCTGGAGCGCATCCGGGAGCTGGTGGGCGAGGGCCTGAGCTTCGAGGCCGCGCTCGAGCAGGTGCGAGCAGGCACCGTGTTCACCACCCACACCCCGGTGCCCGCGGGGATCGACCGGTTCAGCCGCGAGCAGATCGGCATCTTCTTCGGCGGTGACAACGCGGTGCCGGGGGTTCCGGTCGATCGCATCCTCGCCCTCGGCGCCGAGGACTACGCCGGGGGTGACCCGGCGATCTTCAACATGGCGGTCATGGGCCTGCGGCTGGCGCAGCGCGCCAACGGGGTCTCCCAGCTGCACGGCGTGGTCAGCCGCGAGATGTTCGACGGCCTGTGGCCGGGCTTCGACCCCGCCGAGGTCCCGATCACCTCGATCACCAACGGGGTGCACGCGCCGTCGTGGGTCGATCGACGGGTGATGGAGCTGGCCGAGAAGTACATCGGCAGCTCGCTCACCCAGGAGGCCCACGGCTTCGAGGGTGTCGAGCAGATCCCCGACCAGGACATCTGGTCGGCTCGCCGCGCGATGCGCGCCACCTTGGTCGAGGACGCGCGCCGGCGCGTGCGCTCGTCCTGGATCAAGCGCGGCGCGAGCCCGGCCGAGCTCGGCTGGGTCGACGGGGTACTCGACCCCGACGTGCTGACCATCGGCTTCGCCCGTCGGGTGCCGACCTACAAGCGGCTGACCCTGATGTTGCGTGACCCGGGCCGGCTGGCGCGGCTGCTGCTGCACCCGCAGCGTCCGGTGCAGCTGGTGATCGCCGGCAAGTCCCACCCGGCCGACGACCAGGGCAAGCGGCTGATCCAGCAGGTGGTCAAGTTCGCCGACGACCCGGCGGTGCGGCATCGGATCGTCTTCCTGCCGAACTACGACATCGCGATGGCGTCCTCGCTCTACCCGGGCTGCGACGTGTGGCTGAACAACCCGCTGCGCCCGTTCGAGGCGTGTGGCACCTCGGGGATGAAGGCGGCGCTCAACGGTGGCCTGAACCTGTCCATCCTGGACGGCTGGTGGGACGAGTGGTTCGACGGCGAGAACGGCTGGGCGATCCCGACCGCCGACGGGGTCGAGGACCCCGACCACCGGGACGACCTCGAGGCCACCGCGCTGTACGACCTGATCGAGAACTCGGTGGCGCCGCGGTTCTACGACCGCGACGAGCGCGGCCTGCCGGTGCGCTGGCTGGAGATGGTCCGGCACACCTTGAGTTCGCTCGGCCCGAAGGTGATCGCCTCGCGGATGGTGACCGACTACGTCAACCAGCTCTACCTGCCCGCCGCTCGGGCCGCCGCGGCCACCACGGCGGACGTCGCGGCGTCCCGGGCACGGGCCAAGGCCCGGCTGCGCGCGGGCTGGTCGGGAGTGCGGGTCGAGCACGTCGAGTCGGCCGGGGTGAGCGATTCCCCCCAGGTCGGGGACGTGGTGTCGGTGCGCGCGTTCGTCAGCCTCGGCGAGCTGACGCCGGCCGACGTCCAGGTCGAACTGGTGCACGGCAGGGTCAGCCCGGAGGACTCGCTGATCGACGTCCAGAGTGAGGTGCTGCGCCCGGTCGAGGTCTACGAGGCCGGCCGGCACTGCTTCGAGGGGAGTGTGCGGCTGCGTCGCACCGGCCCGTTCGGGTACACGGTGCGGGTGCTGCCGGCCGGTCTGGGTCTGGCCTCGCCAGCCGAGCTGGGGCTGGTCACCAACGCCTGACCTGCCCCGCGCCCCCATCCCCGCGCCCCAACCAGCTCATGCTCCCTGGCTGACTACTCATGCTCCCTGGGGCGTTGGCCCGAGGCCCCACCAGCGGAGCATGATCGGCGGCTGCGGAGCATGAGGTGGTTGGGGAGGGGTGGGGCGGGCATGGGTGAGGGTGGCAGATTCGGCGGCCAGGGACTGTCGTCCCCGGACTATTGATGACACATCAGTAAGCTCCAGGGAAATCTTCAGATCCTCCGAGAGTCGGTGTGTGTGCCGTGAGACGTGTCCTGTCCGTGGTGTTGGCGTCCGTGATGAGCATCGGCCTGGCCGGGGTGGTGAGCACATCCCAGGCCGGCGCGGCCACGCTGCCGCAGTACTCCCTGACCTATCTGGGCAGTGGTGCGCCGGTCGCGATCAACAACGTCGACACGGTGGTCGGTTCGCGGACGGATCCGACGAGCGGCGCAGCAGTGCCGCTGGTCAGTACCGGGGGAGCGGCCTGGACGGCCTTGCCGGTGCCGGCAGGCTTTCCGGGGGCATTCCCGACCGACGTCAACGACTCCGGGGTGATCGTCGGGGTGGCGACCCAGACCACCCTGGCCGGGCGGCGTGCGGTGCGCTGGACGCCGTCCGGTGGTGGTTACACGGCCGAGCTGCTGCCGTTGCCGGCCGGCGAGGCGACCTCGTACGCCACGGCAGTCAACAACTCCGGCCAGGTCGTCGGCGCCCGCGCCGGGATCCTCGGCACGCCGTTCGGCTTCGGCTGGGTGTACTCCGACGCGACCGGCACCCAGGGCCTGCTGGCCACGTACGGCTGGGACTCTGCGGGGCCGGTCGACATCAACGACAACGGCGTGATCCTGGACGGGACCCAGACCTTCACCCTGTCCACCCGAACCGTGGCTGACATCGGAGCCCAGCTCACCCCGCCGGTCGGTGGCGTGGCGATCAACGGCTCCGGTCAGGTGCTCGGCGTGCAGTCCACCAGCGGCAGCCTGCCCACGGTGCGGGCCTACCGGTACACCCCCGGGTCGGGGTGGTTGTTCATCACCGGCACCAGTCGCAACACCACGGCGAGCAGCATCAACGCCGGGGGCGACCTGATCACCGGCAGCACCCTCGGCGGTTCGCCCGCGGTCTACTTGGAGGGGAGCGGGAACGCCATCGTGGCCGACCTGCTCGATCCGGCCGTGCGTACCGCGGGGTGGGTGCTGAACTCCACCGGCGGCGAGATCAACGACGGCCGAGTGATCACCACCCAGGCGCAGAACACGACGACGGGGGCCTCCGGTGCCGTCCTGCTTCGCCCGAGCGGGACGGTGCAGCCCCCGGCCGCGCCCACCGGGCTGACGGCCGTGGCGCACCCGGCAACCTCGAGCGAGCCCTACGCCGCGATCATCCTGTCCTGGACCAACGGCGACCCGGTGCTGACCCGCAGCCATGAGTTGGAGCGCTCGGTCAGCGGGCAGAACGCCTGGACCGCGGTGCCGTTGGTGCCTCCGGCCCAGGCCACCTCTCACCAGGACACCACGGTGAGCCCCGGGGTGACCTACGACTACCGGGTCCGGGCCATCGGCTCCGGAGGGCCCAGTGCCTGGTCGGGCCTGGCCAGCGCGACCGCACCACCGGCGGTCAGCGTGCGGGTCAGCGACCTGACCCTGAGGGCCAGCCGCAGTGGGTCACGGCTGACCGTCACCGGGGTGGTCACTGTCCGGGACCAGTTCGCCAGGCCGGTGGACGGGGCCACGGTCACCGTGCGCTGGACCCTGCCCAACCGCACCACCCGCACGGCGAGTGGGGTGACCAGCGCCGGGCAGGCGACCATCACCACCTCCGGATCGCGGGGCACCTACACGCTCACCGTGACCGGGGTCAGCAAGCCCGGCTACGTCTTCGATGCCGCGGGGTCGGTGCTCTCGAGGAGCATTCGAGGGTAGTCCCCATCGGGGGGTGATGCCCGGGTTCGCGGTTCCGCCAGGGAGAACCGCGACCCCGGGCATCGCAGCGTCGCCGTCCCGCCTCGATGCCGGACCACCCGCGGCCATGACCTCCGGCCGCTGGTGGACTACGTGCGGGGCGGGATGCGGTAGACGCGGATCGAGGGGCCGGGGATGTCCAGGACGGCGCGCGGCACCACGCTGATCTGCCGCGGCCCGCGGGGTCGCCCGGGTGGGTTCTCGTACGTGGAGTCCCAGGCCAGCTCGTAGGTCTGCGCCCACGGCGCATCGGGCAGGTGGACGGCGACCGGGTGCGCCTCGCCCTGGACGATGACCAGCAGCGAGGAGTCGACGTGGTGATCCCGGCGCCCCCGGACGACGGCGTGCAGGTACATCTGCAGGATCCGCTGACTCTGGTCGTGCCAGCGGTCGTGGTCCATCTCGCTGCCGTCGGCGGCGAACCAGGCCAGGTCCTTGGTGCCGTCCGGGTGCACGGGCCGGCCGGCGAAGAACCGGTCCTGGCGCAGCACCGGGTGCTCGCGGCGCAGCCGCAGCAGGTACCGGACGGTAGCCAGTAGGTCCTCCTGCCAGGGGTCGAGCTCCCAGTCCAGCCAGGCGGTCTCGTCATCGCGGCAGTACAGGTTGTTGTTGCCGTCCTGGGTCCGGCCGAACTCGTCCCCGGCCACCAGCATGGGGACGCCGGAGGACAGCAGGAGCGTGCCCAGCAGGTTCCTGATGGTCCGGCGACGGGCGGCCGCGATCACCTCGCCCGCCGGACCGGCCGGCACCGGGCCCTCGACCCCGTGGTTCCACGACCGGTTGTTGTCCGACCCGTCGCGGTTGCCCTCGCCGTTGCCCTCGTTGTGCTTGTGGTCGTAGGCGGTCAGGTCGGCCAGCGTGAAACCGTCGTGCGCGGTGACGAAGTTGATCGAGGCCAGCGGGCCGCGCGACCCGGCGAAGGTGTCTGCCGAGCCGGCGATCCGGGTGGCCAGGTCGCGCACCCCGCCGGACGGCTCCCCGGCCGCCGCCCGAGCACCCCCGGGCAGCCAGAAATCGCGGACGCCGTCGCGGAAGTGGTCGTTCCACTCGCTGAACGGGGCCGGGAACTGGCCCGTACGCCACCCGTGCGGGCCGACGTCCCACGGCTCGGCGATCAGTTTGACCCCCGCCAGCAGCGGGTCGGTGGTCAGCGCGACCAGGAACGGGTGGTCGGGGTCGTACCCGTCCCGCCCGCGGGCCAGCGTGGTGGCCAGGTCGAACCGGAACCCGTCGACGTGCAGTTCGCTCACCCAGTGCCGCAGCGAGTCGAGGGTGAGCTGGACGACGCGGGGCTCGGCGAAGTCCAGGCTGTTGCCGCACCCTGTGGTGTCGACGTACCCGCCGTGGCCGTCCATCCGGTAGTAGCTGGCGGCGTCCAGGCCTCGCCAGGACAGCGTGGGGCCGGCCTTTCCGGCCTCACAGGTGTGGTTGTAGACCACGTCGAGGATGACCTCGATCCCCGCGGCGTGCAGGGCCTTGACCATCGACTTGAACTCGGCCACCACCCCGAGGGGATCGTGGCTGGCGGCGTAGCCGGGGTGCGGGGCGAAGAACGCCAGGGTGCTGTAGCCCCAGTAGTTGACCCGCCCCCCGCGGGCCAGATGGTCCTCGTCGCCCATGGCGTGGATCGGCAGCAACTCGACGGCGGTCACGCCCAGCCGCTGCAGGTGCGCGATCGCCGTCGGGTGGGCGAGCCCGGCGTAGGTGCCGCGCAGGTGCTCGGGGACGCCGGGCAGGCGGCGGGAGAAGCCCTTGACGTGCATCTCGTAGATCACCGTGTCGGCCCACGGCACCTGGGGCGGGGCGTCGTCCTGCCAGTCGAAGGTCGGCGCCTCGACCACTCCGTGGGGGGCCACGGCAGCCGAGTCCCGACGGTCGGGCACGGTGACGTCACCCGTCAGGGCCTTGTTCACCCGGTGGCCGAACAACTCGGGCACCATGGCCAGCCGCCGGCCGGGGAAGGGACCGGTCGCGGGCAGGGCCACGGCCCGGGTGTAGGGGTCGAGCAGCAGCTTGGCGGGGTTGTGCCACAGCCCGCGGCTCGGGTCCCAGGGGCCGTGCACCCGCACGCCGTAGCGCTGGCCGACCGGCACGTCCGGGATGTGCGCGTGCCAGACCCCGTGGGTCTGGTCGGGCAGGGTGAACCGTCGCTCGGACCACCCGCTGCCGGCGGGATCGAACAGGCAGAGCTCGACCCGGTCGGCGTGCCGGGCGAAGATCGCCACGTCGATCCCCCCCGCCCGGGGGTGCACACCGAGCGGATGGGGGCGTGATCGCAGGGTGGACACGGGCGCAGTTTGCCCGACGCCACCGACAGCGGCCCAGTGCGCCTCGTCCCGCTGCCTGTCGTCCGGTCGGACCTCACGGCGTGCGGTCGGAGGTTAGGCTCGCGGCCGTGACGGATCCGACCGCGCTGCCCTCGTTCGGCTCACCCACCCCGGCTCCCTCGCCCCTGGGGCCCACCCTGCGCGACCTGGTGGTGGAGGCCCTGGGCGCCGAGGGCTTCCGGCCCGAGATCGACGAGGACGGCGACGTGCTCACCCGGGTGGCCGGGCAGCCGATGTTCATCCGCTGTTTCGAGACCTCCCCGGCGATGATCCGGGTGTGGTCGCAGTGGATGATCGACGAGGCCGTCCCGGGGGACGAGCTGATGCGGCTGCGCGCAGCGAACGCGATGACCGCGGTGCTGAACCTGATCAAGGTCACCCTGCTCGACAACCGGGTGGTGATCGCGGTCGACCTGACCGTCCACCCGGCGATGGAGCTGCGCCCGTTGCTCACCGCCACGCTGGAGGCGGTGCGGGACGGCGTGACCAGCTGGCACGGGGCGCTGATCCAGATGCTGGAGGAACAGCAGTCCGGCGCCTGAGGTGACCTGCGCCTCGCCCGGCCCGGTGCCGCACCGGGTGGCGACGGCCTAGGCTCGCGCCCGGGCAGGGTGGTCTCCCGGCCCGGGGCAGGCGTCGAGTGGAGGGTGCAGTGGGCGTTTCCGATGGGTTCGCGGGCGAGTTCGTCCGGCTCGAGGTGGACGGCGGGATCGGCACCATCCGGCTGGACCGGCCGAAGATGAACGCCCTGGACGCCGCCATGCAGGAGGAGATCCGGGCGGCCGCGCACGCGGCGTCCGTTCACCCGGACGTCGCCGCGGTGGTGGTCTACGGCGGTGAGCGGGTCTTCGCCGCCGGCGCCGACGTCAAGGAGATGGCGGCCATGAGCTACACCGAGATGGTCGACCGCTCGGGGGAGTTGCAGGCCTGCTTCACCGCGGTGGCCTCCATCCCCAAGCCCACCGTCTCGGCCGTGACCGGGTACGCCCTGGGTGGTGGGTGCGAACTGTCGCTGTGCACCGACTTCCGGGTGGCCGGGCAGAGCGCCAAGCTCGGCCAGCCCGAGATCCTGCTCGGGATCATCCCGGGGGCCGGCGGCACCCAGCGGCTGCCCCGGCTGATCGGTCCGGCCAAGGCCAAGGACCTGATCTTCTCGGGCCGGTTCGTGGACGCCGACGAGGCGCTGGCGATCGGCCTGGTCGACGCGGTGGTCCCGGACGCCGAGGTGTACACCGCCGCGCTGGCACTGGTGAAGCGCTACGTCGGTGGTGCCGCCTACGCCCTGCGGGCCGCCAAGGAGGCCATCGACCGCGGGCTCGAGGTCGACCTGACCACGGGGCTCGAGATCGAGCGGATGCAGTTCAGCGGCCTGTTCGCCACGGCTGACCGCAGCATCGGGATGAACTCCTTCGTCGAGTCCGGCCCGGGCAAGGCGGT
>JAEUJN010000105.1 GCA_016794595.1 Kineosporiaceae bacterium
ATCCGGTGCCGGCCGGTCGGTTTCGGGTCAGTTGCCGGACGCGCGCTCGCCGAGCCAGGCCCACCAGCGAGGCTCGTCGCGCTGGGCGGCGGCCGCGCCGTCCGGGCCGTAGAGGTAGCACCAGATGGACACCCCACAACCCTCGCCCGCGCCCTCGGCCGCGACGAACGCCGTGCCCAGCGCTGGCTGGTCGAGCAGCAGGGCCAGCTGGGTGCCGTCGGCCCGCAGCACCGTGCCGGCCAGCTGCGGGGAATCGCCGGCACCGAGCGTGACCCGTTGCCCCACAACGGGATCGGCCGGAAGGCCGAGAGCCGTGGTCAGCTGGTTCCAGACCTGCTCGCGGCTGCCCGGCCACATCGCCATCGGCAGCACCGCGGTGGCGCTCTGGCCGGCGAAGTGGGTCAGGTGCAGCTTCAGGTTGAACAGGAACAGCTGCCAGCCCTCGCGCATCTGGTCGTACTGGTCGTCCCACGGCTCGCCCGATCCGAAGCCGCTGTTGACCAGCCGGACGACGCAGCTGCCGCCGTCCCGGGCCTCGACCAGCCACTCGAATGCCAGGCCGCCGGCGCCCTCGCCGCCGTCGAACACGATCCGGTGCGGGGGGTCCCAAGCCGCCACCCGGCCGGGGACCTGCATCTCCGGTCCCGGGCCGAAGGAGGCGTGCGCGGCCCCGCCCTCGCGTTCCTCGACCGTGTGCGGCACGTACCAGGAGGAGATGCCCGGGCCGGTGGCGATGGCCCGCCACACCTGCTCGGGGGTTCCGGGGACCTCGACCTCGAGTTCGATGCTGCGCCCTGGTTCAGGGGTGGTCGGCTCGGAGGTGGTCGCTTCGGAAGTGGTCGCTTCGGGGGTGGCCTCGGACATGGTCAGCCCTTCTCGGGGTCGGGATCGTGATCCGGATCGGTGGGAGCGGGGTCGATGTCGACAGTGGTGGCGGCAGGTTCTGCCGGCCGGGGGTGGGCGGCGACGATCAGGCGGTGCCAGCGCCCGCCGTCCGTGTTCTCGTCGTGATAGCGGGCGGCCAGCGCGGTGACGCTGGCGGCGAGTTCCGCCGTGAAGGCCGCCCGGTCGCCCGGTGAGGCGAAGCGGATCTCGGTGTCGATGGTCACCGTGGGCAGGGTCTTGCGTGCCTGCTCGGCGCGGGCGGAGAGCGAGGAGACCTCGCGGATCATGCGGGCGGCCACCGCGATCAGGTACTGCGCCGACAGCCGGTCCGTGCGGGCCGGGTCGGCGGCGCTCGGGCCCAGCGCGGCCGGGGAGACCACATACCCGGCCGCCGTGGCGACCAGTACGCGCTCGGTCAGCCCTCGCCGCGGACGTTCCTCGACCAGCCGCACCAGTCCGTGCAGCTCGAGTTGGCGCAGGTGGTAGTTGACCTTCTGGCGAGTCAGTCCCAGCCGGCGGGCGAGGCTGGTGGCCGATCCGGGCTCGCTGAGGCCGGCCAGGATCCGGCCCCGGACGGGGTCGAGCAGGGCGACCGCAGTGGCCGGCTCGTCGATGACCTGGAGGTCGTGCACCCGTGCAGTCTCGATTTGAAAGAAATACTTGTCAAATCGAGCACGAGGTGAGGGGCGGGTGAGAGCATCGAGGGGTGTACGTCCCCGAGCACTTCGCCATGGCACCCGAGCAGGTTCGCGAGCTGCTCGACCACCTGCCGGCAGCCGATCTGGTCACTGCCCACGACCACGGTCTGGTGGCCACCTTCCTGCCCTTCGTCCATGACCCGGACGTCGGCGAGCACGGTGCGCTGCTGACCCACGTGGCCCGCAACAACCGGCAGTGCAGTGATCCGGTGCTCGGCGAGGCGATGGTGCTGGTGCACGGCGCCGACCACTACGTCTCGCCGCGGTGGATGCCCTCGTTCGCCGAGCACGGCCAGGTGGTGCCGACCTGGAACTACCTGACCGTGCACGTCCACGGCGAGCTGATCGCCCACGATGACGCGGCCTGGACCGAGGACGTCGTGCGCCGGCTGACCGACCGGCACGAGCGGCCCGGAGGCTCAGGGGGCGTCGGCGGCTACCGGGTGGACGACGTCCCGCCCGACCAT